>NZ_JACVPN010000028.1 GCF_018881855.1 Polynucleobacter sp. MWH-Berg-3C6 | reverse complement strand
AGTGAACTGCTGTCAATTTAGGTCCACTACCAAAGAGAGTTTTTTCATAGTAAATCATTGCAGCAACATGGGTTGATTCTGCAATAGTTGGGGTACTTGGGTTTGGGGTGCTGGAGGTCTGTAACCCAATGCACTATGCGGCCTGACATGGTTATAGTGTTTCACCCACTCCCCCACGATGATCTGGGCCTCTTTTAAGCTTTAGAAGATCTCCCCATCCAA
>NZ_JACVPN010000027.1 GCF_018881855.1 Polynucleobacter sp. MWH-Berg-3C6 | reverse complement strand
ATGAGTTCAGTAGAAAGTGTTTAACGATCTTCTGCGCTAGACGAATTGGCTCAATCCAAGTGATAGAACAACTGGCCAACGCCATGATTACTCACGGCATCCCCGAGCACATCCGAAGTGATAATGGCCCAGAATTTGTTGCTAAAGAGCTGCGTAGTTGGTTATCTGGCATTGGAGTAAAGACAGCCTACATTGAACCGGGCAGCCCTTGGGAGAATGGCTTTTGTGAAAGCTTTAACGGCACCTTTA
>NZ_JACVPN010000026.1 GCF_018881855.1 Polynucleobacter sp. MWH-Berg-3C6 | reverse complement strand
GACGCAATAAGGTGACGATTTGCTCGGGTTTAAGACGTTGGCCTTTTGCCATATTTAGCACTCCTTTAAGGTGAAGATTATCAAAAATCCTCTCTTTGGGAGTGGTACTAAAAATCAGGTCAGTTCAGAAGGCCTAAAGATCCCACAAAAGCAACCTCCTAGAGGCAGACTCTGGCTCTCCGATGGCAGCTGTATGAGATTGCGAGCTACTCATACCAATCATGTTTGGAGTTATGACTTTGTCTTTATCAGG
>NZ_JACVPN010000025.1 GCF_018881855.1 Polynucleobacter sp. MWH-Berg-3C6 | reverse complement strand
GCCAGCATCAACCCGCTTTAAGGTATCCATGATCTGGCTGTCGGTAAATTTAGAACGCTTCATGTAGAACTCCTCTTATTGAGAAAATTCTACCTCTGAGCTCAGTTAACCTGCGGGGGGATTACCCCTAGAGATGACGAAGAGCCCCTGCGAGCTGAAGTCATCCGCATGGCGAGCACCTATGGCCGGTATGGCTATAGATTTATTGCGGGCATGATGCGTAACGCTGGTTGGGGGCAAGCGACTACTGCAA
>NZ_JACVPN010000024.1 GCF_018881855.1 Polynucleobacter sp. MWH-Berg-3C6 | reverse complement strand
TTCTAAGCCCTACTAGGCGTAAAAATGCAGCGCAGCTGCTCATGGACCAGCATTCTATCTCTGAGCGGACTGCCTGCAGTTTAGTGGGGCTATCGAGAGCCGCTTATCGCTATATGCCATTGCCTAGGTAATCCCCCCTTATTTAACCGAACCTAGAAGTAGAGTTAATTAAGCAACCATGGCCAGTCGCTGTTTCGGGGTAATGCCGCCCAATGCCATGTTTGGACGTTGATGATTATATTTATACATCCAT
>NZ_JACVPN010000023.1 GCF_018881855.1 Polynucleobacter sp. MWH-Berg-3C6 | reverse complement strand
AGACTCTGGCTCTCCGATGGCAGCTGTATGAGATTGCGAGCTACTCATACCAATCATGTTTGGAGTTATGACTTTGTCTTTATCAGGGACGCTTATGGTGGCAAGATCCGGATGCTGACTATGATTGATGAGTTCAGTAGAAAGTGTTTAACGATCTTCTGCGCTAGACGAATTGGCTCAATCCAAGTGATAGAACAACTGGCCAACGCCATGATTACTCACGGCATCCCCGAGCACATCCGAAGTGATAATGG
>NZ_JACVPN010000022.1 GCF_018881855.1 Polynucleobacter sp. MWH-Berg-3C6 | reverse complement strand
GACATTTTTTACGGGGATCTTATTGCTTACAGATAAAAGCATCGGTCCAGTTGCTACATTGGTAATGTAGACAAAGTCTTTAGCGTAATTTACTGGCAGTTTTTTATAGAGATTTGGGTTAACGGTGGGCATGCTTCCGGAGGTAAGCATGATGGTGTATCCATCAGCAGGAGATTGCGCTACAGATTCAGCAGCGATATTGCCTCCAGCACCAGGCTTGTTTTCCACGACTACGTTTTGCCCTAAGTCCTTAGA
>NZ_JACVPN010000021.1 GCF_018881855.1 Polynucleobacter sp. MWH-Berg-3C6 | reverse complement strand
CCCAAAGCCAAAGTGCTTACACCACTAGCCCAGCGATTTTGACTGGTGATGCGGTGACAGTGAGCGGCGGGGTAGCTACTGGTAAGAACGTAGGCACCTACAGCTCAAACTTGTCAACAAGTGGTTCGGATGCTGGTAACTACAAGTTCACCTATAACAATGCGAACTTGGTCATTACGCCTTACATCATTGACCCAAGCAGCAGCAGTGGTCCTAATATTGCAGCGACTGCTAATAACAAGGTTTATGACACGA
>NZ_JACVPN010000020.1 GCF_018881855.1 Polynucleobacter sp. MWH-Berg-3C6 | reverse complement strand
GATCGTTACATCATTTGGATCCATAAAGGATGAGAGGGCATAGTCCTGAAAAGCACCATACGCCTCATTAGTAAAGCCTTCAAACTCAAGCACTGAAACAGGACCACCAGGCCCATTCTCCAGGTAGCAGTCCGTTACTGTTACGCCGCTATCGATCTTGGTATTGCCATCGCCATAGTAAAGATGTGTGCCAACAGGAACTGGGCTCGAGAATGTTCCAGGCGCAAACCTCGCTCCACCAACTCCATAGTCAGG
>NZ_JACVPN010000019.1 GCF_018881855.1 Polynucleobacter sp. MWH-Berg-3C6 | reverse complement strand
GATCGTTACATCATTTGGATCCATAAAGGATGAGAGGGCATAGTCCTGAAAAGCACCATACGCCTCATTAGTAAAGCCTTCAAACTCAAGCACTGAAACAGGACCACCAGGCCCATTCTCCAGGTAGTAGTCCGTTACTGTTACGCCGCTATCGATCTTGGTATTGCCATCGCCATAGTAAAGATGTGTGCCAACAGGAACTGGGCTCGAGAATGTTCCAGGCGCAAACCTCGCTCCACCAACTCCATAGTCAGG
>NZ_JACVPN010000018.1 GCF_018881855.1 Polynucleobacter sp. MWH-Berg-3C6 | reverse complement strand
ATGGATGTATAAATATAATCATCAACGTCCAAACATGGCATTGGGCGGCATTACCCCGAAACAGCGACTGGCCATGGTTGCTTAATTAACTCTACTTCTAGGTTCGGTTAAATAAGGGGGGATTACCCAAGTACCCCAACTATTGCAGAATCAACCCATGTTGCTGCAATGATTTACTATGAAAAAACTCTCTTTGGTAATGGACCTAAATTGACAGCAGTTCACTTCTTGCCGCCAGATGCGAGCGACCTTTGCAGTAGTCGCTTGCCCCCAACCAGCGTTACGCATCATGCCCGCAATAAATCTATAGCCATACCGGCCATAGGTGCTCGCCATGCGGATGACTTCAGC
>NZ_JACVPN010000017.1 GCF_018881855.1 Polynucleobacter sp. MWH-Berg-3C6 | reverse complement strand
CAAAGTCAAAATGACGTTCGGCATCTGATTGGCTTGGGCTAGCATCGAAGTAGCAGCCTGTTGCAAGATCTGAGTACGGGTCAAATTAGAGGTTTCTGCTGCGTAATCGGTATCGACAATGCGGCTAATACCATCTGCTAAGTTAGTAGATAGGGTTTGCATGTTATCTACTGCGTAATCTAGGCGATTTAACCAAATACCTAGATCAGATCTATTAGTGGCATTAATCCCAATAGCATCTTGCACTACTGAAGTAGATAGGTTAGCTACATCACTAGCAGTTAAAGACTGGACATTGCCACTGGCATCAAAGTAGGCAGAGCTATCGATCTTGCCATTGGCATTGCCTGAGGCATCTACCAGGCCAAGACCAAGGCCAGAGTCTCCAATACTGATCGTTACATCATTTGGATCCATAAAGGATGAGAGGGCATAGTCCTGAAAAGCACCATACGCCTCATTAGTAAAGCCTTCAAACTCAAGCACTGAAACAGGACCACCAGGCCCATTCTCCAGGTAG
>NZ_JACVPN010000016.1 GCF_018881855.1 Polynucleobacter sp. MWH-Berg-3C6 | reverse complement strand
GATTGTCTTCCGGTACTCGCATTAACAGTGCTAAAGATGATGCTGCTGGCTATGGGATCTCTGAGTCTTTAAAAGGGACTAAAAACATTGTGGATCAATCGATTCGCAATACCAAGGATGCGATTTCTCAAATACAAACTGCTGAAGGTGCATTAGATGTCGTTGGCAAGATGCTCCAGCGCGTCCTTACCTTAACTACCCAGCGCCAAGATGGCACTTTGAACTCTGATCAAACAGACTCTATTAATAATGAGATCGCTTCCCTTTTAAATGAAATCCAAAACGTCAAAGAGCGTACCCAGTTCCAAGGAGGATCTGGTTCAGTCTTTGGTACTACTAATGCCTTGAGTACTGGTACAGGGGCTGTTAGTGAGATTAATATTTCGGATTTGAGTTTGGCAAGTAATACAGGAGCCTATTGGACTGGCTCTTTGGGAGACTTCGAAAACGTTTATCTTGGATCTGATATTCAAAATGACCCTACTGCACCTGACTATGGAGTTGGTGGAGCGAGGTTTGCGCCTGGAACATTCTCGAGCCCAGTTCCTGTTGGCACACATCTTTACTATGGCGATGGCAATACCAAGATCGATAGCGGCGTAACAGTAACGGACT
>NZ_JACVPN010000015.1 GCF_018881855.1 Polynucleobacter sp. MWH-Berg-3C6 | reverse complement strand
CTTGGGTTTGGGGTGCTGGAGGTCTGTAACCCAATGCACTATGCGGCCTGACATGGTTATAGTGTTTCACCCACTCCCCCACGATGATCTGGGCCTCTTTTAAGCTTTAGAAGATCTCCCCATCCAAAAGATTGTCTCTAAAGGTGCCGTTAAAGCTTTCACAAAAGCCATTCTCCCAAGGGCTGCCCGGTTCAATGTAGGCTGTCTTTACTCCAATGCCAGATAACCAACTACGCAGCTCTTTAGCAACAAATTCTGGGCCATTGTCCGATCGAATATATTGCGGGATACCATGGATCATCATGGCGTTTGCCAGTTGTTCAATCACTTGGATTGAGCCAATTCGTCTAGCGCAGAAGATCGTTAAACACTTTCTACTGAACTCATGACCAAAGGGAATCCCGCGGGACAATCATAGTCAGCATCCGGATCTTGCCACCATAAGCGTCCCTGATAAAGACAAAGTCATAACTCCAAACATGATTGGTATGAGTAGCTCGCAATCTCATACAGCTGCCATCGGAGAGCCAGAGTCTGCCTCTAGGAGGTTGCTTTTGTGGGATCTTTAGGCCTTCTTGCCGCCAGATGCGAGCGACCTTTGCAGTAGTCGCTTGCCCCCAACCAGCGTTACGCATCATGCCCGCAATAAATCTATAGCCATACCGGCCATAGGTGCTCGCCATGCGGATGACTTCAGCTCGCAGGGGCTCTTCGTCATCTCTAGGCAATGGCATATAGCGATAAGCGGCTCTCGATAGCCCCACTAAACTGCAGGCAGTCCGCTCAGAGATAGAATGCTGGTCCATGAGCAGCTGCGCTGCATTTTTACGCCTAGTAGGGCTTAGAA
>NZ_JACVPN010000014.1 GCF_018881855.1 Polynucleobacter sp. MWH-Berg-3C6 | reverse complement strand
GAAATCGCATCCTTGGTATTGCGAATCGATTGATCCACAATGTTTTTAGTCCCTTTTAAAGACTCAGAGATCCCATAGCCAGCAGCATCATCTTTAGCACTGTTAATGCGAGTACCGGAAGACAATCTTTGAACTGAAGCAGACAAAGCAGTCTGAGCAGTACTTAAGTTCTTCTGGGCATACAGTGATGCCATATTGGTACTAAGGACTGCGGCCATGATTCGTTTTCCCTAAATATTCTTTAATGAGTGTGATTTACTTCAACAAAGTCAAAATGACGTTAGGCATCTGATTGGCTTGGGCTAGCATCGAAGTAGCAGCCTGTTGCAAGATCTGAGTACGGGTCAAATTAGAGGTTTCTGCTGCGTAATCGGTATCGACAATGCGGCTAATACCATCAGCCAGATTAGTAGATAAGGTTTGCATGTTATCGACTGCATACTCGAGTGAGTTAATAGCTGTGCCAAGATCTGAGCGATTGGTTGCGTTAGCGGCAATTTGAGCCTGAATCTCAGATACAAAATCGGCTGGATCAGTAACGCTATTATCAAAGCGGCCATTGTCTTTTAGCATTACAGCGAAGTCATAGAAACACTCATTGAGGTTTATAGCGTAATCCAAATGAACCATCTCTGGATTCACTGCAGTGGCAGATCCAGATCCAGATCCAGTTTCGACTGAAATATTGCCGCTGGCATCAAAAACTGATAAGGAGTCAACACCGCCCTGAAACTTAGTACGCGCCTTAATATTCTGAACTTCCTCATACAAAGAAACTAACTCATTACCAATAGCTTTCATCTGATCTTCATTTAATGTGCCATCAGTAGCTTGAGTAGCAAGTGTCAATGAGCGTTGTAAGATCTTGCCAACTACGTCTAATGCGCCTTCAGCAACTTGGGCGTAAGAGATGCCATCTTTTGCATTGCGGATGTTTTGATCCACAATATTTTTAGTCCCTTTTAAAGACTCAGAGATCCCATAGCCAGCAGCATCATCTTTAGCACTGTTAATGCGAGTGCCTGAAGACAATCGTTGTACAGAAGCAGACAAGCTCGCTTGAGCGGTGCTGAGGTTCTTTTGGGCATACAACGATGCCATATTGGTACTGAGGACTGCGGCCATTTGGGTTTCCCTAAATTATTCTTTAATTAATGAGTGTGATTTACTTGAGCAAAGTCAAAATGACGTTCGGCATCTGATTGGCTTGGGCTAGCATCGAAGTAGCAGCCTGTTGCAAGATCTGAGTACGGGTCAAATTAGAGGTTTCTGCTGCGTAATCGGTATCGACAATGCGGCTA
>NZ_JACVPN010000013.1 GCF_018881855.1 Polynucleobacter sp. MWH-Berg-3C6 | reverse complement strand
GGTACGTACCGGACACATGCTTTACGTCCGGTACCGACCACATGGTTTACACATTTACCAATCACATCCCCAATACTTTGGGACCAAATGGGTTTTCTAGGGCTTGTACCCTTGAAGACTCCATATCAAAGTAAGCCATATCGTAATCCATAAAGCTCACTAACCACACGTCTTCTTCGACCTGCCGTAAGCCTACGTCATGACCAGCGAACACCGTACTAAAGTGAATCTTCTTGCCATCAAGACAGATGCGCCCACAGTTGGTCACGGTCACGGTTTTGTCGTGGAAGGGGTAACTCACATCGGGCAGCCCTTCGTATTTTCGGGTCGAAGGAACATAGAGCTGTGCCGGTTTTTTCATCTCCAGGGCTTGATGGGGCCGCTCATAGTTGTACTCATAGATAAAGTCTTCAAACTTATCTTGTTGTTGCAACAGTGTTTTGGCTGGCGGTTTAGTGGTCGCTTGCTTGAGCGTTAAGTGCATGCGTTCATGCCGACCATTTTGCTGGGGATTGCCGGGCTTAATGCGCTCAATGCCAATGCCTAAACGAAGCCACCACACCGATAGACTACTTAAACCATAGAGCGCATTAGCGCAGGCAAAGGGCACGCCGTTGTCTGAGCGGATGGAGCCTGGCAGCCCATACTCTTTAAAGAGTTGTTCAAACACGGTAAAAGCCTGCGCTTCACGAGTACTCTCCAAACCTTCACAGCAAATCAAAAAGCGAGAGGCATAGTCCGTTACGGTTAAGGGATAGCAGTACCGCTTATTACCCAGCATAAATTCGCCCTTGTAATCCACGCACCATAGGGCATTGGGCTCTTTGAGATCGGATAAGTTGGTCCCCGTGAGTTTGGGGTGGTGGCGTCTGCGTTTCTTTTTGACTAAGCCATGGCGATCGAGAACGGCATGCACCGTGCTTTTGGCGGGCAGTGCCAGTTCTGGATAGTGGGTGTGCAATCGTTCTCGTAATTTAGGAGCGCCCCAGGTCGGGAACTCTTTTTTGAGGTTCACAATCAATTGCTCAACCTGGAAGGGCAAGCGATTGGCTTGCCGAAAGGGTCGTCTACTGCGATCCGTAAAGGCTTCTAAACCACTATCTTTATAACGATCAATGATCTTATGGCCAGTCACTCGGGAGATTCCAAACTCCTGGCACAGGGTCGTAATTTTCTCGCCATCGAGGTAACGCGACACAAATTTGAGCTTTTCATCCATCTTCGTACTTTCATTCCACGGCATAGAGTGGTCCCTCCTATGCCAAAAACTGTAAAGTATGTGTCCGGTATAAAGTGTTAACTATGTGTCGAGTCGTACA
>NZ_JACVPN010000012.1 GCF_018881855.1 Polynucleobacter sp. MWH-Berg-3C6 | reverse complement strand
GGTAATCCCCCCTTATTTAACCGAACCTAGAAGTAGAGTTAATTAAGCAACCATGGCCAGTCGCTGTTTCGGGGTAATGCCGCCCAATGCCATGTTTGGACGTTGATGATTATATTTATACATCCATTGCGTTGCGAACTCCTGAACCTCGTTAATACTTTCCCAATAATGCTGAGATAACCATTCATATCTGACGGTGCGATTAAAGCGCTCCACATAGGCATTTTGTTGTGGCTTACCTGGTTGGATGTGTTGTATGTGGATTTGATGCTTTGCTGCCCATTCCATTAGTCTGCCGCTAATCAGTTCCGGCCCGTTGTCCGCTCGAATCACACAAGGCTTACCTCGCCAAGCAATGATCTGATCCAAGCTGCGAACGACTCGCTCAGACGGTAAAGAGAAGTCTACTTCAATGCATAAGGCTTCACGATTAAAGTCATCAATCACATTAAATAGCCGGATGGATCTGCCATCTTGTAACTGGTCATGCATAAAATCCATTGACCATACTTGGTTGATGCTCAGCGGTACCACCAACGCATCGGGTTTATCTCGCACTAAACGTTTTCGGGGTTTGATGCGTAGGTTGAGCTCAAGCTCGCGGTAAATCCGGTAGATGCGTTTGTGGTTCCATGTGTAGTTCTTGACATTGCGTAGATACAGATAGCAAAGGCCAAAGCCCCAACTGCGGTTGTTATCCGTTAAGCGGATCAGCCAATTCGCAATGAGTTCATTCTGCGCATTATTCTTAGCTTCATAGCGATAGCAGGTCTCACTCACGCCAAAGATCTCACAGGCTAGTCTGATCGATACATGGTTTTGGGATACTGCCTTTTGGGCCATCTCACGTCTGTGAGACGGCCTCACCACTTTTTTGTGATGGCCTCATTGAGTATCTCTGCCTTGAGCTTTTCTTCGATGTACATCTTCTTTAAGCGGGCATTTTCAGCCTCAAGCTCCTTCATGCGAGCCATCATGGAGGTATCCATACCACCGTATTTGGCACGCCACTTGTAGAAAGTAGCGGCACTGATGCCCAGCTCACGGCAGACTTCTGGGACGGCTAAGCCAGCATCAACCCGCTTTAAGGTATCCATGATCTGGCTGTCGGTAAATTTAGAACGCTTCATGTAGAACTCCTCTTATTGAGAAAATTCTACCTCTGAGCTCAGTTAACCTGCGGGGGGATTACCCTTGGGTTTGGGGTGCTGGAGGTCTGTAACCCAATGCACTATGCGGCCTGACATGGTTATAGTGTTTCACCCACTCCCCCACGATGATCTGGGCCTCTTTTAAGCTTTAGAAGATCTCCCCATCCAA
>NZ_JACVPN010000011.1 GCF_018881855.1 Polynucleobacter sp. MWH-Berg-3C6 | reverse complement strand
GCTGCAGTCGTAGTGTCATACACCTTGTTCTGAGCTGTCAGGCCACCAGTGATATAGACCGGTGCTGGGGTGATGTTGGCTGTTGCAGTTACTGGTGCGACCCCAATCTGATAGTTACCAGAGCCTGGGCCTGCGAGCACGATACCAGTGAAGGTCACAGTTTTCGCGGTGCCGACATTGGCATTATCAAAGTTGGCTGCGCCATAGCTTGCAGTGACCTGGTCATTTGCACTGAGCAAGTTACCCATGGTCAAGCTACCAGATGTGGTTGTAGTGGTGTCGTACTGTTTACTTTGTGCAGTTGCACTAATGCTTGGGCCGCTGCCACTACCAAAGTTGATGATGTAAGGCGTAATCGTGAGTGGCTTATCGACCAAGGTAAAGGTGTAGTCGTTGGTGTTGTTACCAGAGGTAGTACCCCCCACTACCAAGCTTGAGTTATAGGTACCCACATTAGTGCCAGAGGCCAAGCCCGTAACTGCCACATAGTCGCCAGACAAGATTGGTGTGCTGGTGGTGTAAGCCAATTGATTTTGGGCAGCCCCGCTATAGACCACACTTCTTGGTGTAGCTGTAATGGTTACTGCCAATGGCACGACGTTGTAATCACCAGTCACCACAGCAGAGCTGCTGGTTAAGTTTCCACCAGTTTTGGTGAAGCTGTTGGCTACTAAACCATAGGTGCCGACATTAATATTGCCCGAACCACTCAAGGTAGTACCGGTTGGTGCCAAGCTAAAGCTAATGTTGGTACCTGCCCCATCACTATAGGTGTAAGTAGTGATGCCATTAGTAGTAACTGGTGTGCCTGCTACCAAGTTACTAATGACGACATTACCAGTAGTCTGGTAAGAGACCGTTGGTACCGGGATAGTCCCTGCTGTGCCATAAGGCGTAGTAGTGCCTGTAGTGGTAATTAAGAGCTGCCCAGCAGGCACGATGGTGTAAACGCCAGGGTTATAAGTAATTGTGTAGTTCGCAAGACCGCTACCTGTTGCACCAGTCACAGTAGTGGCGTAAGTACCTGCACCGGTGCTAAAAGATAAAGCAGTTGAGTTTGTACTAGACACGACTGCTGCAGTAGTAGCACTGGCAACAGCATCGCTACCCAATAGGCCATTGACGGTATAGCCTAAGGCGCTCAAGTTTTGGGTTACGAACGAAGCAGCATTGTTTGCAGTAATCGTCAATGGTGCAGGCGTAATGTTGGCACTCAAGGATTGAGAGACGCCCGCAATATAGTAGTTACCCGCCGCACTTCCAGACAAGGATGTGCCTGTGACGGTCGTGTAGCCCACACCATTAATGGTTGTGGAGCTGGTATTAGGAGCCACAGCCCAAGCTGCGCCCTGATTAACGCTAGGACTTGCAAAAGTACCGGTATAGGTGCCAGTAGATGCTACTGACACATTGCTTTGGTCAGCAAAGTAAACCCCAGACAAGGTTTGTGCACCAGCAGTAATGTGGGCCACGGTAGTTGCGTCATACACCTTATCTTGCGCAGTTAAGCCAGCAGTAATGTAGACCGGTTTAGGTGTAATGTTCGCTACCAAACTTGGGATGATGTTAACACCCGCAATGTAATAGTTTGCAGCTTGCGCGCCACCTAAAGCAAGGCTTCCAGCAACTGCACCATTGTTGTTCAAAACAGGTGTCACAGTCAGGTTATTAGCTACGTTTGCTTGGCTAAAGGCAAAGCTATTGGCGTAGTTACCTGCCGATGGCGCAGTCACCGTATCACTACCAAGAACACCAGACAGAGTAACGGCATTACCGGCGGTTACTGTTGCCGCAGTCGTAGTGTCATACACCTTATTTTGGGCTGTTAGGCCTCCAGTGATGTAGACCGGAGCTGGAGTGATGTTAGCTGTTGCGGTTACTGGACCTGCGTTTTGCGCAGTACTCATGACATAGTTAGCAGCCGCTGGGCCAGACAAGGTAATGCCACTAAAGGTCACAGTCTTAGCGGTGCCCACATTGGCATTAGCAAAGTTAGCATTAGCGTAGTTAGCATTAACCACATCACCAGCCAGTAGGCCTGTCATCGTGAGTGCGCCAGTCGCTGTAGTTGTCGTGTCATAAACCTTGTTATTAGCAGTCGCTGCAATATTAGGACCACTGCTGCTGCTTGGGTCAATGATGTAAGGCGTAATGACCAAGTTCGCATTGTTATAGGTGAACTTGTAGTTACCAGCATC
>NZ_JACVPN010000010.1 GCF_018881855.1 Polynucleobacter sp. MWH-Berg-3C6 | reverse complement strand
GGGTTACAGACCTCCAGCACCCCAAACCCAAGTACCCCAACTATTGCAGAATCAACCCATGTTGCTGCAATGATTTACTATGAAAAAACTCTCTTTGGTAGTGGACCTAAATTGACAGCAGTTCACTTTTGATAAGAGCCTTAAGCCGCTTCTAAATAAAAATTAGCTTCCTCAAATCAACACAAAAAATATCTTACCAGCTAAATATAAAACTAAAAAATAAAGTTTTCTAATTAGATTGATATGTCTTGCAGCTTTTTTGCGCCAGGAATCGCCGGACTTGGGGAGGGGCTTGAAGGTGACTGAGGAGTTGCCCTATTTTTACTTGCCGCAGCTTCAAGCAATGCTCTTTTGATTGCTGCGTCAGCACCTTGCAAGCTGAAGGTAGCTAGTCCAAAGGTGCCATTTTGCAAGGGTACTGCAAAGCTGACTATTCCCACACTTCTTAAAGTATTGAGGACGGTAGTAAACGGGTCCAATATTTGAAATAACTTAGCACCTATTAACGAGCACCTCATGGAGAGCGATGAGGCCGATTGGATACTGCTCATGAGAACTGGCGATACTGCCCCCGGTCGACATAGCAAGGCATCATGCAAATAAAACATGCATTGGTCAATATTGCAATACAAGCCAAATGATGAGTTTGGGTTTGGTGAGGTATAAGCCTCAATAGTTGTTGGTGTGGCTAGAACGTGCCAATCTTGATAAATGGCAACTTCGGACGCTTTTACAGACCAGGGTATAAATAAAACATAAATAATAAACACGAGGTTTATTTTTAGACTGTGCATATTTATCCCCATATGACTATTTGGGTATTCATAATAGATTGAGGGGACAATCATGTTGAGAATTTTTCTAATACCCGTCTTCTACCACACCCAATATATTGGCAATTTTCTTAGCCGACGCTAATTTAATGGCTGCGGAATAAAAATAGGCGTCTCCCCCACTTTCAATTTGCTCTAGCTGCTTAGCCGATATACATCCTTGCTTTGCAAGCTCTTCTAGACTTAGGCCGGCATTTTCTCTTGCCGCTTTGATTTTGCTACCTAAAAAATTCTCAACATTGCTCAGCATGGTTTTTTAAGAAAAGGTTTTCCTAAACTGGTTAAGAGGCATTAACTCAATTTGGGCTGTTTTAATGTGCTTAAACTCGACCAAGCTAATGCCTTCCAGATTGGGTAGGTATATTTGTTTAACGACTACACTTTGCCCTTGACCATTAACGCAAATTTGATTAACTACTAACTGAGTTTCTAGCGCTTGCATTAGCAGGATTTACTACTTAGATGCAGTTTGCGCTGTACATGCCCCACCTTCAATTGGCTTGATGGTGACGATAGACTCAATAATTTGGTGTGAGCCACGAGAAATCACCAAGCGCATTGCTAACGGCAAGCTCTTATCTGGTGCAGAGCCTGTCAAAGTCATAACACGGTTATTAGTATCGAACTTCACCCATGAAGGTAATTTCTGGCCATTAGCAGTTGTGAGCTTGTAGCTCAAAATTCCAGGTGAAGTCATGTCTACGCTATCAGAAGCAAATAATTTTTCTGTTGGCGCGGAAGCGCTCAAGCTCGCATTGTTAATCATTGCAGAGATGGTGCTTGGCAACTCTTGTTTGACCATGCTACTCGAGTTAATCGCAGCCAATACTATTTCATCAGCGGCACCTGGTGTACTCATAGTAATTAATGCATCAGCACGTCCATTTCCGCAATTTGCGTTATTGGCACTATTGAAACTTGACCAGTCTGCACTGTAGAAGTTGTTATCACCATCACCCTCATCAGCAGCCAATTGCTGAATGATGCCAGGCATGATGACTGGAGCTGTATCAATTGCGGTGATATTGGCAGTTAGTGGAACTGTAACGTCAGTAATTTCATAATTGGCCGCATTAAGGCCGGTAAGGGTTAGGCCCAATAAATTTGGTCTTACTGCAATATTTCTGCCAGGGTTAGAACTCACAAATGTACCGCCAGTAACTTCACCACTGGCAACAGCTTGGTCCGCTCCGATTAAACCAATAACCGCGAATGAACCAGAAATCTTATCAGTTACATTGCCATCGTACGTTTTATCTTGCGCCCTCAATCCACTGATTGTTAGAGGTGCTTTGGTAATCTGCGCAGCCAAGGACTGTGGCGCAGCAATACCTGCGATGTAGTAGTTAGCGCCTTTAGCTCCAGCAAGTGACATGCCTGCAACCGGTCCATTAGTAGACGATAGAACTGGGGAGACAGTGATACCTGAACCTGCATTAGCAGATGCAAAAGCAAAACTATTTACATAGTTACCTGCTGTCGGTGCAGTGACGGCATCGCTACCCAATACTCCAGATAGAGTAATTGTTCCTGCCGTAACAGTGGCTGCAGTCGTAGTGTCATACACCTTGTTCTGAGCTGTCAGGCCACCAGTGATATAGACCGGTGCTTTGGTAATCTGCGCAGCCAAGGACTGTGGCGCAGCAATACCTGCGATGTAGTAGTTAGCGCCTTTAGCTCCAGCAAGTGACATGCCTGCAACCGGTCCATTAGTAGACGATAGAACTGGGGAGACAGTGATCCCTGAAC
>NZ_JACVPN010000009.1 GCF_018881855.1 Polynucleobacter sp. MWH-Berg-3C6 | reverse complement strand
CAGGCTCTGGTAACTATCAGATTGGGGTCGCACCAGTAACTGCAACAGCCAACATCACCCCAGCACCGGTCTATATCACTGGTGGCCTGACAGCTCAGAACAAGGTGTATGACACTACGACTGCAGCGGTAGTGAATGTTACTGGTACACAAACCTTAAGCGGCGTATTTACGGCTGATACAGGTAGCGTTAGCGCGAACTCTACTGGCCCATACGCAGGCACTTTTGCTGATGCCAACGTTGCTAATAACATTGCGGTCACACCAAGCACCACAAGAGCCAATGGCATTACTTCTATGGCTGGTGCAACCTTAACTGGCGCAGCGTCTGGCAATTACTATATTGCCGGTGTCTCCAGTAATTTACTCAAGGCCAACATCACTCCAGCACCATTAACTATTAGCGGTGGTCTGACTGCACAAAACAAGGTGTATGACACCACAACCGCCGCAACAATTACTGTTACTGGTACGCAGACTTTAGCGGGCCTTTTAGGTAGCGATGTCAATACTAGTAATGTTGTTGTCAATAGTAGCGGCCCCTATGCTGGTGCATTTAGTTCAGCGAATGTTGCAACAGCATTAACAGTGAACCCAGCATATACAGTAGTTGACGGCAATAACACTATGACTGGTGTAACCCTATCTGGTCCATCAGCAGGGAACTACTATGTCTCTGGAGTCAGTCAGACTTTAAGTGCCAACATCACCCCAGCTCCGGTCTATATCACTGGTGGCCTGACAGCTCAGAACAAGGTGTATGACACTACGACTGCAGCCACTGTTACGGCAGGAACAATTACTCTATCTGGAGTATTGGGTAGCGATGCCGTCACTGCACCGACAGCAGGTAACTATGTAAATAGTTTTGCTTTTGCATCTGCTAATGCAGGTTCAGGGATCACTGTCTCCCCAGTTCTATCGTCTACTAATGGACCGGTTGCAGGCATGTCACTTGCTGGAGCTAAAGGCGCTAACTACTACATCGCAGGTATTGCTGCGCCACAGTCCTTGGCTGCCAACATCACTCCAGCGCCATTAACTATTAGTGGTGGTTTAACGGCCCAAAGTAAGACCTATGATGCAACAAATACTGCTGTTATTTCTGTTGGCGGAACTCAAACTTTAAATGGTTTATTGGGTAGCGATATTGGCCAAACCAATGTCATTATTAGTTCGTCTGGCCCATACGCCGGTACCTTTAGTGCGGCTAATGTGGGTAATAGCCTAACGGTTACTCCAACTACAGCATCTACCACTATTAATGGTTCTAGCTATAACACTATGAATGGTGTAACCCTATCTGGTCCATCAGCAGGGAACTACTATGTCTCTGGAGTAAGCCAGACTTTAAGTGCCAACATCACCCCAGCTCCGGTCTATATCACTGGTGGCCTGACAGCTCAGAACAAGGTGTATGACACTACGACTGCAGCGGTAGTGAATGTTACTGGTACACAAACCTTAAGCGGCGTATTTACGGCTGATACAGGTAGCGTTAGCGCGAACTCTACTGGCCCATACGCAGGCACTTTTGCTGATGCCAACGTTGCTAATAACATTGCGGTCACACCAAGCACCACAAGAGCCAATGGCATTACTTCTATGGCTGGTGCAACCTTAACTGGCGCAGCGTCTGGCAATTACTATATTGCCGGTGTCTCCAGTAATTTACTCAAGGCCAACATCACTCCAGCACCATTAACTATTAGCGGTGGTCTGACTGCACAAAACAAGGTGTATGACACCACAACCGCCGCAACAATTACTGTTACTGGTACGCAGACTTTAGATGGTGTGTTTACATCTGATATAGGTAGTGTTGTAGTTTCGCCAGTTAGCGCTTATGTAGGAAGCTTTAGCCAATCTACAGTTGGTACTAACCTAACAGTCACTCCGGCAGGTGCTACAGCGACTATTGGCGGCGTTTCTTACAATACGATGGCTGGCGTAAGCTTGACTGGTGCAAAAGCTGGAAATTATTACGTTTCAGGGCCAACTCCAAATTTGACTGCCGATATCACCAAGGCAAGCTTAACAATTACTGCTACAAACCAAGCATCGTTTGTTACTCAAATACCTAATGATGTATCTAGTAATTCTGTAGTTTCTTATGTGGTTGCAGGCTTGCTCGGTAGCGATACTGTTGCCAGTGCTACTACTGCAGCAGTTGTATCTAGTACAAACTCAACTGCTTTATCTTCTAGCACTAGCGCAGGTACTTACGCCACTACTGTGACTGGTGCAACGGGTACTGGTCTTGCGAACTACACGATTACTTATGTTCCTGGTATTTATACAGTTACACCTGCCGGCCAATTGCTGATTAAGACCAACGGCGCTATTACTACGTATGGAACATTGCCAAATTACAGCAGCACTAATCCGCAAAGTCCAACTGCGTCTTATATGAGTGCTTCAGGTGGCAATGCAATTTATTCAATTAATTTGCAGGCCACAACCACTGCTGGCGTGACAACATACTCTGGAAATGATGGGGCCGGTACAACTATTAGCTTCAAGATTGTTCCAGTCGGCGCCTCTATAAGTGGCTCTGGAAATACTGCAGTGGGTACTTATGATTTGACTACTGCTAATTTCACCGTCAGTGGTAACAACATTTCTAACCCTCAAGCCGTCGTCACTGGTAACCTTCAAGTCACGCCATTAGCGGTAGCGATTAGTGCTACCCCTACGACTGTGATGTACAACGGCGCTACCCAAAGCCAAAGTGCTTACACCACTAGCCCAGCGAT
>NZ_JACVPN010000008.1 GCF_018881855.1 Polynucleobacter sp. MWH-Berg-3C6 | reverse complement strand
CCAGAACAATACTTCAAGCACAAGCGTAGGTTCTGCTGCTGCAAGCCAAGTATCTGTTGGCGCACGTCACACTTTCTAATTTGACGCTAGCGTAAGCTAGTTTGAATTTAGAAAAGAAGTACAAAACCCGCTATGGAAACATAGCGGGTTTTTTCATTTGGGGACAGGGTCTACCCCTAAAAATTACTTATAAATTCGCCGAATAATGCTTTATATTGCAAGGGTGATATAAAGTCATTTGCCTTACCTATTTATTTATTGAAAGTGAGCCCCATGAAAAAGAATCAATTAAGTCAGTTTGTTGCTGCCGTTTTCTTTGCCGGATTATCTGTTAGCGCGTTTGCCGCGAGCCCTACTTTAGACAAGATTAAATCTTCTGGTGCCGTCACTATGGGCGTGCGCGAGTCATCTATTCCAATGTCCTATACCACTGGCGATAGCCGCTTTGATGGTTACCACGTTGAAGTTTGCCGCATGATTCTGGGCGATATTAAAGACAAGTTGGGCTTGAGCACATTGCGCATCAATTACCAGCCTGTTACATCCCAAAACCGCGTACCTTTAGTGCAAAATGGTACTGTTGATATTGAGTGCGGTACAACAACTAATAATAGTACTCGCGCTAAGGATGTTGGCTTTGCCAATACTTTGTATGTTGAGGAAGTGCGTATTGCAGTTAAAGCAAATTCTGGGATTAATTCCATTTCTCAATTAGCAGGTAAAAAGGTTGCCACAACTACTGGCACCACCTCTGTTCAATTGCTGCGCAAGCATGAGAAAGCTAATGGCGTTAACTTCGATGAAGTATTTGGTAAAGATCATGCTGATAGCTTCTTATTGCTAGAGTCTGGCCGTGCTGACGCGTTTGTGATGGACGGTTCTATTTTGGCTGGCAACATCGCTAGCTCTAAGAATCCAAAAGATTACAAGATCGTAGGTGAAATATTGAGTACAGAGCCGATTGCTATTATGGTTCGTAAAGATGATCCAGAATTCAAGGCCGCCGTAAATGCTGCTATTGCGAAGATCGTTGCAAATGGCAAAATGCCTGGATTGTGGAACAAGTGGTTCTTGTCACCAATCCCACCAAAAAATGCTGTAGTTGGTCTTGAGTTATCTCCAGCAACTAAAAATGCCTGGGCTAATTTGAATGACAAGCCTGCAGAAGACTACAACAAGAAGTAATTCAATCAATTGAGTTGTTAATATGGCATTAGATTTAGGTGTTTTTTGTAAAAGCACCTTAGACGGAGAAGCGGTTGATCACTGCTTCTCCTCAATTTTTGGTCTTGGACAAAATGCAGATCCTAGTTACCTAGATTGGCTTTTAAAAGCCTGGGGGTGGACTCTTGCTGTAGCAGCTTTGGGCTTGGCTATTGCTTTAATCGTGGGTGCAATTATGGGTACCCTCAGAACTCTACCGGATAACGGAAAACTCAGTAGGTGGCTTGTTCGGCTCTCAACGGCTTGGGTAGAGTTATTTAGAAATATTCCAGTTTTAGTGCAGGTCTTTCTCTGGTACCACGTTATCCCTGCATTTGTTTTGCCATTGAAGGCACTTCCATCCTATTGGCTAGTGAGTATTGCGCTGGGCTTTTTTACCTCAGCCCGTATAGCAGAGCAAGTGCGCGCAGGCATTCAGTCTTTGCCTAGCGGGCAAAGAGCAGCTTCTACTGCGCTTGGCTTAACTACCCCACAGACGTATCGTTATGTCATATTGCCCATGGCTTTGCGCATTGTCATTCCGCCGTTGACTTCGGAAAGTATGAATGCTATTAAAAACTCTTCCGTTGCTTTTGCGGTCTCTGTCCCGGAGCTCACATTGTTTGCAATGCAGGCTCAAGAAGAAACCTCTCGCGGCGTAGAAATTTACTTAGCAGTTACTCTGCTCTATGCATTATCAGCCTTCGGCGTCAATCGAGTCATGGCTTTCATTGAGAGAAGAAGTCGTATTCCTGGTTTTATCGCTGTATCGAATGATGCAAGTCTGGCTCATTAAATGGTGGCGATATGTTGAGCTTAGACATTAGTTTCTACAATTGGGAACTCTTCACAAATTACATTCTGAAGGGCCTTCTATTTAGCGTGCAGCTCACTGTTATTGCGACAATTGGGGGCATTGTAGTTGGCACCTTCTTGGCCTTGATGAGGCTATCTGGCAAGCCGGCCTTGGTGTATCCAGCAACGTTTTACATCAACACCATGCGCTCCATTCCATTGGTGATGGTAATTCTTTGGTTTTTCTTATTAATCCCAATGCTCATTGGTAGGCCTATCGGAGCAGATTTATCTGCCACCATTACCTTTATTGCATTTGAGGCAGCTTTCTTTTCGGAGATTGTGCGAGCCGGTATTCAGTCCGTACCTAGAGGTCAGGTTTATGCAGGTGAGGCCTTAGGGATGACCTACGGGCAAAATATGCGTTTGGTAGTTTTGCCCCAAGCTTTTAGAAATATGATTCCCGTCTTCATGACGCAGACCATCATTCTGTTCCAAGATACCTCCTTGGTTTATGCCATTGGCGCCTACGACTTATTAAAAGGTTTTGAGATTGCTGGCAAAAATTATGGCCGTCCAATCGAGACTTATATCTTGGCCGCCGCTACGTATTTCATCATCTGCTTTTCGCTATCCAAAGTAGTGCGCGCTATTCAGGCAAAAGTTGCCATTATTCGTTAATTATTTTTTTGATTGCTACACACTACATAGACCATCATGATTGAACTCCAAAACGTTTCTAAGTGGTATGGCTCCTTTCAGGTTTTGACTGATTGCACGACGTCAATCAAAAAAGGGGAGGTAGTAGTGATTTGCGGTCCATCTGGCTCAGGCAAGTCGACCTTAATTAAAACAATTAATGCGTTAGAACCATTTCAGGCTGGTCAAATTTCTGTAGATGGAATTGATTTGCATGATTCAAAGACCAATCTCCCCAAGCTACGAGCCCGCGTAGGAATGGTGTTCCAACACTTCGAACTTTTTCCACACTTAAGCATTACTGAGAACCTGACATTAGCTCAGATCAAGGTGCTAGGCCGCTCAGCTGATGATGCAAAGGCTCATGGACTGAAATACCTTGAGCGGGTTGGTCTGAGTGCGCAAAAAGATAAATTTCCTGGACAGTTATCTGGTGGTCAACAGCAGCGTGTAGCGATTGCTCGTGCCTTGAGCATGGATCCAATCGTGATGCTCTTTGATGAGCCTACCTCTGCCTTAGACCCCGAGATGGTCGGTGAAGTATTGGACGTGATGGTCAAGCTTGCAAACGAGGGTATGACTATGTGCTGTGTTACCCATGAAATGGGTTTTGCACGCAAGGTGAGTAATCGAGTGATTTTTATGGATCAGGGTCGAATTATTGAGGACTGCAGCAAGGATGAATTTTTTGGTAATCCCGAAGCGCGCTCCCCAAGAGCTAAAGATTTCTTATCCAAAATACTGGCTGGATAAAAGGCAGCAAGTCCTCAATTAATTCAGTGTCTTTGGTCTGGGCCGCTTGCCGGTTTGGACCTTCAGTTCCAAGGCTTTGTCTTTGCGCAAAATTTTCAGAGTTGCTTCATTTCCTGGGCCGATCTGCGCGATTTGATTTAAGAGCTGCCTTACGTCTTGAGTGTTATTGCCATTCACGGAGACGAGCACATCCCCAGGCTTAACCCCGCCCCTTGCCGCAGGACCACCCTCCAGGACCCCAGAAATCAGGACTCCGACGGTGTTGCTAGGCAAACCAAGCGATTCTGAGAGCTCTTTTGACAGGTTCTGAGGCTCAACCCCAATCCAGCCTCTAGTGACCCCACCATTTTTGAGAATAGATTCCATTACTTGCTTGACTAAATTTATTGGAATAGCAAATCCAATTCCCATGGACCCGCCGTTGTTTGAATAAATGGCGGTATTGATACCAATCAAATTGCCGCGCGTATCCACTAGAGCGCCCCCTGAATTTCCAGGATTAATTGCTGCATCCGTTTGAATAAAGTTTTCAAAAGTATTGATACCAACATGATCGCGACCCATCGCAGAAACAATCCCTGATGTAACGGTTTGACCAACTCCAAATGGATTTCCAATCGCAAGTACTACATCACCTACATGAACAGATTCAATTTTTCCTAGAGCAATTGGTGCAGGCAATTGTTTAGGTTCGATTTTTAAAACGGCGATATCTGTTTCTGGATCGCTACCAATAATTTTTGCTTTGACTTTTCTGCCATCTGCAAGTGCAACATCAATTTCATCTGCATCACTAATGACGTGATGATTGGTAAGAATAATTCCCTCGGGACTTACTAAAACCCCGGAACCCAGGCTGGATGTCGGTTCCTCGTCGGGTGGCTGGTCACCAAAAAAGAATTTAAACAAAGGATCAGCAGGATTTTGTTTGATTCCTTTGCGCGCTTTTGGTTTTGTAGAAATCTTGGTGGTGAAAATATTAACAACCGCAGGCATCGATTTTTTTACTGCATCATGGTATGAGCCTGGGCTAATAGAGCCGCCATCATATGCACCTTCTTTTAAGGTAACGCTTTCAACAATAGAGCTCACACCTTCGCCCGATATCCAGTTCGGTTTCAGAGTGACAATAATGAATATTGCCGCAAGAAGAATGGTTACTGTTTGCGCAAACAGTAACCATAGGCGATTCAACATTGAGTAATGTGCTTTATGAATTTATTTTTTGAGGCTGTCACGAATCTCACGCAACAACACGACATCCTCCGGTACTGCTGGCGGAGGTGGCGCATCTAAGAGACGAATCCTGTTGACTACTTTGACCATTTGAAAAATCACAAAGGCTAGCAAAATGAAATTAATAGAAATGGTGATGAAGTTGCCATAGGCAAAAATGGGCACCCCAGCCTTTTTGAGGGCATCAAAGGTTCTGGGCACCCCTTCTGGAATATGGCCTAGGACGATAAAGAGATTCGTAAAGTCGATGTGACCCCCCAAAAGAGTCGAAATCACGGGCATAACGATGTCGTTTACTAGGGAATCGACGATTTTCCCGAAAGCCCCGCCAATAATGACGCCAACCGCTAAATCTATGACGTTGCCCTTGACGGCAAAGTCCCGAAATTCCTTTAAAACACTCATTTCAGCTTCCTTTTTTGACCAAATACTCATTAACCCAAGATTAACCCCACAACTTTCCTACTTACCCCACTTTTTACTTTAAAATGCTAGGTTTAAGCAATTTCCACCCATAAATACCCTTTAGGAATTTTGTAAATGAGTGACAAGCCCTGTATGGACAAGGATCGCCGTAACTGGCTGATCGCCACTTCGGCAGTTGGAGGCGTAGGTGCAGCCGCGGCCCTTTACCCGTTTGTAGACAGTTTTGAGCCTTCTGAGCGTGCTAAGGCCGCCGGTGCTGCTGTTGAGATTGATATCACTGGCATGCAGCCAGATGAAATGAGAATGGTTGAATGGCGCGGTAAGCCTGTTTGGGTAGTTCGCCGTACCCCTGAGCAAGTTGCTGAGTTGTCCAAGATTGATGGCGAGTTGGCTGATCCAGATTCTTTGCGTGATCCAGCTCAATTTACCCCTCCTTACGCCCAGAATCAATGGCGCTCAATTAAGCCTGAGTACCTTGTAGTTGTAGGTATTTGCACACACTTAGGATGCTCTCCGACAGCTAAATTTGAATCAGGAGCTCAACCTTCTTTGCCAAATAACTGGCCAGGAGGTTTCCTTTGCCCATGTCATGGCTCGACATTTGATATGGCCGGCCGTGTATTTAAAAATAAACCAGCACCAGACAATATGGAAGTACCGCCACATATGTATTTGAGCGATACCAAGATTCTGGTTGGCGAAGATAAGAAGGCCTAAGGAGAGATAAATGGCATTTCACGAAAAAGAAGTTCCTGCAGACGCCTCCGCAGCCGTAAAGCTAATGGCATGGGTTGACTCACGTCTTCCAGTTACCGAAGCATTTAAGCGGCATATGAGTGAGTACTATGCCCCGAAGAATCTGAATTTTTTCTACATCTTTGGTGCGTTAGCAATTGTTGTTTTAGCAATTCAGATCATTACCGGCATTTTCTTGGTAATGAATTACAAGCCTGATGCTGCTAAAGCTTTTGAATCCGTTGAATACATCATGCGCGAAGTGCCATGGGGTTGGTTGATTCGCTATATGCACTCGACTGGCGCCTCGATGTTCTTCGTGGTGGTCTATCTACATATGTTCCGTGGTTTGATTTACGGTTCTTATCGTAAGCCACGTGAACTCATTTGGATTTTCGGTTGCGCAATTTTCTTGTGCTTAATGGGCGAAGCCTTCTTCGGATACTTGCTCCCATGGGGCCAGATGTCTTACTGGGGCGCTCAAGTGATTGTGAACTTGTTCTCTGCCATTCCTTTTATTGGTCCAGACCTTTCTTTATGGTTGCGTGGTGACTATGTGGTTGGCGATGCAACTTTGAACCGCTTCTTTGCGTTCCATGTGATCGCTATTCCACTAGTGTTGATTGGTTTAGTGGCAGCTCACATTTTGGCTTTGCATGAAGTGGGTTCCAATAATCCTGATGGCGTTGAAATTAAGAACAATTTAGATGCAAATGGCCATCCAGTGGACGGTATTCCATTCCATCCTTACTACAGCGTGCATGATGTGATGTACTTGGGTGGCTTCTTAATCGTTTTTGCGAGCATCGTTTTCTTTGCTCCAGAGATGGGCGGATATTTCTTAGAAGCAAACAACTTTATCCCTGCTAATCCATTTGTAACGCCAACGCACATTGCGCCAGTGTGGTATTTCACACCGTTCTACTCAATGTTGCGTGCAACTACCTCTAACTTCTTGTTGCCTTTGTGGATCTTCTTAGCGGTCATTCTTGGAATGTTTGCGAAGACTTCAAGCGATAACAGAGTGAAGGGTGCCTGTGTAGCAATTGCATTGGCTTTAGCTGCTGGCTTCTATTTGTTTGATGCGAAATTCTGGGGCGTCGTAATTATGGGTGGCTCAGTAGTCATTCTGTTCTTCTTGCCTTGGCTTGACTATTCCCCAGTGAAATCGATTCGTTACCGCCCTCAGTTCCATAAATACATCTATGGTGTATTTATTGTTACTTTTGTGATCTTGGGTTACTTGGGTATCGAGCCGCCATCACCAATTTTTGAAAAGATTTCTCAGATTTGTACGATTTATTATCTGGGCTTTTTCTTGGCAATGCCTTTCTGGAGCAAACTTGGCACATTCAAGCAGGTTCCAGACCGCGTTACTTTTGAATCCCATTAATTCAGACACCAGAGAAATTAGGAAATAGTATGAAACAAATTCTGCAAACTTTGATGGGCGTCTGCCAAGCAACAGTATTGGTTGCTGCCCTCGGCTTTGGTGCTGCCGCTAATGCAAGTGAAGGTGGCTTTCCTTTAGATAAGGCACCGGATCGCGTTAGTAGCAATGCTTCCTTGCAAAATGGCGCCAAAATATTTGTGAACTATTGCTTGAACTGCCATTCAGCTACAAGCATGCGCTACAACCGTTTGCGCGATATTGGCTTGACCGATCAGCAAATCAAAGACAACCTCATTTTGACTGATGCCAAAGTAGGTGATTTGATGACGATTGCCATGACTCCCAAAGAAGGCAAGGCATGGTTTGGCAAGACCCCTCCGGATTTATCTGTAGAGGCTCGTGCTCGCGGAACAGATTGGCTTTACACCTACTTCCGTACTTTCTACAAAGATGACACTACCCAAACGGGTTGGAATAACTTGGTTTATCCAAACGTTGGTATGCCACATGTTCTTTGGCAATTACAGGGTGAGCGCGCTGCGAAGTTTGAAGAGCGCAAAGATCCTCATGATGAGAGCAGAACCGAGAAAGTATTCGTTGGTTTTGAGCAGTTAACTCCAGGTACCATGAAGTCCCAAGAGTATGACGACAATATTGCCGACTTGGTGGCTTTCATGTCTTGGATGGCTGAGCCAGTTCAGCTAGAGCGTAAGCGTCTTGGCGTGATAGTGCTCTTGTTTTTGGCGATCTTTACCCTCTTGGCATGGCGCTTAAATAAAGCGTATTGGAAAGATATTCACTAATCATTTAATGAGCCCTGAAATCGGGGCTCGTGAGTGAAAAGATTTAACGCTGTTGTGCGTTTGTTGTATTGAAGTAGAAATTTAAGGAAATAAATTTATGATGGTGTTGTACTCGGGTACTAACTGCCCATTCTCGCAACGCTGCCGCTTGGTGCTTTTTGAAAAAGGCATGGATTTTGAAATCCGTGATGTCGACTTGTTTAACAAGCCAGAAGACATCTCAGTGATGAATCCTTATGGCCAGGTTCCTATTTTGGTTGAGCGCGATTTGATTTTGTATGAATCAAACATCATCAATGAATATATTGATGAGCGTTTTCCTCATCCACAATTGATGCCGCCTGATCCAGTAGCCCGTGCACGTGCACGCCTTTTCTTGTTTAATTTCGAGAAAGAGCTCTTTGTTCACGTTGCTGCTTTAGAAAATGAAAAAGGCAAGGCTGCTGAAAAGACTCACGAGAAAGCCCGTTTGGCAATTCGTGATCGCTTAACTCAGCTTGCACCCATTTTTGTGAAGAATAAGTACATGCTTGGCGATGAATTCTCCATGCTCGATGTTGCTATTGCGCCTTTGTTATGGCGTCTTGAGCATTACGGCATTGATCTTTCCCGCAATGCTGCAGCCCTCCTGAAATATGCTGAGCGTATTTTTAGCAGACCTGCTTATATCGAGGCTTTGACTCCTTCAGAAAAGGTAATGCGCCGCTAAGCTTTACTAGCGGTTCATATCTGTCGGCATGCCTGACGTTCCAAGTAATAAACCCTATCTAATCCGTGCTCTACATCAGTGGTGCACGGATTTTGGTTTTACGCCCTTTATAGCGGTCTTTGTGGACTCCAGGGTCGAAGTGCCAATGGAGTTTGTGAAGAACGATGAAATCGTTTTAAACCTCTCCCTAGAGGCCTGCCATCAGCTGCAGATGGAGAATGATTGGATTAGCTTTCAGGCGAGGTTTGGGGGTATTCCGAGGAAGATTATGGTTCCTGTAACGCATGTCTTGGCGATTTACGCCAGAGAGAATGGTCAAGGAATGTCTTTTCCGTTTGATCCTAAGCAGACTCGGGACTTGCATATTGCAGATGCCTCAGATGAGGTAGCTGAAAAGCCAAAAACGACCAGACCATCCTTGAAGATTGTTAAGTAAGCTAAAATATCACCGTTGCCCCTTTAGCTCATCTGGTAGAGCAACTGATTTGTAATCAGTAGGTGGTCTGTTCGAGTCGGACAAGGGGCACCATCCTTTTATCTCAAAAGCAAGCGCACTCCGGATAGCGGAGCATTGACAGCGCAATCCCAGCCATCATTTTGTAAGAATTAATTGCCTGAGATACTGGTTCGTTTGCTCTGAAGCATGTCGACATTCATCTCTGCCGTTAGATTGGATGCGTAAAACCTTTCTATCATTTCTACAGAAGTTCTCGCATTCCTGGCCAAGGTTAATAAGTCAATTCCCCGGCCATATAAAAGCCTGAAGGTAATTGCTGTGTGTCTCAGGCTATAGAGCGATCTTTTCTCATTGTTAACGCCAAGTGCCATATTTCCTTTATCTAGAATTTTCTTGAAATGGCCGGATATCAAGGCTATTGCACCCTGCCTATCTTTTACTTCTGGGAAAAATACATAGTCATCTGGCCAACCATAACCCCTATTTTTTTGGAAAGCCAAGATTTTTAGATAGATGCTGACGGCCACTCTCATGGAAATGATTTGACCTGTATGTTTTTTGGTTTCAATCATCTGAATTCGCAGGTATCTATTGGCGCCATCAACGATATGAATGTGCTTGTTTTTAATGAGCTTGATATCGACCGGTCTGATAAAGGTATTCACCATAAAACCAATCAGCCAGCGCATTTCTTCAGGCACTCCGTCGTATTTGATAAAGGCGCCACCAGCCTTATTGCGATGGGTTGGAGGGCCTTCTACCTTCTAAATAGAAGATAGTTGCTTGCTGATTCTCAGTAAACGCTTGTACTCCATGAGGGAGAAGCTTCCCCGTGGAATGCTTTTTGACTTTAATTTGGGGAAAATAGGCATTTGCTCAAGCAACCCTTCCAAAATCCCTAAATAAAACACTCTCTTCAAGAGTCCTAAATATTGGTTAATAGTTACCGCACCAACTTTTTCATTTTGCAAATAAGTGATGAATGCAGATATCTTGCGATGATTTATCGCCCTAACATCTTCTGCACCAAAATAAGCTAGAAGATGACCGTTTAACCTGCACCTTAGCATCTCGAAGGTTTGCTTAGTTATCTCTTGGTTCTGACACCTTTGCCGCTCTTTTTCTAGATGCAGGCAAATTAGTTCTTGAAAGTCATAGCATTTTCTATAACGGTTATCTTGCGGAAAGAGCGGTAGCTGTATTGTGGAATATTTGTCACCTAACCTGACATCACTATCCACAGCATTTGCAGCTTTATTTGAAGCGTCGTTAGCCGCTTGATATTGGTAGAAATAACTTTGCAATTTTTTAACAATTTATTCATGAAGAATTTAATGCTAAAAAATATAAACAAATTTATTTCTCTATGTTGCTAGAAATTTTTCAAATGTTGCAAAAAACTAACCCACTGTATCTCTACAGTGGGTTAATCTAAAAGGCTGTACTTCTAAAAACTAATTCTTAACTAGCTTACGCTAGCGTCAAATTAGAAAGTGTGACGTGCGCCAACAGATACTTGGCTTGCAGCAGCAGCACCAACGCTTGTGCTTGAAGTGTTGTTCTGA
>NZ_JACVPN010000001.1 GCF_018881855.1 Polynucleobacter sp. MWH-Berg-3C6 | reverse complement strand
CTAGGCAATGGCATATAGCGATAAGCGGCTCTCGATAGCCCCACTAAACTGCAGGCAGTCCGCTCAGAGATAGAATGCTGGTCCATGAGCAGCTGCGCTGCATTTTTACGCCTAGTAGGGCTTAGAAGTTTCCCTTAATGACTTCCTTAAGCATGACTTCTCGTAGCGATAAGTCCGCTACGAGCTTCTTAAGCCGGGTATTTTCCAGTTCTAGATCTTTGTACTTACGAGCTTGATCGACCTTCATGCCGCCATAAATCTTGCGCCAACGATAGTAGCTTTGCTCTACCGTTCCCACTTCTTTACAGGCCTGGGCTAGGGTTTTGCCGTTCGTTGTCAGGACATCGATTTGACGCAATAAGGTGACGATTTGCTCGGGTTTAAGACGTTGGCCTTTTGCCATATTTAGCACTCCTTTAAGGTGAAGATTATCAAAAATCCTCTCTTTGGGAGTGGTACTAAAAATCAGGTCAGTTCAATATTAGGGCATTCGGTTCCAAGCACCAGTCAAGAATGTAAAGATCGACTGAGGAGAGTTGATAATCGCGATCCATTTGCTCCTGGGTTTTATTCGCAGCATTTCCCAAAAGCTTTGCTGGATCATGCCCGTAATAATGTGGACGAGCTAAATCAACTGCTCATGCTGTTTGATGATTGATATTTACAATGTGGAGGTCTATTTGTATCGCCTCTCTTAAGCTTGGTATTAACCTGATAGAAAATGATTTTCTGAATTACTTGGGGCTGTCTGTAAGTGGCTACCCAGCAGGGTGGTTAATGCCTGTTATGCATCGCAAGCGGGCTAATGATCAACAAACTCCTCCCATTCGCTCATTAATTTAGCGCGCTTCTCCAATTGATCCTGCCTCCTATAAGCAGCCTCAGACTTATTCTTAATGGTGTGAGCCAGAGCAAGCTCCACAGTCTCATTTGGATAGTCAGTAGTTTCTGCCGCCCAATCCCTAAATGTAGACCTAAATCCATGGGGAACATATTGAGCATATGCCGGCATTCTCTTCATGATGGCAATGAGAGACATATTTGACATGTTGTCCTTGTTGTAACGCTTGCTAGGGAATAGAGCTTCATTTATGCGATGCTCAGAGAGGTATTCATATATCTCAATCGCCCGAGAATTTAGTGGCACTCGATGAGCTTTACCGGCCTTCATCCTCTCAGCAGGAATAGTCCAAACCTTATTTTCAATATCAAACTCATCCCACTTGGCATTAAGCACCTCACCAGTTCGTGTAGCCGTAAGAATTAAGAACTCAAGGGCAAGTACAGAGAAACCACTCTTTGTTCGCAGCTCTCTCATAAACTCACCAATCTGCTGAAATGGCAGAGCAGGATGGTGACTTTTCTTCTGAATCTTGTTGGCTTTAGGTAAAAGATGGGCTAAGGCGCCTTTAAGGCGTGCAGGGTTATCCCCCTTGATGTATTCATGAGCTTTGCACCAGTCAAGGATCACTTCAATTCGTTGTCGTACACGAGTAGCTGTTTCGGTGCGAACATTCCAGAAGGGGCCTTCAACTTCACCAGACTTCTTCTTGATTTCTTGCTCAAGAAGCTTGGCGATATGGCCAGTATTGATTTGATCAACCCGCATCTTTCCAATTTTTGGGTTAACAAAAGTACCCATAGTGTTTACCCATTGATCAGCATGCTTCGCATTCTTCCATTCTGATCGTTTGGCTGCAATACAACGCTCTGCTGCAATTGAGAAGGTAATTCCATCCTCCGTAGCGGCTAGGGCTTCAGTCCGAATCCTGTTGCGCTGTTCTATCGGATCAACACCATCTAGAATTAATTTACGAAGCTCAAGCGTTTTCCGTCTGGCATCAGCAAGTGAGCGGACCTCTAGTGGCCCCAAGCCCATATCCCTGCGTTTAAATGAGGTGGGGCTGGTGTAGCGAAATATCCAACTTCGCATGATTTTATTTACCCCCGTCATCACCTGAAGATATAGCCCTCTGGATTCTGAGTCGTGGTAGAAACCGGGTTCAGAGAGATTGGCAATGCGACGTGCCGTAAAGCTAAATTTATCCGCCATTCGGCATCCCAAACTCAAGCAAAAATTACCCCTTATGAACTCATCTTTAATCAACATATTTTATTAAATCTCAATGGGTTACACGGGAGCATGGTTACATAGAAGCCATGTCAATGATGGGTCTAATGATGGAGTTTGAACCCCCCTTTGTACCCACCATGAAAATAAAAAAAACTTAAAACAGATAAAAAAATCTTAAAAAGCACACCTTTTTTTAAGTGCTCGGCAGTCGCAACTCCCTTATGCGCTAACGATGATTTTTTCCCGTTTCTCACCCATCAGCAAGACATAGTCTCAGGTGGATTTAGGTGGTTTACACGGGAGTAGGGCTACCCTTTAAAGCCATATAATTCATGGGCTTATGGATAATGGTAGAGTTTATTGGAGGGGCAAAATCTAGACACCTCTTCCGCCAAAATACAAACCTCAGCTTATTGGCTGGAGTTTTTCTTTGCAGTCTTTACTTCTTGTTACCTGATTTATTGAGAATCATCTTCTCGCCATCAGTATCAAATGCGCCATTAAAGCCCGGCGGATACTTGCTCCATTGATATCCCTTCATGGCATGCTCGTAACCATATTGGAATAAAGCATTCATATACTTGGTATCGAATTCTTCTTGGTGGGGTTCATAAAAGTCTGAGCCGATATAGGCCAGATTAAAGCCAACTTTATCGGCCCTCGTCATTGTATAAATGCGATAGAGATCACCAATGCCCTGAGTTTGAATCAACTGAGTAATCGCCCGACCAGCAACGCTTAAGGTGCTACGCTGAGTTTCATTCCAGCGGGGATCTAATCTTGAATTCCGGATGATGTAGGCCTGACGATTATTGCGCCGCTTGACACCTAATTCATTTGCTTTCTGTGCAGCGGCAGAAGGGTATAAAAATACCTGGGTGCTAGCGCCACCATCCACGTGCATTTCTTGAAAAGTTTGTGAGTCAACTAAGAAATCAAACATCACTGGCGAGAACGCTCCAGGAATCGAGGCAGAGGCGAGCATGATGCGGCGAAAGAGTTCAAGTGCCTCAGGCGTACCAACGGTCGCAATACGCCCCATATTCCAAACTACAGGGACTCCAGCATCAATATTGGTAGTGCCAATCAGAAGCCAGCGACCATTGGTGTTGTATTCATAAGCAATTTTCTTGAGGAAATCTGCATCCACATATTTAGAAATCAATTGATAGAGTGGAGTGGAGTCTGCTAAACCATCACTAAAGATTCCCGAGAGAAGGCCACGCTCTATAAAGATGTCCTTTGGGTTGATATTGGTATAGACCTGCTGGAGAGCTGGGTCATATTCTTTGCCCAGATAAGCAAATGGGGCTATCAATGCGCCTGTACTAATGCCAGTGACCAAATTGAAGACAGGTCTAGATCCTTGCTTACTCCAGCCGACCAACAGACCAGCACCAAAAGCGCCGTCATCTCCGCCACCAGAAAGCGCCAAATAGTTGGCGTCCCCTGTAAATGCTTTATTGCCTCTAGCGGTCTCTACCTGGATGACATCAGCCACAAGGGCGTCTGTACCGGCTTGAGTAGAGATGAGGTAACGCACGCTTGGTAAGCCGGCGATCTGAGCCTTGCTTAAAGATTGGGCAGGCACGGCAGATTTGCGCTCTAGGGATGAGCAGCCAAATAGGGCGAGTGAGGCAATGCAGACTACAAAATGACTAAAGCGCATATCGTTTTTTCTGAATAAATTGATTATCTTTATTGTAAAGGCTGGGTATTTCAGGGTCCACATACCTGCGCCTTGGTGGATCTGGATTGTTGAGGGCCTGATCGTTGTACGATTCGGTTATGAAGCTTTTGATCTCCATTTACTTCTTCATTCTGGCCATTATTCAGATGGGCCTATTCTTTGGCGTCTATCACTATTACCGCTCGCAAAATTTAGTGAAGCCCAGTCCGTATTGGATGTCTTCGCTATTAGCCAGCATTATTGGGTTACTAATATTTGGTGCTGGAATAGTGACTCTCGCAGATATCAAGAATCCTCAATTCAATTTCACCATCGCTAATGTCTTGTTTTATTCTGCGGCTGTACTTCAGGTCTTATTTTGCCAATCCTTAAATCAAAAGATCTCTAAGCAACTAAAAATTGGTTTTGGTATCTCGTTAATCGTCTTCTTCTTTGCTTTTGAGTATCTGCGCCAGAATGCCAATTTTGAAGTTCGCACCATATTCGTGGTTACACTCGTTTCAATTCTGTATACCTGGCAAATCTTCGTCCTCAATCAAAAAAAACGGCAAGCCCCATCGAGGCAATTGCTCTATCTCCAATATGCTAGCTGCGCAGAAATGTTCTTTGCACTAGGGCGCATCGCCATCTTGATCGCTTCAGGACTACCGATTTTGCAGGTTGATCAGATACCGCAGATATTGATCTTGTTTACGATTGCACAGCTAGTAATGACCACGCTTTCTTATATTGCGATTGGCGGTTATTGGGCCGAACAGATTGCCATAGCTAATTTGAAATCCCATACCGAGAACCAGGAGATTAGGCGACTGCTTCAGGAGCGGGAGCAGTTAATGGGCTCATTGCTCAAGGCCAACAAGAGCGCGAGTACCGGGGCTTTATCTGCATCGATTGCTCATGAGCTCAATCAACCGCTAGGCGCATCTAGTTTAAATATTCAGTTCCTGCAAAAGAAACTTGCAGATGGGGAGCTTAATCCCGAACTTCAAAAAGAAATATTGGATACCTTGCTGTCTGACAATCAGCGCGCCGCAAGAATTATTAGCTCTCTGCGTTCAATTTTCTCGGATGGAGAAGTTAATACATCACAAGTGAACTTGGGCAACCTTGTACAAACAGTGCTCAGTATTGCTAAGCCTGAACTCACCGCAAAAAATATCCAGGTAGTGCTACGCTTGCAGCCCAATTTGTTAGCTAGTGCCAATGCTAGTGAAATCCAACAAGTCATGTTGAACCTAATTAATAACGGAATCGAGGCATTAGTCGCTTCTGATCGGATCGATAAGAGGCTGACGATCGAGGGCTCATACTCCGATACTGGCGTGCAGATTTCTGTTGCCGATAACGGTGAGGGCTTATCTGAGGAGTCGCAGTCCCACTTATTTGAATTGCTCTCGAGTACCAAGGGGTCGGGTATGGGCTTGGGTCTTTGGTTATGCAAGCACATCATCAGTCGTCATGGTGGCTCTCTTTGGTTTGAGGATAATCCTGGTGGTGGAGCAAGGTTTGTCATTCAGCTGCCGCCTGAAGTGATTCAATCTAGTCAAACTTAGTGACCAGTATTAGCCTAAGGGCTAATTGCCATGCTAACTCTGGCTCATATCATTGAATGTATTCATGATGACTAGGCCTACCGTATGAAACCCACACTTAATAAATTCTTTCTCGCAGCATCTCTTCTCGCGTCTGGATTCGCATTTGCAGCAGGTGGGGGTGGTGTGGTTGCTGACCCTGGCGCAATGCAAGGCAAGCATTTTGATGTCAAGGGTAAAGCACCTTCCAGTTTCACGGTTGAGCTACAAAACGGTTTACGCAAGTCACTGCCGTTTGAGGATAAGCGTGACTTTGAAGAATCCAAAAAAGGCTTTATCGCCGCTCCGGCTTATAAGACCATCATGGCAGATGCCGGAAACGTTGCCTGGGATATGGGTAGTTACGAGTTCTTATTGCAAGGCAAAGACTTTGATAGTGTTCACCCATCATTGCAGCGCCAAGCAATTCTGAATATGGGCTACGGTCTTTATGAGGTTGTTCCTGGCAAGATTTATCAAGTACGCGGCTTTGACTTAGCCAACATTAGTTTTGTGAAGACCAATACGGGTTGGATTGTGTTTGACCCACTCACCGCTAAGGAAACTGCAAGAGCTGCCCTAGAGCTAGTCAATGAGAAGGTTGGCAAGCGTCCGGTGGTAGCGGTGGTGTATTCCCATTCCCATGGAGACCACTTTGGTGGTGTGCGTGGCGTAGTGGATGAGGCCGATGTGAAAAGCGGCAAGGTCAAGGTCATTGCACCCGTAGGCTTTATGGATCATGCTGTTGCCGAGAACGTGTACGCAGGTAATGCGATGACACGCCGGATGTATTTTCAGTATGGCGTCTTGTTGCCCCGCAGCCCATTTGGTCACGTGGATCAATCGATTGGTAAAAATACTGCTGCAGGTAATCTCGGTTTAATTGAGCCAACCATTCTCATCAATGAGCCATTTGAAAAGATGACCGTGGATGGAGTTGAGATGGAGTTTCAAAATACGCCAGGTACTGAAGCGCCTGCAGAGATGAATACCTATTTTCCACAATTCAAAGCATTCTGGGCTGCAGAAAACATCACCGGCACTATTCATAACATTTACACCTTGCGTGGTGCCTTAGTGCGTGATGCCTTGGCTTGGTCCAAAAATATTAATAACGCCTTATATCGCTATGGCAATGAAGCAGAAGTGATGTTTGCATCACATAGCTGGCCGCGGTGGGGTAATGAGCGCATTCAAGAAGTGATGCGCACTCAGCGCGATAGCTATGCGCATCTGAATAATGAAGTTTTGCATCTAGCCAACAATGGTGTGACGATCAATGAAGTTCATAACGTTTATAAGCAGCCAGAAAGCCTGAAGTCACAATGGGCAGCCCATAGCTATCATGGCTCTGAAGAGCACAATAGTCGTGCAGTGATTAATCGCTACCTTGGTTATTGGGATGCAAATCCAGCCACCTTAATCCCCTTATCGCCAAAAGATTCTGCACCTCTTTATGTAGAGATGATGGGTGGCCCAGACAAGATCATGTCAAAAGGCAAGTCACTTTATAAGCAAGGCAAGTATCGCGAAGCGATGGAGATCGTGAATAAACTCGTCTATGCTCAACCCAATAACGTTGCAGCAAAAGATTTACTAGCAGACATCTTTGAGCAGATTGGTTATCAAAAAGAGAGTCCTAGCGTGCGCAATAGTTTTTTGGGTGCCGCGTACGAGTTACGTCATGGCATGCCATCTGGAGCGTCACCAAAATCCAATGGGCCCGACATGATTAAAGCCATGACTACAGAGTTATGGCTCAATTCCCTGGCGATCAGCATGGATAGTAAAAAAGCTGCCGGTATGAAATTCACCATTAATCTGGCAACACCAGACAATGGCGAGAAATTTGTGATTGAGATGAGTAACTCTGCGCTCACCAATATCAAAGGACAGCAAGCAAAAAATCCTAATCTCACCATCACCTTAAATCGCAGTGAACTAGAGAAGGTCATGGGTGGCCAGACAAGCTTTGAAAAATTGCTCTCTGAAGGTAAGGCCAGATTTGATGGTGACCGTAAATCCTTTGACCAGCTCAAGAGCACATTGACGGTCTTCACTCCTGATTTTGAGTTGATGCCAGGCACCAAGGCTAAGAAGCTTGATGCCAAGTCTTCGCCAAAGGTGGTGAAAGATCCTTTTGCTGCTCAAGACATGGCAATTACTGCAGGCGAGTAAGTCTGCAGTAGGGTGACTTAAGGCGCAAAAGCGCCACCAGCTTCTAAGACTTTGAGTTCATCGCCAGCAATGCCAAGTTCAGCAAGAACTTCGCTAGTATGTTCACCCAGTAATGGCGGATGCTTGCGAACTTGCTGTGGTGTACCCATCATCTTGACGGCAAAGCCAATATTGGGAACTGTGCCTTCAATTGGGTGATCAATTTCCATACGCATTTTGCGATGACGACCATGTTCACTGTCAAAGGCTTCAGGATAGGTGTTAATTGGTCCTGCTGGAATGCCTGCAGTCAAAAGATCATCAACCCACTCATCGCTGGTTCTCGTAATAAATGTTTTTTCTAGTTCAGTGGCAAGCTCTAAACGATTGGCTAAACGTAGTGGATTGGTTTTAAAACGAGCATCATCGAATAATTCAGGGCGGCCCATTTTTTCACAAAGGAGTTTCCATAGCTTTTGGTTGGTAGCGCCCATCACAAAATAGCCATCAGAGGCTTTCATGGCCTGGTAAGGTGCGCTCATATGATTTGCGGTGCCAAGCTTGTAGGGCTCAACTCCAGTACCCCAGTATTGCGCTGTATCCCAGATAGAAAAGGCTAAAGCAGAGTCAAATAGTGAGGCATCAATAAATTGACCTTCGCCCGATTTGGTTTTACCAATGTAAGCAGACAAGATGCCGTAAACCGCGAAAAGGGCACAACCAATATCAGCGACCGGAACACCTGCTTTGACGGGTGGACCATCGGGGTAGCCAGTAACACTCATCACCCCAGACATGGCTTGTGCCATTAAATCAAAACCTGGACGATCTGCCCAAGGGCCGCTTTGTCCAAAACCAGAGATGCTGGCATAGACCAGGCCAGGATTAATAGCCTGAAGCGTAGCGTAATCAATACCCAGTTTTTTCATGACGCCTGGCCGATAGTTTTCCACCAGAATGTCGGCTGTCTTCACCAATTCAAAAAAGACTTTCTTGCCCGCATCGGTTTTGAGATTGAGGGTCAAGCTGCGCTTATTGCGATTCATATTCAGAAAGCCCATGCTGTCTGAACCTTTCATCTTGAAACCCATGGCCCCCCGAGTTTGATCACCGGTGCCAGGAGGCTCGATCTTGATGACATCGGCGCCTAGGTCAGCTAGGAGCATGCAGCAGTAAGGGCCGGCCATGACTTGACTAACGTCCAGTACCCTTACTCCAGCGAGGGGTAAGGGCCTAGAGGAAGGGTTAGAAGTAGGTGTTTTCGTCATTGTCTCGATGGTTTTTATATGTTTAGAATGAATGTCTAATAGTATCAAACACAATTAAAACAAGATTTGGAGACTGTATGTTGATTCAATTGCCAAAGTGGGTGCTGCGTAGCCTTGTTGCTGTCGCCCTTAGTTCCTCATCATTCCTAGCGCTAGCTCAGCAAGCCTTCCCTGCAAAACCGATTCGCTTAATTGTTGGTTTTGCACCCGGTGGGGGCACTGATATTGTTGCCCGCGCAATCGCGCCGAAGATGGGTGAGATTTTGGGTCAGAGCATCATTATTGAAAATAAATCTGGTGCGGCTGGAACAATCGGTGCTGACTTAGTAGCTAAATCTAATCCAGATGGCTATACCTTGCTCATGGGGCACTCTAATTCAAATGCAATTGCACCATTTGTATTAACCAACGTTCCCTACAACCCGGCAACAGACTTCACGCCAATTACTTACTTGGGTTATGTGCCAAACGTATTGGTTGTTAAATCATCATTGCCTGTGAACTCGGTAGCGCAGTTAATCTCACTAGCTAAATCGAATCCAGGGCAAATGACCTATGGCTCATCCGGTATCGGCAGTACCCAGCATTTGGCAGGCGCTTTGTTTGGCAAGATTGCTGGTATTCAGCTCAATCATGTGCCTTATAAAGGGAGCGGTCAAGCGATTATCGATTTGTTAGGCGGCCAGATCACGATGAACTTTGATACCTTGCCGCCAAACTTGCAGCAAATTAATCAGGGCGGTCTAAAAGCATTGGCGATCTCAACACCGAAACGTTTATCCATCCTTCCCAATGTTCCTACCTTTAATGAAGTAGGTATTGTTGGCTTTGATGTGACCAATTGGTATTCCGTGATGGGTCCAAAGGGTATGGATCCAGCTGTGGTAAACAAGATCGACCAGGCTGTAAAAGCAGCGATGGCTGACCCACAAATCAAGAAGACGTTAGATTCACAAGGATTACAGCCTGAAGGTCCAGCAACACCTGCAGCCTTTGGTCTTTTCCTTGCTGGTGAGCTTGCTAAATACCAGCGCTTGGTCAAGAGCTTAAACATTAAAGCTGAATAAGTTTTCTTCATGACACAAAAGGATTTGGAAGATAAGGTCGCGCAAGTCACGGTCGAGTTGCGCGACAAGATTGCTTATGTCACTTTTGATCATGTAGCAGCACGCAATGCCATGACCGTTGGTATGTATGAGAGCCTTAAATCTATTTGCCTGGACATTGCCAAGAATCCTGCTATTCGTGTTGCCATATTTCGTGGGGCAGGTGGCAAGTCTTTCGTCTCTGGCAGCGATATTGCACAGTTCACTAGTTTTAAAGATGGTGAAGATGGGGTACGTTACGAAGAAGCGATACACGACTATCTCAACCCTTTGGCATCACTGCCGATACCAACCATTGCAGTAATCGATGGCATGGCAGTCGGCGGTGGCTTGGCGATTGCTACTTGCTGCGATTTTAGGATCTCCACGCCAGATGCCAAGTTTGGCGTACCGATTGCCAGAACCCTAGGCAATTGTCTCTATCCGGGCAACATCGCCTGGTTAATCGCACACATGGGTATGAATATCGTTAGGCGTATGCTGCTGCTTGCCGAAATGGTTCCGGCAAGCGAGCTAAAGACTCAAGGTTACTTGTTGTCTACCTATGATCAAGAGTATTTAGGAAAAGAAGCGGATGCTCTAGCTGAACGCTTATTAAAACTCGCTCCGATTACGCAAAAAGCGAGCAAGCTCACAATGACTAGAATCATTGCCAACCAATTACCAGATTGCCAAGACCTGATTCGAGAAACCTATGGCAGTGAGGATTTTAAAAATGGCGTTGCTTCCTTCTTAAAAGGCGAGTCACCCGTTTGGATTGGTAAGTAACTTAGTCCAAGAACATTTCTTGAAGATTATTCAGGTAGCGTAGACCTAAAGCAGTTGGCTTTAGCTTGCTTGGGTTCTCATCTAATAACCCTTTTTTACTTGCCTCATCAAGGTTCTTGTTAATGAGACTTAAAGGCAGGCCGGTACGCTCACTAAAGGTATTGGTGTCAACGCCATCAGTCAGCCTTAAGGCATTAAGCATAAATTCAAAAGGAAGATCTTTCGTAGCGATTTCGCGAGACTCAATGAGAGCATTTCCTTTAGTCTCTATTGCTTGCATATAGGTCTCGGGGTGACGCTCTCGGACTTGGCGGGTAATCTTGCCTGGATAAGAAATCTTGCCATGGGCACCAGCACCAATCCCGATGTAATCACCAAAACGCCAGTAGTTCAGATTATGTTTGCATTCCTGATCTTTCTTGGCATAAGCAGAAACTTCATAACGCTTATATCCCGCCTTCGTCAAAAGCTCTAAGTTCTGCTCAAAGATGGCATCAATCTCATCATCGCTGGGTAACTTGGGAGGAAAGTTGGCAAAGTAAGTATTGGGCTCAAGTGTGAGGTTATAAAAAGAGAGGTGAGGTGTTTTAAAAGATAACGCAGTCTCAACATCCGATCTTGCTGCCTCAAGACTTTGATTGGGTAAGCCATACATCAGATCTAAATTGACAGACTTAAAGTGATCGAGTGCAATCTGTACTGCACGCTTTGCCTCGGCGCCATTATGAATCCGGCCCAGCGCTTTAAGTTGTTCATCTTGAAAACTCTGAATACCCAATGACACACGATTCACTCCGGCCTTAGCAAAGCCCGCTAACTTATCAGCCTCCACAGATCCTGGATTGGCTTCCATCGTTATCTCGGCATCAGGCTCCAAATGGATACGAGCGCGTACGGCACACAGTAGTTGATCCATGCCGGCAGCAGACAAGAGGCTGGGCGTACCACCACCAATAAAGATGCTGTGTACTTGGCGACCCCAGGTATTCGGTAGCTCGGTTTCAAGATCGGCAATAAGAGCGTTGATATAACGCTGCTCATCAAAGCCGCCGACTAAATTGGAGGTGGGATCTTTGATTTGATGGGAGTTGAAATCACAATAGGGGCACTTCTTTTCGCACCAGGGAAAGTGAATATACAAAGCCAAAGGCGGCAATGCAGTGAAGGTAGGTTGATTGAGCACAGTAATTAAGTGCGAGCTTGCAATTGACGTATGAGCTCGCGCAGAGCTTGGCCACGATGACTAATTAAGTTCTTTTGCGTAGGATCAAGTTCAGCAGCAGTCATGCCTAGCTCGGGAAGAAAAAAATGGGGATCATAACCAAAGCCGTTGCTGCCTTTAGCCTCATCAATGATCTCTCCATGCCAGGTAGTTTCCACAATCAGGGGATTTGGGTCATCGGCACTATTAATAAAGACAAGGGCGCAAACATAATGCGCACTGCGATCCGATTGATGACTTAATTCAGAAATAAGCTTTAGATTATTGGTAGCATCGTTTGCATGCTCACCAGCGTAACGAGCTGAGTAAACGCCAGGCCTACCATCCAGAGCGCGCGCACAAATACCAGAGTCATCCGCTAGCGCCGGTAAGCCGCTAGCGCTGCTCGCATGACGTGCCTTGGCCAAGGCATTCTCAGCAAAGGTGTGGAAGGGCTCTTCGGCTGATGAAATGCCTAGCACTCCTTGTGGAATCACCTCAAACCGTAAGGGCGCCAGGAGCGCCTGAAACTCTTTGACCTTGCCAGCATTGTTGGAGGCGAGAACTAGCTTTTGCATTAGATGCTTATTTCAATGCTTCGATTTGTAGTTGAGTGAGTTCCTGAATGCCTTGTTCGGCCAAGTCCAGTAGGGCATTGAGCTCAGATCGAGAGAAGGCTGCTCCTTCAGCAGTGCCTTGCACTTCAATCATGCCGCCTTTACCAGTCATCACGACATTCATATCGGTATCGCAAGATGAATCTTCAGGGTAATCTAAATCTAAAACGGGAGTCCCTTGATAGATACCAACTGAGATAGCGGCTACGCTATCGATGATGGGGTCTTGCGTGAGAGCGCCACTCTTGAGAAGTTGATTAACTGCATCACGTGCAGCAACATAGGCTCCAGTAATGGAGGCAGTGCGAGTACCGCCGTCAGCTTGCAAGACATCGCAATCTAAGTGAATTGTGCGTTCACCCAAAATTTGGAGATCAAAGACACTGCGCATAGCGCGACCAATGAGACGCTGGATTTCTTGGGTACGACCCGATTGTTTGCCACGAGCAGCTTCACGATCACTGCGGGTATGAGTGGAGCGGGGCAGCATACCGTATTCAGCAGTCACCCAACCTTCGCCAGACCCCCGTTTATGTGGCGGCACCTTATCCAAAATACTGGCCGTACATAGAACCTTGGTGTCCCCAAAGGCGATCAATACGGAACCTTCAGCGTGCTTAGTAAACGCCCTGGAAATCGTGACAGGACGCAAGTCTTTGGGCTTACGGCCACTTGGACGGGTGATAGATTGGGTGCTCATCGAATTTTGCCTAAAGGTTTGGGTTGGAACAAATAAGAATCTACAATGTCCATATGATATCGAGCATGACTGGTTATGGCAGCGCTTCTCGCCAAGTCTCCCTAGGAGCGGGCGTAGTTGCTGATCTGCAGGTGGAATGTCGGGCTGTTAATAGCCGCTTTCTGGATTTGGGTTTTCGTCTTCCGGATGAATGCCGTGGGGCTGAACCCGCTTTGCGGGAGCTAGTGACCCAGAGTCTCTCACGGGGTAAGGTGGAGTTTAGGGCTGCTTGGCGTATTAATAGCAATAGTGGGGCAGCCAAGGCTAATCCTCAGGCTCTAGGAGCTCTAAATCAAGATCGCCTAGATGCGCTCAAGGCTCTTCAAGTTCAGGCTCAAGTAGCTTTTAGTAATGCGAGAGAATTAAGTATTGCCGATGTATTGCGTTGGCCGGGAGTAGTATCCGAACCCCGTGGCGAGGAAGAGGGTTGGATTGCCGCTACCGTTGAAGCTGGTAAAGCAGCCTTAGCAGTTTTAATGGATAGCCGTAATGCTGAAGGTAAAGCCTTGGTGGGCGTACTCACCAGTATTACTAGCAAGATGCGTGAGATTGTGAAAGTGATCGAACCCAAGGTTCCTCAGTATGTTGCGCAATATCAAGAAAAGCTCACTGAACGTTTAGCAGAGGCTTTAGCTGCACAAGAGCAAGGCAAGACTTCAAGTGGGTCTGGCACAGAGTTGATGGAACGCATTCGTCAAGAAGTTGTTCTCTATGCAGTACGCATTGATGTTGCGGAAGAATTTGCTCGCCTCAAGACTCACCTGCAAGCCGTTAACACTGCTCTAGCTGGTAAAGGGCCTGTCGGTAAGCGCTTAGATTTCTTGATGCAGGAGCTCAATCGCGAAGCAAACACTTTAAGCTCAAAATCGGTTTCTGAAGAATGTACTCAGGCAGCCCTAGAGCTCAAGCTTTTGATTGAGCAAATGCGCGAACAAGTACAAAATTTAGAGTAATCCGTACAATTACATGATGACCAGTCCAAACCAGAATCCTTCATATCAAGGCAGTATGTTGATGATTGTTGCGCCATCTGGCGCAGGTAAGTCATCCTTGGTAGACGCCTTGTTAAAAGACGACCCGGGTTTGAAATTATCTTTATCTACAACAACCCGTGCCCCAAGACCGGGGGAAGTGGAGGGTAAAAATTACCGCTTCGTATCTCAAGAAGAATTTATCCGCGAGAGAGAGCAAGGTCAATTTTTAGAATGGGCAGAAGTGCATGGTCATTTTTATGGAACTTCTAAACCTTGGATCGAATCGCAAATGCAAGCTGGCAGTGATGTCATGCTCGAGATCGACTGGCAAGGGGCTCAACAGATTCGTAAATTGATTCCATCCGTTCAGTGGATCTTCATTTTCCCACCCTCGATTGCAGCCCTAGAAGAGCGCTTGCGTAAACGTGGGCAAGATGATGAGGCTACGATTCAGAGGCGTTTAGCTGCCGCGCATGTTGAATTGCAGCATGCCCATGAGGCCGACTTCATTGTGGTCAATGACTCCTTTGAGCAGGCCCTAGTCGATCTAAAGCATATTTTAGCCTCCAGCCGCCTGCGTTCTGGGCCCAGCATGGCCAGAAATCCAGTGCTTTTGAGGCGCCTTGGGGTCTAATCAGTTATCCTATAGGTATTGAAGCTAAATTTAAGTGAGTTCAGCATGGCCCGTATCACTGTAGAAGATTGTCTTAAAACTATCCCAAATCGTTTTGAACTGGTTTTGGCTGCGACTTATCGCGCACGTCAATTGGTTCAAGGTCACTCTCCACGTGTTGAGTCCAGAGATAAAGCGACAGTAGTTGCATTACGCGAAGTTGCTGCTGGTGTGACTGACCGTGACATGCTGACCAAAGTTCCTTTGTAATTTAGGAGTTCCGGTGTGGAGCTCCCTTTAGGAATAGTCAAAACATCGGAATTAGTAGGAGGGGTCTCGCCTAGGGAGACTTCGCTTGGGGCAACCCAAGTTGATCTGTTGAGCATACCTTCAGATACATCAAAGCAAATCAATCAAGATAATAGCAATCAGTCAGTTCTAGCAACATTGCTGGCGCAATCAAGTCGCCATCTATTCGGGCCAACGTCTGCGCCTAGTACGCCTCTAAAGCACCAAGTTGTTTCGATTGATAACCTGCTCTCGAAACTTACTTATTTAAAGTCTGATGAGCTAGCCTTAGTCAAAAAAGCATTTCAGTTTGCAGATACTGCTCACTTGGGTCAGTACCGTCACAGCGGCGAGCCTTATATTACCCATCCAGTTGCAGTAGCTGAGCTCTGCGCTACTTGGCGTTTAGATGCGCCATCGATTATGGCGGCTTTATTGCATGATGTGATTGAAGATACCGGCTCTACTAAAGCAGACTTGGTTGAAAAGTTTGGCGCTAAGGTGGCCGAATTGGTTGAGGGATTAACTAAGCTTGATAAATTAGAATTCCAAAGTCATGCAGAGGCGCAGGCCGAGAGCTTTCGCAAAATGTTTATGGCGATGGCGCGTGATGTCCGAGTCATCTTGGTAAAGTTGGCCGACCGTACACACAATATGCGCACTTTAGATGCTGTTCCGATGGAGAAGCGCCGTCGGGTTGCTGCAGAGACAATCGAAATTTATGCGCCTATTGCACACCGCTTAGGTTTGAACATTATTTATCGTGATTTGCAAGATCTGAGCTTTCGCTATTCCATGCCCATGCGCTTTCGCGTCATTGAGGGTGCGGTAAAAAGGGCGCGTGGTAATCGTAAGGAAATGATTGAAAAGATTTTGCAAGCCTCACGGATGTCTTTTGCAAAAGCCAATCTCGATGTAGATTTACGTGGTCGAGAAAAGACGCTCTATAGCATCTATAACAAAATGCGCAGCAAGCATGTGAGCTTTTCTCAGGTGTTGGATGTGTATGCCTTCCGCGTTACAGTGCATAGTATTGATGAGTGCTATCGTGCCTTGGGCATCTTGCATTCTCTGTATAAGCCAATGCCAGGCAAGTTCAAGGATTACATTGCCATTCCGAAGTTGAATGGCTATCAATCACTTCATACGACCTTATTGGGTCCATCAGGCGTTCCTGTGGAATTCCAGATTCGTACGACCGACATGCATGCGGTAGCTGAGGCTGGTGTTGCGGCCCATTGGGCTTATAAAGATGGCTCTCCGGATATGAGCGAGGTGCAGAACCGTGCTCATCAGTGGTTACAGTCCTTAATCGATATTCAGGATAGCAGCGGCGATTCTCAAGAATTTTTAGAACATGTCAAGATTGATTTGTTCCCAGATGCGGTTTATGTCTTCACACCTAAAGGGCAAATCAGAGCCTTACCAAGAGGTGCAACAGCGCTAGACTTTGCTTATTCGATTCATAGCGATCTTGGAAACAATTGCGTTGCCGTAAAGATCAATGGCCTTCAGTTACCGCTACGTAGCGAACTGAAGAATGGCGACATTATTGAAGTAGTGACTTCAGCAAATTCCCAGCCGAATCCTGGTTGGTTGGCCTTTGTGCGCACCGGTAAGGCGCGCGCTTCGATACGCCATTCCCTAAAAACAAAGCACTATGCTGAGTCTTTGCAATTGGGCGAGCGCCTCTTGGCTAATGGTCTTCGGCAGCAGGGTGTTGATGCTGCCTTGATTACCCCAGAGATTTGGGAAAAGTTGATGCACTGGACCGGCGATAAAACGCGTGAAGAGGCCTGCGTCAATATTGCTTTAGGCAGAAGATCTCCTCAAGAGCTCGCAATTCGTCTCAAGATCTTGATTGATGATGAGGGCGGTGGCGATCAAATGCGTTTGGGTGCTGCTGACTGGATTGCATCTACCACCGAGGTCAGTCACCATCAGCGCCAGGCTATCTTGGTGGATGGACGTGAAGGTAACTCCATCAGCTTTCAGACCTGCTGCCACCCCATACCGGGCGATAACATTATTGGCTATCTTGGTAAGGGTGAGGGTCTACAGGTTCATACCAACGATTGCCCAGTTGCCTTGCGCATGCTGTCAAAGGATGGCGATAAGTGGGTCGAAGTAGAGTGGGGTAAAGAAGTTCATCGTGAGTTTGAGGTTGATTTAGCGATTGATACCCGTCAAGGTAAGGGTGTTCTGGCCCGTGTTGCGAGTAGCGTGACCTCTGCGGATTCTAATATCATGAATGTATCGATGGAAGATCGCTACAAAGAAGACTCAGTCACTATTCGTTTCACGATCCAGGTTTATGACCGTTTGCATTTGTCAAAGGTCATGCGTAGCTTGCGTACCAACCATGACGTTATGCGAGTGACTCGCACCCGGGCGCTTTAAATTCCCAAATCTTTCTAGAGATACTGAACGTCCAGTATTTCAATCTCACATGGACCAGTAGGAGTTTGGATCGATACACAATCTCCTAATCTGGCTTTGATTAAAGCTTTGGCAATTGGTGATACCCAACTAACGTGGCCTTTCTCAAGGTCCACCTCGTCAACCCCCACAATCGTGATTACCGTTTCTTTTCCAGCATCTGGACCCTCTAGTGGGGAGTAGGTAACTGTAGCTCCGAAGAAGACTTGCTCGGCATCGGCATCCCCATTTTTACGGGCTAGATTGTCTACAACGACGGCAAATTCCAGTCTTTTATTCAGGAACCGAATCCGGCGGTCAATCTCTCGAAGTCGCTTTTTACCATATATATAGTCCCCATTTTCCGAGCGATCGCCATTGGAGGCTGCCCAGTGAACTACCTTGACTACCTCAGGCCGATCAAGGTTTAAGAGCTGTAGAAGCTCAGCTTTGATGCGTTCGTGGCCAGCAGGTGTGATGTAGTTTTTCTCTTCCATGGCATAATTATGGCTGTTGCGGCTGTAGCTCAGCTGGATAGAGTACTTGGCTACGAACCAAGGGGTCGTGGGTTCAATTCCTGCCAGCCGCACCATCTTATTGAGGGCCTAGTTGAAAAACTAGGCCCTTTTCACTTTCTTAAGCCCTTCATCAAGATCCCTTATAGTTGGGATTGGAAGATTCTCGGCGCCAGCTCGAAATTGCCATAATGACCCGTATCAGTACTTTAGAAGCTTACTAGAACACCTTTTTTGACAATGACGACCAGTACGGATACCACCATAGTAGATACTTCGGTTGCGAAGTGGGTATTGGTCGACTCACAGAATGCCAAGGTATTCATTGCTGGCAAAGTGGATGTCTATTCACTTACCAATGTGTGGACCCAAATACGCGCACAACAGGATGCCTGGTTAAAAAGCTCTGGCAATCACTCCTTAGTCTTTGATGCCACTAATATTGCATCTCTCGATGGTGCGGGCATTGCTTTTTTAATTGATCTGGAAGAAGCACAGCAAAAATCTGGTGGTCAATTTTCCATCGTTGGGTTAGATCCTAAATATGAGCCATTGCTCAAAGAGTTTGACCCAATCACTAATTTATTTCCAGTCCCCAAAGCAACTCTGAAGAGTAGCCTCATTGTGGAAACTGGTAAAGCAACCCAGGCCCTTATCAATGATGCAAAAGGTCTGGTTACCTTCACGGGCCACCTAGCAGCAGATTTATTTTGGTCCTTGCGTAATCCAAAGCAAGTACGCTGGGGTGACTTTGTCAATGCGGCTGTTCAAGCGGGCATTGCTGCTTTGCCAATTGTTGGTCTGGTGTCCTTTTTAATTGGCGTTATTTTGTCTTTTCAGGCAGCAATTGGGATGGAGCAGTTTGGAGCGGTCTCTTTTGTAGGCCCCTTAGCTGCACTGGGTGTTGTACGCGAGATGGGGCCTCTGATCACAGCGATTTTGCTTGCTGGTCGTTCATCGGCAGCTTTTGCTGCTGAGATTGGCACGATGACCGTGAATAGCGAAGTTGATGCATTGGTGACTGGCGGCCTGAGCCCAATTCGTTTCTTGGTAGTGCCCCGAGTGCTCGCTGGAATTTTAGTGATGCCAGTTCTCACTCTATTTGCTGACATCGTTAGTATTTTTGCTTCTATGGTGACGATGCTTGCCTATGATGTCCCATTTATTAATTTCTGGAACGGTATGTTGCAGACAGTGACAATTGAGGATATTGGCTCCGGATTGATTAAGGCAACCTTGTTTGGTGTTGTTGTATCTGCTGTTGGCTGTCTACGCGGTATGCAAACAGGTACTGGCGCAGCGGCGGTCGGCATCTCTGCGACCCGTGCAGTGGTCAGTAGTATTGTCATGATTGTGGTGGTGGATGGCATCTTTGCATACATCTCTTATAAGACAGGCTTCTAATGGATCAGAACACCCTTGCGATTGATGTGCAAAATTTGACCGTGGGTTACGGCTCAAATATTCTTTTGCAAAATCTCAACTTCTCAGTAAATTACGGCGAGATTTTCGTGATCTTGGGCGGCTCTGGTTGCGGTAAATCCAGCTTACTCAAAAATCTTTTTGGTCTGTACGAGCCTTTATCTGGCGATGTACTGATTGAAGGCATGAACATCACGACTGCATATGGTGCACAGCGCCAAAAGATTATGACTAGCTTTGGTGTGATGTATCAACAAGGCGCTTTATTTGGCTCAATGAACTTGCTGGACAATGTGACACTATTTATGCAGGAGTACACCGATCTTCGGCAGGATCAGATGGATCTAGTAGCGCGCTGTAAGTTGGATTTGGTGGGTCTTTTGCCTTATGAGAGCTATATGCCTAGCGAAATTAGCGGTGGTATGCAAAAGCGTGCTGCGATCGCCAGAGCGATGGCCTTAGATCCTAAGATCCTCTTCTTAGATGAGCCCTCTGCAGGTCTTGACCCGATTACTTCAGCAGATCTAGATAGTACGATTTTGGATCTTTCTAAAAACTTAGGCATCACTTTTGTGATTGTCTCGCATGAACTAGCTAGTATTTATGCTATTGCAGACAAGGTGATTATGTTGGATAAAGGTAGCAAAGGCATTATTGCTCAAGGTGATCCTAAAGTCTTAAGAGATACAAGCCCTGATCCTAGGGTGCATCAATTCTTCAATCGCATGATGAGCAAGGAAGCTGCATGAGCAATAATTCAAATCCAAACTATTTTCGATTAGGCGTTTTTGTGCTCGCCGCAATCGGGGTATTGATTGCAATTATCTTGATCTTTGGATCAGGGCAGCTATTCAAAAAATCCTTTGAAGTAGAAACCTATTTGAAGCAATCTGTCACTGGTTTGGATACAGGTGCTGCTGTACGCTTCAGGGGAGTGAAGATAGGGCAGGTAACCATGATTGGATTATCAGGCGACATCTATGAAAAAGATATTCCCTTCGAGAAGCGTCTTCAATATGTTGTGATACGCATGCAAATCTTTGGGGATAAATTAACCGAGGATCAGGTTGAAGAGTTTGTTAAAAATAATCTCAGGGCACGCGTGAAGTCTATGGGTATTACGGGCGTCAACTATGTCGAGTTTGATTTCTCCGAAGGGAATTCCGACTATGTTCCTCTTGCATACGGCTGGAAGCCTGCTGAGCCTGTAATTCCATCGCTACCCAATCAAGCTGACGAAATTATCTCTGGGTTAGAGAAATTCGTAAGCTCGCTTAATCATGCAAATATTGAGGAAACCCAAAAGAAGTTTGATCTCTTGTTGGCTAATCTCAATACTTTGATGGCAGGTGATGGCAAGAGCCATGAAGGGCTAGTGCGCTCCGTTCAATCTCTCAATGTCATCATGGAGCGTATTGCTAAGGTAACGGATAAGGAGGAGTTAAGCATCCTCATGCGTGAATTGATCGGAACCATTGTCTCCTTAAGACAAACGGTAACTGGTATTCAGGGGGACACTACTGCAACTATTGAAAATCTCAAGCAGACCACTGAGAATCTCAATGAGTTCAGCCGTATAGCTAGCCAATCTCCTTCTAGTTTGATCTGGGGTGAGCCTCCTGCAAAAATCGTGCTCCCGATGAATGGCACACAAGGACAATCTGGAGTTCAAAAATGATGAAGCGCATTTTTCTATCTGCCGTAGTTTTAGGTTTGTTTGCTTGCTCACTGCCATCCCGCTCACCCGTTACTCCAACTGCTTTCATGGTGAATCCTGAGCGCAGTGGTGAACCACTTAAGAGTCGCTCAAGCCTTTGGCTCAAAATTGGCTCTGTTTCGGTAGCGCCTCCATACGATGGTAGGTCTTTGGTTTACCGCCTTGGTGATCAACGTTTTGAGAAAGATTTTTATAACGTTTATACGACACTGCCGGCCGATATGATCGCAAACGCAGAGCGCCAATGGATCAATAAATCGGGTATTTTTTCTGCGGCAGTAGGGCAAAGCAATAGCTTCTTTCCGTATTACACCCTACAAGCAACCGTTAATGAGTTTTATGGCGACTATCGTGTGAGGCCTGAAGCAGTAGTCAGTATGGAGTTTTTCTTGACCGTGACTAATAGCGGTAAAGGGAACCCCTTGATTGGTAGCAACCGATATACCAAACGCATTGCTTTAAAAGACAACACACCAGAGGCCTTGGTGATGGGTCAACAACAGGCTCTCGCAGAGATTTTTAGGGAGTATGAGGTGCAGCTAGATAAATATGCTGCAAATCTTCCTAAGCCAATAGGATATTGAACTGAAAGTAGCGCTAAATATGATTACTAGTTGGGAGACAAAATGGATTTAGGTATTAAAGGTAAGGTCGCATTGGTCATGGCATCGAGCCGTGGCTTAGGTCAAGCTATGGCAGTGTCATTGGCGCGTGAGGGTGTGAATGTTGCTGTCACTGGCCGCAATCCCGAGGGTCTTAAGCGTTCCGTTGAGTTGATTGAGGCAGTTGGTGGCAAAGCCTTGGCCCTCAACTGGGATCTTTCAGATACTTCTGTGATTGATGGCTTGGTTTCTCAAGTTGAAAAAGAGCTTGGCCCAATTGATATCTTGATCAACAACACTGGTGGACCGCCTCCAACACCGGCTGCTGGACAAGATCCTGCTCTCTGGCAAAAAAGCTTTAACGATATGGTTTTGTCATTGATTGCCATTACAGACCGCATATTACCGGGAATGCGTGAGCGTCAATGGGGGCGCATTATTACCAGCACTACCTCAGGCGCTATTGCTCCAATTCAAAATTTAGCAATTTCCAATACCTTGCGGGCTGCACTGCTGGCATGGTCTAAAACATTGTCTGGCGAAGTAGCGAAGGAAGGTATCACTGTAAACATTATCATGCCGGGTCGGATTGCAACTGACCGCTTGCGCCAATTGGATGAGGCGAAAGCCAAGCGTGAGGGCACTTCCTACGAAGATGCGGTTAAAGCAAGCTTGAGGCAGATTCCGATGAGCCGTTATGGCGACCCTGAAGAATATGGCGATGCTGCTGCATTTTTAGCTAGCCAGAACGCCTCCTTTATTACGGGCACTGTCATGCGGGTAGATGGCGGTCAGATTCAGGCAGTTTGAAGCATATAGCCGACTTTCTCAAGGGTTTAAGACAAGAGCTGCGCTCTCGTGAGCTGGCTTGGCTATTTGTAGCGTTAACGCTCTCAGTTACGGCTTTATCTAGCGTTAGTTTTCTTGCCGACCGGATGCAAAGGGCATTTCAGTTTGATGCGCGCCAATTGCTTGCCTCCGATGTTTTGATTGCATCAGATCAGCCTCTACCAGAACAATTTATTGCACAAGCGGCGAGTAATGGTCTAAAGGCTGCTCAGACTATTGTGTTTCCGAGTATGGCAAGCGTGGGATCGCAGAGCAAGTTAGCCTCCTTGAAAGCGGTAAGTCCACTGTACCCATTACGAGGTGCTCTGCAAGTACAGTCCAGCAGCGCAATTTTTAAAGCTGGACCACCCCCCGGTTCTGTCTGGGTCGATCCTGTAATGCTAGGCAGCTTGCAAGCAAAGCTTGGCGATCAAATGAAGCTGGGAAATAAAACATTTCTGATTGCTGGCGTACTCGAGCGTGAAATAGACCGCGGTGCAGGCTTTATGAACTTTGCACCACGTGTGATGATGTCATTAGAGGATTTGCCAGGCACAGATTTAATCGGTCTTGGTAGTAGGGTGACCTATCGCTTGCTGCTCGCTGGGGATGATGAAGAAGTTCAGTCATATGAGAAATGGGTAAAGGCCTATATAGATTCTGAGGGCTTGCGTGGCTTGCGCATCGAGACCTTAGAAAATGCGCAGCCTGTGATGCGTAAGACCTTAGAACGGGCAGAGCGCTTTCTTTCTCTGATTGCGGTCTTAACAGCGATGGTAGCGGCAGTAGCAATTGCTTTATCAGCGCGTCGATATGCGCTAAAACAGGCAGATGGTTGCGCCGTCCTCAAATGCTTTGGCGCCACTTCATCCATCATTCTTCAAAAACAATTAAAAACTATTTTGGGCCTGGGTATCTTCGCTGCGCTTTTTGGGTCTGCCCTTGGTTATTTAGTGCAATTGCTGCTCACCATCTTGCTGGGAAATTTGATTCTGACTAACTTGCCTAGTGTTTCATTCTGGCCGGTTATTTGGAGCTCACTTTTCACTTTTTTCTTATTAATTGGATTTGCTGGGCCGCCAATCTTTTCATTGGTGAAGATTTCTCCGATACGGCTCATACGTAAAGAATTTACAGGCATTAATAGTTCAGCCATCTGGGTGGCTATTTTTGGTTTAGGTACGGCAGCCATTCTGATTGCGCTTGCAGCACGAGACTGGAAGCTGGCTTTCTGGGTCGGCCTTAGCTTTGGTGGGGCGATTGTGGTGTTTTCTGGTTTTGCCTGGTTAGTTCTTCAGTTGTTGAGCAGAATTCAGACTAAGAACTTTGCCCTTCGCTTTGCGATTACTGCGCAAAGCAGGCGTTCTGGTTTTGCAGTGATGCAAATCACTGCGCTAGGTATTGCCTTAATGGCTCTGCTGATGATCTTATTGCTACGCCAGGATTTGTTAAATACCTGGCAAGGAAATATTCCTGCAGACGCACCAAATCGTTTCATGATCAATGTGCAGGGTGATCAAAAATTGAATATCACTCAGTCTTTAGTGAACGCTGGCGTGACAAAGCCAGACTTCTACCCCATGATCCGAGGTCGCTTGGTTGCAATTAATGCGCGCGATATCTCTCCGAATGATTTTGTAGAAGATAATGCCAAGCGTTTAGTGGATCGAGAATTTAATCTCTCTTACACCGATCGGTTACCGCCAGGTAACCGCCTGACTGAAGGTAAATGGATCTCGGGTGATAGCCCGCAAATATCGATGGAAGTAGGAATCGCAAAAACCCTCAAACTCAAGATGGGTGACGAGCTTACTTTTGAAGTGGCGGGTGAAAAAATTACCGCTCCAATTACATCACTGCGTAAATTGGATTGGGGTTCGATGCGGGTGAATTTCTTTGTAATCATGCCGCCAGCACAATTAAGCGCATTGCCACAGTCTTGGATTACTTCTTACTATCAAGCCCCAGAGCAAGAGGCTCTTGATTTTCAGGTGAGTCAGGCTTATCCCAACCTTACGGTCGTTGATGTATCGGCTTCCTTAAAGCAGATCCAAGATGTTTTAAATAAACTCTCTGCTGCACTAGGTCTACTATTTGCATTTACGATTGCAGCGGCAGTATTGGTGCTGGTGGCTGCTATTTCTGCAACTCAAGATGATCGATATCGAAACGCTGCCTTATTAAAAGCAATCGGCGCTTCACGCGATACATTGGCCAGCATTGCGCGTGTTGAATTGCTGGTTATCGGTTTTGTTGCAGGTACCTTAGCTGGTCTTGCAGCAGGAGCGGCTGCCTGGGCCTTAGGTCGTTATGTAATGGAGATTGAATTTAACGCCTTTGGGCAGTCACTCCTCATGGGAGTTTGCTTTGGGGTCCTTGCTTGTCTAGCAGCGGGGTATCGCTTTGGTCAAAAGATTCAGAGTGCTACTGCCATTGAGTGCTTAAGAGAGAGTCACTAAGTTAGCTTGACTAAGTTCTTGGGTAACTCAACAAGGCGTGTGCCCGCAAACCGATCGGCTAAGCTTTGACGTTGCATAGGATCTTTACGATCTAAGTAAATCGTGAGTGGCCAAAAAAAGAGGGCTACTGCAAAAAGCATTTCAATGATTTGCCATTTCTCCAGGTGGAACGCCCATTGCAACAAAACACAAGGAATGATCCATAGAGAGCCATATAGGTAGCGCCAAAAAGCCTGGCGTTTTTTGAGTGTGTGACCTTGGCAATCAATCAAACGAATACGCCATGTTTGCATCGCCAATGTCTGGCCTGATTTTGTCCAATACCAAACGAAGTAGATGCCTAAGACGGTGTAAAGATATAAAAAAGTTAACCAGCTTGGCAATGAAACTCCAAACAAAATTCCTAGGCCAAGGTTGGGAAGCAAAAAGGTGAGTGCGATAACCCCAAGAAGTACGAGTTGCTCATACAGGCAGCACGAAACACGGCGCCAAAATTGTGGGGAGGGTAAAACTGTTAGTTCAGCAGGCGTCATAAAACCGCTTTGAAGGTCATCAAAAAACTAGTTGTTGGGTGCACTGCTCTCAGTGGCCGATCCAGAAGGTTCAGCTGGGATACTTCGTGGATTTGGAGCGGGTGGAGCTGGGGTAGAGTTTGGGTTAATCGCATGTTGCTGTAGTGTAGGCGCATTAATGGCATTGGGCTTTTTCTTGGTCTGCGTTTCAGCCAATTTTTTCTTTTGCTCATCACTCAGCTTTTGATAGGCCGTCCACGCTTCAGCTTTTTTCTCAGCTGGAAACTTGAGGCTGCTGAGATAGTTTTCACGCGCAATGCGACGCTCTTTTTGTGAGAGGTTAGACCAGCTTGACATGCGAGACTGCAGGCGTTGCTGATCTTGCGGACTCATTTTTGGGTAGATATTGGCTACTTGGATCCATTTCTTACGGCTATCGGGAAGCATGTAGTCCCAATCACTTTCCAATGGGGCCAGAATCTGTTGTTGTGCAGGCTTAAGGCCTTCCCATGTTCCATCCGGTTTCTTTTCTGGAATGGCGGGGGCTTTTCCGTGGGCTGCACTTGGCGTTGCTTGTGCGAGCGCAGTAGATGCATGAATACCAAGCATGCACATCACTAGCGCTGCCAAAGCGCTAGCAATAAAAGACTTCGGTGTTTGTAACATCGAGTAGTACTGAATTATTTGCTTTGAACTGAGTCTGTAGCAGAATCGCCAGAATCAGAAAGAGGACCATTCTTCAGGAAAGCTAAGAAGCCACTGTCAGCATAGGCATCGGGTGGGACATCATCAGACAATAGCGCCGCATCTACTTCGGCAATGTCGTTGATACGAGAATCATCTTGCCATTGGGCAATACCAATTAATCCAAATACCAGCACTACAAGAGGCGCTATCCAGCCAAGCGTATCCCACATGCCGTTCGATCCGGAGCTCCAGCTTCCAGCGGTGCCTGCAAATACGGGTTTATGAGCCAATACTTTCTCTGTTTTTCTAACGGAAAGGGCTTTCACGCGAGCTGCATGGAGGCGCTCTTTAATGCCAGCAGGCAGACTCTGGGCGCCTTGGCTAAGCAGGGCGGCACTAGCATGGCCAAATTGGTCTGCTTGGGTCTCGGTAAGTTGGTCATCAAAGTGTTTCACAGCGTAATTCCTTTTAGTTTCAATGCTTTAGCTAGGGTCTGGGTGGCTCTAGAACAATGGGTTTTGACACTTCCTTCGCTACAACTCATTGCTTTAGCGGTTTCAGTAATACTTAGCTCATCCCAATAACGCATCAGGAAGGCTTCTCGTTGACGTACAGGTAATTTAGCAATTTCTGACTCCAAAGCCTGTAAAAGCTGACTCTGTTCAAGCTTTTGAGCCCCATCTTGGTGAATTTCACTGTCATCTGGCGCTGAAAGTGACTCCAAAGGGTCAAAATCATCGTTTTCATCGGCTTTCTTACCCATGTTGGAAAACAGGGTGACCCAGGTATTTCTGACCTTTTGGCGCCGAAACCAGTCGTGGATCCGGTTTTGCAGGATTCTGGTGAATACCAGGGGGAGCTCAGCTGCTGGGCGGTCACCGTATTTTTCAGCCAATTTGATCATGGCATCCTGAACAATATCCATGGCAGCGTCATCATCACGCACGGCATATACGGCTTGCTTAAACGCACGCTGCTCGACACTGCTCAGAAAGTCAGATAGTTCTTGGGCTGATGCCATGCAATGGATTAGACCTGAATCGGTAAGAATTGGGCTATTTTAGGGGATTGCTATAGAATATAAGGCTTACTACCTAGATTCTCATTCAAGAAGTGGTTTTTCCGGTAGCAGCGCCGTTCGAACTCAGGCCACAAGCAAGAGATAGAACAGACCAAACAATTTTTTGCCGAAAATTGCAAAGGACGAAAGAAAATGAATACAAGCAGCGCCGAATTTTTAGCTACTAAGGCTAACAAAGACTCAGCAAATCACAATATCGTAGCAGCACCTCCAGAAATGATTGGTGCAGAGATGCTCGTGCAAGCTTTGCACAAAGAGGGAGTTGAATACGTTTGGGGTTACCCAGGCGGCTCCGTTCTCTTTATCTACGATGAAATTTTTAAACAAGATAAGTTTGAACACATCCTGGTTCGTCACGAACAGGCAGCCGTTCATGCGGCCGATGGTTATGCACGTGCAACCGGTAAGGTTGGCGTTGCATTAGTAACCTCCGGTCCCGGAGTAACCAATGCGGTTACCGGAATTGCAACGGCCTATACCGACTCGATCCCCATGGTGATCATCAGCGGTAACGTACCAACTTATGCAATTGGTGAAGATGCGTTCCAAGAGGCTGATACCGTTGGCATTACTCGCCCAATTGTGAAACATAACTTCTTGGTAAAGGACGTTAAAGATCTTCCTTTGGTACTGAAGAAAGCCTTTCACATTGCACAGACAGGTCGCCCAGGTCCAGTATTGATTGACATCCCCAAGGATGTATCAGCAACTAAGGGTCCATTTGTATATCCAGAAACTCTGGAGATGCGTTCTTACAACCCGGTAGTGAAGGGTCATAGCGGGCAGATCCGTAAAGCTATAGCGTTACTTCAAGAAGCAGAGCGCCCATACATCTATACCGGTGGTGGCATCATTCTTGCAGACGCAGCACCTGAGCTGAAAGAATTCGCAGAGCTGTTGGGTTATCCAGTAACTAATACCTTAATGGGTCTTGGTGGATTTCCTGGTACAAGCCCACAGTTTGTAGGCATGCTGGGTATGCATGGCACATATGAAGCCAATATGGCAATGCAGCACAGTGATGTGTTGATTGCAATTGGTGCGCGTTTTGATGACCGAGTAATTGGGAATACACAGCATTTTGCAAGTCATCCTCGCAAAATCATTCATATTGACATCGACCCTTCCGTGATTTCTAAGCGCGTAAAGGTAGATGTTCCGATTGTTGGCAATCTCAAAGAAGTATTGGTTGAGATGACGGCGCAACTCAAAGCAGCTGGCCCACGTAAAAATGGCGACAAAGTTGCCGCCTGGTGGGATCAGATTAATGAGTGGCGTAAAAAAGATTGCTTGAAGTACGACGAAGCTTCTCAGATTGTGAAGCCACAGTATGTGGTTCAGAAGTTATGGGAACTGACTGGTGGCGATGCTTTCATTACCTCTGACGTAGGTCAGCATCAAATGTGGGCTGCTCAGTACTACAAGTTTGATCAGCCACGTCGTTGGATTAACTCTGGGGGTCTTGGCACCATGGGTGTAGGCTTGCCTTACGCTATGGGCATCAAGAAAGCATTCCCAGATAAGGATGTATTTGCGATTACGGGTGAAGGCTCGATTCAGATGTGCATTCAGGAGCTCTCTACCTGCAAGCAATACAACACCCCCGTGAAGATTGTTTCATTGAATAACCGTTACTTAGGTATGGTTCGTCAATGGCAAGAGCTTACCTATAACAAGCGTTACTCCAGCTCCTACATGGATTCTTTGCCTGACTTTGTAAAATTGGCAGAAGCCTTTGGTCATGTTGGTATGCGCATTGAGAAGAAGTCTGATGTTGAGGGCGCGCTCAAGGAAGCTATTCGCTTAAAAGATCGTACCGTGTTTATGGATTTCCAGACTGACCCAGAAGAAAACGTTTGGCCGATGGTTCAAGCGGGTAAGGGAATTACTGAAATGCTTTTGGGTAGTGAGGATCTTTAATGCGACACATTATTTCTGTATTGATTGAGAACGAACCGGGCGCATTATCACGAGTAGTGGGCCTGTTCTCGGCTCGCGGTTACAACATTGAAGCTTTGAGTGTTGCACCGACTGAAGATCCCTCTTTGTCACGCATTACCATCGTCACCATTGGCTCGGACGATGTGATCGAGCAAATCACTAAGCACTTAAACCGCCTAGTAGAGGTTGTTAAGGTATTTGATCTGAGCGAAGGTCCGCATATTGAGCGTGAGCTCATGATGATTAAGGTGCGTGCTGTTGGTAAGGAGCGTGAGGAGCTAAAGCGCACTACTGACATTTTTCGCGGCCGCATTATTGATGTGACTGATAAGAGCTACACCATTGAATTGACGGGTGATGGCGCTAAGTTAGACGCATTTATTGACTCCATCGATCGTGCATCGATTCTGGAAACAGTTCGTTCAGGCGGCTCTGGTATTGGGCGCGGTGAACGCATCCTCAAAGTTTAATTTTTCAACCGATTTTTTAAGCAATATTTAGATTTTTCAACACAAGGAAATAGCATGAAAGTTTTTTACGATAAAGACGCTGACTTATCCCTCGTTAAGGGCAAGAAAGTCACCATCATTGGTTACGGTTCACAAGGTCATGCGCACGCATTGAACCTTAAGGACTCTGGCGTTAACGTGACTGTTGGTTTGCGCAAAGGTGGCGCATCTTGGAGCAAAGCAGCAAATGCTGGTTTGACAGTAAAAGAAGTTGCTGATGCCGTAAAAGACGCAGATATCGTGATGATGCTATTGCCGGATGAGCAAATCGCCGATGTGTACAACAAAGAAGTGCATGGCAATATCAAGCAAGGTGCTGCGTTAGCGTTTGCACATGGCTTTAACGTGCACTACGGTCAAGTGCAGCCACGTGCTGATTTGGACGTCATCATGATTGCTCCTAAGGCTCCTGGCCATACAGTACGTGGTACCTACGCACAGGGCGGTGGCGTTCCGCATTTGATCGCTGTCTACCAAGATAAATCTGGTTCTGCACGTGATCTCGCTTTGTCATATGCAACAGCCAACGGTGGTGGTCGTGCCGGCATCATCGAAACAAACTTCCGTGAAGAAACTGAAACTGACTTGTTCGGTGAGCAGGCTGTTCTTTGTGGTGGTGCAGTTGACCTGATTAAAACTGGCTTTGAAGTATTGGTTGAAGCTGGATATGCTCCAGAAATGGCTTACTTCGAGTGCTTGCATGAGCTCAAGTTGATCGTTGACTTGATCTACGAAGGCGGTATCGCAAACATGAACTACTCAATTTCAAACAACGCTGAATACGGCGAGTACGTTACTGGCCCACGTGTTGTTACTGCGGAAACTAAGAATGCAATGCGTCAATGCTTGAAAGATATTCAAACTGGCGAATACGCAAAGAGCTTTATCTTGGAAAACAAAGCTGGTGCTCCAACCTTGATTTCTCGTCGTCGCTTGAATGCTGAGCACGAAATTGAAATCGTTGGCGCTAAGTTGCGCGCGATGATGCCTTGGATTGCTAAGAACAAGTTAGTAGACCAGACCAAGAACTAAGAAGTAAAACAAAAGCAGTTCAACAAAAGGCTCAGAACAAAGATGATGTATCCGCACCCCATTATTGCGAAAGAAGGTTGGCCGTATTTAGCACTAGTGGGGGCTGTGACACTATTGGTCCACTTTCTAGGTGGTATTGCTTGGTCATGGCCACTCTGGATTATCTTTATCTTTGTTCTGCAGTTCTTCCGTGATCCACAGCGCATTCCTGCTTTAGGTCGTGATTTGGTTTTATCTCCTGCAGATGGTCGTATCGTTGTTGTTGAAAAAGCCAATGATCCCTATGCTGGTCGTGAAGCACTGAAAATCAGTGTGTTCATGAACGTATTTAATGTTCATTCCAATCGCAGTGCTGTTAATGGCCTAGTAAAAGAGATTCAATATTTCCCGGGTAAATTTGTGAATGCAGATTTGGATAAGGCTTCCACCGAGAATGAACGTAATGCTGTTGTGATTGATGCTAACGGTCAAACAGTGACCTTGGTACAGGTTGCAGGCCTGATTGCACGACGCATTCTTTGTTATACCCATGTGGGTGACCGCCTTAAGGCAGGTGAGCGTTATGGTTTTATCCGCTTTGGATCAAGGGTTGATGTCTATCTACCACTCACAGCTGAACCGTTGGTTAGCGTTGGTGATAAAGTGTTCGCAACAAATACAGCCTTAGCCCGCATGCCAGGCCTGGACTGATTACAACTAAATACTGGGGCTTTCTTTGACTACATTTCGCCGTCGTGGCCGCATTGATCGCAGTCGCCTCGCGCACAGACGCGCAGGTGAGGGTGAACAGTGGGCTGAGGAACTGGGTGATGGACTTGATTTCGAGGTAGAGGAACTCCATCCTCAAAAACCTCGCTTACGCAGCAAGGGAATTTATTTGCTTCCCAATGCATTTACTACAGCGGCTTTATTTTGTGGTTTCTTTGCAATTGTGAATGCGATGAATCACCAGTTTGAAATGGCAGCAATTGCCATTTTTGCCTCCTTGGTATTGGATGGCATGGATGGCCGAGTGGCTCGCATGACAAATACTCAAAGTGCTTTTGGTGAGCAATATGATTCTCTTGCCGACATGGTTTCATTTGGTGTTGCTCCTGCATTAGTTGCTTACGAGTGGGCTTTAAAGGATTTAGGTAAGTGGGGCTGGTTAGCTGCGTTTACTTATTGTGCTGGCGCCGCTTTGCGCTTAGCCCGTTTCAATGTGAATACGGGCGTTGTTGATAAGAAGTTCTTCCAGGGTTTACCAAGTCCAGCGGCCGGCGCACTGATGGCGGGATTTATTTGGTTGGCTGATGACAATAAGATCCCAGTACGCGACACCTTAATTCCCTGGGTGACCTTTTTTATCGCTGTCTATGCTGGCTTGACCATGGTTTCAAATGCCCGTTTTTATAGCGGCAAAGCCCTTGATATTCGTTACCGTGTGCCCTTTGGCGTCATGGTCCTGATGATCCTGACGTTTGTATTAATTTCCTCCAATCCACCTTTGACCTTATTTGGTGTCTTTGTGGTCTATTCTGTGTCGGGCTACGTCATTTGGGCTTGGGAACGACTCAGTGGCAAGCGTTTTAGCTAATTTCAGAATTTTCGGGTATATTAATTCCATGTTCATGAATTTGTCTCTAAACAGCCTCCTTCTACTAGCACTAAGCCTAAAGCTTGGGGCGGGTAAGGCCTGAGTTGATGAGATCCAAATAATCCATTAACCACCACATACCAGCCCCAGCTAATTGCTGGGGTTTTTGTTTTTAAGATTCAAATTGAGTAAATGTTTATAAAGTATTCAAAACCGGAGAGTAGTGATGAGCGATAAAGTAATCATTTTTGATACCACCTTGCGTGACGGTGAGCAATCCCCTGGTGCTTCAATGACCAAGGATGAGAAAGTACGCATTGCTCGTCAATTAGAGCGTCTTAAAGTCGATGTGATCGAAGCGGGATTTGCTGCTAGCTCTGAAGGCGACTTTCAGGCGATCTCAGCAGTCGCTGCTGCCATTAAAGACTCCATTGTGTGTTCATTGGCTAGAGCAAATGACAAAGACATTACCCGTGCTTCTGATGCCTTAAAGGCTGCCAAGGCAAAACGTATTCATGCGTTCTTGGCGACAAGCCCATTGCATATGGCAGTTAAATTGCGTATGTCTCCAGAAGAGGTTTTGGAGCAAGCCAAACGCTCCATTCGCTTTGCCAGAAATTTGGCAGAGGATATCGAGTTCTCGGCAGAAGATGGCTATCGCTCAGAAATGGACTTCTTATGTAGAGTGGTTGAGGCTGTAATTAATGAAGGCGCCACTACCATCAATATTCCAGACACTGTAGGTTATGCGACTCCTGAGTTGTATGGTGAGTTCATTAAAACCTTGCGTACACGTGTACCGAATTCAGATAAGGCTGTTTGGTCTGTGCATTGCCACAATGACTTAGGTATGGCGGTTGCGAATTCTTTAGCAGGCGTGAAGATTGGCGGGGCTCGTCAGATTGAGTGCACCATTAATGGCTTGGGTGAGCGTGCTGGTAATACGGCATTAGAAGAAATTGTGATGTCCTTACGTACTCGTAAGGATTATTTCGATATGGTGTGCGGTATTGATGCCAGTCAAATTGTTCCTGCATCTAAGTTGGTCTCTCAAATCACTGGCTTTGTGGTGCAGCCAAATAAAGCGGTGGTTGGTGCAAATGCCTTTGCTCACGCATCTGGTATTCATCAAGATGGTATTTTGAAGAATCGCGAGACTTATGAAATCATGCGCGCAGAAGATGTGGGCTGGTCTACCAACAAAATCGTCTTAGGTAAATTATCTGGTCGCAATGCATTCAAACAGCGTTTACAAGAATTAGGTATTACGGTTGAAGCTGAAGTGGATTTGAATGAAGCATTTGCTAGATTTAAAGCTTTAGCTGATCAAAAAGCAGAAATCTTTGATGAAGACATCATTGCCATCATGTCAGATTCTGCGGCAGCGGAGGAGGGTGAGCATTACCACTTCATCTCATTGAGTCAGCATTCTGAAACTGGCGAGCGTCCTAAATCACGCATTACCTTTCGCATGGGCGAGAAAGAGGTCAGCTCTGAGGCCGAGGGAAATGGTCCCGTAGATGCAAGCTTGAATGCGATTGAAGAGATCGCTAAGAGCGGCGCAGAGCAATTACTCTATTCAGTCAATGCGATTACTTCAGGTACTCAATCTCAGGGTGAAGTTACCGTGCGATTGGCCAAGGGCGGACGTATTGTGAATGGTGTTGGTACTGATCCAGATATCATTGCTGCCTCTGCCAAGGCGTACTTGTCGGCCTTGAACAAATTGCATGATCCAAGTCAAGCAAAGCTGAATGCACAGATGACACCTTGAGTGGCACCTTCATTTTTTTGTGTAAGCGCTACAAAGATTCTTACTTATTTAAGTCTGAGTTTTTGTAGTACTTAGTGCCCTTGCCAGTGATTTCAGCGGCAAGCCCTGAGTCAGTAATTTGATACATGAGAACACCAGGAGCTACCAAGGTAGCATCTTGATAAGCATCACCCTTTTTCTCATATTTGGCGGCAGCTGTTACTTGCCCACCAAACGTCCATCCGGAATTTACAAAGTCATTCAAGGCAGCTTCAGTTTGGAATATAAAAATATTCTGAAATGATTTAATGCCAAGACCAATGCCTGCTTGAACTTCAGCCATATTCATATAAATTGGTTTGGTGCTGGACTTATTCATTACAACGCCGCTACCACTGCCGCCGCCAGCGATGAGTATCTTCATTCCGAAATTGCTAAAGGTAGCGTAGCCTACAGACTTATCAATCAGCTCCTTGGCCTTTGGCTCAACTTGATAGAGGTGCTTGAGGATTTCATCATTCTTTTTAAGAATGTCCTGTCGTTGTTGGGCAACCGTCTTGTCAGGACCAAAAGGATTGGAGATTTGTGCAAAAGCGGCTTGGTTGAGGCCAAATCCCAAAATAGTGAGGGCTAATAGGGTGCGTAGATAGTTATTCATTATTATAAGTTACTGATTTATATAGATATTTTTATTAATTGTGAGAATTTACTTGTTTAAGCATACCAATAATTGAGGGTCTATTGCGAATTTATAGGGCTCATCTGCTACAATTCGAGGGCTTTGATTTATAAAGCTTTTTTGTAAATTTTGTTAATAACGCACGACACAAAATGGGTGAAAGCTCAAGTGTTCGCAAGTAAGGAGTATTAAAAATGGCAGTTGCTGATATTAAGACGGCGGAAATCGTCAAAGAAAACGCGCGCAGCGCAAACGATACGGGTAGCCCTGAAGTTCAAGTTTCATTGCTAACAGCCCGCATCAATGAATTAACCCCCCATTTCAAGGCTAACGCTAAAGATCATCACAGCCGTCGTGGTTTGTTGAAGATGGTTTCACGTCGCCGTCGCCTCTTGGATTATCTCAAGGGCAAAGATTTGGATCGCTATCGCGCATTGATCGACAAATTAGGTCTCCGTAAGTAATTCTTATCGGTATGCAATGCCATCTTTCTTAGGGTTGTTTCTTCGCAGATCCAGTCTTAAGCAGATGGCATGTTTTTTTGGGCGCTTCAAGTTCATTTGTGTAGGGGATCGTGTCATTCCAATGAGTTTCTGAATGCCCTTCAGAGTCTCCCTGGAATGGCATCCCTTGTGACCTTAAATCGCTCCAGTGTTGTCGTGACACTGCTTTATCCCACGACAAGCGCAATGCTCATGTGAGTTTTGCGTGAACAATTTGGAGAAGATCAGAATGACTATGTTTAAAAAAGCAGTAAAGAGTTTTCAATGGGGTAACCATCAAGTAACGATGGAAACAGGCGAGATTGCTCGTCAATCTGGTGGTGCCGTTATCGTTAACGTTGATGACACTGTAGTAATGGGAACGGTAGTTGCTTCGAAGTCTGCAAAGCCAGGCCAATCCTTTTTCCCATTGACAGTCGATTATTTAGAAAAGACTTACGCAGCAGGCAAGATTCCTGGTGGTTTCTTCCGTCGCGAAGGCCGTCCTTCAGAAGGCGAGACTTTAATCTCCCGTTTGATCGACCGTCCATTGCGTCCTTTATTCCCAGAAGGTTTCTTGAACGAAGTTCAGGTCGTTGTACACGTCTTGTCTATCAATCCAGATGTACCTGCTGATATTCCGGCTTTGATTGCTGCTTCTGCAGCCTTGGCAGTTTCAGGTATTCCATTTGCTGGCCCAGTTGGCGCAGCTCGTGTTGGTTACGCTAATGGCCAATACCTCTTGAACCCAACTCGTACAGAGCAAGCTACTAGCGAACTCGATTTGATCGTTGCCGGTACACAAGCTGCTGTATTGATGGTTGAGTCCGAAGCAAATCAGCTATCTGAAGATGTGATGTTAGGCGCAGTGGTTTATGGTCATGACCAAATGCAAACCGCTATTAACGCAATCAATGATTTAGTGCGTGAAGCTGGTAAGCCAGAGTGGGATTGGACTGCAGCTCCTAAAGACGAGCCATTTATTGCTAAGGTCACTGCATTGGCTGAAGCGCCATTGCGTGAGGCTTATCAGATTCGTCAAAAGGGTGCACGTTCAGACAAGCTCAAAGAAATCTCTAAACATGTATTGGCGAAGTTATCTGAAGAGGGTGACGTTGATGCGGTTGCTGTAAGCGACATCATGTTCGAAATCGAAGCGAAGATTGTTCGTAGCCAGATTTTGAATGGTGAGCCACGCATTGACGGTCGTGATACCCGTACTGTGCGTCCAATTGAAATTCGTAATGGCGTATTGCCACGTACACACGGTTCTGCATTGTTTACCCGTGGTGAAACACAAGCATTGGTAGTTGCTACATTGGGAACTGCCCGTGACGAGCAAATTATCGATGCTCTCGAAGGTGAATACCGCGATCGTTTTATGTTCCACTACAACATGCCTCCGTTCGCTACTGGTGAAACTGGTCGCGTAGGCAGCCCTAAGCGTCGTGAAATTGGTCACGGTCGTTTGGCTAAGCGCGCATTGATTCCAGTATTGCCAAGCCCGGAAGATTTTGCATACAGCATTCGTGTTGTTTCAGAAATCACTGAGTCCAATGGCTCATCATCCATGGCTTCTGTTTGTGGCGGCTGTTTAGCCATGATGGATGCTGGTGTTCCAGTCAAAGCTCACGTTGCTGGTGTAGCAATGGGCTTGATTCTCGATGGCAATCGTTTCGCTGTATTGACCGATATCTTGGGCGACGAAGATCACCTAGGCGATATGGACTTCAAGGTAGCAGGTACTGCAAATGGTATTACTGCACTTCAGATGGACATCAAGGTTCAAGGTATCACTAAAGAGATTATGCAAGTTGCCTTGGCGCAAGCTAAAGAAGGTCGCTTACACATTTTGAGCAAAATGCAAGAAGCGATGGGTTCAGTTCGTACAGAACTGTCAGCACATGCTCCACGCATGGTCTCATTCAAGATTCATCCAGACAAGATTCGTGAAGTCATTGGTAAGGGCGGTGCAACTATTCAAGCCTTGACTAAAGAAACTGGTTGCAGCATCGACATTAAAGATGACGGCACAGTAACTATTGCCTCTACCAGTGCTGAAGGCATGGCAGAAGCAAAGGCACGTATTGAGGGCATTACTGCAGAAGCTGAAGTAGGCAAGATCTACGAAGGCCCAGTTGTGAAGTTGCTCGAGTTTGGTGCTTTGGTAAATATTCTTCCAGGTAAAGATGGTCTATTGCATATCTCTGAAATCTCTAACGAGCGCGTTAAAGAAGTCAAAGATTACTTGCAAGAAGGTCAAGTTGTGCGCGTGAAGTTGTTGGCTGCTGATGAGCGTGGTCGTTTGCGTTTGTCTCTCAAAGCTGCAATGGCAGATGAGGGCGGCAGGATTGCTCCTTTAGCTGGTGCTTCTGAAGCGGTTGCTGATGTTGCCCCTGCCTCTGACGAAACAGCTTAAGTAATTCCGTCTACTACTGCGAGAAGCTCTTATGCGCGTAATGGAAATTAAAGAATTTGGCGCACCAGAAATGTTGGTTGTTGCCACTCGTCCGGATCCAGCGGTCCCGAATGCTGGTACCGGCGAGATTTTGATTAAGGTAATTGCTGCTGGCATTAATCGGCCAGATGTATTGCAGCGCAAGGGTCACTATCCCGTGCCTGCAGGTGCATCTGATATTCCAGGCCTGGAAGTTGCTGGTGAGATTATTGGTGGTGACCTAGCTCATGCCGATAATCTTTTTGGCCTTAAGGTTGGCGATAAGGTTTGCGCTTTAGTACAAGGCGGTGGGTATGCAGAGCTCTGCACGGCCCCCATTGCACAGTGTTTGCCTTACCCAAAAGGCTTTACCGATCAAGAGGCAGCCTCTTTACCTGAAACTTTTTTCACCGTATGGAGCAATATCTTCATGCGTGGTGAGTTATCAGAAGGTGAAACGCTTCTCGTCCAGGGTGGCTCAAGTGGTATTGGTGTAACTGCTATTTTGATTGCAAAAGCTTTAGGTCATAAAGTATTTGTGACCGCCGGCACCGATGAAAAGTGTGCGGCCTGCCTGAAATTGGGCGCTGATCTGGCTATCAATTACAAGACACAAGATTTTGTAGAAGAGGTTAAGAAGGCAACAGATGGCAAAGGCGTTAATGTCATTTTGGACATGGTCACCGGCGCTTATGTACAAAAGGAAATTGATTGCTTGGCTGATGATGGCCGTATTGTGATCATTGCAATTCAAGGTGGATCAAAGGCGGAGGTAAGTACCAATCAAATTCTGCGCCGTCGCCTGACAATCACTGGCTCTACATTGCGTCCACGTCCGGTTTCGTTTAAGAAGCAAATTACTAAACAGCTTTATGAGCATGTTTGGCCGCTATTAAATGCGGGAAAATTAAAGCCTGTTATTTACAAAACTTTCACATTAGACCAAGTTGCAGATGCTCATCGTTTGATGGAATCTTCTGAACACGTTGGTAAGATTGTTTTAACAGTCTAAAAAGCTGCTCTTGAATATGCGACCACTCATCGTTATCGGCAACTGGAAAATGAATGGCAATCTTGCTAGTAATGGAGATTGGATCAAGACCGTTGCCCGTGGCATGGAAAGTGGCATGCCCTCTGGTCGTAAGTTTGCAGTTTGTCCACCGTTTCCTTATCTGACTCAATGTGCTTCATTGATTAAAGAGCATTCGCTGGCATTCCTAAGTTTGGGTGCACAAGATGCATCTGCTGATGTTGCTGGTGCCTACACGGGTGAAGTTGCGGCTTCATCGCTAAAGGAAATGGGTTGTAGTTATGTGATTGTTGGACACTCCGAGCGCCGCCAATTGCATCATGAAGTTGATGAGCTGGTTGCCGCAAAAGCCTTGCAAGTGCTTGATAGTGGAATGACGCCTGTTATTTGCGTTGGTGAGACGGCTGACGATAGAAATTCAGGCAGGGCGGTTGAGGTTGTGCGTGGTCAGGTGGCAAAACAGTTGACTGTGCTTCAGGATCGCTTGGCAGATTGTTTGATTGCTTATGAGCCAGTATGGGCTATTGGCACTGGTAAGGTAGCTACTGCTCAAGTTGCTCAGGACATGCACCGTGCTATACGTCTTCAGTTGGCAGAATTTGATGAGGATGTTGCCTCTCATGTTGGAATTTTATATGGCGGCAGTGTCAAGCCTGACAATGCCGTTGAGTTGTTTGCAATGCCAGATATTGATGGTGGTTTAGTTGGAGGGGCTTCTTTAGATCCCCAAGACTTTCTCGCCATCTGTAAGGCATAGATTTTTATTTGGAGATAAATTGTGGAATGGCTTAAGACTTTATTAATCGTGTTGCAAATCATTTCAGCATTGGCTGTAATTTTGCTGGTGTTGTTGCAGCAAGGTAAGGGTGCTGATATGGGGGCTGCTTTTGGTTCCGGTTCTTCCGGTAGCTTATTTGGCGCCAGCGGTTCCGCTAACTTTTTGTCACATGCAACCGCTATTTTTGCTGCAGTTTTCTTTATTTCTACTCTAGGTATTACCTGGCTTAGCAATAAGAAGGAAGTTAGTCCCGGGGTTCTTTCTGGAACCGTTGCGCCAGTGGTGGCACCAGCCGCTCCAGTGGCCCCTGTCCAGGACCCAACAAAACCTGCAGTTCCTAAGTAAAAAGGTAGGTTTTTACAGATAAAACTACCCCCAATTTAGGGTGGTTCAGTTGTGCAATGCGGTAGAATTGACAGGTTTTGCAAGATGCCGACGTGGTGAAATTGGTAGACACGCTATCTTGAGGGGGTAGTGGCTTAGGCTGTGCGAGTTCGAGTCTCGCCGTCGGCACCAAAAATGAAGAATTTGTAGGGGTTTTTGCTCTACATCAAGGCTTTATGAACTGAAATAGTGAACAATTTGCTGTTTAAAGAATTACCAGACGAACGAATCAGGACCATTTTTTGAATCTCGCTAATTACTTTCCTGTTCTGCTTTTTATCCTCGTAGGTATTGGGGTGGGATTAGTCCCCATGTTCCTCGGAAAGATTTTGGCTCCTTCGAAGCCTGACGCTGAAAAACTCTCTCCATATGAGTGCGGTTTTGAAGCTTTCGAAGATGCGCGTATGAAGTTCGACGTGCGCTATTACCTCATTGCCATTCTTTTTATCCTGTTTGATCTTGAAACTGCATTCCTATTTCCATGGGGTGTTGCTTTGCGTGATATTGGTTGGTTTGGCTACGCCTCTATGGTGATCTTCCTTTTGGAATTCATTGTGGGATTTGTATATATCTGGAAAAAGGGCGCTCTCGACTGGGAGTGATAGATATGGCATTAGAAGGCGTTCTCAAAGAAGGATTTGTTACTACCACTGCGGATCAGTTGATCAACTGGACGCGTAATGGCTCTTTATGGCCGATGACCTTTGGTCTGGCTTGCTGCGCGGTTGAAATGATGCACGCTGGCGCATCTCGTTATGACTTAGACCGTTTTGGCGTTGTTTTCCGCCCATCACCACGTCAGTCTGACCTGATGATTGTTGCTGGTACTTTGTGCAACAAGATGGCTCCAGCATTACGTAAGGTTTACGACCAAATGCCAGAGCCACGGTGGGTTATTTCTATGGGCTCCTGCGCCAATGGTGGTGGCTACTACCATAACTCTTATTCAGTAGTGCGCGGTTGTGACCGCATTGTGCCGGTGGATATTTATGTTCCTGGTTGCCCTCCAACTGCAGAAGCGTTGATCTACGGAATTATTCAGCTGCAATCCAAGATCGCACGGACCAGCACGATTGCGCGGAAGGCCTAAGCAATGTCAGATCGTTTAGTTCAATTAGCCGCAAATCTCGAGAAAGTTCTCGGTAAGCGCATTCATTCTGTTCAAGTTGCCTTAGGTGAGGTAACGGTGGTTGTGAATGCAGATACTTATTTGGAATCTGCTATGTTGCTCCGTGATGATCCATCACTCGCATTTGAACAATTAATTGATTTATGTGGTGTTGATTACCAAGATTTCAGAGATGGGGCATGGAGTGGTCAGCGTTTTGCTGTAGTTAGCCATTTGCTGTCAATTGAGCATAACTGGCGTTTGCGTCTGCGCGTTTTTGCAGCTGATGATGGCTATCCATTAGTGGCCTCCATTACTCCGGTGTGGAACTCAGCCAACTGGTTTGAGCGTGAAGCATTTGACCTCTACGGTATTTTGTTTGAAGGTCATGATGACTTGCGTCGTATCTTGACTGACTACGGTTTCATTGGTCACCCATTTAGAAAAGATTTCCCTATTAGCGGCAATGTAGAAATGCGTTATGACCCCGAGTTAAAGCGTGTTGTCTATCAACCCGTAACGATTGAGGCCCGTGAGATTACTCCACGTATCGTGCGCGAAGAGCAGTACGGAGGCCCAGTTTAAGTCATGACAAAAATTAAGAACTACACCCTCAATTTTGGACCTCAGCATCCTGCGGCTCACGGAGTATTGCGCTTGGTGTTGGAGCTTGATGGTGAGGTGATTCAGCGTGCTGATCCGCATATTGGTTTATTACATCGCGCTACAGAAAAATTAGCAGAGACTCGCACTTGGATTCAAAACGTTCCTTACATGGATCGCTTGGATTATGTTTCCATGATGTCCAATGAACATGCCTATGTCATGGCCATTGAAAAATTGCTGCAAGTAGATGTTCCCCTTCGTGCGCAATACATTCGCGTGATGTATGACGAGCTGACTCGTTTGCTGAACCACTTGCTATGGATCGGTTGCCATGGTCTTGACGTTGGTGCGATGGCTGTCTTCTTGTACGCCTTCCGCGATCGTGAAGATATTTTTGATATGTATGAAGCTGTGTCAGGCGCTCGAATGCATGCTGCTTACTATCGTCCAGGCGGCGTATACCGCGACTTGCCTGATCAAATGGCCCAATATAGTAAATCGAAGATTCGCAGTGAATCCGCTGTAAAACGTTTGAACGAGAATCGTAGCGGTTCTTTACTTGATTTCATTGAACAGTTTGTAAATGGCTTTGATGCCAATGTAGACGAGTATTGCAATCTTCTAACGGATAACCGTATTTGGAAGCAGCGTTTAGTCAATATCGGTATCGTGACACCAGAGCGTGCATTGCAACTAGGCTTTACTGGTCCAATGTTGCGCGGCTCTGGTATCGAATGGGATTTGCGCAAGAAACAACCCTATGAAGTTTATGATCGACTGGACTTTGATATTCCAGTTGGCGTAAATGGTGACTCCTACGATCGCTATTTAGTACGTATGGAAGAAATGCGTCAATCGAATCGAATCATTAAGCAGTGCGTAGCTTGGCTTAAAGCAAATCCAGGTCCTGTCATGAGTGACAACCATAAGGTTTCACCACCGAAGCGTGTGGATATGAAGACCAATATGGAAGAATTGATTCACCATTTCAAACTCTTTACTGAAGGTATTCACGTTCCTGATGGTGAGGCTTACTCAGCGGTGGAGCATCCAAAGGGTGAGTTCGGTATTTACTTAATTTCGGATGGTGCTAACAAGCCTTATCGCATGAAGATTCGTGCCCCAGGTTTTGTGCATCTTTCAGCGATGGATGAAATGTCTCGTGGCCACATGCTGGCTGATGCGGTAACAATTATTGGTACTCAGGATATTGTGTTCGGGGAGATTGACCGCTAATAAGGCGTGCCAAGGATTATTTAATGACAACAACTCTTCAACTCTCCGCTAAGACGCTTGCAGACATTGCCCGCAACGTTGCGAAGTATCCGCCAGAGCAAAAGCAATCTGCTGTGATGGCATCTTTAATTGCTGCCCAGACAGAAGTGGGTTGGGTATCGCCTGAAGTGATTGCAACAGTTGCTCAGATATTAGAAATGCCAACCATTGCAGTAGATGAGGTGGCCACTTTCTACAATATGTATAACACCAAGCCTATTGGTAAATATAAGCTGGTAATCTGCACAAACTTACCTTGCCAATTGACTCATGGTCAGACTGCAGCAACATACCTTAAAGAAACCCTGGGCATTGGATTTAATGAAACCACGTCTTGCGGTACTTTTACTCTCAAAGAGGGTGAGTGCATGGGTGCATGTGGTGATTCACCAGTAATGCTCGTGAATGACAAGCGTATGTGCAGCTTTATGAGCAAAGAAAAAATTGATTCACTCCTTAGTGAACTTCGTGCAGAAGGGAAAGCGGCATGACCAGCTTGCACGATCGCCACATTAAGCCCCTAATCCTCGCAGGATTAAATGGTAGCAATTGGCGTTTAAAAGATTACGAAAGTCGCGGTGGTTATCAACAGTTACGTCGTTTAATTAACGACAAAGTTGCACCTGATGCCATCATTACAGAATTAAAAGCCTCATCTTTGCGGGGCCGTGGTGGCGCAGGCTTCCCAACTGGATTGAAGTGGAGTTTTATGCCACGTCAGTTTCCGGGGCAAAAATATTTAGTTTGCAATAGCGACGAAGGTGAGCCTGGTACTTTTAAAGACCGCGACATCATGCGCTACAACCCACATGCTTTGATTGAGGGCATGATTATTGGTGCTTACACCATGGGTATTTCCGTTGGATATAACTATATTCACGGCGAAATCTGGGAAGTGTATTCACGGTTCGAAGAGGCTCTAGAAGAGGCGCGTGCGGCTGGGTACTTGGGTGACAAGATTCTCGGTAGCGATTTCTCCTTCCAATTACATGCTTCCCCAGGTTGGGGTGCATATATTTGTGGTGAAGAAACTGCATTGCTGGAATCTTTAGAGGGTAAAAAAGGTCAACCTCGCTTTAAGCCACCATTCCCTGCAAGTTTTGGTTTGTATGGCAAGCCAACTACGATCAATAACACCGAGACTTTCGCTGCCGTGCCATTCATTCTGGCAATTGGTGGTCAAGCTTACTTAGATCTTGGCAAGCCAAACAATGGCGGAACAAAGATTTTCTCTGTTTCTGGTGATGTAGTGCATCCAGGTAACTACGAGATCCCATTAGGTACACCATTTGCTGAGCTACTCAAACTGGCTGGCGGTATGCGTGATGGCAAAGCATTAAAGGCAGTGATCCCTGGTGGTTCATCTGCTCCAGTAGTTCCCGGTACTCAGATGATGGATCTGACTATGGATTACGACAGCATCGCAAAAGCAGGTTCGATGCTGGGTTCCGGTGCTGTGATTGTGATGAATGAAACTCGCTGCATGGTTCGTGCATTGGAGCGCTTGTCTTATTTCTATCACGAAGAGTCTTGTGGTCAGTGCACCCCATGTCGTGAAGGTACCGGCTGGTTGTGGCGCATTGTGCATCGTATTGAACATGGTCAAGGGCGTCCAGAGGATTTAGATTTGCTCAACGATGTAGCTGCCAATATCCAAGGGCGTACGATTTGCGCCTTAGGTGATGCAGCTGCAATGCCAGTGCGCGGCATGTTGAAGCATTACATGGATGAATTTGCGTATCACGTAGAACATAAGCGCTGCTTAGATTCTGCACAACCTTTATAAGTTATTGAGTACGGGACATCTTAAAGTGAGCATGGTAGAAATCGAATTAGATGGTAAGACGGTAGAGGTTCCGCAAGGTTCCATGGTGATGCACGCCGCGAATAAGCTCGGCACCTATGTTCCTCACTTCTGCTATCACAAGAAACTATCGATTGCTGCTAACTGCCGTATGTGTTTGGTAGAAGTAGAAAAAGCACCAAAGCCATTGCCTGCTTGCGCCACACCAGTGACCCAAGGCATGAAGGTATTTACCCATTCTGCTAAAGCGGTAGAGGCGCAACGCTCCGTAATGGAGTTCTTGCTGATTAATCACCCATTGGATTGCCCAATATGTGACCAAGGTGGTGAGTGCCAGTTACAAGACTTAGCTGTTGGTTACGGCAAGTCGAATTCACGCTATGACGAAGAAAAGCGTGTTGTATTTCATAAGAATGTTGGTCCATTGATCTCCATGCAGGAGATGACCCGCTGCATTCATTGCACCCGTTGCGTCCGTTTCGGTCAAGAAGTTGCCGGCGTGATGGAACTGGGCATGATCAATCGCGGCGAGCACTCAGAAATTACAACCTTTGTTGGTCAAACAGTCGATTCAGAATTGTCTGGAAATATGATTGATTTGTGTCCAGTAGGCGCATTAACCAGCAAACCATTCCGTTATGAAGCGCGTACCTGGGAATTAGGTCGTAAACGTTCTGTCAGTCCACACGATAGCTTGGGCGCTAACACTACAGTGCAGACAAAAGCCAATAAAGTAATGCGTGTTGTAGCACTTGAAAATGAAGCCATCAATGAGTGCTGGATTAGTGACCGCGATCGCTTCTCCTATGAAGGCTTAAATAGTGGCGATCGTCTGACTACGCCAATGGTGAAGCAGGGCGGTCAGTGGCTAGAAACAGACTGGCAATCAGCGCTCGATTATGTTGCGCACTCATTGAAGACAATTGCTGCTGAAAGTGGCCCAGAGTCCATTGGTGCATTAGCTCATCCAATCTCTAGTATCGAAGAGCTACACCTCTTGCAAAAGATAGTTCGTGGCTTAGGATCTAAGCAAGTTGAAACACGTTTACGTCAAACCGATGTTAAGGCAGCTGCAACTGCACCTTGGTTAGGCATGCCGGTTGCTAAATTAAGTGAGCTAGATCGCGCGCTGTTCATTGGTAGTTTCCTGCGTAAGGATCAACCCATTATTGCGTCACGCATCCGTACAGCTGCCAAGCGTGGATTGCAAGTCATGCGCATTGATGCTGGTGGTGACGATTGGTTAATTCCAAATAGTGGTATTTCAGCAGCACCTAGTGCTTGGCTCAATAGCTTGAGTGAAGTTGCATTGGCGGTAGCAAAAGCAAAATCTGTTTCTGCTCCAGCGGGAACTTTCAATTTACCGGTATCTCCAGCAGCGCAAAAGATCGCTGATAGTCTCATTTCTGGCTCAAGCAAGGCTGTATTCCTTGGTTCGTCTGCAGTTGCACATCACCATGCATCTGATTTACATGTCATGGCGCAATTTATTGCAGATCAAACTGGCGCTACATTAGGTTTCTTGCCGGTTGGTGGCAATGCTGTTGGCGCGGCCTTAGTAAACGCAAATGGTGCTGGAGTTGAATCGGTACTTTCAGGTGATCGTCGCGCAGTGGTGCTCATGAATATCGAGCCAGATTCTGATTTGCCGAATCCAGCTCAAGCTCGGGCGGCCTTAGCCAAAGCAAATACGGTAATTGCATTGAGTGCGTATCAGAGTGCTGATTTACTTGAGGTAGCTGACGTAATCCTCCCGATCTCTCCTTTTACAGAAACCGTTTCTACTTTCGTTAATGCAGAAGGCAGAGCACAGACTATTCAACCATCAGTGAAGCCTTTGGGCGACTCTCGTCCAGCATGGAAGGTGCTACGAGTACTTGGCGGCCTTATAGGTCTTGATGGTTTCTTATTCAACCTTCCTGAAGAAGTATTGGGTGAAGCCTTGAGTGAGAACTATTGCACTCTTCTGAATAACAAAGCGGCTAGCAACACCATTGCCAATGGCAATCTTGCCCCATTTGATGGCCTTGAGCGTTTGGCTGATGTCAATATTTATGCTGGCGACCCTATTGTGCGCCGTTCACCTGCCTTGCAATTAACACGCGATGCAAAGCGCGGCATTCAAGCGGGCTTAAATCAAAAACTATTTACAGAGCTAGGCTTGAAAGAGGGTGATGCAGTCCGCGTATCTCAGGGTAATCAGTCTGTTGATATGCCAGCCACATTAGAAGTAAATCTTGCGCCAGGAGCTGTCAGAATATCTGCCGGCACCATGGCTAGTGCCAAATTGGGATCGATGTTTGGTCCAGTGACTGTTAGTAAGGCCTAAGGTAGTAGATGGATAATTTCTTGAGCCTCATCACAACCCAGGGCGAAGCCATCTTCGGTTCTTTATGGCCGCTTGTTTGGGCTTTGGTGCGTATTGTCATCATCGTATTACCAATGTTTGGCTGCGTAGCGTACCTAACTCTTTGGGAAAGAAAGCTCATTGGCTGGATGCATATCCGTCTTGGGCCTAATCGCGTTGGTCCACTAGGATTGTTGCAGCCGATTGCTGATGCATTGAAGCTTTTAATGAAGGAGATCATTGCTCCTGCTCAAGCTTCTAAGGTTTTGTACTTCATTGCCCCAATCATGGTCATCATGCCTGCTTTTGCAGCTTGGGCAGTGATTCCTTTTCAAGCCAAGATGGTTCTTGCCGATGTCAATGCTGGCCTGCTATATATCATGGCGATTTCATCGATTGGTGTGTATGGTGTCATTCTTGCCGGTTGGTCTTCAAACTCTAAATACCCATTCTTAGGTGCAATGCGGGCTTCGGCGCAAATGATCTCTTACGAGATTGCTATGGGCTTTGCCTTGGTCACCGTCTTATTGACCTCGGGCTCTTTGAATCTGAGCACTATTGTTGCTTCACAAGAGCAGGGCTTCTTTGCAGAGATGGGTCTGAACTTCCTCTCTTGGAATTGGTTGCCATTGCTACCAATGTTCTTGATCTACTTTATTTCTGGCGTTGCTGAAACCAATCGTCACCCGTTTGACGTAGTTGAAGGTGAGTCGGAGATTGTTGCTGGACATATGGTTGAGTATTCAGGGATGTCTTTTGCGATGTTCTTCTTGGCTGAATATGCCAATATGATCTTGATTGCAGCTGTCGCATCGATCATGTTCCTCGGTGGATGGTTGCCTATTGTTGATTTGCCGATTCTGCGCGATATCCCAGGTTTCTTCTGGCTATTTGGTAAAACCTTCTTCCTCTTGTCCTGTGTGATTTGGTTGCGTGCCACTTTGCCACGCTATCGCTATGACCAAATCATGCGTTTGGGTTGGAAGATCTTTATTCCCATCTCAGTATTCTGGGTGGTTGTCGTTGGTGCATGGGTAGTGTCACCATGGAATATTTGGAAATAAGTTGATCAATCATGTTTAAGAAAATTTCCCAATTCCTCGATAGCTTGATGCTCAAAGACATTTTGACTGGTATGTCTATTACCGGTCGCTATCTCTTTAAACCCAAAATTACTGTTCAATACCCAGAAGAGAAGACGCCATTGTCCCCACGTTTCCGTGGACTTCATGCTTTACGTCGTTATGAAAGCGGCGAAGAACGTTGTATTGGCTGTAAGTTGTGTGAAGCGGTGTGTCCTGCATACGCCATCACGATTGAAACAGCTCAGCGTGATGATGGTACCCGTCGCACAACGCGCTATGACATTGATTTAACTAAATGTATCTTCTGCGGTTTCTGTGAAGAAGCTTGTCCTGTTGATGCTATCGTTGAAACCAATATTTTTGAGTATTTTGGCGACAAGCGCGGTGATTTGTATTTCACAAAAGACATGCTTTTGGCTGTAGGCGATAAGTACGAAAAAGATATTGCCGCTAACCGTGCAGCTGATGCACCTTATCGCTAATCGGATAGAGCACAATCACTATGACATTTGATCCATCCACTTTATTTGCTATTTTCTTCTACGGATTTGCAGGCTTGCTTGTTATTTCTGCGCTACGGGTGATTACAGCTCGTAACCCAGTGCATGCTGCATTATTTTTAGTTCTAGCATTCTTCTGCGCTTCTGGTCTTTGGATGCTTCTGAAAGCTGAGTTCTTGAGCCTGGCACTTATCTTGGTTTATGTAGGTGCCGTGATGGTTCTTTTCCTATTCGTGGTGATGATGTTGGATCTCGATTTGGAGCATTTACGCCGTGACTTCAGAAAGTATTTGCCTGTTGCTTTCTTAATGGGCGCTGTCATTGTTTTGGAGCTATCGATTGTGATCATTCGTAGCTTTATAGGCACAAATGCACCTGTACAGCCAATGCCAGATGAGATTGCCGCCAACAATACATTAGCTCTGGGCAGATTGATTTTTGTAGATTATGTTTATGCCTTTGAGGTCGCTGGTGTCATCCTCTTAGTAGCCATTATTGCTGCTGTAGCTTTGACACTGCGCAATCGCAAGGATTCGAAATCACAAAATATTCATGAGCAAGTTAATGTGGTTGCAGCAGACCGGATGCGTGTTGTGAAGATGGGTTCGGATTTGGCTGCTAAGCAAGACTCTAGAGGGGAGAAGAAATGAATATCACTCTAGCTCACTATTTAGTACTTGGCGCAATTTTATTTGCTACCAGTGTTATTGGCATCTTCTTAAATCGTAAGAATGTCATCGTACTCTTGATGGCAATTGAATTGATGCTTCTAGCGGTCAATATGAACTTTGTTGCTTTCTCCCATTATTTGAGTGATATGGCAGGTCAAGTATTCGTATTCTTTATTCTGACTGTGGCAGCTGCTGAGGCAGCTATCGGCTTGGCAATCTTGGTTGTGCTCTTCCGCAAGGTTGACACCATTAATGCCGAGGATCTTGACCACCTAAAAGGCTAGTCATGCAATTGACCTTAAACATTCCTGTTCTCTGCGCAATTCCTCTGGCGCCATTAATTGGCTCCATGATTGCCGGTTTCTTTGGCACTAAATTGGGTGGCAATCGTATCGGTCATGGCGCATGCCAATTTGTCACGATTTTGGGTGTCGCAATTGCATTTGCACTTTCTTGCAATGTTTTAGTGCAAGTGATGGATGGTTTCTATTTCAACGGCACTGTATACCGCTGGATGCAATTAGGTGAGTTGAATCTGGATATTGGTTTCTTAATTGATCCATTAACAGCAACTATGATGTGTGTGGTGACCTTTGTATCACTTATGGTTCACATTTATACCATTGGCTATATGAAGGGTGAAGAGGGTTACAACCGTTTCTTCTCTTATATCTCTTTATTTACCTTCGCCATGTTGATGTTGGTGATGAGTAATAACCTCTTGCAACTTTTCTTTGGCTGGGAAGCAGTGGGTGTAGTTTCCTATCTCCTGATTGGCTTCTATTTCGAGCGCCAGTCTGCTGTATTTGCCAACATGAAGGCATTCTTGGTAAATCGTGTTGGTGACTTTGGTTTCATTCTCGGTATTGGCCTACTACTGGCAAGCACTGGCTCAATGCAATACGACGTGATCTTTGCTCAGAACTCTGCTTTAGCAGCACAAACCTTACCTGGCACTAACTGGAGCTTGCTCACTGTTGCCTGTATCTGCTTGTTTATTGGTGCTATGGGTAAATCAGCGCAATTTCCATTACACGTCTGGCTGCCAGATTCGATGGAAGGTCCAACTCCCATTTCGGCATTGATTCATGCGGCGACTATGGTGACCGCAGGCATCTTCATGGTGTCACGCATGTCACCATTATTTGAACTTTCAGATGTAGCCTTGAGCTTTATCTTGATCATTGGATCGATTACTGCGCTCTTCATGGGCTTCTTAGGTATTGTGCAAAACGATATCAAAAGGGTGGTCGCTTATTCGACTCTTTCCCAATTGGGTTACATGACTGTAGCTTTGGGTGTATCAGCCTATCCAGTAGCCATCTTCCACTTGATGACGCATGCTTTCTTTAAGGCGCTTTTATTCCTTGCTGCCGGTAGCGTGATTTTAGGTATGCACCATGAGCAAGATATGCGCAAGATGGGTGGCCTCTGGAAATACATGCCAATTACTTGCCTGATGATGTTGCTCGGAAACTTAGCTTTGATTGGTACACCATTCTTCTCTGGCTTCTATTCTAAGGATTCCATTATTGAGGCGGTTGCTGCTAGCCATATTCCAGGCTCAGGCTTCGCTTACTTTGCGGTGATGGCAAGCGTTTTTGTGACAGCCTTGTATTCATTCCGTTTGTACTTCTGGGTATTTCATGGCAAGGCACGTTGGGGTCATGCTGACTCTCATGCACACGATCATCATGGGCATGCAGAGCAGGGCGATGATCATGCTCATCATGGTTTAGCTCCCGGTGAGAAACCGCATGAGTCTCCTGCGGTTGTGACGGTGCCATTGATTCTCTTGGCAATCCCTTCCGTGATTATTGGTTTCTACACCATTACGTCTTTGTTGTTCGGCACATTCTTTGGCGACTCCATCTTTATTGATGTGGTGCGTCATCCGATCATGAAAGAGCTCGAAGATGAATTCCATGGCCCTATAGCGATGGCAATCCATGCGTTTACTACGCCAGTATTGCTATTAGTTGTGCTGGGAGTATTAACAGCTGCAATCGGTTACCTCTGGGCTCCGAAGTTGCCTGCTAAATTTGCAGAAACTTTTGCACCAATCAAAAAATTATTCGATAACAAATACTATCTTGATGATTTGAATCAGGCTGTATTTGCCAAAGGCCTTATTTGGATCGGTGGGATCTTATGGCACCGCGGTGACCAGAAGGTCATTGACGGTTTCTTTGTTAACGGCAGTGCGTACACAGTAGGGCGCTTTGCCGGTGTCATACGACATTTGCAATCCGGTTACCTTTATCACTACGCCTTTGCAATGATTGCAGGTTTAGCGGCATTGCTAGCCTGGGTTTTGTACGCTTACCTGCCTTTTGTTCGCTAGGCCTTTGTTACTTAAGTAGCCATTATGATTCTTTCTTACGCCATCTGGACCCCGATTGTTTTTGGACTCATTATTTTGTTCTATGGGTCTGATAAGCCATCTGCTGGCGTTCGTTGGTTAGCGCTGATAGGCTCGATCATCGGTTTTATTGCAACACTACCGTTGATTATTCAGTTTGATATTGCTAATCCAGGCATGCAGTTTGTTGAAAAGATTAGCTGGATACCGCGTTACGACATCAATTATTTCCTCGGCATTGATGGCATCTCTGTTTGGTTCATTGTTCTAACAGCGTTCATCAATATTTTTGTAGTGATTGCAGCCTGGGAAGTGATTGATACCAAGGTATCGCAGTACATGGCCTCTTTCATGATCCTTTCTGGTTTGATGATTGGTGTCTTTTGTGCTCTTGATGCCTTGTTGTTCTATGTCTTCTTTGAGGCAACCCTAATACCGATGTACATCATTATTGGCGTATGGGGTGGCCACAATCGTATTTACGCAGCATTTAAATTCTTCTTATATACCTTGCTCGGCTCCTTATTGACCTTGGTTGCCATGCTCTATTTGTATAACGTGACCAATAGCTTTGATATCTTAGTTTGGCAAAATGCTCGCCTAGATATCGTTGAGCAAATATTGCTGTTCTTCGCGTTCTTTATGGCTTTTGCTGTTAAGGTTCCAATGTGGCCATTGCATACTTGGTTGCCAGACGTCCACGTTGAAGCACCTACAGGCGGTTCCGTGGTGTTGGCTGCGATCATGTTGAAGCTTGGCGCCTATGGTTTCTTACGCTTTTCATTACCAATTGCCCCAGATGCTAGTCAATACCTTGGCCCGTTCATCATCTTCCTATCATTAGTTGCTGTTATTTATGTTGGTGCAGTAGCTTTGGTGCAAAAGGATATGAAGAAGCTGGTGGCTTATTCATCGGTTGCGCACATGGGCTTTGTAACCCTTGGTTTCTTCCTCTTTAGCCCATTGGGTATTGAGGGCGGTATTGTGCAGATGATTTCGCATGGCTTTGTAGCTGGCGCAATGTTCCTCTCAATTGGTGTGCTCTATGACCGTATGCATACCCGTCAGATTGCTGATTACGGTGGCGTAGTACATCGTATGCCTGCATTTACAGTCTTTGCAGTATTAATGGCCATGGCAAACTGCGGTTTACCAGCCACTTCAGGATTCGTTGGTGAGTTCATGGTGATCTTGGCGGCAGTCGATTATGACTTTGTCATTGGTATCTTGGCTGCAACAGCTTTGATTCTGGGTGCAGCTTACTCATTGTGGATGGTGAAACGCGTATTCTTTGGCGCCATCACTAATGCTCATGTTGAGGAATTAAAAGACCTCAACGCGCGTGAATATTTTATGATGACTGTATTAAGTATCTGTGTGATTGGTATGGGCGTATATCCAAAACCATTTACAGACATCATTCATCCTGCCGTTATTAATCTGCTACAGCATGTTGCTGTAAGCAAACTCTGAGTAAAAGCAAATGCAAGAATTTGATCTATACGCTGTCCTGCCGGAACTCGTTTTACTTGTAGCAACCTGTTTGTTATTGGTTGCTAGTGTTTATGTTCCTGAGAGGGTGGTTGCTACTCCTGGTGTAGAGCAGGATATCTTCCATACTCCACGCGGAGTAGGCTTTGTTTATTTCTTCACCATCATCTTGTTGGTTTACCTGATTTTTGCATTCGTTGGCCGCATGGGAGATCCAGCGCTCGTAGCTATGAACGGCTTATTTCAATCAGATCCTTTATCTAATTTACTTAAAGCCTGCTCATGTGGTGCTGTACTGGTCAGTTTGATTTACTCAAAGCAATATCTCACCGACCGTGCGATGTTCCGCCCAGACTTTATTGTTCTGGCGCTACTGGCTTTGCTCGGTCAAATGGTATTGATCTCTGGCGCCAATCTTTTAACCTTATATCTCGGCCTGGAACTAATGGCGCTCCCAACCTATGCATTAGTCGCAATGCGCCACAACAGCGAGAAGAGTGTAGAAGCCGGTATTAAGTACTTTATATTGGGCGCTCTAGCTTCAGGATTTTTGTTATATGGCATGTCTATGCTGTATGGCGTAACAGGCTCTCTTGATCTGATTGAGATCTTTAAAACTGTCGCTGATCCACGCATTAATCATTTGGTCATGGCATTTGGTTTGGTCTTTATTGTGTCTGGCTTAGCATTTAAGCTTGGCGTTGTTCCTTTCCATATGTGGGTGCCGGATGTGTATCAAGGCGCACCAACAGCGGTAACATTGATGATCGCTGCTGCACCTAAGATTGCTGCATTTGCTTTGTTATTCCGTTTATTAATAAACACTTTGTTGCCACTGATGGGTGATTGGCAGCCGATGCTAGTGGTCTTGGCTGTGCTTTCTTTGGTTGTTGGTAACGTTACTGCGATTGCCCAAACTAACGTCAAGCGGATGCTGGCTTATTCTGCAATTGCTCAAATGGGCTTCGTTCTTTTGGGTATGTTGTCGGTATTTGATGAGCATGCATTTAGCGCCTCTATGTTTTATGCCATTACCTATGTATTAACGACACTAGGCACCTTCGGTTTGTTAATGGCACTCTCACGCAAAGGCTATGACTGCGAAACTCTGGATGGCCTAAAGGGCCTTAATAAGAAGCATCCTTGGTTTGCCTTTATCGGTTTGGTGATGATGTTCTCTTTAGCTGGTATTCCGCCAACAGTAGGCTTTGCCGCTAAATTGGGTGTTCTAGAGGCTTTGGTTGATGGAGAGCACACCTTCTTAGCCATTATTGCTGTGATGGCCTCCTTGATCGGTGCCTTCTATTACTTACGTGTAGTGAAGGTAATGTACTTTGATGAGCCAGTGCATGACATGGCCGTTAGCGGCTCTGGCTATGCAAAGAGCATCCTGAGCCTCAATTGCATTTTGGTATTGGCCCTTGGAATTGTTCCTGCTGGTTTAATGAGTCTTTGTCTAGACGCAATGCGCCGCACATTATTGGGCTCTTGATCCTGATTCCGATCTAGGTATAAAGGCTCCTATACGGGGCCTTTGTTCTTTTTGGGGGTGGTGAGAAACGAACCGCCTGATTGCCATTGAATTTTTGTATTATCGAGACACCACAAACGAGGTATTCATTTATGACCGAGAAATCATTCAAAGATTTACCCAGCGGTGATCATCATTTACGTGAGGAGCGCATTTCTGGTGAGGATATCTATGGCGGCATCTTTCTCAATATGAAGCGCGATACGGTTTCATTGCCTGATGGACAAGAGACGGTTAGAGAATATTTAACGCATCCTGGTGCTGTTGCCATTCTTGCTTTATTGGATGACGGCAGGGTACTCTTAGAGCGTCAGTATCGTTATCCGATTGCCAAAGCCTGTATTGAAATTCCGGCGGGTAAATTGGATCCCAATGAAAATCCGCTTTTGTGTGCACAACGAGAGCTTGCAGAGGAAACTGGATATACAGCGAAAAAGTGGAGCTATATCCGCCGCATACATCCCGTGATTTCTTATTCCACTGAATTTATTGATATCTATTTGGCCGAGGATCTAATGCCCGGTGCCAGTCATTTAGATGAGGAAGAGTTTTTGGATGTTTTTGCAGCCCCTCTAGAGCAGCTCATTGCATGGGTAGAGGAAGGTGAGATTACAGACGTTAAAACGACCATCTCCACCTACTGGTTAGACCGTTATCGCCGAGGCTTAGTTCATCCCCAGCCGATTAAATAGGGTTTGAGCAATCCCGATTAAAATAAGGGTATTGAATTTAGCACTTTTGCCCTTATATAGGCTTTATGAAAGTTTATAACCTTGCTTGCCCCCTAGACCACCGCTTTGAAGGCTGGTTTGCCTCCGAAGAGGATTGCCTGTCTCAACAGGATAAGGGGATGCTTGCCTGTCCTGTATGTGACAGTACCGATATCTCCCGGATGCCCTCTGCTCCCCATATCGCCAAATCTTCTTCAACGGAGTTGGCAGTATCTAAAACAGACGCAGGTAGCTTAAGTGGTGATGTCGTTGCTTTGACAGGGCCAGACCATTCTCATCTAGAAGCCCAAGTTCAGGCAGCCTTTCTAAAAGGTATGCGTGAACTCATGGGTCGATCTGAGGATGTCGGTAATTCATTTGCTGAAGAAGCCAGAAAGATTCACTACAAGGAATCTCCTGAGCGAAGCATTCGTGGTCAGACCACATTAGATGAGGCTGAGGCTTTAAGAGAAGAGGGCATTGATGTGTTGGCAATGCCCTTGATGCCAGCGTTTAAAAATACCCTGCAATAAGAAGCTCAATCATTTAGAGTAAAAAAATAGCGATCCGTAGATCGCTATTTTTATTTCAGGACTATATTACTTTGAGGTTGGCATCACAAACTCTGCGCCTTTAGCAATACTTTCAGGCCAGCGCTGCATTACGCTCTTTTGCTTGGTATAGAAGCGAACTCCTTCTTTGCCATAGGCATTCATATCACCAAAGATAGATTTCTTCCAGCCACCAAAGCCATGCCAAGCCATCGGCACTGGAATAGGCACATTGATACCAACCATGCCAACTTGGACGCGGCGGGCAAATTCACGGGCGATGTTGCCATCACTGGTAAAGCAAGCAACACCGTTGCCAAACTCACAAGAGTTAACTAGATTGAGGGCATCGGTAAAGTTTGCTACTCGTAAACAGGAGAGAACCGGTCCAAAGATTTCTTCAAGGTAAATCTTCATATCAGGCTGAACATTATCAAAGAGAGTGCCGCCGATAAAGAAACCATTTTCATTGCCCGGCACTTTTAAGCCGCGACCATCAACTAATAACTTGGCGCCAGAGGCAACGCCGCTCTCGATGTAGCCAGTGATACGCTCTAAGGCCGCCTTGGTGACAATAGGGCCCATTTCAGCATCAAGCTCCATACCATTCTTTACTTTGAGAGTTTTGGTGCGCTCGATCAGTTTTGGCATGATTTTTTCTGCAACATCGCCAACCAATACCGCTACTGAAATAGCCATACAACGTTCGCCTGCAGAGCCGTATGCAGCGCCTATCAGAGCATCAATTGCCTTATCAATATCTGCGTCAGGCATGATGACCATATGGTTCTTAGCGCCGCCTAAAGCCTGAGAGCGTTTGCCAAAATGGGCGCAACGCTCATAGATGTAGTTGGCTATTGGTGTGGAGCCAACAAAGCTGACCGCTTTAACATCTGGATTTTCAATCAAGGCATCTACCGCTTCTTTATCACCTTGAACGACGTTAAATACACCATCTGGTAAACCAGCTTCTTTGAGAAGCTTGGCCATAAACAACGAGGCTGATGGATCAGTTGGGCTTGGTTTGAGAATGAAAGTATTGCCGCAGGCAATAGCTACTGGGAACATCCACATTGGCACCATGACTGGGAAGTTAAATGGGGTAATACCAGCAACCACACCTAAAGGCTGGCGCATGATCCAATTATCAATATCGGTAGAGACTTGTTCGGTGTAGTCACCTTTAAGTAATTCTGGGATGCCAGTAGCAAATTCTAGAATCTCAATACCACGAGTAACTTCTCCCTGAGCATCAGTAAATACTTTGCCGTGTTCGGCAGTAATGATGGCTGCTAACGCATCGCGATTGGCGTTGAGCAATTCCAAGTATTTGAAAAGAATGCGGGCTCGTCGTAGTGGGCTAGTTTGGCCCCAGCTTTCAAAAGCCTTTTGGGCAACTGCTACTGCGGCATCTACTTCCTTACGGCTGGCGAGGGCTACGCGGCGAGCTACAGCTCCTTTAGCGGGGTTATAGACATCGGCAAAGCGCCCATCTTTAGGGTTTAGTACGCTGCCGCCAACATAGTGGCCGATATCAGCATTTGAATCAAAGGCTTGAGGTGCGTTCATAATCTCGTCTGCTTATTTCGTTGATAGGTTTTGGTATCTGAGGTCTACCAACCGCTGGGTCAGCAAGACTTCTTTGTCTCGTTTATTCTGCTTTTAGAGTATTTTATCGCTTTAGAATCATTTTCGTAATTTTGGACTAATTTCCGCTTTTTAAGGTATCCCATGAGTCTTTTGTTCTCCAGCTACACCCTGAGTTCGCCACGTGGACCACTGGAATTGGCTAACCGCATTGTGGTTGCCCCGATGTGCCAATACTCAGCAAATAATGGTGAGGCTACAGATTGGCATTTGATGCATTGGGGTAACTTACTCAATAGCGGCGCTTCTTTATTCATCATTGAGGCAACGGGCGTCACACCTGAAGGTCGAATTACTCCTGCATGTTTAGGTTTATGGGATGACCGCACCGAAGCTGCCCTTAAAGATAAATTAAGTCGTGCCCGTAAGTTGGCGCCTGCAATTCCAGTATTTATTCAACTTGCTCATGCAGGACGCAAAGCATCGAGCGCAACTCCTTGGGATGGCGGTCAATTATTAACGGCTGATCAGGGCGGCTGGGAAACTTTGGCACCTTCAGCAATTCCTCAGCTTGAAGGTGAGCGTCTTCCACATGAGTTATCCAAAGCTGAACTGAAGCAATTGATTGAAGACTTTGTCGTTGCAGCAAAACGTTCAGAGCGCATTGGTGTCGATGGCATTGAGCTGCATGGTGCTCATGGCTACTTACTTCATCAGTTTTTGTCACCAATTGCAAATCAGCGTTCGGATGAATACGGCGGATCATTTGAAAACCGCATTCGATTTCCATTGGAGTTATTTGCTGCAGTAAGAGCCGCATATCAAGGCGTCTTGGGAATTCGTATTTCTGCGAGTGATTGGATTGAGGGTGGCTGGACCCCAGAAGAGACTGCGAATTTTGCAAAACAGCTCAAGCCCTTGGGTTGTAATTTTGTCCATATTTCTTCTGGTGGCATTTCTCCCAAACAAAAAATTGCTTTAGGACCAAGATATCAAGTGCCTTTTGCAAAGATTGTTAAAGAACAATCAGGCATACCAACCATGACAGTGGGTTTGATTACCGATCCACATGAAGCTGAAGCAATCTTGCAAGCTGGCGATGCCGACCTGATCGCATTGGCCAGAGCCTTTCTCTACAAACCACGCTGGGGATGGGAGGCTGCTGCCGCCTTGGGTGCCACGGTGACTGCAAACGAGCGTTACTGGCGTTGTTTACCAAGAGAGGCCCAGGCGGTATTCGGAAGCGTTAAAGTAGGACAGCGATAAACTAGTCACAATACAGATAAAAATTCTAGGAGACCCTTATGAAAAGATTTCATCTAGCCCAAAAATTATTGGTGACACTTGCGCTTTCTACGACCGTGCAGCTTACTGGAGCGGCGCCTTTCCCAGATCGTCCAATTAGTTTAGTGGTTCCAAACCCTCCAGGTGGATTGGTTGATACCTCTGCACGCTTATTAAGTGAACCGCTTACAAGGGTAATTGGTCAAACAGTTGTTGTTGATAACAAGCCAGGGGCAAGTGGAAACATTGCCTATCAATATGTAGCAAACTCAAAACCGGATGGCTACACTTTATTGATTTCTTACTCCGGCTATCACGTAGGTAATCCCGCTTTAATGGATAAGCTTCCCTGGGATCCGATTAAAGATTTTTCTCCTATCGCTTTATTAACTGTTTCTACAAATGTGATCGCCGTTCATCCTTCAGTGCCTGTCAATAATTTGAAAGAATTTATTGCGTATGCAAAAGCCAATCCAGGGAAGCTTAATTACGCTTCACAAGGAAACGGCTCCGTCTCTCACATTGGCACTGAAATGTTTAAGCAAACTACGGGTGTTGATATGGTCCATGTCCCATACAAAGGATCGGGGCCAGCGATTCAGGATGTTCTAGCGGGTCAGGTGCAGGTTTTCATTAGTACGCCACCATCATTAATGCAGCATGTTCAAAGCGGCAAGCTGAAAGGCTTAGCAGTGACTGGTAAGAATCGTCACCCAGGCATGCCTAATGTACCGACTACTGCTGAGGCTGGTTTACCATCCTTCCAGCTAGAGTCTTGGGTAGGTTTATTTGCACCCGCCGGAACACCAGCTCCAGTGATTGCTAAGCTGACAGATTCCGTTAAAAAGAGTTTGGCAATGCCTGAAGTGAAAGAGCGTGCTGATGCAGCTGGAGTGGAGTTGCGTTATTTAACTCCTGCTGCAACTGAGGCGTTGGTTAAGAAAGAGCTCCCATATTGGAATAAGGCAATCAAGTCTGCCAATATTACGCTCGACTAAATCATTAATAACTTCAGTCGTATAGTAACTATCTTAAGCCTGATCCCTTAATACAGGATCAGGTAATGCTAGCGCGAATGCCCTGGCTGCACTTAGTAAGAAATGATCTTTACCTGGGCCTGCAATTAGTTGTACGCCTACTGGTAGCCCATTGGGTCCACTAGCTACATTGATGTTGATACATGGTAGTCCAAGCATGCTCCAGTCTCTGCAAAAAATAGGATCGCCTGTACCATCTTTAATCAGCGGCGCTTCCCCTGTGGCGCTCGGCGCAATCAAGATATCAATCTCATTGCTAAAGAGATCTGCAACTGAGGCTTTGGCACGTTCCACCATGTGTAGATCTTTGGCGTATTGCTCATAGCTAATTTGAGCACCATCATTTAGTAATTTACTAATTAAGGGATTGATTTTCTTGGGATAGTGGACGCGTTCAAAAAGTAGGCTGCGGGACATTTCCGACATCATGATATTAGTTTGGGCTTGTGTTAAACCATCACATGCCTTCGGTAGTTTTTGATCGCCAACCGTTCCTTTGCAAATCGATTCCGCTGCATGTCTTGCAACAGCTAATGCAGTCGCAGTTTCTTTTTGAGCATGTGACCAATTAGCTGTTTTACAAATACCGATTCTAGGTTTGTTATGAAGTTCATTGACCGTAGCAAGTCCATGATCTCCACTCATGGCTGCAATACCCAGAGCAACGTCTTCTACGCTGCGGCCAAAACAGCCTAGTACATCCATTGATATCGATAGGCTTTTGGCACCAGCGATACTCACTTTGCCAAGACTCGGCTTAAAACCAACTACGCCGCAATAAGATGCTGGACGAATAATCGATCCAGCAGTCTGACTGCCGGTAGCCAATGGCACCATGAAGTCAGCAACTGCAGCTGCAGAGCCGCTAGAGGATCCTCCAGGAGTGTGTTTGCTGTTATGGGGGTTGGTAGTGATGCCGCCCTTAAAAGAGGCGAACTCTGTTGTGACGGTCTTTCCTAAAATAATGCCGCCAGCTTGACGCATTAAGGCGATTGAAACCGCATCAGCACTAGGATAGTTATTTTGATAAATGGGTGACCCATAGGCGGTTGGCAGATCATAGGTATCGAATAAATCCTTGACCCCAATGGGTAGGCCATGCAGCAGACCCTGAATTGCCCCCTTATCGAGTGCTTTTGCCCTAGTTAAAGCATTCTCCTTGCCAAGGCTAACCCAGGCCTTTACGGTGCTTTCTCGCTGGCCGATGCGGTCTAAGCAGGATAGGAGTAAATCGGTTGCCTTAATCTCTCTTTTGGACAGGGCTTTTACTGCTTGGGATGCGCTGAGGCTTTCTAGATCTTTCATAGGCCATATTCTACGGTTGGTGGCGTATGATCGCAATTTACCGTTTTTAATCTCACCTCAATTGCGCAAAGTAAGTAGATCGATGAAGCAACATTCTGTTCGCGAAGCATGGCTTGAAGATGCCGTTAGACACCTTGAGCCAGTATTTTCCAAAGCTGGCTATGCCATCCCCCCAGTAAGAGTTTCCTGTGGCTTCCCAGCCTCTAGTAGCCCTAGAACTACCTTAGGCCAATGCTGGCCAAGGGAGCGTTCTGGTGGGGGCGTTAACGAGATCTTTATATCCCCCAAAATTGATGATCCAGTGCAGTTGCTCGATACCTTGGTGCATGAGCTATGTCATGCCGTAGATGACTGCTTTAGCGGCCACGGAGAGGACTTTAAAGGGATTGCTCAGACCGTTGGACTAGAGGGACCAGCTAGGATGGCTCATGCTACTGAGGAGCTCACCGTGAAGCTCATGATGATTAGTCAAGAACTGGGCCCATATCCTCACCAGGCTATCGTTTTCCCGCCTCCCAGACCCAGCAATGCAAGCCGTAGTAAGGCCAAATGTGGTCAATGTGGTTACGAGGTCACATTGCTTAAAAAATGGGCTAGTTATGGGGCGCCCATCTGCCCGAAGGATAATATCCGTATGCTGGAGGACGCTCCGGAGACGATTGAAAATACCACTGAGTACGATAGCGATTCAATTGCTAAGGGTGGCAAGTCTGCTCCAGATCAAATCCGACGTGCCATCAGCTAGTGTATAAATTACCCCGATTGCATTAAATAGAACCACTAATGATTGAGACATAAACAATGAACGCTAAAAAAATCTTCAAGAACCCAAAAATTGCCGTTATTCCTGGAGATGGCATCGGTAAGGAAGTCATGCCCGAGGGTGTGCGTGCGCTTGAGGCTGCAAATCGTAAATTTGGCCTAGGCATGCAGTTCGACCATTTTGATTTTGCTAGCTGTGATTACTATCTTAAGCACGGCAAGATGATGCCAGATGACTGGTTTGAAACACTCATGAAATACGATGCCATCTTTTTTGGTGCTGTTGGTATGCCTGATGTTCTACCTGACCACGTTTCTCTGTGGGGGAGCTTAATTCAGTTCCGTCGTGGCTTTGATCAATACGTTAATTTACGTCCGGTACGTTTATTGCCAGGCATTCCTTGCCCTTTAGCTAATCGCAAGCCAGGTGATATCGATTTCTTCGTTGTGCGTGAAAACACAGAGGGTGAATATTCCAGCGTAGGCGGCAAGATGTTCCCTGATACCGATCGCGAATTTGTGATTCAAGAATCGGTATTTACTAGACAGGGCGTTGATCGTATTTTGAAGTACGCCTATGATTTGGCTCAGAGCCGCCCTAAGAAACATTTGACCTCCGCCACTAAATCCAATGGCATTGCAATCACTATGCCTTACTGGGATGAGCGCGTAGAGGCGATGTCCAAGAAATTTACTGATGTGCGTACCGACAAATATCACATTGATATTTTGTCAGCACACTTTGTAATGAATCCTGATCGTTTTGATGTGGTTGTTGCTAGCAACCTGTTCGGCGATATTCTCTCTGACTTGGGTCCAGCATGTACCGGCACGATTGCAGTTGCACCGTCTGGCAGTATTAACCCAGAAGGTAAATTCCCATCATTGTTTGAACCGGTTCATGGTTCAGCCCCTGATATCTACGGCAAGATGATTGCTAATCCGATTGGTCAAATTTGGAGCGGGGCGATGATGCTTGATCACCTTGGTTATCCAGAGGCGGGCAAGGCTATTTTCAGTGCAATTGAAAAGGTTCTCATCGCTGGCCCTGGGCACGCCCCATTAACACCAGATATTGGTGGCACAGCAAAGACGGACGATCTAGGTAAGGCGATTGCTGCCGCTATCTAAATCAGGTCTTAAGAAGCGGTATTTAAAGGGCTCCATACGGAGTCCTTTTTACTTGCTTTTGCGATCTCTGCAAGAATCTTTTCGTGCTGCGCGAGATCATCTTCGCTAGCTGTGAGTATTTTGAAATCTGTGGGTAAGGCTTTTGTATGTCCAGATGCGTCTGCGCCAACAGTGTAATCAATCAGATCGATCGATAGATCCTCTTGACCTCTTGTCATTGAAACGTAGACTTCAGCTAATAGCTGCGCATCCAAAAGCGCTCCGTGCAAGGTTCGATGTTGGTTGCTGATCGAAAAGCGCTCACACAGCGCATCTAAAGAGTTACGTTTACCAGGGAACATCTGACGAGCATCTAGTAAGGTATCGGTGATTTTGGCCGCTAAATTACGAAATGGTGGGCGCTTGAGTAGGGCGAATTCATTATCGAGAAAGCCTAAGTCAAAGGCTGCGTTGTGAATCACGATTTCTGCGCCATCTACAAACTCGATGAGTTGCTCAACGATATTAGCGAAGACTGGCTTATCAGAAAGAAACTCACGTGATAGACCATGAACTGCAAAAGCACCAGCATCGATATCTCGCTCTGGATTAATGTAATAGTGAAAAGTACGATCTGTTAAACGACGACCAACCATTTCGACGCAACCAATTTCAATAATGCGGTCACCAGTAGCGGGGTTTAGCCCAGTTGTTTCGGTATCGAGTATGACTTGGCGCATTAAGTTCCTTCGAGCACAGACGGGGGAATGTCCATCGGACCATTACCAGCATATTTATCTAAGTAAAGGTAAATAACAGGCGTAATAATTAAAGTGACGAATTGGGAGAAGATGAGGCCACCAGCAACACTAATACCTAGAGGCTGCCGTAACTCTGCGCCAGCACCGATGCCAAGCGCAATAGGTAATGCGCCCATTAAAGCAGCAATCGTCGTCATCATGATTGGGCGAAAGCGCAAGATACATGCTTCACGAATCGCTTTTTCGGGAGTCATACCTTGATTACGCTGCGCATCTAGTGCAAAGTCAATCATCAAAATCGCATTTTTCTTCACAATACCAATGAGCAGCAAGATGCCGATTGAGGCTACAACGGTTAGCTCAAATCCGAAGATTCGTAGAGATAAAATTGCACCAATCGCTGCAGAGGGTAGACCTGCCAAAATAGTGAGGGGGTGGATATAACTTTCATAGAGAACACCCAGCAAGATATAAATCACTCCTAGTGCAGCCAATAGCAAAATGACCTGACCCGATTGATTGTCTTTAAATACAGCTGCATCGCCACCATAACTCGTGATAATGGAAGGCGGTAAATCAACCGCCTTAACAAAGCCATCTATTGCCTTAGTTGCGTCACCTAAGAAAACATCCGGAGCGAGGTTAAAAGATATCGTGACCGCTGGAATCTGACCCTGGTGATTTACTGCAGTGGGCCCCACAGTTCTGACAAAGCTCGCCAGACTGGATAGCGGAATCAATTTATCTGTCGCCCTGCCTCGAACGAAGACCTTGTTCAAGTCTGTTTCAAATTGACGGTCACTCTCAGCTGTTTCCAGAATGACGTAATAGGTATTTACCGGGGTATAAATAGTGGAAACCTGCCGCTCACCAAAAGAAGAGTAGAGGGCGGTACGAATATCGGCGATGGATACACCCGCACTGGCAGCTTTTTCACGATCGATTTCAATTTTAACGTTCAAACCCTTTAATTGAGAGTCGCTAGTCACATCCTTGAAAATTGGATCGGCGCGCATTTTTTGCAGTAATTTCTCAGCCCATTCATTGACACCTTCAAAGCCAACGCTTTGGAGGGTAAATTGATAGCGGCTTTTACTGCTTCGACCTCCTAGTTGCAGATTTTGTACGGGGCTCATGTAGACCTGAATGCCAGGAATTTCTTTAAACTTGGATCTAAGTCCCTCCATGACCTTGCTCATTTTTTGGCGCTCGTCCTTGGGCTTCAGAATGATGAAGAATCTTCCGGTATTACGACCTGAGCTTTGGCCGCCGCCAAGAATCGAGATTGAGGTTGCAACATTGGGGTCGCTATCTACAACTTTCGCAGCCTGTTCTTGAAGGGCCATCATGGTGCTAAAGGAAGTGTCTTCAGAAGCCTCTACCGTCACGCGTAACTGACCAATGTCTTCCTCCGGAAAGAATCCTTTTGGGCTGTAAACAAAGAGAAGAATGGTAATGACAAAGCTAGCTATTGCACCAAATAACACTCTCTTTCGGTTCGCTAAGGCCAAATCTAAAAAGTGAATATATTTTTTTAAAGTCCATTCATATGCGCGATCAAACTGCTTTGTGATTCCGTATTCTTTTGGATGCTGACCAGGTTTTGGTAAAAAGCGGCTACATAACATTGGAACTACTGTTAATGAGACAACTGCGGAGACTAATATGGAGAGCGTTACCACAACGGCAAATTCTCTAAAGAGAAGACCAATTGGGCCTGCCATGAAAAATAGCGGAATAAAAACTGCTACCAATGAGATAGAGATTGAGATGATCGTAAAGCCAACCTCTTTACTACCTTTTAACGCGGCCTTTAAAGGGTCCATGCCTTCTTCAACGTAACGCATGATATTTTCTAGAACTACGATCGCATCATCTACTACTAAGCCAACAGCAAGAGTGATGCCTAACAAGGAGATGTTATTTAGGCTGTAGTCTAAGAAGTAGAAAACAAAGAATGCGCCAATCAGAGAAATCGGCAAGCTAATGGATGGAATGATGGTGGCAGATACATGCTTTAGGAATAGGAAGATCACCAAGACAACCAGCGCGATTGTCAGCAATAGAGTCAGATTGACATCATGAATTGACTCAATAATTGAAAGAGAGCGGTCATTTACCAGTGTTAGCTGAATAGATTCCGGCATTTGTGCCTTGAGAGAAGGCAGCAGTTTTTTAATGGAGTCAACAACCTCAACCGTATTTGCATTCGGTTGACGCAGCACGGCAATGGCAATGGAGCGTTCACCATTTGCTGAGGCAAAGGTCTTCACATCCTCAAAGCTTTCTTGTACGTCGGCAACATCTTTAAGGTAAATGGGAAATCCATTACGCTGTGCAACGATCAGGTTGCCAAATTCCTCAGCTGTTACTAATTGGGGATTGGCATATATGGTGATGAGTTGGCGGGGGCCATCGAGAGTCCCAATAGGGCTATTAGTATTGGCTTTATTGATCGCGGCAGCAACCTCATCCATGGTGATATTGCGATTACCTAAGGCGTCTGGCCTAACGCTAACTCGAACTGCGTACCGTTTTGCTCCATACACCACCACTTGAGAAACTCCGGTGATGGTGGATAAGTTTGGCGACATCAGGTTCTCTGCATAAGCATTCATGTCAGAAAGGCTGATAGATGGAGAGCTCATCCGCACAATTAATACTGGGGTATCGGCAGGATTAATCTTGCGATACGAAGGGGGTACCGTCATCTCAATTGGTAAACGCCGTTGGGCTCGCAAGAGTGCAGCCTGCACATCTACTGCGGCTTTATCAATATCACGATCGCTTGTAAATTCAAGAGTAACGCTCGTTGTACCAAGTGAGTTGGTAGAGCTAATGACTTTGATACCGTCAATTGTTGAAAATTCTTTTTCTAGCGGAAGCGCAACAGCCGAGGCCATGATTTCTGGTGAAGCGCCAGGTAAGCTGGCCGATACAGAAATCACTGGCGTGTTGAAGCTAGGAAGAGCGGCTACTGGAATCTTGAAATAGGCAACGCTTCCGGCAATCACGGTTGCAATAGACAGCAATACCGTCATTACGGGGCGTCTAATACATAGCTCAGAAAGCGTCATTTTGGTTCAGCGGTAGTGGTTTTGTCAGCGGGGGGCTTCTCTGATTTGGAGGGTTTTGCTTCACGTACTTTGCTGCCAGTACGTAAATTCTGCTTACCTTCAACCACAATGCGATCACCCGCGTTAATCCCAGTAATGACCGAGGTGCCGAGGTATTCATAGCTAACCTTCACTGGCTTTGCAGTGACCTTATCATCTTTATCAACAACATAGACAAGGCGTCCATTGGGACCAATCACAACAGCCTGCGTTGGAACGGCAATGACATCCTTTAAGGTATTGGCGTTGAGTGAAACGCGTGCAAATTGTCCAGGAAGCACTTCTAACTTATCGTTCGGAATTTGTGCTTTAACACGCACTGCGGCAATCAGAGGGTCAACTTGGTTGTCGATCACCAGAACCTGACCGTCGTAGGTATTTTTTCCGGTATTGCCAATTGTTACTTTTACCGTCAATGGCGCATCACCTTGCTTGTTTTCCAGAATGATGGGAATGTCTTTTTCGGGGATCACAAACTGAACATTGATCGGATTCAATTGCGTGATAGTCACCATCGAGCCAACGCTTGAGGTAGCGGTAGAGCTTGTTGCGGTTGTTACGACATTACTTGCTTGCACTAGAGAGCCAGGGAAGACGTTGATGATTCCGGCTCTACCGTTAATTGGTGAACGGATGGAGTCAAATGAGAGCTGAACCTCGGCGGAACGTGCTGCTGATGCTGCAGACTTCGCATTGGCAAAGGATGTCTCTAGGCCTGCCTTGGAGATAAAGTTTTTCTCCACCAATTCTTTCGCGCGTAAGTATTGCTTTTGTGCATCATCAGCCAATGCTTTTAGGCGCTCGTAATTAGCCTTGTCATTACGATCATCAAGCGTAAAAAGAAGTTGCCCTTCTTTTACTTCCTGACCATCTTTAATATGAATTTTGGCAACAGTATTTGTCACCATCGGACGGATATCCACAATGCTATTGGAAACCGTCGTTCCAGTCGCTTCAATAATCAGTGGAATGTCTTTTTTCTCAACAACGATGCTAGTGATTACTTGAGGTCCCCCGGCTTTTTTTCCTGCCGGGAGGTAATAGTCGTAGGCTTTTGAGCCGGCATAAAGAACAATCAACAGCAACAAAATGCGCCACTTAAAGCGAATAACAAATGCTTTAGCTGTCGGGTAATCTATTTTCTTGAGTTGATTAACTTGGGGGGAATATTTATTCCACACGGTGCACAGGCGCGCTTTACCCGTATTTTTAATTTGCACTAATTTGGCAAATAATTTATCGAGAGAAGATTCTATTTTTGACACAGTCTCGTTTTCTTGGTTTTTATCGGGTTCTAATGCGGTTTTGGCGTTTTTTAGTCAAAGCCATTCTCTCATAAGACGCTCAGAATAGTGCTTTTGGGGCGATATTGGCCCTAGGGCAAAAACTCCTCGACACCCTTGTTGGCCAGCTGGTCAGCGAGCTCGTTGCCAGGATGGCCGTTATGGCCTCTAACCCAATGCCAAGAAATGTCATGATCTGGCAACAAGGCATCCAATTCCTGCCAGAGATCGGCATTTTTGACTGGATCCTTGCTGGCGGTCTTCCAACCGCGTTTTTTCCAGCCCTCAAGCCATTCAGTCACCCCTTTTTGGACGTATTGGGAGTCGGTCCATAGCTCAACGCTACTTCTTTGCTTCAGGGCGCGAAGGGCAAAAATCACCGCGCTAATTTCCATGCGATTGTTGGTGGTGAGTTTTTCACCGCCATGAATATGTTTTTCATGACTGCCAGAACGCAATACAGCTCCCCAACCACCAGGACCGGGATTGCCTTTACAAGCACCGTCTGTGTAGATGACGATATGCGGCGCAGGTGGTGTTGATTTGTGGTGTGACATCTCTCTAATTTACTGTCTCTTGAACTTCTTTAAGTTGATTGCGTTCTGCAGCCGGGGTAAGTTGCTGTAGGGCCGGAATGCGTACTGGAGCAATTTGACCAATGAGGCGCATACCTTGTTGACGCTTAATCGCCGAAACCAAAAATACTGCACCAAAGATAGGCCACCAGCGATTCCCCATGGATTCTAGAAAATCCATGCGACCCATAGAAGACTGACCTTGCAGAGGAAATTTATAGCAGCCGAAGTGACCGCGATCTAATGAAAAGTTCAGTAATTGCAACCAGTCTTTTACGCGTATGAGACTAATAAATTGACCATCACGCGGTAAATAGGGGTTGCCAATTAATCTGCTGAGATATTGGCGTGCACCCCATAGGCTGGCCGGATTAAATCCTGAAATGATGAGGCGACCTTCAGGGCGTAAGACGCGATCTACTTCACGCAAAATTTGGTGCGGGTCGGCAGCAAATTCGAGTACATGGGGAAGCACTACTAAATCAAGACTTTCATTCGCAAATGGCAGCTCAGAATAATTTCCCTCAATTAGATGCCAATTAAAACGAGCTGCGTATTCACGACTGTCGTTCGAATGTAATAAGAGCGCTTGCAAGGGCATGCGGTTTTCGGCCAAAGCATTCATTTGGGGCAGGCCGATCTGAACCGCATGAAACCCAAAGACGTCCGCGACGATTTGGTCGCAGCACTTTTGCTCCCAACCCAAAACATAGCGTCCTGGTGGGGATTGGAGCCATTTTTCCCATGAGCTCCATGGGGGTGCAGGCATCTGGGATGGGGTAGATGGGGTTGGTATCATCGTTCTATGGATAAGAATACTTTATTGCAAGTTTGGCCTATTCCGGCCTTTGATGACAATTACATCTGGTGTATCCATGATGGGAAGTCAGCTTTGGTCGTCGATCCAGGGGATTCTGCCCCTGTAGAGGACTATCTTTTGCAAAATGACCTGGTGCTTGCTGGTATTTTAATTACCCATCACCATGCCGACCATACCGGAGGAATACTCAACTTATTACGAAACTTTGGTGCCGATATTCCAGTTTATGGACCGGTTGGGGCGGATATCCCAGGCAGAACAGTGATTGTCAAAGAAGATGACAAGCTAGAAATTGCTTCCCCCAGAATCAGCTTCAAGGTCTTTGAGGTGCCTGGACATACCTTGACTCATATTGCCTATTTCGCCAATATGCAGGCTAACGTTGTTGAGCCAATACTGTTTTGCGGCGATACCTTGTTCGCATCAGGATGTGGACGTCTATTTGAAGGGACGCCAACCCAGATGACACAGTCCTTAGCGAAGTTTGCGTCTTTACCAAAAAATACTTTGGTCTACTGCACCCATGAATACACCTTATCCAATATTCGTTTTGCTTTGGCTGTGGAGCCCAATAATGTGAATTTACTTTCTTGGTCAGAAAAAGCTCAAGCCTTAAGAGCGCAAAATTTACCAACATTGCCAACCACTATTGGTCAAGAACTACAGGTCAATCCATTTATGCGTTGTGATCAAGCTGCGGTAATTGCGATGGCTAAAGAAGTATCGATGCAACAAGATTTGCCAACGCCAGCCCATGTCCTGGCGGTTATTAGGGCCTGGAAAGACCGATTCTGATGCGTTTGTATGCTGCGACAATTTTGCTTGTCGCTTTTCTATCGGGATGTGCGAGCACTGGCGATTGGTCTTCTGACGCGCCGACCAAAGCCAATCCCAAATCATCTAAAGCGCCGCGAGTCAATCTTAAGCAGCAATCTGTTAGCAAGCTTTACGCACCATCCGATAATTTATGGATTCGAATTCGGGATGGCTTCCAAATGGAACCCATGAATACACCAATCGAAATCGAACAGGTACGTTGGCTTAGCGCAAGGCCTGATTATGTCCATCGCTCCATGGCCCGTTCTTCAAGATATATGTTTTATATTGTGCAAGAAGTAAACGCTCGTAATATGCCAACTGAAATAGCTTTGCTGCCATTTGTCGAGAGCGCATTCGTTACCCATGCAAAGTCCAGCGCTAAGGCAGTAGGCCTATGGCAATTCATGCCAGCGACGGGCAAAGATTTTCGTTTGACCCAAAACGTTTTTAGGGATGAACGTCGCGATGTTGTGCAGTCAACAGATGCTGCCTTAGATTATCTACAGCGTTTACATAGCCAGTTTGGCTCGTGGGAGCTTGCATTAGCGGCCTATAACTGGGGTGCTGGCAACATTACTAAGGCGCAAAAACGCAATTTAGCGGCAGGTTTACCAACTGACTATGAGAGTCTCACATTGCCGAAGGAGACACGCAACTATGTTCCTAAGCTCATGGCTTATCGGCAAATTGTTTTAGATCCTCAAGCTTACGGCATTGTTTTGCCGGAATTAGAAAATCATCCCTATTTTGTGGCATTGGATATTGATAACGATATCGATGTAGCGGTTGCAATTAAGCTTGCCGAAATTCCAGAAGAAGAATTTCATAATCTCAATCCTTCATTTAATAAGCCAGTGATATTGAGTAATGCAAATCAACAGATCTTGTTGCCATTTGCCCATGCAGAAATATTTCAGGCAAATCTGAAGACCTATAGCAAGCCACTATCTTCATGGACGGCAGTCAAGGTAGCTAAAACCGAAAACGTTGAGCAGGTTGCCAAAACTTTAGGAGTTGATGTCGACACATTAAGGTCGGTAAATGGCATCCCGAAAGGCATGCGCATTAAGGCAGGCTCGACGGTATTAATACCGAAGACCAGTAGTCGTGCCGGTGACGTTTCATCGGCAATGGCCGAAAACGCCAGTTTGAGCCTAGAAAAGCCGGCGCCCCCGGCAGTTCCAAATTGCGCAAAACCAGCCAAGGGCGCAAAAAACGCTAAGTGTCCAGTACCGAAAGCGGGCTCTAAGGGTAATTCTTCTGCAAAAAATGCTGCATCTCAGCATAAATCCGCATCGACAGGACTTGCAAAATCTGCGAAAAATGGTAGCTCAGCCTCTACCAGCAACAAGGGGGCAGCAAAAAATCAGTAAATTCAGTAACTTTTTTAATTAGGTTGACCATGTCCTATAAAGCACATCATGAACGCTCAGTAAAAGATCCAGACGGTTTCTGGGGTGAGCAGGCAAAGTTAATTCACTGGGAAAAACCTTTTAACAAGGTGCTGAACTACGATAACCCTCCATTTGCAAAATGGTTTGAGGGTGGCCTTACCAATCTTTGTTACAACGCAGTAGATCGTCACGCTAAAGAGCGACCAAACCAAACGGCCTTGGTTGCGGTTTCTACCGAAACCAATATAGAGAAGGTATACACCTATCAAGAGCTTTACGAAGAAGTGAATCGTATGGCTGCTATTTATAAAGCGAACGGCATCAACAAGGGCGATCGTGTCTTAATTTATATGCCAATGATTGCTGAAGCTTGTTTTGCAATGCTGGCTTGTGCGCGTATCGGCGCCATTCATTCAGTGGTATTTGGCGGCTTTGCATCCCATAGCTTGGCATCTCGTATTGATGATGCAAAACCAAAAATGATAGTAACTGCTGAGGCTGGTGCTCGTGGTGGCAAGGCTGTGCCTTACAAGCCATTGCTAGATGAAGCGATTGCTTTAGCTAGCTATAAACCTGAAAAGGTGTTGATTGTGAATCGTGGTTTAACTGAATTCACTACCGTTGCTGGCCGCGATTTGGATTACGTGACTGAGCGTCAGAAACATCTGAACGATATCGTTCCAATTGAATGGGTTGATGCAACTCATCCTTCATACATTTTGTATACCTCAGGTACAACGGGCAAGCCTAAGGGTGTGCAGCGTGATACCGGCGGCTATGCTGTTGCCCTAGCTTCCTCGATGAAGCATATTTTTACCGGTAATGCTGGTGAGACCATGTTCTGTACTTCGGATATTGGTTGGGTGGTTGGCCATAGCTACATCATTTATGCGCCATTACTTAGTGGTATGGCTACCATCATGTATGAAGGTACGCCATTGCGTCCTGATGCAGGAATCTGGTGGGAATTAGTTGAGAAATATAAGGTCTCAGTCATGTTCTCAGCGCCAACAGCGGTTCGCGTTCTCAAAAAACAAGATCCTGCTTTTTTAACTAAACACGATCTTTCATCATTGCGTGCATTGTTCTTGGCAGGCGAACCATTGGATGAGCCAACCGCAAGTTGGATTCATGATGCAATCAAAAAACCGATTGTGGATAATTACTGGCAGACAGAAACGGGTTGGCCAATGCTGGCAATCCAGCGTGGCGTTGAAGTCATGCCACATAAGTTTGGTTCCCCAGGCGTGCCATCTTTTGGTTACAACATGAAGTTGCTAGACGACGCCACTTCAGCGGAGTTGGGCCCAGATCAAAAAGGCGTTATTGCCATTGAAGGTCCATTGCCTCCGGGTTGTATGCAAACGGTTTGGGGTGATGACAAGCGCTTTGTAAGCACCTACTGGGAAACCATTCCTGGTAAGTTGATCTACTCCACATTTGACTGGGGTATTAAAGACAAAGATGGCTACTTCTTCATCCTAGGTCGCACCGATGATGTGATTAACGTTGCTGGACATCGTCTGGGAACTCGGGAGATTGAAGAAAGCATTTCTAGTCATCCAAACGTTTCTGAGGTAGCTGTGGTTGGCATCGAAGACAAGCTCAAGGGTCAGGCTGCGATTGCATTCGTTATCCCTAAAAACTCTTCCAACACAGAGACTCTTGAAAAAGAGTGCATGAAAACTGTTGATAGTCAGTTGGGCGCGATTGCTCGTCCTGGACGAGTTTATGTTGTAACGGCATTACCTAAAACCCGTTCTGGCAAGATAGTGCGCCGCGCATTACAGGCCGTGGCGGAAGGGCGCGATCCTGGAGATATCAGCACCATGGAAGACCAGACGGTTTTGGCTCAAATTAAGACCATCATTGAGCAAAGTGCCCAGGCTTAAGCATTAAAAGCAAGACCTCCTCTAGCTAAGGGCTGGGGGAGGAAATAGCCCGCAAAGGGTCAATTGGCTGGGTATTCAAGGGTTTACGAGCAAAACTGGTATCATTGCAAGGTTCGAAACTAATTAAATACCCTAGCGCTTAAAGACACTCACCTCCCGCATAAACAAGCCCCGGGGTTAGTCTTTTTTGGGGGTTTTGAGCGTCGGATGGAGCAGGGACTGGAGATGGTTTGTCACCCTTGCTTCCTTCTTTTCCCCCCGCCGTGTTGGCCTTAGCCGACGGCACTATATTTCCTGGTTTTAGCATTGGCGCCTCAGGCGAAACTACCGGCGAAGTTGTTTTCAATACCGCTTTAACTGGCTACCAAGAGATCATTACTGATCCAAGTTATTGCCGTCAGATTGTTACCCTCACATATCCTCACATTGGCAACGTTGGTGTGAATGCTCAAGATGCAGAGTCTGACCAGATTCATGCTGCGGGCTTGGTTATTAAAGATTTGCCAAAGCGCGTTTCTAGCTTTCGCTCCGAGGGAGCGCTAGATGCCTACCTCACCAAAGCAGGCGTTCTTGGCATTGCTGGCATCGATACCCGCAAGCTAACCCGTATTCTGCGCGATAAGGGTGCTCAATCAGGTGCGATTGTTGCTGGCAAATTAGGCGATGACTACGAAGTTATGGGCAAGAAAGCGCTTGAGCTTGCCAAAGCTTTTCCTGGAATGTCTGGCTTAGATTTGGCTAAGGTTGTATCAACCAAAAAATCTTACCCATGGCGCGAAGCCGAATGGGAGTTGCATGGTCCCGCAGATAAGCCTGCATACAAAACGTTAGATACCAGCAAGCCGACTAAAAAAGTAGTCGCCTATGACTTCGGTGTTAAACATAATATTTTGCGTATGCTCACAGAGCGTGGTTGTGAGCTCACTGTAGTTCCTGCACAAACGAGTGCAGCAGAAGTGCTTGCCATGAATCCAGACGGCGTGTTTTTCTCTAACGGCCCTGGAGATCCTGGTCCCTGTGACTATGCAATTGCTGCGGCAAAAGAAATGATCGAAAAAGGCATTCCTACTTTCGGCATCTGTTTAGGTCATCAGATTATGGGTTTAGCAGCCGGCGCTAAAACCTTGAAGATGAAGTTCGGTCATCATGGCGCTAATCATCCTGTAAAAGACCTTGATACTGGGCGTGTAGCAATTACTTCGCAGAACCATGGTTTTGCAGTCGATGCAACAACCTTGCCAGACAATATTCGAGTTACGCACGTTTCTCTATTTGATGGTTCATTACAAGGCTTGGCTTGGAAAGATAAGCCAGCATTCTGTTTCCAGGGTCACCCCGAGGCCTCGCCTGGACCTCATGACATTGCCTATTTATTTGATCATTTTGTGGAGCTCATGAATGCTGCCAAGAAGGAGGGCAAATAATGCCTAAGCGTAGCGATATTAAGAGCATCCTCATTATTGGTGCTGGTCCCATTGTGATTGGGCAAGCTTGTGAGTTTGATTATTCCGGTGCGCAAGCTTGTAAGGCTCTGCGTGACGAAGGTTACAAGGTTATTTTGGTGAATAGCAATCCTGCAACCATCATGACTGATCCAGAGATGGCTGATGTCACTTACATCGAGCCCATTACCTGGGAAGTGGTTGAGCGCATCATCGCCACTGAAAAACCAGATGCCATTTTGCCAACGATGGGTGGTCAAACTGCCTTGAACTGTGCTTTAGATTTGCACCGCAACGGCGTATTAGAAAAGTACGGCTGTGAACTCATCGGCGCATCCCCAGAAGCAATCGATAAAGCTGAAGACCGCCAGAAATTTAAAGAGGCAATGACCAAGATTGGTCTTGGCTCCGCTAAGTCTGGCATTGCCCATTCGATGGATGAAGCCCTAGAGGTTCAACAACGCATTCAGCAAGAGACCGGTAGCTCAGGCTTCCCAGTCGTCATTCGCCCTTCATTCACTATGGGTGGATCTGGTGGTGGTATTGCCTATAACCGTGAAGAATTTGAAGAGATCTGCAAACGTGGCCTTGATCTTTCACCAACCCGTGAGCTCCTGATTGAAGAGTCCTTGCTGGGTTGGAAAGAGTTTGAGATGGAAGTAGTGCGCGATCGTAACGATAACTGCATTATTGTTTGCTCAATCGAAAACTTAGATCCAATGGGCGTGCATACGGGCGACTCAATCACTGTTGCGCCTGCACAAACACTGACTGATAAAGAATATCAAATCATGCGTAATGCATCGATTGCTGTTCTGCGTGAAATCGGTGTGGATACAGGTGGATCAAACGTTCAGTTCTCGATCAATCCTGTTGATGGTCGCATGATCGTCATTGAGATGAATCCACGCGTATCTCGTTCATCCGCACTTGCTTCTAAGGCAACTGGTTTCCCGATTGCCAAAATTGCAGCGAAGTTAGCTGTTGGCTATACCTTGGATGAGCTCAAGAACGACATTACTGGCGGCGCTACACCAGCATCTTTTGAGCCTTCGATTGACTACGTAGTGACGAAGATTCCTCGCTTTGCCTTCGAAAAATTCCCGCAAGCTGACTCCCGTTTAACAACACAAATGAAGTCTGTTGGTGAGGTGATGGCAATTGGTCGTACTTTTCAGGAGTCATTCCAAAAGGCTCTGCGTGGACTTGAAGTCGGCGTAGATGGTTTGGATGAAGTGTCTACCGATCTTGATGACATCATTAATGAAATCAATGAGCCTGGCCCAGATCGTATTTGGTATCTTGCTGATGCTTTCCGGATGGGTATGGGTCTTGATGAGGTCTACGCGGAAACCAAAGTGGATCCTTGGTTCTTAGAGCAAATTGAAGAGCTCATCACGATTGAAGCTGAACTTAAGCAACGCAAGATTGATAGTCTGTCAGCAGCAGAGCTACGTGCTGTAAAGCAAAAAGGTTTTTCAGACCGTCGCTTAGCAAAATTGCTTGGCGTGGATGCATCATCTGTGCGCGCTGCACGTCATCGCTTAAAGGTAGTTCCGGTCTACAAGCGTGTTGATACTTGTGCGGCTGAGTTCTCAACCAATACTGCTTACATGTATTCCACCTATGAAGCAGAGCATGGTGAGTGCGAATCCAATCCAACCAGTAAAGACAAGATTATGGTCTTGGGCGGTGGTCCTAATCGTATTGGTCAAGGTATTGAGTTTGACTATTGCTGCGTACATGCTGCTTTAGCAATGCGCGATGATGGTTATGAAACCATTATGGTCAACTGCAACCCTGAAACTGTTTCAACGGACTACGACACATCTGATCGCTTGTATTTTGAGCCATTGACTCTCGAAGATGTATTAGAAATCGTTGCCAAAGAGAAGCCAAAAGGTGTAATCGTTCAGTATGGCGGTCAAACTCCCTTGAAACTCGCCTTAGATCTGGAGCGCAATGGCGTGCCGATTATTGGTACCTCGCCAGACATGATTGATGCGGCCGAAGATCGTGAACGCTTTCAGAAACTCTTGCATGACTTGGGTTTACGTCAGCCACCAAATCGGACTGCACGCGCTGAAGATGAGGCTCTCAAGCTTGCTGAAGAGATTGGCTACCCCTTGGTAGTGCGTCCTTCCTATGTCTTGGGTGGTCGTGCCATGGAAATCGTCCATGATGGGCGTGACTTAGAGCGTTATATGCGTGAAGCTGTCAAGGTGTCTCATGACTCCCCAGTATTGCTAGACCGTTTCCTCAATGATGCAATTGAGTGTGATGTCGATTGCATTAGTGATGGCGCTAAGGTTTTCATTGGTGGTGTGATGGAGCATATTGAGCAGGCTGGTGTTCACTCAGGTGACTCTGCATGTTCATTGCCGCCATACTCACTATCAGACGAAACCGTTGCAGAGATCAAACGTCAAACAGCAGCAATGGCCAAAGGCTTGAACGTAATTGGTTTGATGAACGTTCAATTTGCCATCCAAAATGTCGACGGTAAAGACGTTATTTATGTCTTAGAAGTGAACCCACGCGCTTCACGTACTGTTCCATTTGTATCAAAAGCAACCGGTCTGCAGTTAGCCAAGATTGCTGCACGCTGCATGGTCGGTCAAACCCTAGAGCAGCAAGGCATCAAGGCAGAAGTGAAGCCGCCTTATTTCTCTGTCAAAGAAGCTGTGTTTCCATTTAATAAGTTCCCAGGTATTGATCCAATTCTGGGGCCAGAGATGCGGTCAACTGGTGAAGTCATGGGTGTGGGTAAAACTTTTGGCGAAGCTTTATTCAAATCTCAATTAGGTGCTGGAATCAAGCTACCGAAGAGTGGAACTGTATTACTGACCGTGAAAGATAGCGATAAGCCTAAAGCAGTTGAAGTTGCCAAACTTTTGCATCAGTTGGGCTTCCCAATGGTTGCTACCAAAGGTACTGCGGCGGCGATAGAGGCAGCTGGTCTGCCAGTACGTGTAGTTAATAAGGTGAAAGATGGTCGTCCCCATATTGTGGATTTCATCAAAAACGGTGAAATTTCTCTGGTATTTACGACTGTGGATGAAACCCGTACTGCCATTGCGGACTCTAGGTCTATCCGAACCACTGCTCAAGCCAATGGCGTTACATATTACACAACTATTAGCGCAGCAAGGGCGGTTATGGATGGTCTGCTAGCCTCCCAAAAAGGCAGCAAAGAGTCTCTAGAGGTGTATTCCTTGCAAGACTTACATCGGAAGCTCATTTAATCTAAAATCAACTTTTGTTCGCGCAATACAGCGCAAGAATTTAAGTTAGGTTGGCAGTATGAGCACAATTCCCCTTACCAAACGCGGTGCAGAACTCCTGAAAGAGGAGCTGCACCGTCTTAAGCATGTTGAGCGCCCAGCAGTGATTATTTCCATTTCTGAAGCCCGTGCCCAAGGCGATCTTTCTGAGAACGCTGAGTACGATGCTGCTAAAGAAAAGCAGGGCTTCATTGAAGGTCGCATTCAGGAACTAGAGGGCAAGCTCTCTGCAGCTCAGATTATTGATCCTGCCTCACTAGATGTTTCTGGTCGGATTGTGTTCGGTGCCACCGTAGATTTAGAAGATCTTGAAGACGGTACCAAATTTACCTATCAAATCGTTGGTGACGATGAAGCCGATATTGCCTCTAATAAAATCTCCATTAGCTCTCCAATTGCTCGTGCTCTGATTAGTAAGGAAGAGGGTGATGTGGTTGCTGTTCAAGCGCCGGGTGGTAACCGCGAAGTTGAGATTTTGGCAGTTCGCTACATCTAAGCGAAATTTCAAGAGCAGCGAATCCAATGCATGCTGGCGCACAACGCCTTTTTATCTTAGTAGCCGGTCTTTGGGTTGGCAGCGTTCTGACGGTTGGATATTTGGTTGCACCAACAATCTTTGGCACACTTACCGATCGTCAAGTAGCTGGTATGGTTGCCGGCAGCATCTTTAGAGTAGAGGCTTATCTCAGTATCATTATTTGTATTGCGCTAATGGTGCTTGCAAATCTTTTGGTTAACCGTGGCTTGACTCAGTACAAAATGATTCGCTTCATACTATTGGGCATGTTGCTTTGCTCTGTAGCAGCCTCATTTGTATTCATCCCTTGGATGAATACCTTAAGAGATCAGGCCCTGCTCAATGGAATGCCTGTCATGCTCTCGCCATCCGCAGATGTATTCAGTAAGCTTCATGGCGCATCAAGCATCGTATTTATGATTCAGAGTGTGCTGGGCCTCTATCTTGTTTGGCGCCTGACCAAGTCCAATCCTTAACTATCTAATTTAGCTAATAAAAAAACGCCGACTAGCGGCGTTTTTCGTATCAGATGAGTCAATTAAGACCCAAGCGATTTTTTCTTTGTGCTACTCATACGGACTTTCCGTTTCTTGATGGGAGCGGGTGCAGCAGCAGCTTTACGGTAGCCTGGTGAGGACCAACCAATTTTGGATTCAGCGGCTTCAGAGCGTAGCACTCGCTTCTTCGGCGTAGCAGACTTTACAGCTGCGGCGCGCGCAAAGGGGGCGGCATTGGAAGCAGAGCGTCGATCTGATCTTTCTGAGGTACTAGTGCGTACACCAGATTTTGTTGGTGCACGATTAGGCTGACGTTTAGTACGTGGAGCTTGCAATGTTTTCTTAGTCTGCTTAGAAGATCTTCCTAGATTAGAAAAAGCCTCATCCACTACATCTTTTGGTTTCCAAATAACCAGTAGCTTGCCAATATGTTGCACTGGCGCAGCATCGAGTTTGTTGCAGAGTTCTTCGTATATCGCGATGCGTGCTTCGCGATCATCGCCAAAGACGCGAACCTTAATGAGGCCATGATGACCAATGGCAAGCTTGGCTTCTTTAATTACAGCAGGAGTTAAGCCATCGCCACCAACCATGACAACCGGGCTTAAGTCATGGGCATCAGCTTTGAGGGATTTGCGTTGTGCGGGGGTAATAGTAAGAGCAGTCATGGGCTTGATGATAGAGCATTGACTGCTTAAAAGGCCTGTTTGGATCAGTTTTAACAGTTTTAAGAACAATTCCTTTTGCTTTAGAGAGGTAAAACTAGGAAAATGAAGGGCGAAAGTGGGTAAGTTGTGGCGAAGAATAAATTTAATAAAAGTTGGTTGCAGGATCATTTAACCGATCCCTATGTGAAGATGGCTCAGAAAGAGGGCTATCGCGCTAGAGCGGTTTATAAGCTCAGTGAAATTGATGAGCAGGATCACCTCATACAAGCAGGCATGACCATTGTTGACCTTGGAAGCGCTCCAGGGAGCTGGTCACAGTACGCCCGTAATCGCCTTACCGAGCTAGGCAAAAGCAATCCTAAGATTGAGTCTGGCAAACCTGATGGCCAAATCATCGCTATCGATATTTTGCCGATGGAAGATATTGCGGACGTCAGCTTTATTCAGGGGGATTTTCGTGAGGATGAGGGGCTCCAGGCTTTAGAAGCCTTATTGCCTAAGAGCGCTGAAGGCAAGGTTGATCTCGTCTTATCCGATATGGCCCCAAACCTTTCGGGTGTGGGTGTGGCGGATGCTGCTCGGATGGCTTTTTTAGCTGAAATTGCCCTAGATTTTGCCGTAGCCCACCTTAGGCCCGAAGGTGCCTTATTGATCAAATGCTTTAACGGTAGTGGTTATAGCCAGATTGTGGAGTCCTTCAAAAAGGTCTTTAAAACGGTTGCTTCCCGCAAGCCTAAGGCTTCCCGTGCCAGATCCTCAGAGATTTTTCTGCTGGGTCGTAACTTAAAACCCCCTAAATAAGCTCCCTTTAGGATATTGAGGCGATAGAAGCACCCCAATAACCCCCCGAAATAGATGGGTTTATTAAATAAATAAGCCATTGGCCCTTGAAAAAGGGTGGTAGTAGAATCAAATACTTAGAAAGCAATTGGCTTTAAATCCTGGGTAGATCCAGAAAAGGAAACAATTTGAACAGCAATATGTTCCAAAAAATCGGTGTGTGGCTCATTGTGGGCTTGGTACTTTTCACTGTTTTTAAACAGTTTGATAAACCCAAGGACCAAACTCAAGTCACGTATTCCCAATTCATGGATGACGCAAAAGCGGGCAAAGTGAAGCGTGTGGATGTACAAGGTCGTACATTGCAAGTCACTCCCGCTGACGGCACTAAATACTCCATCATCTCTCCAGGTGATATTTGGATGGTTGGTGACTTAATGAAGTACGGCGTACAGGTAACAGGTAAAGCGGATGATGAACCCAATATGTTGGTCTCTGCCTTGTACTACCTGGGACCAACTTTATTGATCATTGGTTTTTGGTTTTTCATGATGCGCCAAATGCAAGGTGGCGGCAAAGGTGGGGCCTTCTCTTTCGGTAAATCAAAAGCACGCCTGATAGATGAAAATAGCAATACAGTTACCTTTGCTGATGTTGCTGGTTGCGATGAAGCTAAAGAAGAAGTCTACGAGTTGGTTGATTTCTTAAAAGATCCGCAGAAGTTTCAAAAGCTTGGCGGCCGCATTCCGCATGGCGTTTTACTTGTTGGCCCTCCTGGTACCGGTAAAACCCTGCTGGCACGTGCTATTGCGGGTGAGGCGAAGGTTCCATTCTTCTCAATCTCTGGCTCTGATTTCGTAGAAATGTTTGTTGGTGTTGGTGCATCTCGGGTACGCGACATGTTTGAAAACGCCAAGAAAAATTCACCATGCATTATCTTTATTGATGAGATTGATGCTGTTGGTCGTCATCGCGGTGCTGGTATGGGCGGCGGAAATGATGAGCGTGAGCAGACCTTGAATCAAATGCTCGTTGAGATGGATGGCTTTGAAAGCAACAGCGGTGTGATCGTCGTTGCTGCTACCAACCGCTCCGATGTATTGGATAAAGCTTTGTTACGTCCAGGCCGTTTTGACCGTCAGGTTCATGTAGGTTTACCTGACATTCGTGGTCGTGAGCAGATCTTGCAAGTGCATATGCGCAAAGTTCCAATTGATCCGGATGTGAATGCTGCTGTATTGGCGCGCGGCACTCCAGGATTTTCTGGTGCTGATTTAGCGAACTTGGTTAATGAAGCCGCTTTGTTTGCTGCACGTCGTAATAAGCGTTCAGTGGATATGAGGGATTTCGAAGATGCTAAGGACAAGATCTACATGGGTCCTGAGCGTAAGTCAGCTGTGATGCGCGAAGAAGAGCGTCGTAATACTGCCTATCATGAGTCTGGCCATGCGGTTGTAGCCAAGATTCTGCCTAAGGCTGATCCTGTACACAAAGTCACTATCATGCCGCGTGGCATGGCCTTAGGTGTGACTTGGCAGTTGCCTGAATTTGATCGTGTCAATCTTTATAAAGATCGCATGATGGAAGAGTTGGCGATTTTGTTTGGCGGTCGTGCTGCTGAAGAAGTGTTCTTGAATTCTATGAGCACTGGTGCTTCCAATGACTTTGAACGTGCCACCAAAATGGCGCGTGACATGGTGACGCGCTATGGTATGAGCGACAGCTTAGGTACGATGGTTTATGTGGATACCGAATCAGAAAGTATCTTTGGGCGCAACAGCACTAAGACTGTTTCTGAGTTGACGCAGCAAAAAGTAGACTTTGAGATTCGCACGCTGATCGATAGTCAATACAACTTAGCGAGATCTATTCTTGAGAATAATCGCGATAAGGTTGAAGCCATGGTTGCCGCTTTGCTCGAATGGGAGACCATCGATGCAGAGCAGATCAATGACATTATGGAAGGTCGCCCACCGAGAGCGCCGCTTCCTCCTCCTGCAACTCAGTTTGGTAACTCTGCTGGTGGGGCACCGGGACCAGCTGCTGGTAGCGCCCCAGCGACAGCTTAAAACTTAGTCGTCTGAATGGACAAGCAAGGCATACAAGAGATGCCCACAACTTGGCGTTGTGGGCGTTTTCTTTTTGACTTCACCAAACGCAGGCGTCCCGTAGTGATGGGCATTCTCAATGCCACACCAGATTCATTTTCTGATGGCGGTCAATTTAGATCTCCGAAAGATGCCATCGCTCAAGCAGAGTTGATGATTGCCAATGGTGTTGATCTGATCGATATCGGTGGAGAGTCAACTAGGCCTGGAGCAGAGCCAGTATCACTGCAGGAGGAGCTTGATCGCGTCTTGCCAGTGATTGAAGCACTCAAAGACTGTGGTGTACCGTTATCGATTGATACCTATAAAGCAGAGACTATGCGGCAATCACTCAATGCAGGTGTTGATTGTGTCAATGACATCTGGGCACTGAGACAGGATGGTGCTGTGGATGCTGCACTAGACAGTCAAGATTGCGGAATTGTATTGATGCATATGCAGCGCGATCCATTAACCATGCAATTTAATCCTGAGTATCTAGATGTAGTTGCAGATGTCATGTTGTTTCTTAAAGAACGTACAGAGCTACTCAGATCAAAAGGGATCGCTCAAAATCGAATTGCTATTGATCCTGGTTTTGGATTTGGCAAGAGCCTTGAACATAATCTCAGCATGCTGTCGCACTTCAAGGATTTCTCGACTTTGGGTTATCCGGTCCTGGCAGGCATATCTCGTAAATCAATGATCGGTAAGCTTACCGGCAAAGATACCAATGAGCGAGTAGCTCCCAGTATTGCAGCAGCCATCATGGCAGCTGATCGTGGAGCCAAAATTGTCAGGGTCCACGATATTCCTGAGACTGTAGATGCTTTAAAGCTATGGGAAGCAATAGAAGCTTAGGGCCTGAGCTCTAAGCCGCTCAGTTTTATAATGACCCTATGAAAAAACAATACTTTGGAACTGATGGCATTCGCGGTGAAGTAGGGCAATTTCCGATTGTTCCTGAGTTTATGACCCGCCTGGGATATGCCGCAGGTAAGGTGCTATCAAAGGATGCCAAACCTGGGCAACGTTGCAAGGTATTGATTGGCAAAGATACACGCATCTCAGGCTACTTATTGGAGTCAGCACTACAGGCAGGTTTTGCAGCGGCAGGTGTCGATGTCATGTTGTGTGGTCCAATGCCAACGCCTGGAGTAGCTTATCTTACTAAAGCCTTGCGTTTATCAGCAGGCGTAGTAATCTCCGCATCTCATAATCCCTATCAAGATAACGGCATTAAGTTTTTCTCTGCCAATGGCGACAAACTCGATGATGACTTTGAGTTGGCAATTGAAGCTGAGTTAGCAAAGCCTATGGGTTGTGTGAGCGCGCAAGATTTGGGTAAAGCATTTCGCTTAGATGATGCAGCAGGGCGTTATATTGAATTTTGCAAATCGACATTCCCAGGTTCTCTAAATCTAAAGGGATTAAAGCTGGTAGTTGATTGCGCCAATGGTGCCGCATATCACACAGCGCCTAATGTGTTTCATGAGCTTGGTGCAGAGGTGGTCTCGATTGGTGTTACTCCAGATGGTAGAAACATTAATGATGGCTGTGGCGCAACTGCACCTGACGCACTCATTGCTAAAGTCAAGGCAGAAAAAGCAGATTTAGGTATTGCCTTAGATGGTGATGCAGACCGCCTGCAAATGGTAGATGCCACAGGCAGACTATTTAATGGCGATGAGCTTTTATATGTGCTCGCTAAAGATCGATTGGACCGTGGACAAAAGATTGGCGGTGCAGTTGGTACGCTCATGACTAACTTGGCAGTTGAGAGCGCGATTAAGGATTTAGGGATTGGATTTGAGCGTGCCAATGTAGGCGATAGATACGTTCTTGAGCTCCTAAAACAAAAGGGCTGGATTATTGGCGGAGAAGGTTCAGGCCATTTACTGTGCTTAGATCAGCATTCCACAGGTGATGGCACGATTGCGGCCCTCCAAGTGCTAGCAGCCATGAGTCAAAATAAAAAGAGTCTGGCGCAGTTATTGGAGAAGGTAAGCATCTTTCCCCAGGTGCTCTTGAATGTGAAATTCAAGCCTGGTTACGATTGGAAGTCAGATGAAAAACTCAAACAGCAGATCTCCAAAGTAGAGGCTGATCTGAAAGATATTGGCAGGGTGCTGATCAGGGCATCTGGTACAGAGCCCCTTCTCAGGGTGATGGTTGAGACTAAAGACGCCAATGTCGCTATGAATGCTGCAAAAAGCATTGCCGATTTAGTGCCAACCTCTTAAGTCACCAATGAAAAGGGTAAAGCTGGTGTTAGCCTTATTAATATCTGCAATCAATCTTTCGTAGCGAACATAATCATTCGGAATTTTGTAGGGCATATCGCCAAGAGCGATGAACTTGAATGACTACGCTAACACTACGGCGGAGGATATAGCTATAAATGCAAATATAAGTAGCCTGAAAAGTCACATTGTTATTTGTATAGTTTTGGATTCTGATTGAGCTCTATAACTTCAATTTCTCCAAAAATATAAGATTCTGCACTAACTTCTTTCCATCCTAGATCATGAAAGACGTCAGCATAGTTCTTGGAATATTTCTTGGAGCTTTCGTAAAAGATATCCGTTAATTCATTCTGCTCATCTTCATCTACGGTATCAGAAAAGTAAATTACCTTTTCTCCGCCATAGGTTTCACCAACTGTTCCACCGGGTATGTCTTGTATACAAATTCCGATGTCAGGATTATAGTTATGAAGAAATGTAGGCTTAGTGTGGGTTATAACTGAGCCTAGCTTCCATACCATACCGCACTTAATTTCCTTTTTTCCACATTGAAAAATATGTCGCTCTGTAATTGAGCCTATTTCTAAAGGAATGATCTGATAATCCATAGCTAACCCCCATAGTGTTAAGTCTATTTGTACTCCAAGAGTATTGTGACCTCAAATCATGACAAGTTAATGTAATGCCCAACATTAGAATCGCCAGGTGAATCCAATTTCTGCTCTTGAGGAGCCGGCACTAGCTGCCCCAATAGTTGCGCTGTAATTTAAAGCTGTTCGCATATAAGAGGTTGCTATATCAACACTTTGAGTTAATGAATAAATTACTCCCACTAATGAGTAAAAACTTAAATATTGTTCATCATTTGCAGGGTTAGTTGTGGCCCCTACATCAAGAGCCAGCCGCATACCCGATGCTATCGAAAAAACTGGGGCAATAGATAAAAGGAAAATATCAGTGCGGCTACTATCTGCAGTGCGTCCAATACTGTAGTTTGTGTTGTATGGCGAGCATAAATAGGATGCATTTGCATGAATTTCGATCTCATCCCAGTACTTGGAGCCTATGAAGTTGAAGCCATAATTGAATGCCGCCAAACCAAGACCAGCTACTTGTTGCTGTTGCTTCGCAGGCAGAATGACAATTGGCTTAATTGCAAGTGCATATCTGTTAGCTAGATCCTCCTGAAATCGCCACTTAGTTGCGAATACATAGTTTGCAAACCTTGAAAAATTTCCATTTGGCTGGGTGTAATAGGTGGTTGAGAACGATGCCTCGACCGTGTCACTTAAACCTCGTGTATAGGTAAAAGGGAATGCCCTTGCATCTGTTGAGCCGGAGTATTCTTCTCCAGGAGTAATGATATCGCTTGATTGCGATCCTCCAGATCTATTTATTAGGAAATAGTACTGCTCAATCTGATTTCCACAAGCAACTACCGTTCCTGCATCGTCAGTATTCAATGGCTCAAATGCCGCCGCAGAAGTGGCTAACATAAATAGACCCAGAAAAATATATTTCATGAAGATATTAATGAGCCAAAGTAATGACATTGTTTTCTAGCGAAGTATTGTGACAAAACTATGTCAGACCTATATTTGTGACTACATTTAATGGCTTACAATTCGCGCATGTTAGCTTATTCAGATGTCAATCCGTTACCAATTGCAGGCGTTGTATTTGCTTGGGCAATACCGTCATCTGGCAAGGGCTATGAACTACCATTATTTGAAATTTCCGAAGCACTAGAAAATCCTGATTTATCAATTTGGTTGCATTTAAATTTATCCAACTCTCAAATTCAGCGATGGCTTAAAAGCACGCCGCTCATTCCCGAACGCGTGGTAGAGATGATTCAGGAAGGTGTAAATCTGAGTCGCTTAGAACGTATTGAAAAGCTAGACGACTGCCTCTTAATGGTAATGAATGATTTCCAGCAGGAGTTTGGAGAGGCGGTGAATGATTCCAGTCTGGGCACCCTATGGGCAATTATTACACCAAGGCTCATGATTTCTTTACGTAACAATCCTCTCAGAACTACAGATAAGCTTAGATATGACTTGAGAAATGGTCAGATTAATCCCGTCTCTGCTATTGAGCTATTTCATGAGCTCTTAGATTTGCGCGCTGAGCAACTTCGTACTTTGCTCACCCATCTCGCGGGAGATATGGATGATCTGGAGGAAAATCTACTGAAGGGCAAAGAGTTTCCAGAGCATGAAAATCTAGGTAGGATACGCATTCAATGTAGTCGCCTCCGTAGGCAATTTTCACCAGAGTTAATAGCCCTACATCGTCTTCTGAAGCGATTACCTTATTGGTTTAGTAATGAAGACAAGGACAGCTTGAACGATGACTTGGACTTGCTCACCTATTTAGTTCAAGAAATTTCTAGTCTTTATGATCGGGCGAAGGTGCTTCAGGACGAGCAGGCTGCTCACGTAGCTGAATTCAATGCTAAAAATTTGCAAGTTCTTTCCGTAATGACGGTGATTTTCTTGCCTATGACCCTTATTTCTGGAATCATGGGTATGAATATGGAAGACCTTCCAGGCTTAAAGGGCTCTTTTTACGAGGTCATGGTTCTGATGTCAATTGCTGGCTCTGCAGTTTTTGCCGCATTAAAACTTAAAAGAATCATTTAAAGGGCAATTCCCCGAATATTAAGGGGCTAAATTACAAAAAAGAATCTATTAAATCAATTATAAGATATTGATTTATATACAAATTTTTATTAACTATTAATTTGTCATTAAATCGTCATAGTGAAAACGTATTGTCCATAGATCGCAATGTTGCGTTATTTCTATTTAGGACTAATCACATGAAATCTTTCTTGAAAAAAGCACTAGTTTTTAGCGCTATTTCATTGGCTCCAGTTGCATTTGCTGCTGATATGACAGGTGCAGGCGCAACATTCCCTTACCCAATTTATGCCAAATGGGCAGAAGCCTACAAAGCAAAAACTGGCTCTAATTTGAATTATCAATCTATTGGTTCTTCAGGCGGTATCAAGCAAATTAAAGCAAAAACGGTTGATTTCGGTGCTACTGATAATCCAGTGAAATTTGAAGATCTTGAAAAGGATGGCATGGTTCAATTTCCGGCCATTATCGGCGGCGTGGTTCCGGTAATTAACGTTGATGGCGTTAAACCAGGCGAAATTAAGTTAGACGGTCCAACCTTAGCGGATATTTTCCAGGGCATCATCTCTGACTGGGGTGATAAGCGTATTGCAATCATGAATCCTGGAGTGAAGATTCCTTCTGGTCCAATTACTGTTGTTCACCGCGCAGATGGATCTGGCACTACTGCTATTTTTACCGACTATCTAGCCAAGACGAGCTCATTATGGAAAGATGCTGTTGGTGCTGGTGCGGCTGTGAAATGGCCAGCTAGCTCTTCTGTTGGTGGTAAAGGTAATGAAGGTGTTGCAGCTAACGTATCTCGCGTGAAAAACTCAGTGGGTTATGTTGAGTATGCCTATGCGAAGAAAAATAAAATGACCTACATTACTTTGAAAAACAAAGATGGTAATTTTGTTGCTCCTGATGACCTGACCTTTGCAGCCGCTGCAGCTGGTACGGATTGGCAAAAGATTCCTGGAATGGGTACCTTTATTACTAACGCATCTGGCGCTAAATCTTGGCCTATTACCGGTGCATCTTTCATCTTGCTGTATAAAAATCCTGATAACAAGGCAAATGCTGCGGAAGTAATTAAGTTTTTTGATTTTGCCTTTAAAGAAGGTAAAAAAATGGCAGAAGAGTTAGATTACGTTGCAATGCCTGATTCAACTACCGACTTTATTCGTAAGAACGTATTCTCACAGGTTGTAACGAAATAAGGTTTGACGATTTTATTTTGAATCACCTTTTAGAAACAGCTCCACAGCATTGTGGAGCTGTTTCAATATTTAAATAAGTTAAATCAATAATGGATATTCTTCAGTCTCATTCGGCGCCAACCCCTCAGGCTCTGAGCATCGCCAAGATACAGCGTGTGCAAGATTTTCTATTTCATGCAACTACACAATTTTTTGCGTTATCTGTACTGATTGCTTTGGTGGGCATCATTATTTCATTGGTAATTAATGCTTGGCCAGCACTTGATAAGTTTGGAATTGGCTTCTTCTTCACAAAAGAGTGGGACATTATTAATGGTGAATTTGGTGGCTTAATTGCTATTTACGGGACTATCGTTACCTCTTTAATAGCTTTGCTAATTGCAGTACCTTTAAGTTTTGGTATTGCAGTATTTTTGACTGAGCTATGCCCAGCTCCACTCAAAAGGCCCTTAGGTACCGCAGTTGAATTACTTGCCGCTGTGCCATCGATTATTTACGGCATGTTTGGTCTGTTCATATCCGCACCACTATTTGGTGAATATATTCAACCAGCATTAGCTGCAACTCTTGGTCAGATTCCTGGTTTAGGCATTCTTTTTTCTGGCGCATTTAACGGGATCGGTATTCTCTGCGCAGGTTTGATCCTTGCGATGATGATTCTGCCGTTCATCGCCTCAGTAATGCGCGATGTATTTGAAATCGTTCCACCTGTTCTCAAAGAGTCTGCTTATGGTATTGGATGTACGACTTGGGAGGTTGTTAAGAACGTGGTACTTCCTTATACCAAGGCTGGTGTGATTGGTGGCATCATGCTCGGATTAGGTAGGGCGCTTGGCGAAACGATGGCAGTCACTTTCGTTATTGGCAATGCCCATCGCTTATCTCCATCTCTATTCGCTCCTGGTAATTCAATTGCATCGACCCTAGCAAACGAGTTTGGTGAAGCTGAGATTGGGGCGCATTACTCTTCCTTATTTGCGCTGGGTCTAGCGCTATTTGTCATCACATTCATTGTTTTAGCTGTTGCTAAGTGGATGTTGATGAATATGGAGAAAAAGCAAGGACTCAAAACATGAACGGCCTCTCAAATATTAATCCTGCAATTTTTGCCAAGCGTAAGCGTGCAAACAAAATTGGCTTAGTCCTCTCTATGATGGCCATGGTCCTGGGTATGGTTTTTTTGCTCTGGATTTTGAGCGTTTTATTTATCAAAGGTTTTTCATCAATTAATTTAGATGTCTTTACGCACAGTACACCTGCACCGGGATCAGAGGGCGGTGGTTTGGCTAATGCGATTGTTGGCAGTCTCATGATTGTGGCTAGCTGTACCTTAATCAGCACTCCCGTTGGCGTGTTGGCTGGTTTATATCTATCAGAGTATGGCGATAGAAGTAAGGTTGCTTCAACTACTCGTTTCGTTACTGACATCATGTTGTCTGCCCCCTCAATTGTGATTGGTCTATTCGTGTATGCATTGGTAGTGGCACAAGTTCGTCACTTCTCTGGTTGGGCTGGTACGATTGCATTGGCTCTTATCGCAATTCCGGTTGTTGTGAGAACAACAGAAAATATGCTGCGCTTAGTTCCAGGAAGTTTGCGCGAAGCTGCCTATGCTTTAGGTACTCCGAAGTGGAAGGTAGCCTTTATGATTACCTTACGAGCCGCACAAAGTGGAGTCATAACCGGTATTTTGTTGGCTCTTGCGCGCGTTAGCGGTGAAACGGCACCATTACTATTTACAGCACTAAATAACCAATTCTTCTCAACCAATATGAATGCTCCAATGGCGAACTTGCCAGTGGTCATTTTTCAGTTTGCAATGAGTCCTTACGATAACTGGGTTGATTTAGCTTGGGCTGCAGCTTTATTGATCACATTTGCAGTGCTCGGCTTAAATATTTTGGCACGAGTGGTATTCCGTGAGAAGGTCCAAGGATGATGAGTAATATGAAATCAATGTTTGACTTAAATAAGATTGATAGTCAAGGGGGTAAAGTGGAATCAACAAATCAACAATCAGAGCAGGCTGTTATCAATGCGCTTGAAGTTCGAAATCTCAATTTCTTTTATGGTTCATTTCAGGGCCTCAAAGACATCAATCTTGATATTGAGCAGGGTAAGGTAACTGCATTTATTGGACCCTCTGGTTGCGGTAAATCTACGCTATTACGTACCTTGAATCGCATGTATGACCTCTATCCTGGTCAACGTGCCGAGGGTGAAATCAACTTCTACGGCCAAAATATCCTGGAGCCAGGACAAGACTTGAACTTACTGCGTTCACGTATTGGTATGGTTTTCCAAAAGCCAACCCCATTTCCAATGTCCATCTATGAAAACATTGCCTTTGGTGTGCGTTTATATGAAAAGCTCTCACGCTCTGAAATGGATGAGCGGGTTGAGTGGGCTCTCAATAAGGCGGCCTTGTGGAATGAAGCTAAAGACAAATTGAACCAAAGTGGTTTATCACTATCAGGCGGACAACAGCAACGCCTTTGTATCGCTCGTGGTGTTGCAGTGAAACCATCTGTGATTTTGCTAGATGAACCTACATCAGCATTGGACCCGATTTCTACCGGCAAAATTGAAGAATTGATAAATGAGCTCAAGCATGAGTATACGATTGCGATTGTTACCCACAATATGCAGCAGGCTGCCCGCGTATCTGATTACACTGCCTATATGTATCTTGGAAGCATGGTTGAGTATGGTAAAACAGATGAAATATTTATCAAGCCTAAGCGCAAAGAAACAGAAGACTATATTACCGGTCGCTTCGGTTAATTGGAGACACTAAATGCCAGATAAACACTTATCATCACAATTTGATGCGGACTTAAATTCACTTTCTAGTCGTTTATTAGAGATGGGTGGCTTAGTAGAAGCACAGATTTCTACTGCTATGCGTGCTTTTACGCAAATGGATGTTGATACCTGCAATGTTGTGATTGAGAATGAAAAACTCGTAAATGATCTTGAGATTCAAATTGACTTGGCTTGTACTGAGCTGATTGCAAGACGTCAGCCAACCGCTCGCGACTTACGATTAGTAATGGCTGTATCAAAGGCGATTACTAATTTGGAGCGCGCTGGTGATGAAGCGGAGCGCGTTGCCAAACGTACTAAACGTCTCATTGAGACCGGTACTCCCCACAATATTAACGTGGCTGAGATTCGTCTTTCTGGTCAAATGGCAATTAACTTATTACGTCGTAGTTTAGATGCGTTCGCTCGCCTTGATACCGTTGCGGCCGCAGAAGTTGTAGCTGAGGACCGTCAGATCGATGAAGAGTTTAGAGGCTTTGTGCGCAAACTTATTTCTTATATGTCTGAAGATCCACATACTATTAGCACCGGTTTAGATATGCTCACCATTGCTAAGGCAATTGAGCGCATTGGTGATCATGCAAAAAACATTGCCGAGTTTGTGATTTATATCGCAAAGGGGGCTGATGTGCGCCATATACCGCATGAAGATTTAGTGCGCGAAGCCAATAGAGAATAAATACACTACCTACTATGACTCACCGCATACTAATAGTTGAAGATGAGCCATCGATTGCAGAGTTGATTGCAATTAATCTAAGCCATGCCGGTTATGAAGTAGAGAAAGCAATGCAAACTGATCTTGCCATCGCAATGATGAAAGATCGCTTGCCAAGCATGGTAATCCTCGACTGGATGCTGCCAGGCAAGTCAGGCGTTCAATTTGCGAAAGAGTTACGGGCAAATGAGCGTACTAGAGGCCTACCTATCTTGATGCTAACTGCTAAAAGCGAGGAATCCGATAAGGTTATGGGCTTAGATTCTGGGGCGGACGACTATGTCACCAAGCCTTTTTCACCCAAGGAATTAATTGCTCGAGTCAAAGCATTGTTACGTCGACAGACCCCGATTGATGACACTGGTCCGCTTACTGTTGGACCTTTAAAGCTCGATCCTGGCTCCCATCGAGTCTTGGCTGTTTGGCCTAATTGTGAGCCTAAGCCAGTTTCTTTAGGTCCCACAGAGTATCGCCTGCTGCAATTCTTTATGGCTAATCCAGAGCGCGTTCACTCTCGCACTAACTTACTTGATAAGGTATGGGGTAATGAGGTGTATATCGAAGAGCGAACGGTAGACGTCCATATTAAGCGCTTAAGGGCTGCATTAACCCCTGTCGATTGCGATCGGTTTATTGAGACGGTCAGGGGCAGTGGCTATCGCATCACCAAAACGCCGACTGAGACCTAGGCTTATGTAGTCGGGCTTTTTGGGCCAATTTTTGGGGCTTTTTAGAGATCGTCTAAGATTGCACCATGATTTCTGCTTTATCTCGCTTCATTTTTCTAGTCTGCCTTGCGCTCATAGGTGGATTCATTGTTCTCTACAACTGGGGTGCTGAGTTAGCCATCCTCACTGGAGTGGCCTTTTTATCTGTTCCCCTTGTCTATTCCTATATCAATTTAGCAAGGTTGGGCAAATACGTTCAATCTGACTCGGTTGAGAATATGCCGCTCCCAAGCGGACTATGGGAGGAGATATTTTTTAGACTACAACGTTTAGTTAAAACTCTGAAGCAAAGAATGCGTAATATTGAGCAGCAGCATGATCACTTTATTGAGGCTTTCCAAGCATCACCAAACGGGATTTTGATGCTTGATCAAGATGATCAGATTGAATGGTGTAACAGTATTGCTGAACAATTCTTTGGATTGGTTTTTAAACGTGACGTAATGCAGCGAATCAATTTTTTAATTCGACGTCCAGAATTTATTCAATATCTCAATAAGCGCAACTTTGATGAGCCATTGTTATTAGAGCGGATGGGTCCAGATAGCAGTCTGAGCTTGATGTTACAAGCTTTTCAGTTTGGTAATCAGCGTCACTTATTGCTGGTACAAAATGTAACCGATTTGCAAAAAGCCGATGCCATGCGCCGCGATTTCGTTGCCAATGTATCTCATGAAATGAGAACGCCAATTACGGTGTTGATGGGATTTTTAGAAACTGTGCAATCTTTAGATCTTGAAAAAAGCCAACGTGATCAGTATTTCGAGATGATGACGTCCCAAGCGCAAAGGATGAAGAGCCTAGTAGAGGACTTATTAACTTTAGCGAATTTAGAAGCCAATTCAGCCCCTGCAGCAACAAATAAGGTCAATATTGAAACCTCAATGGCTTTGCTTAAAAATGATGCGGAAGCCCTATCTCATGGAAACCATGTCTTTACTTTTGAAGTTCTGAATCAAGAAAATCTATTGGGGGATGAGCGAGAAATACTTTCTGCATTTAGCAACTTAGTGTCGAATGCAATCCGCTATACACCTGACGCTGGCCAAATTCATGTGAAATGGGATATCAACGCTAAGGGGCAAGGGGAGTTTTCTGTAACTGATACTGGTCCTGGTATCGCCTCAGAACATCTCTCAAGACTCACAGAACGTTTTTATCGAGTCGATAGAAGTCGTTCTCGTGATACCGGTGGAACTGGTCTTGGTCTTGCAATCGTGAAGCACATTGCTAGTCGACATCAAGCCCAATTAGCAATTGAAAGTACGCCGGGAAAAGGGAGTACTTTTAAGCTGTGCTTTCCTAAAGAGCGCTTGGCCCTCTAGGGTTTAATCCTTTTTCTTCTTTTTCTTCTTTTTAGACTCTTTAGGGAGTTTTTCTGTTTTGCCGCCAGCGTATAGGCACCAAACCTTGATTTCCTCAAGCAACTCTACAAGATCATCATGGGGGAGGCTTTTTAGGTCAACAAGGCATATAGCACCACTTTCTTGTAACTGCTTTACTGCATCTTCGTATCGATATTCACTCATGGCTCTAGTTTGTTGTTTCAAAGAATGCCAATCCTATCAAAGAAATATGACAAAACACGTTTTTTAGCGTTTTAAGGCCTATTTAGTCTGGATCCCCCGAAATTTCAGAGCTCCTCTTAACCCCATTTAGCCTAGCAAAGAGCCTCTCCAAGGGGCCTCCTAAGGCCAGTGTAATGAGGATAGCTCCCAGAGCCAATCCCCCTAAAACAAACTGTCCTGCACCAAAGGCAGCTCCAATCAGGGCGCAGGCCCAAAGACTGGCTGCAGTAGTGAGGCCATGGACCCGTCTGGAGCGTTGCTCATGAATAATCACCCCAGCACCCAAAAAACCAAGGCCAGTAATCAGCCCTTGCAAAACGCGGCTGACTGCCTGAGCATCATCCTGTACAAAGTCGCTAATCAGCATAATCGCTGTTGCAGACCCAATTGCAACCAAAGAGTGTGTGCGTATACCGGCTGACTTGTGGTGTAACCAGCGATTTAGGCCAAGAATAGTCCCAACGAGCAAGGCTAAAGCTAGTCTTAGGGCCATAGTGCCGTAGAGATCCAAATCATGCATGCTAATTTCCTATGGTGAAGTCATAATGAATTCAGTGTATTCCAGCTACATCAATTGGTAACAAAAGCGCCATTTCACTGTAACCTCAATCAACAACAATAAGAAAAGAAATACAAGTGGTGCTTCTGCATAACAGAAGTATCTTGATTTATCTTTCACCGCAAGGATGTGTTATGAAAAATATAATCTTAAAATTATGGCAGGCATGGAACGATGCCAAAATTAATTACAAGAACCGTTATACACGACATCAACTTGGTAGTTAGTCGTCAAGGTGTTATGAATCTTTTTTATATTGAATTGTCAGATGAAATCTGGCCAAGATAAGGCTAAATTATCATCCCTTTAAAACCCAGCTTATGCTGGTTTTTTCTTTTTCTCAACCCTTAATAAAACTGAAATATAGCTAACCTACTATGGTGAAATTAATCATATTCTGAAAATTAAAACTTTATGAATGCCAATCTAACCAAATACCTGTCTGATGTATTTCGTAATGAAGTTCAGAAAAATGCCATACCAGAATCACAAAATAATAATCAAAAAGTAATTCCTCATTTAGTTGATCTAAATTCTAGTAAATTCGTCTTAGACAAAAGCTTTGCATTGCGCCTTGACGAAGTGATTTGAGTAATGACACGCCCTTACAATATTCTATTTCTTTGCACTGGTAACTCTGCTCGTTCAATTCTTGGTGAAGCCCTTGCGACAACTCTTAGTCATGGGCGCTTTATTGGGTATTCGGCAGGGTCACAGCCTAAAAAATTTGTTCATCCGATTGCATTAAAACTTGCTAGAGAAATGGGCTACCCATTAGAGCTACTTAGGAGTAAAACTTGGGATGAGTTTGGCACTGAAGTTTCACCCCACATGGATTTCATCATAACTGTATGTGATTCTGCGGCTGGCGAGGAGTGCCCATACTGGCCCGGTCATCCTGCAACGGCTCACTGGGGGTTTATGGACCCAACAAGTGAAGCAGATGATGAGCAAGCCATGTGGGATGCCTTTAGGAAAGTGGAGGTGGGCTTGCGTAATCGTATTGAATTGTTACTCGATCTGCCGATTGAAACACTGAATCATATGCAAGTACAAGATGAGCTCCATTCAATTCACCATCAATTTAACAAGTAAAATAAAACAAGGGAGTGGTTATGGCTACCTATAGCATTTATCATGCTGGCGCATCCCTTAACACCTATCAAAAATTTACCCTAGCTCAAGCAATCACGAAAATCCATGCTGAAGTTACTGGTGCAGAAGCTTATTTTGCTCAAGTTCTTTTCAAGGAATTAGACTTCCATGATTGCTTTATTGGTGGTGCTCTTCTTGATGAACCCCATATCTTTTTGAGTGGGCAAATTCGCATGGGCAGAAGTGAGCAAATAAAAAAACAACTGCTTGTTGAGTTTGAAATTGCAATTCAAACTGTTAGCAAATTGTCAGCGCATCAAATTTGGGCTTATATTGACGAAATTCCACCTAGCCAAATGATTGAGTATGGGCAGATATTACCGACTGTAGGGGATGACAGTGTCTGGTTTTCAACATTACCCGCAAGCATCCAAAAAAAGCTCACTTACCTAAATTCATAATCGACTCTCATTTTGTAATGGTATTAATATGTGTGGGTGTATTGATACTTAGGTAGCCCCCATGTCTTTAGAGCAGAAACCACAATTTGCCGTCCTGAGGTCTGTTGAGTCATTCAAAGACCCGCGCCCCAGTATTAAAAAGCGTATGGCTGATGGCAAGGCTTTACGTAAGGCAGTGAGCTTTGCTGAACAGGGCAAATACACGTCTCCCAAGAAACGAATCGACCCAGTAACAATATTGGAGGCACAGGCTAGTCAACGTATTGCGTCTTTGATTCCTATTCGTTATGAGCGTATGTTGCAGTCACCCTTTGCTTTTTTTCGAGGTGGCGCTGCCATCATGGCTCAGGACTTGGCAAATCAACCAATAACCAATGTGACTGTGCAACTTTGCGGTGATATGCATGTCTCAAACTTTGGTTTATTCGGAACTGCCGAACATCGATTAGTGTTTGGGATTAATGATTTTGATGAAACATTACCTGGAAGCTGGGAGTGGGATCTCAAACGTTTAGTTGCCAGTGCTGTAATTGCTTCGGATAGCCTGGGAGGTGACAAAGCCTTGGGTAAAAAGCTGGTCTATCGCATTGTTTCTGAATACCAGAAGCGCATGGATGAATACGCCAGAATGCCTTATTTGGATTTAGCCCAAGTCTTTATTGGTGAAAAGGATATCCGCAAACACTTTAGCAAGGAATATCAGAAGAAGCTGGATGTTTACTTGAGAGAGACAAAAGGACAGGGCAATATTCAGGTTCTCCAGAGTCTAACTACATTGGTTGGCAAGAACCGCAAAATTATTAATAGACCTCCATTAATTGAGCATTTTAAGAAAGATGCCTATGGAGTCCAATTGATAACGTTGATCGATAAAGCGCTATTAAATTATTCCAGCACCTTACTCGTAGATCGACAAGTTTTATTTCAACGCTACTCGCTAAAGGATTATGCTAGAAAAGTTGTCGGCGTTGGAAGCGTTGGTACCAATTGTATGGTCTTGTATTTCGAAGGCGATAGCGAACATGACCCATTATTTCTGCAATACAAAGAGGCTCAAAAATCTGTCCTCACACCTTATCTAGGTGAATCCATTTATCGTGATATGGGTCATCGTGTAGTGGCGGGTCAGCGACTACTTCAGGGTGCACCCGATATTTTCCTGAACTACGGCTCAGTTCAATACGATATCAACAAGAGTCAGGGATTCTATTTGCGCCAATTACGCGACATGAAAGGTGGTATCGGCATTGGTGTAGGAGGAGTTTCTTTAAAGAACTTTCCGGACTATGCAAAACTATTTGGATGGGCTTTAGCATTAGGACATGCACGCTCAGGTGATGCCGCTGTGATTGCGGGCTATTGCGGGCAATCTAGAGAGCTGACTGAAGCCTTATATTCATTTGCAAGATCCTATGCGAAGCAAAATCAGCAAGATTTCGAGGTATTTTCTAAGGCCGTGAAAAATGGCAGACTGCAGGCGGCAAGTAAAAAAACGGCGCTTTAGAGCAAAAATCAGTGTCACAGATCTGTCATCTTCTTTGTAGATATTAGACGATGAGCTATCTTCATCCTCTATAAGTCATCAATGAATATTTCACGCTTTCTCAAAATATCGCTATACGTTATTGGCATCTTGGCCATAAAAGTCACCCATGCCCAAGTAATTTATCCAATTGATAAAGCTGAAATTCTGGCAGGCTCAATATTTGATATCAAAGTTGAATTCAAGCAAGTTGTTAGCCCAACTGAAGTATCAATTGAAGTTAATGGCGTGCCAGTCAATAAAGTGATCAGCGCTAAGCCAGAATTTATTGCTGATGAAGGCGGTAAAGGTAGCTCAATCATTTTTCGTGATGTTCAGCTTCTCAAAGCTGGAAAATATAATGTTATAGCGCGTACACCTCAAGAAAAGCTGGTGGTTACTTGGGATGTTTATTCAAGTGGACCCCGCCGCGTTAAGAATGTCATTCTGTTTATTGGTGATGGCATGACAATTGCCAACAGGACAGCAGCACGCGTATTGTCAAAAGGAATTTCGGAAGGTAAGTACCAAGGTAGGTTGGCATTTGATGATATGCCGAGTACAGCAATGATTGGGACTTCAGGCTCTGACTCATTGATTACAGACTCCGCTAATTCTATGAGTGCATATACGACTGGTCATAAGACAGCTGTTAATGCAATGGGGGTGTATGTATCCCGCGCCAGTGATAACTTATCCCATCCTAAAGTTGAAACCATTACAGAGCTTCTGAAGCGTAAAACCAAAATGTCAGTTGGCATTGTGTCCGATGCTGAACTGCAGGATGCTACGCCTGGTGCGATGGTTGCCCATACAAGACGAAGGGCAGATAAGCAGTATATTGCCGATCAACTTTATTCAAGTGGTGTAGAGGTTATTTTGGGCGGTGGATCTGCTTACTTCTATCCCCAATCTACTAAAGGATCTAAGCGCAAGGATGAGAAAAATTTGCTTGAAATCTTTAAAGCTGATGGCTACCAAGTTGCTCTAACAAAGCAAGAATTGATCGCTGCTGCTGAAAATAAAAATACAAAAAAATTATTTGGCGTGTTTCATCCAGATAATATGGATGGATCTCTTGATCGTTTCTTTCTTAAAAAAAATACGGTCATGCATTACCCAAATCAGCCTGACTTAACAGAAATGACGCAGTCAGCGATCGATGTTTTATCCAGAAATGCAAATGGATTCTTCTTAATGGTTGAGGCGGCTTTGATTGATAAGTTCAATCACCCCTTAGATTGGGAGAGGGCCGCTTTTGACACCATCATGCTCAGCAATGCGGTGCAGATCGCTAAAGACTTTGCAAAAACTCACCCAGATACACTGATTATTGTTACTCCCGACCATACCCATAGCGGCTCTATTAGTGGTGTAGTGCACGACGATAGACCTGGTCCCTTACGTGAAAAGGTTGGCATTTATGCTGGAGCAGGGTACCCAAATTACCCCAAGGCAGATATTCAGGGTTATCCAAATCAGATCGATGTATCAAAACGCCTTGCATTTTTTTATGGCAACTATCCAGACCATTATGAGACGCTGCACCCAAAACTAGATGGCACCTTTGTGCCAGCAGTTAAAGGTGAGGGTAGTAAATATATCGCCAATCCAAAATATATACAGCTACAAGAAGATGCTATTCATGTTGGTGGAAATTTACCATCTCATCAAGATGTAGGCGTTCATACAGCTGACGATGCAGTCCTCAATGCTATGGGCCCTGGCTCAGAAAAGTTCAAAGGCTTTATGGACAACACCGAGGTCTTCAAGGTCATGGTTCAGACGCTGGGTCTTGGCTCTAAATAATTTTAATGGAATGGTAATGGAAGCGATAAGTAATATTGATCTTTCTTCTCTAGCTGATACAGCCATTAGTTTATCGACAGCCTTTTTCTTCGGAGCATTGATTGGCTTAGAGCGTCAGTACCGACAACGAACTGCTGGATTGAGAACCAATATTTTGGTTGCTATTGGCGCTGCAATATTTGTTGATGCAGCCAATCGCTTAACCGGTCATGATGGCGCTGTGCATGTAATGGCTTATGTTGTTTCAGGCATTGGCTTTTTAGGTGCTGGTGTGATCATGCGCGAAGAAGGTAATGTTAGAGGCATTAATACAGCCGCTACACTCTGGGCCTCAGGCGCTATTGGAGCTTGTGCTGGCGCCGATCTTATTCTTGAAGCAGGTCTGGCAACCATGTTTGTACTGGCAGCTAATACATTATTACGTCCAGTAGTGAGTTTTATTAATCGCCAGCCCCTTGATACAACTTCTGTTGAAGTTACCAACTCCGTATACATCATCACTCCCAAACATGCTCAGAAGATTGCTTTAAAACAATTTATAGATACTCTGGAGGCAGCTGGTTTTCAGGCCCAGGATGTAGAAGTTCATCAGTTTGGCAGTGATGAAGTAGAAATTCAGGCAGTGTTAACTGCCACCGCCGTTGATGGAAATGAAATGGATGCATTAATAGCTATGATTGCATCAAAAGACTATGTAAATCAGGCTTTCTGGAGTCCCAGTACAACTGATTAAGTTCCATTATTAATCTGACATAATCCTGAAATATTCACAGTTCAATATCTGTTTGTGAATACCACTCAAGAAAAACAGCAATCGACCATTACTTGCCCATATTGCCGGGCATCAGAGTCTCTTGAGATCCCAATAGGTTCATCTCAGCATCTTTATCGCTGCCGTGCTTGCAGCAGTATCTTGAAGCCAAAATCTGGTGATTGCTGCATTTTTTGTAGCTTTGGAGACTTGGATTGTTCTAGTGCGGAACAAAACCTAGCTGCATAGCCATATCCCTATTAGGCTAGACTGTTATTTCACCAATGTGTCATGGATTTTTCATAAAATAGACACATTCGACTGACTTTGGTTTTTTTAGGGACTATTTTGGCTATTCATTCTGACGAATCTGCATCTTCTGGCGACCTAGTTGCAGCAGTTGATTTGGGATCCAATAGTTTTCGGATGTTGGTGGCTCAGGCTGTTAATACACCATCGGGAATGCAGCTTCGCCCCATAGATACCCTGCGTGATTCAGTACGACTAGCCGCTGGCCTCACAGAAAACAAGCTCTTGGGTAATGATGCCTATCAAAGGGGTTTAACATCGATTAGACGTTTTGGCGAACGCATTCGAGGATTCAATCCATCTAATGTGCGTGCAGTTGCCACCAACACCTTACGTGTTGCTAAGAATGCCCCGCAATTTGTGAAAGATGCGCAAGAGGCTTTAGGCTTTCCAATTGAGGTTATTGCAGGGGTTGAAGAGGCGCGATTAATTTATATCGGTGCAGCGCATGAAGTTCCAGCAGTACAGGGAAATCGCCTAGTGGTAGATATTGGCGGCGGTTCTACCGAGTTTATTATCGGCAAAGGTTATGAACCCAAGCTGATGGAAAGTCTCTATATCGGTTGCGTTTCCCATAGCATGCGTTTTTTCCCTAAGGGCAATATTGATTCTCATGCATTTAAAGAAGCTGAATTAGCAGCTAGACGTGAGATCCAGGTTATTTCAGGTGCTTACCTAAAAAGTGGCTGGAATCAAGCGATTGGTTCCTCTGGTACCGCTAGAGCTCTTGCTGAATTAATTGCTGCCAACGACTTTAATAGCCATAGTGATGATTTGAATATGGGCCGTGTTCATACCTCTAGTGGGCTCATTACTCGCGATAGTTTACGTGCCATGAAGAAGCACCTACTTAAATATGAACATACTAGTGAAGTTGAGCTTTTAGGACTGAAGGATGATCGCAGGGCTGTCTGGCCTGGTGGCTTAGCCATCATGTTGGCAGTTTTCGATGAGCTTGGTATTGAGGAGATGGAGGTGACGGATGCTGCTTTGCGTACCGGAGTGCTCTATGACCTTCTAGGCCGCTCTCAACATCATGACATGCGTTATGTAACGGTAGAGCAGTTTATGCAGCGATATTCTGCAGACCGTGAACAAGCAGCCCGCGTTGGCAAACTTGCCTCTGAATTTTTACAGCAATTACCTAAACCAAATGCAGAGAGCAGGGCTGACAATATTGCACTGTTGCAATGGGCCGCTAATCTCCATGAGATTGGTCTATCCATTTCTCATAATGGTTATCATAAACATTCTGCCTATATAGCGGGTAACGCTGACATGCCGGGCTTTTCTAAGAATGATCAAGCCCGCTTAGCTGCACTGCTGATTGGGCATACCGGCAAATTAGGTAAGCTTGCAAATAACACTGGCTTTCATGATTGGCGCATGTTATTTTGCCTGCGATTAGCTCAAGTGCTTTGTCGTGGTAGAAGCGATGAAGACTTACCGAAGGTAAAAGTTTCTGAAAATGATGGTGCTTACCAGGTATGCATTTCTAAAGAATGGGCCCAAACCCATCCCTTAACAGAGTTCAGCCTACTAAAAGAAGCGGCCGAATGGTCTCGCATCGGCCGCTCTTACGAACTTAGTTTGAAGTAAAAAACGAGATTACAAACCTAAGAAGTGTTTTGCGTAACGCGGGTTGATATCCGATAAGCGCAACATGGTTAGCAAGTCTGCCGTATTAAAGTCTGGATCCCAAGCTGGAGAACTGCAAATCTTAGCGCCAAGCTTGAGGTAGCCCTTAATTAGTGGAGGGGCGTCGACTTCTAATCCACCGTTTAGTTTATCTAATGGCAGTGGAAGGCGAGGGAAGGCATGAAACTCCGTTGGCGCCATTTGATCGTCATTGAGAGAGTTGTACAAGCTCGCTGCAAAGTGGCCACCATCAGCCATCGGAATACTGGCGCAGCCCAGCATGATTTCATAACCATTCTTTTGCATATATTGGGCCAAGCCACTCCATAGGGCCATGATGACTGCGCCAGAGCGATAGTCTTGGTGGACACAGGAGCGACCTAATTCAACCAATTTTGGGCGTAAGTGATTTAGGCGGGATAGATCAAATTCCGCATCAGAATATAAGCGACCAATTTCTTGTGCTTTGTGTGGAGGTAACACGCGATAGGTACCAACCACTTTTAAAGTATCTTGGTCACGGATTAATAAATGATCGCAGTATGCATCGAATTCATCAATATCTAGACCTTCTGCATTTTGAGAGAGGTTTGCACCCATTTCTTCCGCAAAAACTTTGTAACGCAATCTTTGCGCTTCTTTAACTTCAGTAGAAGAGCTAGCCCATTCAATTTGAAATGATGGCTTCTTCGCTTTAGTAACTGGATTTACTGTTGGTGCTATTTCAACTGCAGCAATCTCTGCACGTGCTTTAGTAGCAAATTTCTTACCAAAGAGCTTCTTGGCTAGTTTTTTAGAAAGCTTCTTAAAGGGGTTTGATTTGGGGACAGTAAGTTTTTTCTCTTTTTTGATGGAGAAAATTTCAAAGGCGCCAATTGGGTTCGGAATATCTGACATAAATAAGCCTTATTGAATGTTTATATGACTGTAGAGGTCGTTTATTACAGTTTTAAGACAAGCGGAATGCATATTGCAGACCACATTAAAAGGGCAATGAATAAGGCTAGCATTACGGCCGCAGAGCCAAAATCTTTGGCTCTTTTGGATAAATCATGGTGCTCAAAAGAGATGCGATCAATGGCAGCTTCAACGCTAGAATTTAATAACTCCACAACCAGCACCATAATCAATGAAGAAATCAGTAAAGCTTTTTCTAAGTTGGTGGTTGGCAGGTAAAAAGCTACGGGAGTCAATATTGCGAATAGGGTGAGCTCTTGTCTGAATGCACTTTCTTCTAAAAAAGCATAAACCAAACCACACCAAGAGTTCTTGGCAGCATGCCATGCCCTTGTTAATCCTCGATTACCTTTATGAGGATTTTGGTTAATGTGGTATTTAGAATTCAGGAGAGACCTTCTAGGCTATTGCTGTCACGTGCACTTGAGGAGATGGAACTGGCTTGAGATGATTTACAAATTGCTCCGAAGCAGCCCTCCATGAGAATTTCTCTGCATGGGCACGTGCAACTTCGCGAGGAATCTTTAAGGCCGCAATACAGGCTTCGCGCAAATCTTCATGCATAGCACCAGCTGGAGAGTTGCCCAACACATCGATGGGGCCGGTTACTGGATAGGCGGCTACAGGTGTACCGCAGGCCATTGCTTCAAGAAGAACTAAGCCAAACGTATCGGTTTTGCTGGGGAACACAAAGACATCAGCAGCTGCATATACTTTGGCCAATTCATGTTGCTGCAATACACCGAGATAGTTGATATCAGGATATTTCTCCTTAATGCCAGCCATTGCAGGACCATCGCCAACTACCCACTTTGAGCCTGGTAGGTCAATTTCTAAGAATGCATTGATATTCTTTTCAACAGCAACACGACCAACATATAAAAAGATTGGATGCGCCGTATTAAGGGCTTTGGATTCTTGCATCTTGAAAATATCGAGGTCTACGCCTCTTGACCACAACACCACATTGCTCAGGCCATACTTCTCTAAATCATCCTTCACAACAACAGTTGGAGCCATTACTGCCATAGATGGGCCATGGAACCAACGTATAAAAGCATAGGTAATCGCTAGTGGGATACCTGTACGCGCCTTCACATACTCAGGAAAGCGTGTGTGATAAGCGGTAGAGAATGGTAGGTTGTTCTTCACTGCATAAGAGCGCGCTGATAAACCTAGTGGACCCTCAGTTGCAATATGCATTGCATCTGGTGCAAATTCTTTAATGCGGCGCGCCACTTCTTTCCCTGGGAATAGAGAGAGGGCAATATCTGGGTAAGTTGGGCAAGGAATTGACTTAAAGCCATTCGGAGTAATCATGTCAACTTCATGACCCATTGCTGTTAGTTCGGCCCGGGTTTGTTTCAAGGTACGTACAACACCATTGACCTGTGGATCCCATGCATCGGTGATGATCATAATTTTCATAGTGCAGCCTCTTTGATGAGTGGTTGAACGGCAGGTTGGAAAGCAATTTCAGGGGCTTCTAGTGGCTCACCTTTGATATGTGGCCAATGAACAATTTTGAGCTCGCCAGTATGGGTTTCAACTAGTGCAGTTAAGCTCTCCACCCAGTCGCCATCGTTGCAATAGAGCAGGCCGTCAATTTCACGGATCTCGGCTTTATGAATATGACCACAAACAACGCCATCACAGCCACGCAGACGCGCTTCTCTAGCCATAATGTGTTCAAAGTCAGCAATATAGCTAACGGCATTCTTCACTTGGTGCTTGAGGTATTGAGAGAGTGACCAGTATTGCAGGCCCATCTTGACCCGCAACATATTGAAATAACGATTGATATACAGAATGAAGGAATACAGGGTATCGCCTACATATGCCAACCATTTGGCGTATTGCATTACACCGTCAAATAAGTCGCCGTGGGTAACCCAGAGTTTTCTACCATCTAAAGTTGTATGGATGCATTCCTCTACAACCTTTACATCACCAAATGACATGCCAAAGAATTGTCTGGCACTTTCATCATGATTGCCAGGGACATAGATGACTTCAGATCCTTTACGAGCCTTCCGTAATAGCTTTTGAACCACATCGTTATGAGCTTGGGGCCAGTAGAATGATTTTTTCAGTCTCCAACCATCAATAATGTCACCAACTAAGTAGAACTTATCCGCTTCGTTGTGCTTTAGGAAATCGAGGAGGTAGTTTGCCTGACACCCTGATGTTCCTAGGTGTACGTCTGAAATCCAGATGGCTCTGTAATGCATCATGAAACAACATTAGGCCAAGTGACTGTGTAAGCATCATGACAGTTCTAAGACACTTTTATGACGATGCATAAATGATTTACGATAGTGAATATAGCCAGCCAATATGACACATACAATGCAATCCTCGCAACGTGCTACCCCATTTTTTCTATACATGACACTCTGGTTTCTAGTGTGGTTACATGTATTGCGCGGGGTAATGACCTTGCTAGTGCTTTTTCCATTCCTTAATGCTAATAGCAAAAAGCAACATATCCAAAGATGGTCAAAACGACTATTGAAGATTTTCGGTATTCAGTTGCAAGTTAATAATGCAGATGCTCTTATAGACTCCTCCTATTTACTGGCAGCTAATCACGTGTCCTGGATGGACATTCATGCGATTAATACTTTTAAACCCATTCGCTTTGTAGCGAAGTCCGAAGTTGAACAGTGGCCAATTTTTGGTTGGATGGCAAAACAGCTGGGAACGGTATTTATTAATCGGGAGAGCTCCAGGCATGCGAGGCAGGTTGTTACTAATATGGCCGTACTATTAACTACCCAGTCTATTTGTATTTTTCCTGAAGGTACTTCCACCATCGGTAAAAGTGTTCAGACTTTTAAGCCCAATTTATTTGAAGCGGCTGCTCAAGCAGAAGTTCCGGTATGCACTCTAGCTCTGGCGTATTTCGATCGCATTACTGGACAACATTCTGAAGTTCCAGCTTTTATCGGCGACATGGGCCTGATCGGTTCTATGGCCAGCATATTGAAAAATAGAAGACTCAGGGTAGAGTTGACGTTTTTCCCGCCTCTCAATATTGAATTAACTCAACCGATCGACCGAAAGACGCTTGCACAGCATAGCGAGGCGCGAATAGCCCAATACTTAGCAAAAAACTGCAATTAGATGCGTTGTAATATTAATGTCATATATTTACTCTAAAAGTACTAATCTAGTAATGGTTTAGATCATATGACATCAAAACATAAAGAGATGGCTGAGTGGTACCAACGTGCTCAAGAAGAAATTCTGGATAGCATGGATGAAGAGCTCGAGATGGAGATGGATGATGGCCGCCTCTCTTTTGATGGCGATGGCAATTCAAGCGTACCCCGCAATGTTTACTTCAAAGAGTTATTCAGACTCCAAAGCGAACTAGTCAAATTACAAGACTGGGTTGTTGCTAATAAAGTGAAGGTTGCCGTTCTATTTGAAGGACGTGATTCAGCAGGTAAAGGTGGCGCTATTAAGCGTATTAGCCAACGCCTCAACCCACGCGTTTGTAAAGTTGTTGCATTGCCGGCGCCAAATGAACGCGAGAGAACCCAATGGTATTTCCAACGTTATATTTCACAATTACCTGCAGGCGGAGAGATCGTATTATTTGATCGTAGTTGGTACAACCGCGCTGGCGTAGAAAAAGTCATGGGCTTTTGTACTAATGAAGAGTACCAAGAGTTTTTAAGGACCGTCCCAGACCTTGAGCGCATGATGATCAACTCTGGAATCATTCTCATTAAGTATTGGTTTTCTATTTCAGATGAAGAGCAGTACAACCGCTTCATGATGCGCATTCATGATCCCTTGAAGCAATGGAAGTTAAGTCCAATGGATCTTGAAGCGCGCCGCCTATGGGAAGCCTATACCAAGGCTAAAGAAACTATGCTGGAGCATACCCATATCCCTGAGGCTCCATGGTGGGTCGTTGCAGCAAATGATAAGAAAAAAGCTCGCTTAAACTGTATCAGCCATCTCTTGACTCAAATTCCGTATCACGAAATTGCACATCCAGAGATCACGCTTCCAGCTCGAGTCCACAACCCAGATTACTTGCGTGGACCCGTGCCCCCTGAGATGTACGTTCCAGATCTGTATTAAAACGTACCCCGTATCCCAAGCATGAAACTTCTTCCTGGTTGCGGTGCATACAGTCTGACCGCCATTGGAGTGGTTGCATACCGAATCTGCTCGTTGAGTAAGTTCTTCATATTCAGATAAACAGTCCAATTCACCTGTTGAATTTTTTCTGTATACGAAATGCCAGCATTTAATAGGTTGTAGCTTGGCGCTGGACCCTGTTCCCAACTTGCTAAGCGATTTTGCTGGTAGCTATAGACGTAGGTGGCACTAGTGAGCCAGCCATTGCGTTGATGCGCTATCTCAGCGCCCAGCCTTGGTGCCGGTTGCAAGGGTAAATTACCGCCTGCATCAAAGCTTCCTTGTGAGGCATCACCAAAAACTCTTCCTCCAAGGCCTTGCTCACGCCAGTTATAGGTTAATTCTCCCTCAATACCTTTAATGGTTGCGGCTGCTTGCTGGGAGGTGACAACGCTAAAGCCATCGCCTTCTTGACCGCCATTACTGATGGAATTACCGGTGTAATAGCCATAGATGTAATTATTAAATCGATTGGCATAGACGCTAGCCTTACCGCGAAGCAAACCAATATTTCTTTGTAAATTGAACTCTAAGTTATGAGAGGTTTCTTTACTGAGATTAGGGTTACCAATATCAAAGGTTGCCGTAGATTCATGAGCGCCGTAGGAATACAGCTCTTGCGCACTAGGAGCACGTTGTGAAACCGTATACGCTACACCAGCACCATGGCCTTGAATAAAGTTCCACAATCCACCCGCAGAATAAGACATCAAATTAAAGTTCCGATTTTGCAAGGTGATGCCTGGAGTAGGGGTCCCTTGAGCCGTATCCTGCGCCTCTAAAGTCGTTGATGTATTGGGATTTTGAGCAACGCTGTTATAGCGCAGACCCAAGTTGCCTTGAAGCGAATTCCATTTGCCTTCCTCAATCCAGAATAGAGCATTGGAATTGGTCTTAGTAGGTGGCACGATCGCATAGCTTCCGGTGCCAACTTCTGTTGCATTGAGAGAGGAGGCGGTTACCTGTGCGCCAAAGGTACCTCTCCAGCCTAGAAGAGGGTTATGAGCCAATTCAAAGCGCGCTTCATTGGCAATATTCTTCCAAAGTGCTGCTGCTTCACCAGCATTGGTAAATTCAGTATGGCTGTAGTTGCTATTGGCAGCACTAAATTTGAATGATGAGAAGCCAGCAAAAGGATCACGCGTTTGATGCTGAAAGTCGTAACGGTTCTGCGACTGATTGATTGAGCCACCTTCAGGTGTCGGAATGCCATAGTTGTTGTTTAAGCGTTCAATCGATACACCGGTGTAACCATTCTGTCCAATATAAGAAACACCAACGCCTAAATTGTTTTGATTGCTAAAGGTATTGGGTAGCTTGCCTGTGTAGTTATTGCCGCCATTGCCTTCTGGCGGGACTGTCCAGCCTCCGATGGGCTCGCCTTGTGATTGTGTCGAGCTGCCAGGTATACGGTAATTATTGGCATTATTAATTGCGGTATCGACGTGAACGGCTACCGATCCGATTGCGCCATCGACCTCAAGTGATCCAGCACGACCATTATTTACAGTTTCATAACTCGTATTAATCGCACCCGTTGCTCTATCAGGAAGATTGGTTAGGATGCGATCATTCACCACATTCACCAAGCCACCGCTTGAGCCTGAGCCGTAGAGAAGGGCGGCAGCACCTCGCAAAATCTCGACTTGGTGGGTGTTTTGCATATTGTTGCCAACAGCATGATCTTGAGAGATGTTGGATACATCTCCAACAGACAGGCCATTTTGCAAAATCTGCACTCGAGAACCCTCTAGGCCGCGTATTACCGGACGAGAAGAGCCAGCGCCATAGCCTGTAGCAGAAACGCCTAATTCATTTGCAAGTGTTGCCCCAAGTGTTGTCCCCAATTTATTGAGCAACTCATCGCCTTGCAAGACCTTCGTTGGAGTCAAGATGCTTTGGGCGGCCTCTTGTGATCCAGTAGCGGTAATTTCTAGATTGGATGTCTGTGCTTTTGCTGAGCTAAATAGCAATCCATAAATGGAAACAGACAAAATTGTTTTGTAAACAAACAAAGAATGTTTGTGATTCATTGATAATTTCTCACTCCATACAACATCGATGAGATGTTGCTCTAATCGAAAGCCTGGGTAAGGCCCAGACCGCTATTGCGATTACAGAATGAAAGTAGGGGGAGCGCGCGATTGGTATGCAGTGGCAGAGGATTCAGCAAGAATTGAATCTACCGAAATAACCATCGCAGAGATAGGATCGGGATGGCGAACTACATCAGTTCCGCCAACCGGTACAAATCCAGCTAATGTCAGCGCATCAAATAAATGGCAGGCATCCGAGCTATGGGTAATGCCAGCAGCAGCATCATCAGCAGAGCACTTTTCAACACTCTGGCTATGTAAACCAGCATGAGAAACGCTATGGTTAAAGCCAATCCAGTGGGTACCTAAAAGGCAAAAAAGGAGCAAAGATACTGTAAGAGTAGCTTGAAAACGCTTTAGATATTTGCTGGAAAAATAGGCAACCATGCACCGAATCTTACAGGATTTGCCCGAAAGAGCCCTGTCAGTGTAGAATATCGTTTCCGTCGGAGTGTAGCGCAGCCTGGTAGCGCACCTGCTTTGGGAGCAGGGGGTCCAAGGTTCGAATCCTTGTACTCCGACCACTTTCCCTTATTGTTCTAGAAATACCCAGCATATAACTGCCCATAGCTCAGCTGGATAGAGCAACGCCCTTCTAAGGCGTAGGTCGCACGTTCGAATCGTGCTGGGCAGGCCAAATTTCTTAAATAAATGCTTTAAACAGCTCTCTAATACTCGGTACTCGTACCTAAGAGCATTTATACCCTATTTGGGGGACCATTAGGGGACCAAAATTATTACAAGGTGTGGCTAGGAATACTCTAGATTCCTCAAGCTTTTTTTGCTTATCTGTTTTAATAGAAAACAAGCAAATAGGGGAATAAATATGAAATCACTTCTAACTACAGTCTTAATAGCCCTTGGGCTTGCTGGTTGTATGTCTATAGACCCAACTCCATTTAAGGGGCCAAGCGGTAAGCAGGGATATTCAATGCGTTGTAGCGGAATGGGTAGAACTTTGGATGCTTGCTATCAGAAGGCAGGCGAAGTATGCCCTAGTGGATATAACATCGTTGACCGTTCATCTGGCACTGTAGGATTCATGAATCAAGGAACATTCATGATGGCGCCTCAAAATGGTTTAGTTATCGAGTGCAAGTGATTAACTTTTAGCCTTATAAGTCTTTACCGTCCCCAACTTTTTACAGTTCCAATACTGAGGCTTTACATCATAAGCAGGGTTATACCAAGTAACCTTCATCTCCCTTGGGGAAAAGGATGTATTAGCCTTGCTATATGAAATAGTGGGCTGGCCTTTGTTGTATGTCACCCAGCCGAATTGCTTAACCCATTGCCCATCAATCCAAAACCAAAAAGGAGTATTTTGGTTATCGATATTCACAGCGAAAGTTTCGGTGATTCCACCGCATGAATAAACAGAAGATGCTTGATTTAAAGTTTTTATTTGCTGCCAAGACTCTTGATCAAGAATCCATCAAACTGCTTGATGGTGATCTGACCCTCTAAGTTAGTGCCAGGTACTGAAAAGCAAAAGGCCCAAGCTGCGATTGACTTTATTCGCGAGCTAGAAGATGCTGAATATTTGCTTAATTCACAAACGAATGATGCTAAACCGATAGATACACAAGACAAGGCCCAGTTTAGTAAGCTCATACAGTCTATTCGGGCATTAAAGCTCAATGCTTCATAAAATGAGACTTTGAAAGCATTAAGCTCCGATACTATTTTGTCGGTTTACCCGACATCTTTGCCATCGGACCATCCAGCCGCCTGCGAATGTCAGTAGTTGCAATCAGCCTCTAAGGCCCAGGTCGCACGTTCGAATCGTGCTGGGCAGGCCACTTTTTGGGATCTACGCAGATTGCACTCAGAAATACCCTATGTCAGTGCAGCGCATAATTTTAAGCTGTAATTTCTACCAAAATCTCGGATTAGCCTTTATCCAGGCGCTTGCCAAGTAACATTGATCACCACTAAATGCCATTTCTGGAGATTGATCTAGTAGTGAGCCAGCTTCCATGTGCATGAGATTCTTTGAAAATGGCTGCACTATGCTATTTTCATCTCGCTTCATAATGAATTCTGGATTTAGCTCTGAGGTATGGTTCAAACCTGCAGCCATTAGAATTTCTGAAAGTGCGTGAAGCGTATTTTGATGGTAATGATAAACACGATCACCTTTATCTTCTGGGTCTAGAGCTCTTTGCCTTAACTGATTTTGGGTTGCTACTCCGGTAGGACACTTATCCGTATTACAAGTTCTAGATTGAATACACCCAATAGCAAACATAAAACCCCTTGCAGAATTGCACCAATCAGCACCTATTGAGCATACCCTGACAATGTCAAATGCAGAAATGATTTTTCCTGCAGCGCCAATCTTCACTCTATCTCGAAGATTTGCTGCAATCAATGTAGTGTGAATCAAGCGCAGGCTATCCCGCATTGGCATCCCAATATGGTCAATAAATTCAACAGGAGCTGCTCCAGTTCCTCCTTCGCTACCGTCAACAACAATAAAGTCTGGAGCTAATCTTGTTTCAATCATCGCCTTTAGAATAGCAAACCAATCATCTGGTTTTCCAACGCACAACTTGATGCCAACTGGCTTGCCACTTGATTTTTCCCTTAAGGTAGTAATAAATTCGAGCATTTCAACGGGATTGTTAAAAGCGGTATGCCGACTAGGCGAAATACAATCAACCCCCATAGGCACTCCACGGGTTTGGGCAATTTCAGCGGTAATCTTGGCTGCTGGCAAAATTCCACCGTGACCTGGTTTTGCGCCCTGAGATAATTTAATCTCAACCATTTTAATTTGTGGGTCAGCGGCAACTTGAACGAACTTCTCTAGGTCAAACCGCCCATCATCAAATCGACAGCCAAAGTAACCAGAGCCGATCTCCCATATGAGATCGCCGTCATGTACTTTATGATATTTAGATACCGATCCCTCGCCGGTATCTTGAGCAAAGCCACCTAGTTTTGCACCTTTATTTAATGCAAGAATTGCATTGGCCGACAAAGACCCAAAACTCATCGCTGAAATATTAAAAATAGAAATTGAGTAAGGTTGTGCGCAATTTTGATTTCCAATATTCACTCGCAAGCTATTAGGATTAATTGCTATTTGCGATGGAGCATTAGAGTAGCTTAGCCACTCATGCCCATTCGAATAGACATTTTCAATTGTTCCGAAAGGGCGCTGATCTGATAAATTCTTTGAGCGCTGATATACCAAAGCGCGTTGATTTCGTGAAAACGGTAATTTTTCGCTATCCGACTCCAAAAAGTACTGGCGCACTTCAGGGCGAATAAATTCAAGCCAAAATCGTAAGTGACCAATGACTGGATAATTACGTAAAATCGCATGCTTTTTTTGTATCTGGTCCATTACGCCAACTAGACCTAAAGTTGTAAAGACAAAAAATGCAAACCAAATTTTAGCTATGGAATTATCTAGAATAAGTAAGTAGCCAGAATAGATGCTGAGCACTACGGATAATTGCCAAATAAAGTAACGGGTCATATTTTCCTTGTAATTTGTTTATTAATCATACAAATAAAAGCAACAGATTTAGAGTCTTTTATTGCGGGGTAATTTTTAAATGGTTTTTAAACGACATCAAACAATTTGTAATCAAGTTGTCATATCTTAGGATAACTATAAGGGTTCAAACTCTTGGTTAAGGGATGGGCATGCTATACCTTTTGCAAAACACAATTGCTTCTAGTATTCGACCAATGCGTCAATCTCTTAGGATTGTGCGGGCTACTTTAAATAGTGCGGCCAACCCATTTATTAATACTGAACTCCATAAATCTAATCTTGCTTGGCTAGATGTCATAGAACAATTGTCAGGCGCACATCTCAAGCCGGAGTGGGGTATTCATGAGATTGAGGTTAATGGAGGGGCAGTTGAGATTGAAGATGAAATAGTTCTCAAGCGAACGTATTGCCAATTAGTGCATTTCAAAAAAGTAGCCACAAAATTACATCAACCAAAACTACTCATTGTTGCTCCCTATTCGGGGCACTTTGCCACCCTTTTGCGAGGTACCGTTGAGGCAATGCTACCGGAGCATGATGTTTATATTACTGATTGGCTCGATTGCAAGAACATTCCCACCAATCAAGATCGCTTTAATCTCAATGATTTTATAGACTACTTAATTGATTTCTTGCATTTCTTAGGCCCTAAGACTCATGTGTTGGCTGTGTGTCAGCCTACCGTTGCCGCTCTTGCAACCACTGCCATCATGTCAGATTGGGGTGATCGCTGTCAGCCATGCTCATTAACGCTGATCGCTGGACCGATTGATACTCGAGTGAATCCAACCAAGGTTAATGAGTTTGCAAAATCTCACGATCTAGAGTGGTTTGAGAAAAATTTGATTCAACCTGTGCCACCACCATTTTTAGGCATGGGCAGAAGGGTTTATCCAGGTTTTTTACAGCTAAACAGTTTTATGGCCATGAATTCTGATCGTCATGCCATCTCAATTGATGCCATGCATGAGGCATTGGTTCGGGGAAATGAAGAAGAGGCTCATCGTCGCAAAGCTTTTTATGATGAATACCTCTCAGTGATGGATTTGACTGAAGAGTTTTATCTTCAAACCATCAAAGAAGTCTTTCAAGAACATTCCTTATCTCAAGGAAAGATGATGAGCCGTTGGCATCAGGTAGATACTAAACATATTCGCAAAAGCTATTTGATGGTCATAGAAGGTGAAGAGGATGATATTTGTAGTGTTGGTCAAACGAGAGCGGCATTTGATATCACGCCAAACCTACCTGAAAAACACAAACGCTACGAGTTGATTCAAGGAGTAGGGCATTACGGAACCTTTAATGGCGCAGTATTTCGTCGCACGATTGCTCCAATGATTACCCAATTTATTCAAGATGCTGATCAGCACCATGAAGTAACAGTTCTACCTTCCCAAGTAACTACAACAGGAGACCAATCATGACCTTAAACCATTTTGGTGGATCAGGACAGACATCAGGGCAAATGAACCCCATGAAAACTATGGAGGGATTTTATAGTTTGATGATGCCTATTTGGGCTGTGACGAGCAATTCTTTCGAAAATCATAAAAAATTACACGAAGAATTAATTGAGTTAATGCAAGTGGCCAATGAGCGGGTTACTGACAGAGTAGTTGAAGCGGTTGATCATAGTAAGCCTAATGAATTCATGGCCGCTATGACTATTGCCTGTCAAGCGTTTGGACAAACGAATCTAACCATTTATAACGCTATGGCTGAGCAACATCATCAATTTATGGACAGCTTCTTTCAGCTAATGGATAAAGGGCATCAGCAGATTTATAAAGATGCCAGTCAGATATAAAAAGTTGTAAGGACATGTGCTGATCCTTACAACTGCAATACAAACTATCCCTCATCCCTTACAGCGATCCGCCCATGAGTATCTAAATCAGACTCATCAACTTCTAGCGAATCATCTTCAATCACTGTTGCGCCTTCTAGGTGCTCGATATATTCTCGAATGGCATAGTAAGGCGCAACATGGACATGATCATCATCTTGATGATCCCAGACTTTGTAACGAAAGACGGTTAACTTCATTTGGTATTTTCCTAAATTAAGCTCATGAACCTAGGCGGTGATTAATATAGAGACTGGCGTAGGCTTTACGAGCTTCAACCCAGGCTAAAGCCGCTTTAATGAACAGGCGTTTTAGTTTTTTCACGATTTATAGCCCCCCCAGAATTAGTGTAGTGATACAGGTAGTCACGAGTAAGTTGCTCTACCTGCTGATGGCTATTAGGGTTGCGGCTATTGATGTACTGCTCTAAATCACTGCCTTTAGTCTGGTTTGCAAAGACTTGATTTAAGAGACTTAATAATTGTGTCATTTAAGGCTCCTTTGGTTGAAAATACTAGGGTTATTACCTAGTTAGTATGGGCCTTATTGATGAATACTGCATGACAGCAAAATAACTTTTTAGATTAACAGACCTTAAGTTCATGACTAAAAGTACTATTTGTCGTCAATTGGTCATAAAACCCCAAAATACCCCAAATTAGATCAAAACGTATAAATCTGGGCTGTAGATCTCACTAAGTTAGAATCAAAAGGTGTCTTTTAAGAAGAAAGGACATCAATATGAAGGCACTACAAGAAGCTCTAGAGAAATTGCAGAAAACTGGAACAGTTAGTCTGTCTGACTTAAAGGTTCTTGAACTAAAAGACCTAGAAGCTCTTTCAGAAGAAATCAAATACTGGTGTCTTTATGGCAACGGTAAGCCTGAAAAATTAGGCAGAAAGCACAAAGGGCATTAAAGCCTAATCTTCTAAATCCTCACTACTTTCATCTACTCGGTATTCCACTTTAATTTTTTTTAGGACCGGATGTAGAAGTGCCGTCTTATCCTTCGGGGATGGATCAGTTAAGTAGCAATAGCCGTAAAAAGGAATTGGCTCTTTTTCAAGCATCTCCCGATCTTCAGTTGTAAAGGTAGTCATCAGCGCTCTCCCCAAATGAATCAGATTGGTTACCTATGAGCTGTTGGAACAAACCAATCACAACCAGTAGCGATCAAAATTGATCCTCATATCCCATAGGTAGATTTGATTTTTGTCGATTAAATATGACAGTTCTACCGTTAAATGAAATATTTTTAAATAAATTTTATGAAGTGAAATTGTCATAAATAGGCTTGATATCAGGGCCTTAAATATGACAAAGCGGTTTAAAAATTCACAGAGGTGTCATAAGAAAAGTAGAGCATATCAATCAAGTTCAATGACAAATTGAAGGAGATAGAGAATGCTAGATCAAAACCAAAGTGACAAGATTATTGACTTAAGAAGAATGTCTGCTGAATATTATCAAAAGGCGGCCTGGAATCAATTGTTAGCCCTAGATAACTATCGAGAAAAAAATTTTGAAGCGGCAGAGCGTTTTGCACAACTTTCATTTGAGGACCAGATGACAGCGACTGAGTATGCAGAGTTAGCTGATGCTGAATCTACTCTGTATCTTGAGTTAGAACTAGAGGATTAAAGTTGATTGGTAATGTGAAAGGCCTCTTGTTCAAAGCTGTATTTGTAATAACAGTAAGTATTGGTATTTCATCACAAGCCATAGCACTTAATATCGCTAAAAGCGATATCTTGTTGCACATTGTTTCGCAGTGTGTAGATCCTTTAAAAGAGAATTATTGTGCTAATTGCACGCTACCTAGGCGGGAAGCCAATTGTGGCAATGTTAGTGAGTGCAAAAAAACCAATGAGGTATGGGCGCTAAATACACAATATGCTGCAATACGAGATATCAAAATGTGTGGATGCCCCGCAGAATTTGTTCATGGCCTTGCTATACCTCGAGATCTTATTACTGGTGTAGAAGACTTAAATCGACAAGAAGATATTTGGCAATTTGCTTGGGATGTTGGAGTGGAGCGCATCGAAGCTGAATCACTGGCATTGGTTGTTAATCCCAAGTCCCAACGTACTCAAAATCAATTACATCTGCATATACTTAGATTGGATCAAAATGCCAGGGCCCGTTTTGAGCAATACGCACCTGTTTATGTTGATAACCTCAAGAGTGTTTGGTTGATAGCTGATAAAGACGCTAAAGCCAAAGGTCTAAGGGATTATGGTGTTCTAGTAGCTCAGACTTTAGAAGGAAAATATCTGGTATTAGTTAGCCCCAATAGCCCAGAAGCTGCCTTTACTATTTGGAGTTGTAATTAAATGATTCAATGGTTTATCTGCTTATTTCTATCGCTAAGCACAATCCAAAGCCATGCATATGAAAATTCAAATCCACATGATGTTCAAGTAAGCGTAAGTTCCGAGGATGGCCACTTCAAAATTCTGGCAAGTTATGAGGTGCCAATTGATATCTGCACTGCCTACACCTTTATTACCGACTATGAGGGCGCTAAATATGTTCCAGGAATTATTGAGTCAAAAGTAATATCAAGAACACGGAATAGGGTACGTGTTCAAAGATTAATTAGAGAACAAATACTGTTTTTTCCTATTGAGATGAAGTCGCTCATTGAATATACGGAGTTCCCAAACAAACTGATTACTTTTAATCAAATTAGTGGTGATAACAAACAATACCAAGGGTCTTGGAGGCTTAGTGAAACAAGGGATAAGACTCTCTTTAGGTACGAGGCTATTTTTGAGCCGAACTCCCTGATTCCATACCTAGTGATTGAGTATTTTATAAGAAATAGTGTGCGTGGAAGATTCGAATTCATGGCACAAAGAGCGGCGCAGACAAAATTTCCTGAAATACTCGCTTGCAATTAATTTGACATACAACCACTCGACTGTTTGCAGATACTAGTCATTTTTTGAGGCTTAGGATGCCGAAATAGTGGATTTAAGCCTTGCCGGACCCATAAAATTGAGGCCTTAGGCATAAAAGCTGAAAAACATTTAAAGTGTTTTTATGAATGATCCCATCCATTACACCCCGGTTCAGTTTTCTGATCGAGTTGCTCTCTCTTTTACTAAGGGCATGCGCTTTTTTGCGGATACCTTTTTCAAGAAACGCTATGGCCACAGAGCAGTTGTTTTAGAAACAGTCGCAGGAGTTCCCGGTATGGTTGCTGGAATGTGGACGCATTTAACAAGCCTGCGCAGTATGAGAGTTGGCTATGGACCAAAGATTCGGACGCTGTTAGCGGAAGCTGAGAACGAAAGAATGCATCTCATGACCTTCATTGAGATTGCAAAGCCCAATATATTTGAGCGTTACCTAGTCTTAGTAACTCAAGCCATTTTTTGGAATTTCTTTTTTGTGATCTATGTATTTTTCCCAAGAACAGCCCATCGCATAGTGGGTTATTTTGAGGAAGAAGCCGTTTATTCCTATACCGAATATCTAAAAGAAATCGATGAGGGACGTATAGCCAATGTGCCTGCTCCAAAGATTGCTATTGATTATTGGAAGCTTGGGCCTGATGCAACCCTTCGGGATGTCGTGATTGCTGTTCGTCATGATGAAGCTCATCATCGGGATACAAATCACCAATTTGCTAGTGACTACGATTTACGATCTTAGACATTAAGGCCCAAGCCTCACGCTTGATAACTGTTGTGCAGTCTCAAAACCCAGTTAAAGCCACCAAGCGCGTGACATCACTTCGATTTCTTCAATACCAATTCATTGGAGACCTCATTCCAAGGCACTTCCCCAGACCAGGAATCTTCAGTTACAGAACCTTTGAATATAAATCGTCCGCAATTATGAATTGGCAATGGTTCGGTTCTAATGAAAATAGAATTTCCTTGGATTTTTCCAGATTCAATTTTGGCCTCCCCGGAACAACGAAGCTGGCCTCCTGATAAGGTAACAGCGCCACTTAAACCACCATCAGAACTTTTATCAACGCTAGCCTTGACGTGAATAATTATGTCAGGTCTATGACCCCTTGTTGTGGTGAACTTGCTGGGTGGTGAAAATTCACCCTGCCATTCTTCTCTTGCTTGAGCGGTGGTTGAGAGTAGAAGTAAGACTAATATTAGCTTCTTCATATCCATTCTTTTCATCCTTTATTACTAGATGCTTTATGCTCTTTATCGTAGCATTTATATTCCTCAGTATCTATAGCTCGAGCGTTCGTAAAAGCCCATATCCTCAAGGTAAACACCTGACCAGACCCCATTCTCTTGGACTATCTATTGGCTTAGAATGGGCTGATGAATAAATCAATCCATTTATCAACCCTGACGACTCTGGCTGTGCTGGCACTATCAGCCTGTACCACCGCCAAATTAGAAGCCCGTCTCGAGGCTAACCCACAGTGCAAAGAAATCTATAACGCCAAAACTGGTGCATTAATGCCATGTCCTGGAACTGATAAATCTTTTTATGTGGCGGCAGGGCTTGAGACGCCAAAACAAGCTAAACCTGCACCAGTTGTGAGCAATACTTTGGACACTCCAGCATCGACTACTCCTGTAGCCGCCGCTACAGCCCCAACAAGCAGGGTTGCTACCCAATCTTCTCCAGCTCCACAAACTGACTGCAAACCTACCATTCATAAAAAGACAGGGGGTATCTTGCCTTGTCCACCCCAGGATTAATAATTGTTGGTTATGATGGTTTAGATTCCTTTTCGGTTAATGTATTTGCGGCACTTTTATAGGATTAAAAATGAAGAAAATTACTCTGGTCGCTGCATCCTTTTCCCTAGCCCTGTTAGTGGCAGCATGTAGCAATGCCCCAAAACTTGCCACTGAAGCAATGCCTAAATCGGGATTTTTACCTGATTATTCATTGCTAGTGCCCATGTCTACCTCGGTTGCAGATGCACGTATTTGGAGATACAGAATTTCTGGAGTTAATCCTGGTGTGTATACCGCTGTTATCTTGGATCCTATTTATTTAAATCAGAACGCAACTAAAGATGTAAGTGCCGAATCGATCATGAATGCAAAAGCGGCATTGCAGGCCTCCATGGTTGAGGCAGTAAATGCTCGTGGCAATATCAAGATTGTCACCAAGCCTGGCCCGGGAGTAGCACGGGTGGCTGTTGGTATCACTGGCGCAGAAAGTTCTAATGACTATTTGAAGCCATGGAACTTTACTCCTATTGGATTAGCGGCTAATGCAGCTGCATATGCGGGTGGCGTCAATGCAAAAACTCCGGCCCTAGTAATTGAGAGCAAAATCACAGATAGCCAAAACAATAAACTCTTAGGCGAAGGTTTAGTAACCGTTCAAGGCGAGTCATTTAGAACTGCTAGCGGATCTGTTGACTCATTTATAGCAATGGCAAAAAAAGCAGTTCAGGTGGCAATGGAAACATCTGCTAATCCAACGCCAACAGGGAAATAAGAGATAGGCATGAGAATTAATCTTTTAAAAGCGATTTTGCTTTCTGTTTGTGTAATGTTAGCTTTATCGTCACCAGCATATGCTGATGATACATCTCGCAATAAGGAAATTTCTGAGCGTTTTGCAAAGTGCGATAAAAATCACGATGGCAAGCTAACCATGGCTGAGGCCAAAGGTTGCATGCCTCGTATCTATGATCACTTTAGCTATATTGATACCGGCAATAAAGGTTATGTCACCGTTGCTGAAATTCAAGCGATGGCAGCGCGTTAACACTCCAAGAGCCTCTTCAGAGGCTCTTTTTTATTGGATACGATATGACCATAGCATTTCCTGGCTTTGAGCAAAAAAGAATTACCGTTTCATCAGAGGACGGTCCCATAGAGATCGCCTGTCAAGTAGGCGGTAATGGTCCACCCATATTGCTATTACATGGCTTTCCACAAACCAAAGCGATCTGGGAGTTGGTTGCTCCAGAGTTAGCAAAATCTTTCACAGTCGTGGCCTCCGATCTGCGGGGTTATGGGCAATCCTCTAAACCTCATGGCAAAGCCGATCACTCAACTTATTCAAAGAGATCCATGGCAGCAGATCAGCATGCTCTGATGCAGTCTCTAGGCCATCAGCAATTTTTCTTGCTAGGGCATGATCGTGGCGGCCGTGTATCTCATAGATTGGCCATGGACTTTTCGGACAGCGTGTTGCGTTTAATGGTCCTGGATATTTCTCCAACGCTGACGATGTATGACAACACCACGATGGAGTTTGCTAAAGGTTATTGGCATTGGTTCTTTTTGATTCAGCCAGAACCTATTCCAGAAACCTTAATTGCTGCGAACCCCGAGTTTTGGATTAAGCAGCATATGGGTCGTCATGCTGGTACGGGCATCTTTTCTCCAGAACGTTGGGCAGAGTATCTCGCTGGCGCAAGCAATCCACTAAGCATGCATTCCATGTGTGAGGACTATAGAGCTGCTGCTAGTATTGATTTAGTTCATGATCGGGCTGATAGGGCGGCAGGTAAAAAACTCACGATGCCATTTCGAGTTTTATGGGGTGAGCACGGCTTAGTCCATAAATGCTTCAAGCCTATTGAGGATTGGAAAGTGGTAGCCGAAAATGTCTCTGGAAAAACCGTTCCTTGTGGTCACTATATCCCTGAAGAGTGCCCAACTGAGTTGATTACTGAAGCCAAAGCCTTCTTTACTGAAGCAGTTTGAAGATGCTTAGTGTTAAGCTCACCTCTAAACGTTCATTTCTAGCTGAAAGTGTCTCCCATGAATACAGTCATTCAAAAAATCTTCCTAACTCTTACTGCCTTAGTTTCTCTGAGTGCATACGCTCAAAAGAATGATGCCATTCTGAATACGGATCAAGTTCAGCAAGCAATTGCTCGTGGAGCGATTGTCTGGGATGTACGTGATGAAAAAAGTTTCCTAGAGGGGCACATTCCAGGAGCAATCAATATTGGTGAGATAGGTAGTGTTCTAAGAGACCCCAATAAAGAAGACTACATTGCGACTGAAAAGATTCAAAAACTCTTCAATGACGCTGGTTTAAACATTAACCGCGATATTGTCGTTTATGGAGCGCGTGGCAATCCTTATGCTTATTTCGGTTTGTACACCATTAATTATTTTGGTGGAAAACAAGCTCAGATTTATCATGATGGCTTTGATGGCTGGAAATCTGCTGGCTTACCGATTCAGAAGGAGCGCCAAACATCCGCGCCTGTATCCGTAACCCTTGTACCGCAAGCTCAGCTCGTGGTATCTAATGAAGAAATGCTCAAGCTTGCTCAATCTAAATCGGTACAGATTTTGGATGTCAGAACTCCGGATGAATTCTCAGGCAAAGATGTCCGCGCCATTCGCGGCGGCCATATACCAAATTCAGTCAATATTCCATTTGAAGACAATTGGCAGGATCCAGCTACTGCGATCAAACTTAGCAAGAAACAGGTTACCGACAATGCTGGCATGTCAATGAAAAGCGAGGCAGATCTCAAAAAGCTCTATTCCAACCTAGACCCAGATAAAGAAACTGTGGTGTATTGCCAAAGCGGTGTTCGCGCTGCTGAGACTGCAGTAGTCCTTAAAAACCTCGGTTTTAAAAAGGTGAAGGTGTATGACTCAGCCTGGCTTGGATGGGGTAATAACCTAAAGGCGCCAGTAGCTGATGAGACTTTCTTAAATGTAGGCGCATTGAATGCCAAACTCAGTGCAATGCAAAATAAAATTAATCAGTTGGAGGAGGCCTTAAAGGCCAAGAGTAACTAGGCAATATTCTTTTAGGGAATGCTAGGAGGCTAGTTTGGGTGGTTTGCTTCCAAGCGGCGGGCAGGGCATTACAACATCAGGATCTACCGTTAAGATCTTTTCATCTTTTCCGGAATATTTGACCCTAGATAAAAGATCTCGAATCAGGTTAAGGTGAGTATGCTTTTTGCTATTGGCATTAATCACAGTCCAGGGAGCTTTTATAGAACTAGTTTGTTGCAGCATCAGATCGCGTGCAACACTGTAAGCGTCCCACTTATGCTGTGCCTGTTCATCGATAGGGCTGATTTTCCACTGTTTTAAAGGATCGGTTTTCCTGCTCTCTAGACGCTCCGCTTGCTCCTTCTTGTCGATGTCTAAGTAGTACTTGATAATCTGTATGCCAGAATCGACCAACAAACCCTCGAACTCATTGACAGAGGCCATAAATAGTTTGTACTGTGCCTCAGTGCAAAAGCCCATAACTTTTTCCACGCCAGCTCTGTTATACCAACTGCGATTAAAGATGCTGAACTCTCCCGCAGAAGGAAGTTCAGCAACGTATCTCTGAAAATACCATTCACCTTCCTCGTGAGAGGAGGGCTTACCAAGTGCTACAACATGAGTTTCACGTGGACTAAGATGTTCAGTAATGCGTTTGATTGTGCCATCTTTACCTGCCGTATCTCGACCTTCTAGGATAACTAGTAAACGTAAATTACCTGAAATAATTTCACGTTGAAGCTTGACTAGCTCAATTTGCAATAACTTTAGTTGTGCGTCGTAATCAGACTCGTGATCACTTGCTTTTGGATCTTTACTCACTACTTAAGCGTCGGTATTAGAGGCAGGTGGAGTCTCCGCTTTTTTGGCGGGTGTTTTCTTGCTAGCTACTTTTTTTCTAGGTGCTTTTTTAGCAGGAGCTTTTTTACTTGCTGATTTCTTTGAGGCAACCTTTTTAGCCGCTGGCTTTTTTGTCGCCTCCTTTAACTCGAGCTTATCAAGAGCTTTAGCTAACTTATCAATTAACTTTTCGCGATCAGATTCCAGCCTATCCAGTTTTTTCATTAACTGTTTTACTAACTTTTTCTGGCTCATGATTTTTCCTAAGGTTGAAGTGGGTCGCTATTCATACCCATCGTACGGATAATTGGGCAGCGATTCAAGTAATTATGACAATTAAACCTCTTTTTTCTGATTGCTAAAATTAGTGCTACATTAAAAGAGCATGTTTAAAACCCTTTCTTCTTTGCCCAAAACGGTTTGGTTAATCGGTTTAATTAGCTTTGTGAACGATTCGGCAAGCGAGATGTTGTACCCTTTAATGCCGCTTTACTTGGCATCCGTGCTTATGGCTGGACCAAAAGCGATTGGCATCATCGAAGGCGTAGCAGAAGCTACCTCTAGTCTATTCAAGCTGATTTCTGGAGTTGTTGTCGATCGGACCAAAAATGCTAAGGTCTGGATTGTGCTTGGTTATTTGCTTGCGGGTATCGGTAGACCATTAATTGCATTTGCCAGCTCTTGGATTGGCGTGTTGTTCATTCGCTTTACCGATAGACTTGGTAAAGGCTTAAGAAGCTCCCCAAGAGATGCATTGTTGGCCGAGAGCGTTCCGGCCAATCAACGCGGCATTACTTATGGCCTTCATCGATCCATGGATAATGCTGGCGCAGTTGTTGGCCCATTACTCGCTGCTTATCTACTCGCAATTAATATTCCCCTGAAAGAAATTTTTCTCTGGGCAGTCATTCCAGGCGCTATTACTGTTGCTCTAGCCCTTTGTATTAAGGAGCCTGCGAGAGAAAGCTTCGATGCATCAACTGTGAAGTTCAGCTGGAACCTGGATGGAATGCCAGTCGAATTTAAGCGCTATCTATTGGCAGTGGGTTTATTTGCACTTAGCAATTCTTCAGACATGTTCTTGCTGTTAAGGGCCAGGGAACTTGGCGTACCTCAGGAACAGATTCCGCTGCTATGGGCCTGTATTTCTTTAATTACTACCGTATTTGGTACGCCACTTTCTGCCTTATCGGATCGATTTAATCGTAAATACTTTATTGCCATCGCATGGACTGCATATGCATTTATTTATGCTGCAATGAGTTATTCCGGCCTGACAGTTGGATGGCTTTTTGGAATATTCGCCCTATACGGGTTATTTAAAGCAGCTACTGAGGGAGTTGAGAAGGCACTTGTTGCTGACCTAGCTCCAAAGGGGTTAACAGGGACTGCCTTTGGATGGTTCAATCTTTGCTCTGGAATGATGCTGCTGCCAGCGTCTTTTATATTCGGCTGGCTGTATGAATCTATTAACCCGACAGTAGCGTTTCTATTTTCAGGCTTGTCATCAGGCCTTGCTGTATTGCTACTGGTATTTTGGGTATTTAAACCGAAAAAGATGAATCCAGTAAGCACCTGAAATAAAAAACCCTAAATAAATCAATTATTTAGGGTTTATTTGATAACTTACTCTGGATGAAAGTTATTGCTAGCCATGAAGCTGATAGTGCGTTCAAAGCCTAGGATACGGATATAGCGCCAAGCGATATCGCGATACTTGCTATCCAAATAGCCAATAGCGACTTCAGGCGTCCTTTTGGACAAGTCGATTTCTTGAATTGCGCGGGCCCAACGTTTTAGTCTTGTTGACATTTTTGTCTCCTGTATGCCCATACAACGCACCAGAATTCGATAGAGATGACAAGAATTACAAAATTTTTAACAAATATTTGGGTGTAAAAACCCTAAATTGAGACCACTTTATGGGGGTTGAGGATATTTTTTGGGTCCAAGGCCCTTTTTAGAGTCTTCATGAGGTCATGGGCTACCTCACCCTTATGTGCCCTTAATCCCTCCAATTTGAGCTGTCCAACCCCATGTTCAGCCGATATAGAGCCTTGGCAACGCTCCACCTGGGAATACACCAGCTCATGGATCGCTTTTTCATAAGCAAGGTTAAATGTGTTAGGGTCAGATCCAAGGGGTGGGGCGATGTTGTAGTGGAGGTTTCCGTCGCCTAAGTGGCCAAAATTAATGATCCGTACACCTGGGTACTGTTGGCGCATTAAAGCATCCGTTTCCTGAATAAAGCTATCCAAGTAAGAAAGTGGAATGGTGATGTCATGCTTGAGATTGGCGCCTTCTTCAGCTTGCGCCAGGGTAATGTGCTCACGCATATGCCAAAACGCATTGGCTTGACTTAGGTTGCTGGCAATGACGGCATCACTAATTAATCCTGCTGCGAAGGCTTCTTCTAAGACCGTTTCTAGGAGTTTTCGGACGTGCTCTTCACTTTCATGATCAGAGAGTTCAATCAGGATGGTGAAAGGGGGATTACCTTTTAAGGGGTTGGCCATCTGCGGAAAGTGCTTCTCATTGAGTGCCAAGGATTCTTGGGTCATCATTTCAAAGCCAGTGAGCAATGAGGTCGCTCGCTTCTGAAATAAATTCAGCAGTGCAATGGTGGATGCAATGTCTTCGGTTGCTACCAGAGTAGTCCACTGAGAGGTGGGCAGTGGGTAGAGTTTCATGACCGCAGCAGTAATGATGCCGAGCGTGCCTTCAGAACCAATAAACAAATCACGCAGGTCGTAACCCGTATTGTCCTTGCGCAAACCTTTCATGCCGTTCCAGATCTCACCCTGAGCGGTAACAACCTCAAGACCCAGACAAAGATCACGGGTATTACCATAGCGCAGTACATTTGTGCCACCAGCATTTGTAGCGAGGTTGCCACCAATCATGCAACTGCCCTCCGCACCAAGACTTAGAGGAAACAAGAAATCTTGCGCTGCTGCTTTTTCTTGAACGGTCTGCAAAATACATCCCGCTTCAAGCGTCATTGTTTGATTAGCGGAATCAATTTCACGAATTTGATTCATGCGTTTCAGATTCAGAATAACTTGCTTACCGCTATCGTCGGGTGTAGCTCCACCGCAAAACCCAGTATGGCCACCTTGCGGAACAATGGAAACATGATTAGCCGCACATAGCTTCACAATATTAGCGACTTCATGAGTAGTTTTTGGAAGGAGTACTGCTAGAGCCTTCCCAACATAGCGCTTACGCCAGTCGGTTAGGTAGGGATCCTTATCTTGGTCTTGGGTGAGAACGAATTCTTTGCCAAGTATTTCGCTAATTTGCTCGATCAAGCCATTCATATTCACTCAGCCTGAGCCTTCTTCTTAGCCAAACTTTTAGCCTCTTGCTTAATTGGCTTTAAATACATTAGTAGACAAACAAAACCGGTGGTTGCAAGGATGGTTTCCAAAACAGCCATCCAAAAGTTTGCGCCAGTTTCTAAAATGCGTACCAAGCCTTCGGTGATGTAGAGCAGAATTAACATCGATGCCCACTGCATGGTGTAAACCTTGCCTTTCCATAGGCCAGGAATGGCAAAGAGTAAAGGTATACCTTTCAGAATGAGCCAGGAGCCGCCAGGGCGAAGGGGGGAGATAAACCACTCCCAACATACACACAGAATAAATAAGTCCACAAAGGCTGCCGTTGCAAGCAGTTGGTAGGGATTCTTCTGCAGGATTTTCTTCAGCATCTTGATTATTTCTTTTGAAGTCTTAATGCGGTTTCAGCTAAGCGCTTACCTTGGGCTATCGCTAAGCGTTGCTCCTCTGGGCTGATAGGTGCTCGTCCATCTGCATGGGCTAGATGGGTCACGCCATAAGGGCTGCCACCGGTATTGGAGGACATTAAATCAGGCTCACTGTAAGGCAATCCCACAATAACCATGCCATGGTGAAGCAATGGAATCATCATCGTGAGTAGCGTACTTTCTTGACCACCGTGCATACTGCCAGTGCTCGTAAAAACGCATCCAGGTTTTCCGATTAGAGCGCCATTGAGCCATTCTGATGAACTGCCATCCCAAAAATATTTCATGGGGGCGGCCATATTGCCAAAGCGAGTAGGGGAGCCCAGTGCTAAACCAATGCATTCTTGTAGATCGGAGTATTCAACATATGGGGCTCCTTCATTGGGTACTGATGCCTCCGTAGCTTCACATACTGTAGATACTGCAGGTACAGTTCTCAGGCGCGCATTTACCCCGGGAACGCTTTCAACGCCTTCTGCTATGAGGCGTGCCAGCTCCTTGGTTGCACCATGGCGGGAGTAGTACAAAACTAAAATTTCAGCTTGGCTCATATTCTTCTCTTATGATACGGCGATGCGCCTTATTCGTAACCCCCAATTATGGCTTGCTCTGGGCAAACAGCTCTGGGAGCGCAATCGTGGTCTTAATTTAAACCAGATAGCTGCCAGCCTTGCATTTACGACTACCTTGTCCTTAGTCCCAATGCTCACCATTGCGACCATCTTAATTGGTTATCTGCCCAGCGTTATCCAGGTAAAAAATGCTTTCAGAACCTGGCTACTCGATACTTACATGCCCGGCGGTTTAAATCAGCAAGTCTTTAGTTATCTAGAGCAGTTTTCATCACAAGCTAGCGGCTTAACTTTGATTGGTTTGCTTGGTTTGGTAATTACCACCATCACGACATTGGCGGTAATCGAGGCTGCCTTTAATCAAATTTTCAAAGTACAAGAACGCCGTCCTTTATTTAAAAAGGTGCTGATCTATGGTGCGGCAACTTTTTTAGGCCCCGTACTTTTGGGTATCGGAATATATCTAAGCGGGATTTTATTTAGCGCCTCAGAAGGGTGGATCGAAACAATCTCCTTTGGTTTCCGTCTCCTTGCTGCAATTGCACCCATTTTTTTAGCGATTGCCGTCTACGCAGTGGTGTATAAAGTTTTACCGTATTCCAAGATTCTTTGGTCGGATGCTTTTTCAGGCGCTTTCTTTGCTGCCATCAGTTTTGAGTTAATGAAGTTCGGCTATGCTATTTTTCTGAGTCACACTGCTTTCTATAAAACAGTCTATGGCGCCTTTGCCATCTTCCCATTGGGCCTGCTTTGGATTTATATGACCTGGTGGATAACCCTTGCTGGCGCCATCCTAGTCGCCAATTTACCCAATATCCGCAGCGGGCTCATTAGGGTTATTCGTTACTAAAAGAGGGCTTTGAGCCCTTGATTGAACGACACCTTGGGAATATATTGGGGTTATACATACGGTTTGTATTGTTTTTTGGAGATTAAATGAAAGTACGTGACATCTTGCGCGTTAAGGGCAGCACCTTATTTACGGTTGCACCTGACACTGCGCTGCAAACTGCCGTATTAGTCATGAGTGAGCACGATGTTGGCTCATTAGTTGTCATGGACTATGACAAGCTAGTCGGAATCTTGACTTTTCGTGAAGTGATCTCTGCATTAGCAACACATCACGGCAAGTTAGATAATATTCAAGTGCGCGCCGTAATGAATCAAAAGCCGCTCACTTGCAATATGGAAACGGAGATTGATGAGGTTCGTCGCATGATGTTAGTAGACCATGCGCGCTATTTACCTGTTATTGACCAAAAGATGTTGATGGGTGTGATCTCTTTTTACGACGTTGCCAAGTCCGTTGTTGAAGCGCAGGATTTTGAAAATTCGATGCTCAAGGCCTACATTCGCGATTGGCCAGAGGACACCGAAAAGGCTGCTAACTAGCCCCTAAGCACTTGTTTTAACCTGATATTCCTGACAAATGACATAATGTCGGTATGTCAGGAAATACTTTAGGCCTCCTCTTTACTGTTACCACTTTTGGTGAATCTCACGGTCCTGCTATTGGCGCCGTGGTTGATGGCTGCCCACCGGGCATGCTTTTATCCGAAGCAGATCTTCAGTTGGACCTAGATCGCCGTAAGCCTGGTACATCCCGTCACGTTACCCAGCGCAAAGAAGAAGATCGGGTTGAAATTCTGTCCGGCGTCTTCGAAGGTAAAACTACAGGTGCGCCAATTGGCCTGCTGATACGCAATACCGATCAACGTAGTCAAGACTACGGTGATATTTTGCAAACCTTTAGACCAGGCCATGCTGACTACGCTTATCACCATAAATATGGCTTCCGGGATCCACGCGGTGGTGGCCGTTCCTCTGCTCGCTTAACTGCGCCTGTGGTTGCTGCAGCTGCGATTGCCAAAAAATGGCTTAATGAACAATATGGCACTGAGTTCTATGGCTATATGAGTCAGCTTGGTGAAGTGGAGATTCCTTTTAAAGACCTTACTCAGGTTGAGAAGAATCCATTCTTTGCTGCAAATGCTGACATCATTCCTCAGCTTGAGACTTACATGGATGAGCTGCGCAAAGCAGGGGACTCTTGTGGCGCGCGGATTGAGGTGCGCGCTCGCAATGTTCCGATTGGTTTAGGTGAGCCTCTATTTGATAAATTGGATGCTGATATTGCGCATGCCATGATGGGTATCAATGCGGTTAAGGGTGTTGAGATTGGCTCTGGCTTTAAATCTGTGGCTCAACGCGGTAGTGAGCACGGCGATGAAATGCATCCAGATGGCTTCGCTAGCAATAATGCTGGCGGAACTCTTGGTGGCATTAGTAGCGGTCAGGACTTACGAGTATCCATTGCTATTAAGCCTACCTCTAGCATCATGAGCCCAAAGCAATCCATTGATTTGGATGGTAAACCCATTACCGTTCAAACCAAGGGTCGTCATGATCCTTGTGTGGGCATTCGGGCTACACCGATTGCTGAAGCAATGTTGGCTTTAGTGCTTATGGATCATGCTTTACGCCACCGCGCTCAGTGCGCAGATGTCAAAGTAAGTGCTAAAGCGATTCCGGCAGCACGGCCAGGCTCCAAAACCGATTGATTGATATAGAGAGATGACACCCTCGCTTCGCTGGGCCTTCGGGTCCTTTTTCTTTTTATATTTTGCTTATGTCGGTCTAGTTTCACCTTACGCAAGCTTGTTTTTTTTAGATCGCGGCTTTAGCGTCATCGAAATTGCAATCTTAATGTCGATGTTGCAAATCACCCGTATTGTTGGGCCCTTTTCCTGGGGCTGGCTTTCTGATTTCTTATCAAACCGCATTGGCATCATTCGAGTTTGCGCATGTTTAGCAGCGCTTGTTTTTCTATCTATTTACTTTCTACAGGGCTACATCAGCTTTTTTATTTGGATGTTTGTCCTGCATACCATTTTGAGTAGCTTGATGCCTTTGGGTGAGTCGGCAACGGTTCATGCTTTATTTAAAGACAACTCTTTCGATAAACGTTATGGACGTTTGCGCTTATGGGGCTCCTTAGGCTTCATTTTCATGGTGCTTGCTGCAGGTGAACTCTTTCAGCGTAACACCATTGAGCTTTACCCATTTGTGGGTACAGTAGTTTTGATAGCCCTTGCAGCGGTTACCTTCTTATTGCATGAGCCTAAGATGGAGCGCCGGAAAATGGTGAAAGGCGAACTGCTAGTCGTTCTTTTTAATCCAGATGTGCGTTGGTTTTTGCTCTCTGGCTTCTTTATGGTGTTTGCACATGCGGCGCTGTATGTGTTTTATTCCCTCTATCTTGCTAACCTTGGTTATGACAAGTTTCAAATTGGTCTTTTCTGGGCCCTAGGGGTATTTGCTGAAGTGATCTTCTTTTATTTCCAAAGCAAAGTACTCAGTCGCTTAGATGCAGAAATCGTCCTTCAAGGCGCTTTTGTAGTTGGAGTAGTGCGCTTTATCTTAATTGCATTTTTACCCATCACTTCAGTGCTAATTTTTGCGCAAATACTTCATGCTGGAACTTTTGCGGCCCACCATAGTGCGGCGACCAAACTATTGCAACGCTGGTTTACGGGCCCACTTCAAGCAAGAGGACAGGCGTTGATGGCCACGGTTTCCTATGGATTGGGGGGCACATTAGGCGGGCTATGTGCTGGTTGGATCTGGGAGCTCTCGCAGCCGCGTGATGTCTTTGTAATGTCGGCATTCGCTTGTGGTTTAGCGGGCATGGCCATTCAGAAACTGAGACCACGCCGCTACTCAAACCCTTAAGAAAACCTAAAGGTAAAAAGCGGTTTACTGAATCTTGGCCTTGGCGCGCAATTTTTGCATCATCTCTGAGAACTTGGCTTTTTGCCAATTTTGATCAGCCATGATCATTTGCTTCAACTGATCCTTAATCTCGTCTAGGCTCGGCGCCTTCACATCACGCGAATCCACCATTTTGATAATGTGATATCCAAATTGAGACTTCACTGGCTTATCAGTAATTTGGCCATTTTTTAGTTGAACCATGGCTTTTGAGAATTCAGGAACCAAGGCTTTATCAGAAACCCAGCCCAGATCTCCGCCGTCCTTAGCAGAGCCAGGATCTTTTGATTTTGCTTTGGCAATGTCTTCAAAGTTACCGCCAGCCTTAATCTGAGCAATGATTGCTTTTGCATCTGATTCTTTTTCGACCAAAATATGCTCTACGTGGTATTCCCTCCCGGTGTACTGGGACTTAACGGTTTCATAGGCCGCCTTCAGATCTGCTTCTGCAACACCTTCTTTTTCAGCATAGTCCTCAAATACCGCTGCAACCAATACTCCAACACGTGCTTGCTCTAACTGGTCTCGCACAGATTCTTTTTGAATGACGCCGCGCTTATCAGCTTCCTGCAAAATCAATTCACGGGTAACTAGCATTTCACGGGCTTGATCACGCACCTGTGGATTATCTGGCTGACCTGATTTCTGCACCAATTTATCTAATTGGGATTTAGGAATGGACTTTCCATTCAAAATGACAGCGTTCTGGGCAAAGGCAGCGGTAGACAAGAGACTAATTAAAAGACTCATTGAAAGAAACTGGTGTGATTTCAGCATAGTGGTGGTCAATAAATAATTAGTTAGGGTAGATAGATTGATGCTGCTAAGTTTAATGCAGCCTTAAGTTGTGGCCTCTCCAGGCGCCATTGCATTAATAGTCAAGGCATGAATTTCTGTTGGGATATGGCGATTGAGGGCAGCATAGACGGCACGGTGTCGTGCCACCAAGTTCAGGCCTTTAAATTCCGGGGCAACAATAGTGAGTTTAAAGTGCCCACCACCGCTGGCTGCACCCGCATGTCCAGCATGCAAATGACTCTCGTCTTCAATGTGCAGGTGCTCTATGGCAAATGCTTTCTTGAGATCTTGCTCAAAAAGGGCAATCCGTACTTGGTTGATACTCATTCTGGAGGATGCTCCATATGACGTGAGAGCCAAATGCCTTGAATAATCACAAAGACAACTAGCAATCCTGTGCTACCAAATAATTTGAAATTGACCCAGGTTTCTTCGGAGTATTCAAAAGCAATATAGAGATTCAGAATGCCCATAAAGAAGAAGAAGATGGACCATGCCATATTGAGTCGATGCCAAACAGCATATGAATTTTCCGGCTTCAAGGTTACTTGCTTACCCATCAGTACTTGTATCCAATTCTTTCTAAAAAATTGGGCGCTAATAAATAAGGCTCCTGCAAATAGCCAGTAAAGAGCAGTTGGCTTTAGCTGAATGAAGGTTTTGTCATGTAAAAAGATAGTGAGACTACCAAATACGAGGATCATGACTAGGCTAATCCACTGCATCGCATCAATCTTGCGATGGCGATAGTAGACCCAGAGGATTTGGCCGATAGTTGCAACCATAGCAACAATCGTCGCAGTGTAAATATCACCAAATTTGAAGGCGATAAAGAACAGGATAATGGGGAATAGATCGAATAAAAATTTCATCAGGGGATTATCCAACTATTTACATTGAGGGCTGCATTTATGGCTTGCTGGTGAGTTCAGCGTTAGAGCTAGGTTCAAAGCTTAAGGATGCAGAATTAATGCAATAGCGTAAACCAGTAGGGTCTGGACCATCATCAAATACATGGCCAAGATGAGCATCGCAGTTGGCACAGCGCACTTCAGTGCGGATCATGCCATGGCTAGTATCTCTAATTTCTTTAATGGCAGATTCTTCTTCAGGCTTGTTATAGCTAGGCCAGCCACAGCCAGCATCAAATTTTGTATCCGATAGGAAGAGTGGAGTATTGCAACAAACACAGGTGTACCTGCCTTTATCCCAATGGTCCCAATACTTGCCGGAAAAGGGTCTTTCAGTAGCCGCTTCTCTCGTAACTCGATATTCAATATCGCTGAGGAGTTTTTTATATTCTTGATCTGTTTTTTTCATATGAGATTCCTTGAATGAAGTATCAATAGCCTATGAAGAGCAGCTAACCTCAATAGCGCTTAAATCTGGCGGCGGGGGAGAAGCATATTCTGTATATTGCTCTTGTTCATCAAAAGGACTCTCTAAAATTTTTAAGAGTTTAGTAACTTCAGAAAAATCCTTGTGCTGGGCTTTTTCAATCGCTACCTGAGCCAGATGATTACGTAAAACATACTTTGGATTGACTGCATTCATGTTCAATTTGCGCTCGGCATCGATACTTGATTCAGACTTCAGACGGGCAATGTAATCAGCAAACCATTGATCTATTGCATCTCGATCAAGAAAGTCATTCCGCATTTTGATTTCTGTAACAGGTGCATTGATATTAATGTCGGCAAGCCCTCTAAACAGTTGAGTGAAGTCAACCTTTGAATCGTGCATTGCCTGGAGGAGGCTTTCGATCAATTGAACATCATCCTCTTGTGCGGTCATGAGGCCTAACTTCTGCCTAAATAGACTTTGCCAAGTCTGTCCATAGACAACCGGGAACTGACTCAGTGCTTTAGTGAGGAGTTCTTGAGATTCTTCTTGTGAGCGATCTAATTCCAGAAGCGGAATGAAGGCACTGGCTAAGCAGGCCATATTCCAGTGCATGATTTGGGGTTGTCGATGGTAGGCGTAGCGACCGCCTTGATCGCTATGATTGCAAATATGATCGATTTGAAATTGATCCAAAAATCCAAACGGGCCGTAGTCAATCGTGATACCTAAAACACTAATATTGTCGCTATTCAAAACTCCGTGACAAAAGCCAACGGCTTGCCATTGGGCCACCAAGTTTGCGTTGCGTTGACAGATCTGTTGGAACAATTCCAAATAGGGATCTTTAGCGATACGACAATCTGGATAGTGCTGATCTATCAACAGATCAGCAAGTTCTTTTAGTCGAGCAATGTTTTGTGTGGAAGCAAAATGTTCAAAATGCCCAACTCGCATAAAACTTGGCGCCAAACGAGCACACACCGCAGCCGTTTCAATGCTCTCACGTAAAACTGGTAAATCTGATCCAACTACAGAAAGTGCTCTACTGGTAGGAATACCTAAAGCATGCATCGCTTCGCTACATAAGAATTCTCGGATGGAGGAGCGCAAAACAGCTCGGCCATCACCCATGCGTGAATAAAGTGTTTTACCCGCTCCTTTGAGCTGAAGTTCTTGGTCAGCGATTTCACCTAGAAGGATTGCGCGGCCATCACCTAATTGACCGGCCCAAACACCAAATTGATGTCCGCTATAAACCGTAGCAATGGGGTGAGGAAATTGAGAAGACTGCGTCTGCAGGGAATTGCCGGCCAAAACTTCCAGCCAAGATTCATCTTTTGGGTAGCCGTTATCGTTTAGGGGGATATTGACCAGTTTTGCTGCTGAAGATGAAAAACCCACCCAATAGGGTGCTGGAATAGGGCTAGGTTGAAGCTCTTGGACGGCGTCATCGCCACGTAAAGTAAAGGCCATGACAACTATTCTAGGTGGATTTCACAAACGGTGTTTGAGCTACTAAAATGACCTTATGAACAAACAAGTCCAAATCAATCCTCAAACCCAGCTTGCCAATTTAGGCGAGGAATTAAACGTCCCATTTTTAAAGTTACTTGGGGTACGCTGCCTTAGCGCAGAAATGGGCAAAGGGGAGATTTTGCTGGCACTAAAGCCGGAGCACACCAATACCTGGGCGGTAGCTCATGGCGGCGTACTTCTGACGTTAATGGATGTGGCCATGGCGGTTGCTGCCAGATCTGGAGATCCAGCAGATCGAAGTGTCGTCACAATTGAGTTAAAAAATAACTTCATGCAAGCCGCAAATGGAGTATTGCGTGTTAAAGCAGATACGGTTCGTAGGACCGCTACCATGGCTTTCTGTGAGGCTAAGCTCTATAACGATCAGGGTGAAGTGTGTTGTATGGCTACAGGCACATTTAAGTACCTCAAGCGTTTAGCAACTCGGAATGGAGATGGCGACCGTGTTGTAAATGACGATCAACGCGGCGAAATAAACGATTAAGAAAAGATGGACTATTAGACGGGCGCAGCGCTAAGTGCGCCAGTTATAACGTCATGGCCAACAGTGCCAGTTGCATCAAAACGACGCTCGACCATTTCAAACTGACCATCTTTGCGCACCCTAAGAACAGTGCTTGAGCGTGTTCCATAGGTATCCGTTTTGATAAAAGCAGGAGACAGAGCTTTTTCCCATTCACGGCTAACGCCCGTGTTAGGCAACTCATGATCACTTGCGTGATGCGTATCAGATAGCAGTTTTAGATATTGGTCCGCATTTTTTAACTGACCGTTATCCATGGCAAGAGTTTGAGCAAAGGCAGCCACACGGTGATTTACTTTAGGCCATGGCGTATCTAGCATGGCATTTGAAAGCCCATACACTCCAGCATCTAGGGGTTGATGGGGGAATACTTTGCGCGGGCGAATGGTTTGACCCATCATCATGCGGTTACTTATCCAATGCATCTGCGCATTTTCTGGATTACTTAAATCAGCCATCAGAAGATTGAAGCCATTGTAATTTTGAAAACGCTTTACATTCTCTTGAATAAAACTCGCAGGCCCATCTTTGCCAGCAAGATACATCAAGGATAGTTCGCCACGTGTTCTGGAGTCTGGATTTTTTTCGCTTGGCGCCCTGACATTAGTGAGCGCTGCAAATTTACCGGTCTTAGTAAAACCCAACCATGTGCCAGGACTTCCCAAAACATCAGCACGATCTCTACCAGCTAAAACATGGGGATGTTCGGACCACCAAGAAATGCCAGCAGTATCGCGCTCATAGAATTCATCGCGATTAGCCGCAACTACCAACGGGTAGTCTGGATGGGATTGCCAGGCAAAAAGGATGAGACACATGTCTGCTAAAAGTCCTAGATTTCAATTAATGGGTAAGGCAATGAATCTATTTTTAACACAGGTCCTTGGGTACTTCCAAGATGAATATCCCCACTTTCGAGCGCCTCTAATTTGCACTCTAGCTGCAGGTCGATTCGGCGGGGCTCCAAAGGGCAGGGCGCCGATAGAACCACCATACCTGCTGGCTGGGACGGGTCATTTGAATGGAAAAGCTCAATACCTGGGGCTGCAGACTGGGTGGTCATCGCGTCGAGCGCAATGTGAGCGAGCTGAAGGCGTCTTTTAATTGCCCCACGATATTGGCTGCGAGCAACAATCTCTTGTCCTGGGTAGCAACCCTTTTTAAAGTCCACTCCAGCAACAGATTCAAAATTAATCATTTGCGGGACAAATTGCTCTTGTGTAGCCAGAACAATTCTTGGAATAGCGCTCATTACCTCCAGATGATTCCATTGAGTTGAATCTTCATTTAAAGATTGATCTGCATTTACTCTTTGCGCTAACAATACTCGTGTATGAGATTTTTCATTCGCGAAAACATCTGGCATACGCAAGGCAATCTGACCATCGCCAATATTGAAATCAGTAAGGCTTGCATTGCTGCTACACAGTCCAGAAATATTCCATTCAGATGAAACATCAGTCACTTTTACTTTGGAACGTAAAACAAACATTGATAAGCGCTTAGCTGTACTGGCTGCAATATCTTTTGAAATGAATAAAGCGAAGCGATCATCCGAGGTTTCATCAGTGGGAAATAATCCAAGCCAAGCACTTGCAAGCAGCCTTCCTTTGGGGCTGCAGTAGCCAACCAGTCGGACTGAACCATGGCCCTGTGCGATCTGCCCAGAAAACGTGCGAGTTAAGCCTAATACTGTGTTGCTGAGCTGATTCTGCAGAAAACTGGCCGCATCTGCACCCTCAACCAGAATTAGGCCCCATTGCGGGAGGGCTGCTTGATTTAGCGTGTTTTGGGGTGTATTTGTCATGACCCTTTTATCATAGCCTGATGAGCAGAAAAATTCAGGGAGGGCGGCGCTTTCCCAACCGGAAACCCAAGAGTCAAACCCTAATAACTGGCTTCTATGGTTTTCTGATACTCATTGGTATTTTCTACATCAGTCTCTTTGTATGGCCCGTAGTCCCTGACAATCCAAATATTGCTGATTTGCGAGCATATAAAGTCAAAATCAAACCCCACTCAGGGCTTGCTAGTATCTCGGAGCAACTTGAAGAGCAGGGCGTATCAACGCATTCAATTCTCTTTCAAGTAAGTGCAAGGGCTTTGCTGGTGGGCTCCAAACTTAAACCCGGTACCTATCTTTTGCCAACAAAGGCGAGTTTGGCAACAATTCTCTTTCAGATTGCACGTGGAGATAGAGTTAAAGAAAGTATTGCCATCATTCCAGGGATGACTATTGGGCAACTAAGAGCGCTAATGGATTCGCACCCAGCACTCACGCACCAGACCAAAGGTTTAAGCGCAAAACAGTTGTTGCAAAATTTGAATCTCAATTACCCTGGGCTTGAGGGCGCTTTTCTACCCGATACCTATGTCTTTGACCCTGAAGATTCCGATCTGGATATTTATCGCAGGGCGTCACAAGCCATGCAAAAGCAACTATCTCAAGCGTGGCTGCAAAAGGGGCAAAGTTCACCCTTAAAAACACCCTACGAACTCTTAATACTGGCCTCCATCGTTGAAAAGGAAACAGGCCGATCCAGTGATAGGGCTTTGGTCTCTGCCGTCTTTACCAATCGGCTCAACAAAGGCATGCTCCTTCAGACCGATCCCACTGTAATCTATGGCCTTGGCCCTAAATTTGACGGTAATTTACGCAAAGCTGATCTTCGCAAAGACAGTCCCTACAATACCTATATGCGCAAAGGCCTACCCCCAACCCCCATCGCTATGCCGAGCAAAGAGTCTATTCTGGCGGCCGCTCATCCGGCATCAAGTAATGCACTCTTTTTTGTCGCTAAAGGTGATGGGAGTAGCCACTTTTCTCAAAGCCTCAGTGAACATGAGGCAGCTGTTGATCAATATCAACGCAAACTAAACTCTGCATCTAAATAATTTGATTGAATTCAATATGACATCAATGTATCCAGGATATTTCATTAGCTTTGAGGGAATCGATGGCGCCGGCAAGAGCACTCATATCGAGGCATTTCAAAAACTCATGCAAGAGCGCTATCCAAATCGTGAAGTCGTAATGACGCGCGAACCCGGCGGTACACCTTTGGGCGAGCAGCTTAGAGGGTTACTATTAGATGCCCCCATGAATCTTGAAACAGAGGCACTATTAATGTTTGCAGCCCGTCGTGAACATATTGCCCAAGTCATTGAACCTGCGTTGATGGCCGGAAAGATTGTGATTTCAGATCGTTTTACCGATTCGAGCTTTGCCTATCAAGGAGGAGGGCGGGGCCTCAGTATCGATAAATTAAATGATCTTGAGCAATGGGTCCAAGGGCGTTCCAATGGTTTACTTCAACCCAATTTAACTATCTTGTTTGATTTGCCTGGCGAAGTTGCTGAAGCGCGTCGCTCAAAAGTGAGGGCACCAGACAAATTTGAAAAAATGGATTTGAACTTCTTTGAAAAGGTCCGGCAAGAGTATTTGCGTCGCGCTAAGGAAGACCCAAAACGTTTTCACATGGTAGATGCCACTCAAACTCCAGAGGCGATTTGGAATGGCTTAAAAAACCTAGAGTTCAGCATCTAGATGAGTGAGATCATGTTCGCTGAACAAAATAAATCTATTGCGCCATGGTTACAGCCACTCTGGGATGGCATGGATTTTGCCAACTTCCCAAATGCAATTCTATTGCATGGTCAATCCGGTATCGGGAAATTCTCATTTGCCCTTGAGCTTGCGAAATCGCTCTTATGTGAGGGTGCTCATGAGGCTGCACATCCCTGCAATCAGTGTGAGGCCTGCCATTGGTTTAATACTGGGAATCATCCAGACTTCATTGCACTTGCACCTGAAACCCATCGGAAGTTTTTGCCTCATGCGGATTATGAAAGCGATGAGGCCCCCAAAAAGAGTAAATCGGTTCGTGATGACACCGATGGTGAGGCTAGCGAGAAGAAGGAAAAGAAAAATATCTCCATCGAAGAGACTCGTAATGCGATAGAGGGCTTATCTATTGGCTCTCATCGCGGCGGTAATCGCGTTATCTTGATTTACCCATTAGAAATGCTTCGTTCTGATTCAGCTAACACCTTACTAAAATCTTTGGAAGAGCCGCCAGCAAATACCATCTTTATTTTGCTGGCCGATCGTCTTGATCGTGTTTTACCAACCATACGTTCACGCTGCCGTTTGCTTGCTGCTCCTCGCCCTGATCGTGATCAAGGCTTGGCGTGGCTGCATGCAGAATTATCTAAAATTGCCGGGCTCAAGGTTAGCGGTGGTGATGTTGAAACAATCTACGATGAACAGGGTGGGGCGCCATACTCAGTCCTAGATTCTTTGATTGCAAGAAACAATCAGAATGAAAAAGATGAGTTAACGATCTCCATTCAAGCTGCTCGTTATTTACTACAGTCGATGTCTCAAGGCGTTCGCATCAATTGGCTTGATGCAGCTGAAAAGACACACAAAGCTCAATACAACTATTTGCTGCCGACAATGCAGCGTTGGACTTCAGACCTACAAGCAGTCTCGCAGGGAGCCAACCCTCGGTATTACCCAAAGCATCTTTCAACACTTCAAGGTCTGGCCCGTTCTGCCAAAATCCCCAAGCTCCATGAATTTTGGAAGTCCTTAATTAAGGCCCGTCGTCATGAGAATCACCCTTTGGCTAACCGGGTCCAGTTGGAAGGCTTACTTTCGCAATACCAGCAAGTATTTGAATCTTAACTTTGGCTTAGGCAGTCTAAAATAGCGAGTCATGTTCATAGACTCCCATTGCCACCTCGATTTCCCAGAATTTCAGTCTCGTTTGCCTGAAGTGCTTGCGAATATGAAATCCGCCAGCGTGAGCAATGCTTTGTGTGTTTCGGTAGATTTGCCGGACTTTCCCAATGTCTTAAAGCTTGCTCAAGAGCATTCTCACTTGTACGCGTCGGTTGGCGTTCATCCAGACTATGAAGATACGCCTGAGCCCACCTATGAGTTTCTGGTAGAGACGGCTTTAAAGCACCCCAAGATTGTTGCCATTGGGGAGACGGGCCTAGATTACTACCGGATGGGGGAGAGGAGCTACGAATCCATGGAATGGCAACGCGAACGTTTTAGGACGCATATTCGAGCTGCAATTGCATCTAAAAAGCCTTTGATTATTCATACCCGCTCGGCCTCAGAGGATACGATTAAGATCCTAAAAGAAGAGGGTGCTGATCAGATTGGCGGAGTAATGCATTGCTTTACTGAGAGCCTAGAAGTAGCTCAAGCGGCTATGGAATTAGGTTTTTACATCTCCTTTTCAGGAATTGTGACCTTTAAAAGTGCCAAAGACTTGCAAGCAACCTGCAAGGAAGTTCCACTCAATCGGATGCTTATCGAGACAGATTCGCCTTATCTTGCGCCCATTCCATATCGTGGCAAGATCAACGAGCCAGCATGGGTGGCCAAAGTCGGTGAATTTATTGCCACCCTTAAAAACGTGAGTGTTCAAGAGCTCGCAGAACAAACTTCAAAGAATTTTTTTGAATGTTTTCAAATAGATAGAAAATATACATGAGATTAAAGTTTAATAAATTTGGCATAGCTTTCTTGCTCATTTGCCTAGCAAATCAACCATCTCATGCTCAAACTCCCGATCAAATCGCTGATTTTGCTAAGGCGGCTAAATTTGATAATGCGTCTGAGGTCAATTTGTTGCTTAAAAAAGGCTTAAATCCTAACTCCTTGGATGCCAATGGCAGTCCAATGCTGATTTTGGCTATAAGAGATAAATCCACCAATGTGATTGATCTATTGCTTAGCAATAAGAATATTGATGTGGATTTATCCAATAAGAGCGGTGAAACACCACTCATGATGGCCTCAATTGAGGGTAATTTACCCCTGGTTAAAACCATAGTTTTGGGTCATAAAGCACGGCTTGATCATATTGGCTGGACTCCATTGCATTACGCCTGTGCTAAGGGGCATTTAGATGTCGCCCAGTTCTTGGTTGCCAATGGTGCCATTGTTGATTCTTTAAGCGTAGGCAATACAACGCCGCTCATGATGGCGGTCCAGTCTGGCAACGAACAGCTAGTGAAGTTTCTATTGGATAAAGGTGCTGACCTTCAACTCAAAAATGCCAATGGCTTTACTGCAATCGATATTGCGGATATTTACGACAAACCCTGGATCGGAGATGGCCTCAGATCCCGTTGGCTCAAACTCTATAAGCAAGCTTATAAGGGGCCATTAAAGCCACCAACAGTAAAGTCACCATAGTAGTATCTGCGTATAATCATTATTATGTCAAATAAGATATTTCTGTAATCCAACCAAGACTCCCATATGTTCCTAATAGACCTTTTCCGCAATGCTGACCTCCCTAGTTTCGGGACTTTATTTAACGAGATCAATGTTGATATGGGAAATGGTCGGATATGGGAAGTTGTGGTCATAGCATGCGGAATGCTCGCAGTTCATGGCATAGCTGTTCTGGCTATTGCCGGCGCATTTCACAGGATAGATCGCTTTATGACAAAAAAGCGCATCTATGGGGCAAGCTTTTTGTCTTATTTTGTTGCGATTCTCTTGGTAATCGCGAGCCATTTGGGAGAAATAGTTGTTTGGGCCTACATATGCGTCGCATTAAAAGTGTTCTCAACCAATCCACAGACCTTTTACTTTGCCGGCGAAATGTACACAACTATTGGATACGGTAACTACAACCTATCTGAGCAATGGAGAATTTTGCCGATAATCATCTCGTTTTCTGGAATCTTTGCAGTATCAATGTCTGGTGCTGCTTTGTATTCTATGATGGGAGCCTTGCTGAATAGCCCTAGCCAAAGTCCAAAATCGGGCACTGGTTTTTAAGGGGATTTAAGGCCTAGTGCCTGACGGTATTGGATTCTTTTGAATGAATATCAGCTCAAGTACCCTACCATTGGCCTCCCGAGACCGAATCCTTCCTGGCAACCAATCTAAGTCTTTCGCTAACCAAATGTCGACTTGGCGCTTATAAGGATCATTTTCACGTTGCATTAAGGCATAACGGCGATTTACCGACTTTCCAAGAGATGGGATATCGTCAGAGACGGTTTCTCCATAGCTCTTAAATTGCCACATCTCCAGGGTGTTGTAATCGACAACTGGTAAAGCCCTAATAGAGCCAGCCTCATCGATTTTGCTATCCCCATTCAGTAAGGATGCGAACTGAAACATAAGGCTAAATCGATCCTGAGTGCCTGGAAGGAGATCTGGAGTGAACTCGGGTTTCTCTGAGAAATACATCTTCCCTCCTCCACTGGCATCCCTATCAAAGCGAGAATAGCGCGGCGGCTTAGTTCCACGCTGAGTCCAATAGATGGATGGAGCCATCCCATAGGCGTCTATGGTCCCGCGTGATTCAAACACAAAAGGGCCAACGAATGCATAAGGAATGTTGATGTAAAGGCGGTAATTGTTTCCATCGACAATCCAGTCAATTTCCCCGGTCTGGTACTTTTGCCCATCCACATAAGCGTCGTAATAAAGAATGCCAGACTCGGGTAACTTGAACGCCACTCCCTGCTGATTATTTGAACCACCCTGCTCTGCAGCTGCTAGGCCTTTAGCATCATCAACCTTATTTGCAGAATTTTCCTTATTCACTTTCTTCTTGGGAGCCCTGGCCATCTGAATTTTCTTTGGCGGCTCGAGTTTTAACTCAGTTCTAATAATGAGGTCATCTGCTATCTCTGGAGCAGAGCCGAAGGATAAAAATGGAATGCCAAAGAAGATGATCAGGTGACCAAGCAAGGATATCAATAGCGCTACGACAATAATGCGTAGCGATTTTGATTGCATCAAACCACTAGAGTAAGGCTGCCGCAATTGCCCTAGTTCTGAGTTCAGAGAATGCCTTCAAGTAAGCGACTATTCTTTGGTAAGTTGGCCGCAAGAAAGTCCATCTGATCGGCAAGAATATTACGGCCTTTGAGAATCATGTCCTCATACAGACTTGGTAAGTATGGGGTATAGAGCAAGCCCATGCCAGCCTGTTCAGGAGTCCGATTGCCTTTACGCTGATTACAGGGTCTGCAAGAAATCACCAGGTTCATCCAGGAATATTTTCCACCGCGACTGTTCGGAATAATATGTTCGGCCTCAGCTTGATTCTCGTGGATTGCATCACCACAGTATGCGCAGAGACCACGATCGCGTTTAAAGAGTTTATGTTTTGTGATGACAGGGACAACATCAAATAAATTGATTTTTGCGCTACCCTTGATGGCGATGATCGAATGAAGTTCGATGACTGACTGCAAGCCACTGGCCCTAGAGATACCGCCACGCATCTTCATGATGGGGTCGCCAAGCGTCCATAAGACACTGCTATCGGCGTAATGCTTGGTTGCCTCTTCTGCGTTTACCCAACCCTGGGGAATTCCACCAGCGTCCAATTTCAAGATGCTCAGCACAAACTCTCCTTTCTCGATCTAGTCAAAGACATCGATCGTTTGACTAATCTTACAGAAGAAATATGGGTCAATCAATCATCTAGGGGGATATAAACTCCAAAACCTTTGGCAGATGGTCCGCATAGTCTGCGATACCGTGGTCACTGCCTTCCAAGATAAGCTGCTTGGCGCCTTGATAGAATTCGACCATTTCCTTCCAATCGAGCAATTCATCACCCTTTGCCGCAATTAAAAAGTAGCTACCAGGGTTGGAGATCCCCTCGATCTGCAAGGACTTTAGCTCATCAATATATTCGGGTCGAAAATCGAAAGGCTCGTCACTGTCATAGGATGTCATCATGCCCACATGCGGGGCAAGTTCCCTAGCGGCGCGAACGGCAGGATTTAAGGCGACTGCCTTACACCCATATTTTTCCGCTAAGTAGTTTGCGTAAAACCCACCAAGGGATGAACCGATTATCACTATCTGATCTGCTTTTGACTGATCAATATATTTTGTAACCATGTCCATACTTTGATGGGGTGAAGCAAGTAACTGCGGGCAATACCATTGAATTGGATTGTCCGCAGTAGATAACGATTTGACTGCATCACCAGTCATTACGGCCTTGCTTGATCTTGGCGAAGATCGAAAGCCATGCAAATAGACTAGTAGGGTTGAAGACATGCTTAGACCTTAGGCCTTTTGTCCAATCTCAAAGTTAGCCAGCTTTTCTAGAGCCTTCACCATTGCAGAATGGTCCCAAGCCTTGCCGCCATGCGCTGAGCAGGAGTTAAACAATTCTTGAGCAGTAGCGGTATTAGGCAGTGCCACACCCAAGGCTCGTGCGCTATTGAGTGCAAGATTCAAATCTTTTTGATGTAACTCAATCCTAAAGCCAGGATCAAATGTACGCTTCACCATACGCTCGCCATGCACCTCAAGAATCTTCGAGCTTGCAAACCCGCCCATCAATGCTTGACGAACTTTGGCAGGGTCAGCACCTGCTTTAGATGCAAATAAAAGCGCTTCTGCAACTGCCTCAATATTTAAGGCCACAATAATTTGATTGGCTACCTTGGCAGTTTGACCATCACCATTTCCGCCAACTAAGTTGATGTTTTTGCCCATCAAATCAAAAACTGGCTTTACTTTATTAAATACAGCCTCATCGCCGCCGACCATAATAGACAGAGTTGCATTTTTAGCGCCAACTTCGCCACCAGAAACTGGTGAATCTAGATAATCACAGCCCAAAGCGTTTATTTTCTTAGCAAATTCCTTGGTGGCGATGGGAGAAATAGAGCTCATATCTACAACGACTTTTCCTTTGGATAAGCCAGCTGCAATGCCTTTATCACCAAATAGTACTTTTTCAACGTCCGGGGTATCTGGGAGCATCATCAAAATAATGTCAGCCTTTTCAGCAACCTCGCTAGGACTGCCACACTGAACCGCTGATGAGGACGCAAGATCTTGTGGAACCTTACTTCTGGTATTAATAAATACCTCGTGACCAGCATTTACTAGATGGCCTGCCATTGGAGCACCCATAATTCCTAGGCCAACAAAACCTAATTTTAATTTCGCACTCATTACATCTCCTTTTGTATTTGCTTTAATTTATCTTATGAATTTAACTTCTGTATCCAGCCTAAACCTGCTTCTGTAGTAGTTGCAGGCTTGTATTCGCAACCAATCCAACCTGAGTAAGCAATTCGATCTAAAAATTTGAATAGATACGAATAGTTTATTTCGCCAGTGCCCGGCTCATTTCGACCAGGATTATCTGCCAATTGAATATGAGCAATCTTGCTCAAATTTTTTTCAATAGTATTGGACAGCTCACCCTCCATGCGCTGCGCATGATAGATATCATATTGAACATATAGATTATCTGACCCAACCTCACCAATAATATCCAGGGCTTGTTGCGTCGTAGATAAAAAGAATCCTGGTATGTCGAAAGTATTGATCGGCTCAATTAGCAGCTTCAGATTTACTTTCTTCAATTCGGCAGATGCATATTTGAGGTTGGATACAAAAGTATCATGCGCCAGCTTTCTGTCAATTCCAGAGGGTGCCTTACCAGCCAAGCAATTTAACTGTGGCACACCCAGAGTCTTTGCATATTCAATCGCTTTTGCTACACCCGCGCGAAATTCTTCAACGCGATCTGGATGACATGCGATGCCACGCTCTCCAGCATCCCAATCTCCAGCTGGTAAGTTATGTAGAACGAGCTTCAAACCATACTGATCTAGCTTCTGTTGAATTTCAGTTACTGGATATGGGTATGGGAATAGAAACTCAACAGCCTTAAATCCTGATTGAGAGGCGTGTTCGAAGCGTTCTAAGAATGGCACTTCCGTAAATAGCATAGTCAAATTTGCGGCAAATTGAGGCATTTCATACCCTTATTGGGATTACACAGTGAAACAGTGATCTTATCAAACCTGCAGACTTCAGTCTTAGCCTGGAATAAGGCCCTTTCTAGGCTTAAAAATGAGAAAAGTGAGCTAATATCTTGATAAGAAATACTTATTTACAAGGAAAACAATGAATCTCAAACTAACATCCATTGCGCTAGCAATCGCAACCCTTTTGGCCAGCTCATTTTCAGTCAATGCCCAAACAAAGCCAGTTGATGCTGGGGCGACAAAGCCTATGGTAATTGACGCAGCTGTAGTAGATAACCGCTATCAGCTATATGAAGGCACCGTAGTCAAAACCGACAAAAAGACGCGGACTATCACCTTCAGCAACAAAGAAGGTGAATCTAAATTTGTAGCGGGACCAGAAATCACCAATTTTGACCAAATCAAGAAAGGGGATCGCGTCAACGTTACCTATGAACTAGCGGTTGCTATCGAACTGATCAAAACTAAGAGTGATGGCGTTCGTAGCAAAGTAGAAACCAATACCGTTACAACATCAAAAGCAAACGAAAAACCATCTGAGACTATTGCAAATAAAACAACCATCATTGCAGACATTGTTGCCGTAGATCGGGATAAAAAACTAGTATCTGTAAAAGGTCCAAGCGGCAAGGTGACAACAGTAACCGTTAAGAACCCCGCCCTTTTGGCCGATGTTAATGTTGGAGAGCAAGTCAAAGTAATTTATTACGATGCGATGGCCGCCTCTATCACTACGCCGAAGAAATAACTCAAAGTGAATGTTTCGCCAGTTTTTTAACATTCGAGTTCTTGCAAGTGTTGTTTTAAGCTCCCTGCTTCTGGCTTGTGCCAACACCACAAGATCGGGGGCTGTGGGCATTAATCGGTCCCAATTCATGGTGGTCTCATCGGCCGAAGTTGATCGACTATCCGCTATCAGTTACAACGAACAAAATCAGAAGGCTAAAGAAAAGAATATTCTGGTAACTTCCGGCCCTACCTACAACCGGCTAAAGACTATATCCAATCGTTTGATCCAGCAAACCTCTATATTTCGTGATGACACCCGCCAGTGGAATTGGCAGCTAACCTTAATTAATGCGCCAATCTTGAATGCAACATGCGCTCCCGGTGGAAAAATAACTTTCTACACCGGCTTGATTGACCAATTAAATTTATCGGATGATGAGATTGCGGCAATTATGGGGCATGAAATTGCTCATGCCTTACGAGAACATGGCAGAGAAAGACTCTCTCAAGCCATGGCTCAAAATGCCTTGACCAGCATCGCTTTGGCAGCTGCTGGTCCTTACGGCTCAGCTATTAATGCAGCGAATCAGGCAACCCATTACATTCTGGTGCTGCCAAACTCAAGACAAAACGAATCCGAAGCAGATGCTATTGGTATTGAACTTGCAGCTAGAGCTGGATATGACCCTCAAGCAGCTATTCGTGTTTGGCAGAAAATGAATAAAGCTACAGAAGGCAAAAACCCGCCGGAGTTTTTATCTACCCACCCATCTGGCGATACCAGAATTGAGCAAATTTCAGAGTTGTTGCCAGCAGTACAACCTTTGTACATGGCAGCCCCAAAAGCCAAACCTGTGATGTAAGCCAAAACAAACGCTGGAAATAAAAATGCCTCCTATTACGGAGGCATTTTCTTGGAATTTGGCGGAACGGACGGGACTCGAACCCGCGACCCTCTGCGTGACAGGCAGATATTCTAACCAACTGAACTACCGCTCCAAATTACAACAAACAAAACTTCATACAACTACTACCAAAAATATTTGGCGTCCCCAGGGGGATTCGAACCCCCGTACTCACCGTGAAAGGGTGATGTCCTAGGCCTCTAGACGATGGGGACCTGGACTACTGCAAATTACAACAATTTTGAATGCTTGGTGGAGATAAGCGGGATCGAACCGCTGACCTCTTGCATGCCATGCAAGCGCTCTCCCAGCTGAGCTATACCCCCGAAATCCCACAATAAAACCGCAAGACACTCAAAACAATCCAAGATTTTAGCCTATTTTTGTGCAAGTGCGCAAATTGCCTAGTGGACTACCTTTGAGAGCCTTTTTAGCGCCTCATCCCGACCAAGCACCACCAACACTGAGTCAATCGCAGGGGTCTGGGTTGTGGCAAATAATGCGTAGCGAACGGGCATTGCCAACGCTGGCATTTTGAGCCCATGCTTGGCTAAAACCTCTTTAAATGCTGCGGCGTAAGCCTCTTTTGTGGCCGCTGCATTCTGAATAGCAAGAATTAAATCCTTTAACGCAGGAACAATAGATTCGGGAATATTTGCAGCAATCTGCTCAGCATTATGTGATGGTGCTGGCAGGTAAAAGAGTTTGGCCCCTTCTGCAATTTCAATTAATGTATTAGCGCGATCTTTTAAGAGCCCAACAACCTCAACAAAGTTTGGTCCATTTTCTGTATCAATGCCCAATTGATGTGCAAAAGGTTTGGTAGCCTGTGCTAATTTTTCTGGATCTGCGTTCTGAATATATTGGTGATTTAACCAAAGCAATTTCTCTGGATTGTGTTGTGCTGGAGAACGACCAAGGCTTGCTAAATCGAACCAATCTACAAACTGTTCTTTGGTAAACACCTCTGCATCACCATGCGACCAACCTAAGCGAGCTAGGTAATTCAGGATTGCTTCAGGTAAATAACCGGCTTTTTGATAATCACGCACGCTCATTGCGCCATTACGCTTGCTCATCTTCTCGCCCGAATCATTCAGAACGGTAGGCAAATGAGCATATACAGGCGGAGTTCCACCTAAAGCTTTCATAATATTAATTTGCCGAGGCGTGTTATTGACGTGATCATCGCCACGAATAACATGGGTAATTTTCATATCCAAGTCATCCACTACGACACAGAAGTTATAAGTTGGCGTACCGTCTGGGCGAGCAATCACTAGATCATCCAGTTCGTCGTTGCTAATTTCAATCCTACCTTTTACTGCGTCTTCCCAAACAACGGATCCACCAAGCGGATTTTTAAAACGGATCACTGGTTGAACCCCTTCAGGAATCGGCGGCAAAGTTTTACCGGGCTCAGGTCTCCATAAGCCGTTATAGCGCGGTTTTTCTTTATTGGCCATTTGCTGGTCACGAAGAGTATTCAATTCTTCTTCGCTCATATAGCAAGGGTAAGCAAGGCCGCTATCAATCATCTGCTTAACTACTTCACGGTAGCGATCAATTCGCTGCATTTGGTAGATTGGACCCTCATCTAAATCCAGTCCAAGCCAAGACATACCCTCAATAATCACATCCACGGCTTCTTGTGTGGAGCGCTCTAGGTCAGTATCTTCAATGCGAAGAATGAAGTCACCTTTATTGTGACGTGCAAATGCCCATGGGTAGAGAGCGCTGCGGAGATTGCCCAAGTGAATAAAGCCCGTGGGACTAGGGGCGAAACGTGTACGGATATGCATAAACCTCATTATCTCAGGTCAGACCAATTGGCGGCAAAATTGAAAAACGTGGATACTTTGCTCTATGAATGAATTACTAGTATTTGTCTGTGATGGAGCCCCGGTTCGCGGGGAGATTGTGTCAATCAGCACGGCTTGGCAGGCCGTTTTAGAGCGTCGCAACGATCCACCAGCAGTGCGCCGCATCTTGGGAGATTTTGTTGGTGCAGCCACCCTTCTCAGCGCCAGCCTGAAGTTTGATGGAACATTGATTATTCAGGCTCAAAGTAAGGGCCCAATTCAACTCCTAGTGGTTGAATGCAAGTCTGACTTATCGATGCGAGCCACCGTCAAACTATCTGTTGACCCCTCAGAAATCAGTTCTGATGCTAGCCTGGGCGAGCTATTAGACGCCAGCAACTCTGGAAGGCTCGTCATCACTTTAGATCCATCAGAGCGCGAACCAGGTCAACCTCCATACCAAGGGATAGTCGCCCTCCAAGAGGAGCGTGGCAATCTGATGAGGCCTGTATTGAGCGCTGCCGAAGCAATTGGTCTTTATATGCAAAATTCTGAGCAGTTGGAAACCAGAATTTGGCTAACCTCGAACGATTCTCATATTGGCGGGCTGCTATTACAACGTATGCCAGATTCCGGGGGGCATGCCCACCTTGATCCACAAACTGCAGCTGAAGGCTGGACACGTATCCAGACTTTAGGTGAGACGATTACTGATGAAGAGCTCTTGTCTCTCCCCCCTGAAACAATCTTAAGGCGTCTATTTTTAGAGGAATCTACTGAGAATGGGGTACGCAGTTTTCCACCTCGACAGATACGCTTTTCTTGCCGTTGCTCACGCAAAAAAGTTGCCGATATCCTAAGAATGCTTGGTGAAGAAGAGGTGCAGGGAATACTAGATGAGCAAGGTGCAGTTGAAACTATTTGCGAATTTTGTGCAAAACCATATCGCTTTGATGCCGTGGATTGTCTGCAGGTCTTTAAGACCGACTTATTGAGTGACGCCACTAGACCGCCTTCTAGCGGGCACTAGAAATTATTGCTTCGTTTCAGTAGGTACAGCAGATTTATCAACCGGCAAGATTTGGACAAAGAATTCACCCTCTTTGATCAAGCCGTGTTCCGCTCTAGCACGCTCTTCGATGGCGCGCGTTCCATCCTTCAGATCCTTAACATCACCAGCCAATTTTGCATTGCGAAGGGCCAGCAGACTATTTTTAGCTTCCTGAAGTTCTACCTGCTTCTCCATTTCATAAACTTTTAGCCATCCACCCTTGCCCAGCCATAGTGGGTACTGGATTGCTATGAGCAAAACCAGCATTGAGTAGATGACTATCCGCATAGCAGGTAAATCTTATTAAGCTTCGCGTTTTAAGTTATAGAAAACTGACTTACCTGGGTAAGTAGCTACATCACCCAAGTCTTCCTCAATGCGCAGGAGTTGGTTGTATTTAGCAATACGATCGGAGCGTGATAAAGAGCCGGTTTTGATCTGGCCAGCATTAGTACCAACAGCAATATCGGCAATGGTGCTGTCTTCAGTTTCACCGGAACGATGAGAAATCACCGCAGTGTAGTTGGCACGCTTTGCCATCTCAATTGCTGCAAACGTTTCTGTTAAGGTGCCGATCTGATTAATCTTGATCAAGATTGAGTTGGCAATACCTTTCTCAATACCTTCTTTCAAGATACGAGTATTGGTTACAAACAAATCGTCTCCAACAAGCTGGATCTTCTTGCCAAGCTTCTTTGTAATATCAGCCCAGCCATCCCAATCACCCTCATGCATGCCATCTTCAATGGATACGATTGGGAATTGATCTGCTAAGTTACCAAGGTAATCAGAGAACTCGCTAGAGGTCAGTTGCAAACCTTCTCCTGAGAGATGGTATTTACCGTCTTTGTAGAATTCACTAGCAGCACAATCAAGCGCCAATAGAACATCCTCACCAGCTTGATAACCAGCACCTTCAATTGCCTTCATGATGGTTTGCAGGCATTCATGATTGCTCTTAAAGTTTGGAGCAAAGCCGCCTTCATCGCCTACAGTCGTTGGCATTCCTTGAGCGCCAATGATCTTTTTGAGTTCATGGAAAATTTCAGCTCCACAACGTAAAGCATCTCGGAAATTTTCAGCGCCAACTGGCATCACCATAAATTCTTGAATATCCAAACTGTTATTAGCATGTGCGCCGCCATTAACAATATTCATCATGGGCACTGGCAATTGCATACCACCTGAACCACCAAAATAACGATACAAAGGCAAACCAGCTTCCTCAGCAGCCGCTCTCGCAACCGCCATCGAAACCGCTAAAGTCGCATTTGCGCCCAAGCGTGCCTTATTGTGTGTGCCATCGAGCTCAATGAGGGTGCGGTCCAAGAAAGCTTGTTCAGACGCATCCAAACCAAGTACGGTTTCTGCAATCTCAACGTTGATGTTTTGTACTGCATTGAGGACGCCCTTACCTAAGTAACGAGACTTATCACCATCGCGTAATTCGATCGCCTCTCGTGAGCCTGTAGAAGCGCCAGATGGAACAGCAGCACGACCCATCACACCGGATTCGAGCAATACATCGCACTCTACCGTTGGGTTGCCGCGTGAATCCAATACTTCTCTACCGATGATGTCAACAATGGCGCTCATGCACCTTCTCCTTAAAACAATATGAAATTGGGATTAATAAATCTTCTGCAATTTATTTAAAGCTATTTTCTAAAAATGAGCCGCTAGACTTGACTACCGAATCAATTGCAACCAACGATTCCAGCAACTCTTTCATGCGATGCAAGGGAACTGCATTAGGGCCGTCAGACAAGGCTTTAGATGGGTCTGGATGTGTTTCCATAAAGAGGCCGCTAATACCGACAGCTACTGCTGCACGAGCTAGCACTGGCACAAACTCTCTCTGCCCACCACTAGCAGTGCCTTGGCCACCAGGCAATTGAACTGAATGGGTGGCATCAAAAATGACTGGTGCATGTGCTTCGCGCAGGATTGCAAGACTGCGCATATCAGAAACTAGGTTGTTATAGCCAAATGAAGCGCCGCGCTCACAAACCATAAACTGATCTGGAAGATTGACTTCTTTGGCTGCTGCTCGGGCCTTTTCAATGACATTGAGCATCTCATGTGGCGATAGAAACTGACCCTTCTTAAAATTCACGGGCTTACCGCTTTGAGCGCATGCACGGATGAAATCAGTTTGCCTGCATAAGAAGGCAGGCGTCTGGATAACATCTACCACCTTAGATACTGCTTCAATTTCGCTAATGTCATGGACATCAGTCAAAATTGGAACCCCTACTTCTTTTTTAACCTTAGCCAGTATCTCTAGGCCCTTTTCCATTCCTAAACCGCGAAATGAATTACCAGATGAACGGTTAGCTTTATCAAATGACGATTTATAGATAAACGGAATCTGCAATGCGCTAGTAATTTCTTTTAGCTGACTGGCAACATCAATAGCAGACTGCTCAGATTCAATCACGCAAGTGCCTGCGATTAAGAAAAAACGTTTGTCTAGACCTACATCGAAACCGCATAGCTTGAAAGTGCCCATAGATTTCCCTTAAGCAACTTGCTTTAATGCAGAGTTTTGATGGATCAGAGCCGCACTGATGAAAGCAGAAAATAAGGGATGGCCATCACGCGGTGTAGAGGTAAATTCTGGATGGAACTGAACGCCAAAGAACCACGGGTGCATTGACTCAGGTAATTCCATCATTTCAGGTAAAGATTCATTGGGTGTTCTAGCAGAAATGATTAAGCCAGCTTCTTCCAGTTTTGGAACGTAAGTGTTATTTACTTCATAACGATGGCGATGACGCTCATTAACTTCTGCGCCATAAATTCGATGAGCTAAAGTTCCCGCCTTGACTGGGCAACGTTGCGATCCCAAGCGCATTGTGCCGCCTAAGTCAGAATCATTGCTGCGCTTTTCAACACGCCCTTCTCTATCCATCCACTCGGTAATCAGTGCTACCACTGGATTTTCAGACTGTGGATCAAACTCAGTACTATTTGCCTTCGTAATATTCGCTACGTGGCGGGCAAATTCAATGACGGCTAACTGCATACCAAGACAAATTCCCAAATATGGAATACCGTTCTCGCGAGCGTAACGGATTGCAGAGATCTTACCTTCCGTACCCCGCTTACCAAAGCCGCCAGGAACCAATATGGCATCTAACTTTCTCAAACAATCAATACCATCTTTTTCAATAACTTCTGAATCGATATAGTTGATATTCACTTTGGTATGTGTGTGAATACCTGCATGACGCAGGGCTTCAATCAAGGACTTATAGGACTCTGTTAGCTCCACATACTTACCAACCATTCCAATGGTGACTTCATGCTGAGGATTGGCCATTTCATAAACCAAATGAGCCCATACTGAAAGATCGGCCGGCTTAGCATTGATCTCTAACTCGCGACAAATCAAATCGTCCATACCTTGCGCATGAAGCATTTCTGGAATCTTATAAATCGTATCCACATCCCAAACAGAAATAACAGCTTCTTCGCGGACATTGGAAAACAAAGAAATCTTAGCGCGCTCATCTTCCGGAATTGGGCGATCAGCTCGGCATAACAGCACCGTTGGCATGATGCCAATCTCACGCAGCTTTTGCACAGAGTGTTGGGTAGGTTTTGTTTTTAACTCGCCAGCGCTATGGATATAGGGCACCAAAGTCAAATGAACAAAGGCGCAGCTATGCAGTGGCAGGCGCAAGCTCATCTGTCTTGCAGCCTCTAAAAATGGTAATGACTCGATGTCGCCAACGGTACCGCCAATTTCGCAGATAGCGATATCAGCCTTGCCATCATGACTTGCTTTGGCGCCCCGCTCAACAAAAGCTTGAATTTCATTAGTAATGTGGGGAATAACTTGAACAGTTTTACCTAAGTATTCACCACGACGCTCTTTGCTAATAACCGATTCATAAATTTGGCCAGTTGTGAAGTTATTGCTTTTACGCATCTTCGCTGATACGAAGCGCTCATAGTGGCCTAAATCCAAATCCGTTTCTGCTCCATCTTCAGTAACGAAAACTTCGCCATGCTGAAGTGGGCTCATAGTGCCCGGGTCAACGTTGATATAGGGGTCTAATTTTAGGAGGGTGACTTTCAGGCCGCGGGATTCAAGAATCGCGGCAAGCGAGGCAGCTGCGATTCCTTTCCCTAAAGAAGAAACCACACCACCAGTGACAAAAACGTATTTGGTCATCGCTTAAGCTCTGTTGGAAAAAGTAATTATAACGATAGCCATAAAATTTAAGGAACTTTCAAATTTGCTTATATATTAAGAATATTGCTCAAATCACAATATTTTTGACCTCAATCTACCCCTATGCGCCTCCTATTTGCCATTCTGATCGCTGTTTTATCCCTCTTTTATTTCCTACCCTTCGCGATTGCATTTAATAGAAAAAGAGCTAATTCGGGCGCTATTTTTGCCTTAAACCTCTTTTTGGGCTGGTCCCTCGTTGGCTGGGTTGTTGCCTTAGTTTGGGCCCTAAAGGATGAGCAGACCCTCTAATTTGACTTAAAAGGCCCCAAATTGAGAACTCATTGCATTTCTAGGGCTTATTTCTAGGGGTTTAAACTCTTATATAAGACTTAAATTTGCAACTATAATGTTGGGATTCGGGAGAGAATTCCTGAATAGTCTTTCTATTGATCACCTTTACCTCATAGGAAACACAATGTTAGAAGCCTACAACGCCCATGTTGCTGAACGCGCAGCCCTTGGTATACCTGCTCTGCCATTAACCAAGGATCAGACCGCTGAACTGGTGAAGTTATTAAAAAACCCACCTTCAGGCAAAGAGGCTGAGCTTTTAGAGCTTATTACGAATCGTGTTCCTGCTGGCGTTGATGAAGCCGCAAAGGTAAAGGCAGAATTTTTAGATGCCATAGCAAAAGGCACAGAAAAATCACCGCTGATTTCTCGAGTAAAAGCTACGGAATTATTGGGAACTATGCTCGGTGGCTACAACATTAAACCCTTAGTTGAATTATTAAGTGATGCCGAATGTGGGGCTGTTGCAGCCGAAGCTCTCAAGAAAACACTCTTGATGTTTGATTACTTCAATGATGTACTGGAACTTGCTGAAAAAGGGAATGCAAACGCAAAGGCAGTGATGAAAAGCTGGGCTGATGCGGACTGGTTTACTGGCCGCCCTGCTGTTCCAGAAAGCATGAAGCTCACAGTTTTCAAAGTGACTGGTGAAACTAATACCGATGACTTGTCTCCTGCCCCTGATGCATGGAGCCGCCCAGATATTCCATTGCATGCAACGATCATGCTGAAGAACCCACGTTCTGGTATTGAACCCGATGAATCTGGTGTGCGTGGCCCGATGAAACAAATTGCCGCCCTACAGAAAAAAGGCAATCAAATTGCTTACGTTGGTGACGTTGTTGGCACAGGCTCATCACGTAAATCTGCTACCAACTCTGTTCTCTGGTGGACTGGTCAAGATATTCCCTTTGTACCAAATAAGCGTTTTGGTGGTGTTTGCCTTGGCGGTAATATTGCTCCAATCTTCTTTAACACCATGGAAGATTCTGGTGCGCTACCAATTGAATTAGATGTATCTCAAATGAATATGGGTGATGAGATTGAGTTGCGCCCATACGAGGGCAAAGCATTTAAAAACGGTAAAGAGATTGCTGCGTTCTCACTCAAATCGCCAGTGATTTTGGATGAAGTTCGTGCTGGTGGCCGTATCCCATTGATCGTAGGGCGAGGTTTAACTGCAAAAGCCCGTGCAGCATTAGGATTGCCTGCATCAACTGAATTCCGCCTCCCAGTAAGCCCACCTGATAATAAAAAAGGTTTCAGCCTGGCCCAAAAGATGGTTGGACGCGCATGCGGTTTACCAGAAGGACAAGGTATACGTCCTGGCACCTACTGCGAACCACACATGACGACCGTTGGCTCCCAAGATACAACTGGTCCTATGACGCGTGACGAATTGAAAGATTTGGCTTGCTTGGGCTTCTCTTCTGATTTGGTGATGCAATCTTTCTGCCATACCTCTGCTTATCCAAAGCCAGTAGATATTCGCACGCAACATGAGTTGCCACCATTCATGACCAATCGTGGTGGCGTTGCGTTGCGTCCAGGTGACGGCGTGATCCATAGTTGGTTAAATCGCTTGCTACTTCCAGATACCTGCGGCACCGGCGGTGATAGCCATACCCGTTTCCCAATCGGTATTTCCTTCCCTGCTGGATCAGGCCTGGTTGCTTTTGCTGCAGCGACTGGTGTTATGCCTTTGGATATGCCCGAATCTGTATTAGTTCGCTTCAAAGGCAAGATGCAACCTGGCATCACCTTGCGTGACTTAGTTAACGCCATTCCTTTGTATGCAATTAAAAGGGGATTGTTGACCGTTGAGAAGCAAGGCAAGAAAAATATTTTCTCTGGCCGTATCCTTGAAATCGAGGGTCTACCTGACCTGAAGGTTGAGCAAGCATTTGAATTATCAGATGCTTCTGCTGAGCGTTCTGCGGGTGGCTGCACTGTTCATTTGAACAAAGAGCCGATTATTGAGTACATGCAATCCAATATCACGTTGATGAAGTGGATGATTGCCAATGGCTACGAAGACAAGCGCACTCTGGGCCGTCGTATCAAAGCGATGGAGGCTTGGATTGCAAACCCACAATTACTGCAACCTGATGCTAATGCTGACTATGCAGAGATCATCGAAATCAATATTGATGAAATCAAGGAACCAATTCTTGCATGTCCTAATGACCCAGATGATGTGAAAGTATTGTCTGAAGTTGCAGGCGACAAGATTGATGAAGTCTTTATTGGCTCTTGCATGACGAACATTGGGCACTTCCGTGCAGCAGGACAAGTCTTGCAAGGGAAGAAAGATATGCCTACCCGTTTATGGGTTGCCCCACCAACCAAGATGGACGCCATGGTATTGATGGAAGAAGGCTACTACGGCATGTTGGGTGCAGCTGGTGCACGCATGGAAAGCCCAGGCTGCTCACTCTGCATGGGTAATCAAGCTCAGATCCGTAAAGGTTCAACAGCTGTATCAACCTCTACCCGCAACTTCCCTAACCGCTTAGGTATCGATACTCGAGTGTATTTGGCTTCTGCTGAATTGGCCTCTGTTGCCGCCCTCTTAGGACGCCTACCTACTCCTGCAGAGTATTTAGAGCAAGTGAAGGCGCTAGATGCTAAGGCTGGAGATGTTTATAAATACATGAGCTTTGATAAGCTGAAGTCTTTTAGTGATGTTGCGGATACTGTGACCGTTTAATCCGGTGACCCTTCAGCCCCACAAAGGCTGAAAGAAAATAAGGCGATCAGATGATCGCCTTATTTTTTATCTCAGAGCTTCTTAGATAGAGAGCTTTAATTCCTGTCGAGCATTCTCACGACTGATGCCCGAAACCCATTGTTGGGTAGGCAAATCTGTTTTATCTTTAATCAACTTGGCCCTAGCAGAAACATTGCTCCATTCAGCCTCGAGCTTAGGTCCTTTAAAAGCAATTGCTACTACGTTGCAATCGTGTGACTCTGGAAATAAGAGCACACGATTATCAAAGGCTTCACAGATATTTTTGAGATTGATATCAAAACTTTTATGACGAGAGAAGAGGTTAACAGTTAGCACTCCTGGCGCTTTTAGGATGTTGTAGCAACCGTTATAAAACTCTAAAGAGCTGGCAGATGGGCCATCGCAAATGGCATCATATAAATCAACCTGAACCGCATCAAAACTGTTCTTATATTTTGAGCTCTTAACAAATGCTTTTGCATCAGCCTGAATGGTCTCCAGTCGACGATCATCATCCGGCATTGAAAACATACTTCTTGCGGAGACAATCACTGCGGGATTGAGTTCGACTACGGTTGATTTCACGGCTAGACAATGCAGGTGCGTGAACTTTGTCAAAGCGCCGGTTCCTAAGCCCAACTGCGCAACACGCATACCCGGCTTGGTTTCAAGAAAAAGGAGCCAGGCCATCATTTGCTGGTTGTATTCGAGATAAATTTCATTGGGGTCACGGATGCGCATTGCCCCTTGAATCAGCTCAGTACCAAAATGCAAATAGCGTATTCCACCACTTTCAGAAAAAGTTACCGGCTCCATCAACATACTTACTTAGCCCCTTACTTGGCCCAACGGCGTGCATTGCGGAATAAACGCAACCAAGGACTTGCACCATCTGGGGTATCTAACCATTCAGGGGGACACCAACTCATCTGCACAGCCCTGAAGACACGCTCAGGGTGCGGCATCATGACTGTAAAGCGACCATCTGGGGTAGTTACACCTGTAAGACCGCCAGGCGATCCATTTGGGTTTAATGGATAGGTCTCAGTTGGATTGCCTTGATGGTCAACAAAGCGTAAGGCAGCTAGACCTTGCTTCTGTAATTTTTCTAGGTTGCCTTGCTGACTGAAATTGGCGAAACCTTCACCATGAGCTATGGCAATCGGTAATTGACTACCCTCCATACCTTGCGTAAAGATCGATGGTGAAGCAAGAACTTCCGCCATGACTAAACGCGCTTCGTATTGTTCCGATTGATTACGGGTAAATTTTGGCCAATCCTGTGCTCCAGGAATAATTCCAGAGAGATTGCTCATCATCTGACAACCATTACAAACACCTAATGCGAAACTATCTTGACGAGTAAAGAAGCTTGAGAATTGATCACGCAGCTGCTGATTAAAGAGAATGGTCTTTGCCCAACCTTCACCGGCACCAAGTACGTCACCATAACTAAAACCACCACAAGCAATTAATCCGCGGAAATCATCTAACTTTGCCTTGCCGCTTAATAGATCGGACATATGAACATCGTAACTATCAAAGCCAGCCCAATGAACGGCATAGGCCATCTCTACGTGAGAGTTAACGCCCTGCTCACGTAAGATCGCTACTTTAGGTCGTGCATTCTTTTGAATAAATGGTGCAGCAATATCGTCTGTAGCATCAAATGTCAGCTTAGGTGACATACCCGCATCAGAAACATTATCCAAAAGAGCAAACTCGCTATCAGCACATGCAGGGTTGTCTCGCAAGCGCGCAATTTGATAGCTGGTATTTGTCCACATCTTTTGCAAAACTTCACGTGGTTCTGCGAAGATATTTTTTGCATCGCGCCATACTTCAATGCGACCATTAGTATTTGGCTTGCCGATGACATGACTAAATGCACTTAAACCCAGTTTACGCAGCACTGCAAATACAGCATCACGATCTTCCCTGCGAATCTGTATCACCGCACCAAGCTCTTCATTGAATAAAGCTCGCAAAGTTTGTTCATGGCGGCGGCCAGAGACTTGCTGTGCCCAGTTCTTAGCATCACCATGGTCTGGTTCTTGACCAACATCGACGGCAATCATGTCAACATTAATAGAAACTCCACAATGAGAGGCAAAGGCCATCTCGGCAATACACGCTAGTAGACCACCATCAGAGCGATCGTGATAAGCCAGTAATTGGTTTTCTTTGCGAAGTTCAATAATGGCTGCGGCTAAATTCCTTAAATCTTCTGGATGATCAAGATTTGGGGCTTCTTTACCAGATTGACCTAAAACTTGGGCAAGAATGCTGCCTGCCATACGATTTTTGCCACGGCCAAGATCAACCAAAATCAACTCGGTATCAAGCGCTAATCCAGTGGCCTCTTTGAGCTTCAGTTGAGGGGTGAGCGTTTTCCGTACATCCTGCACAGAAGCAAATGCTGAAATAATCAATGAAACAGGGGCAACAACTTTCTTAGCCTCGCTGCCGTCCTGCCAGGCTGTTGCCATCGACAAGGAATCCTTCCCAACTGGTATTGAAATACCCAGAGCAGGACATAGCTCCATACCTACCGCTTTAACAGAATCGTAGAGTTTTGCATCTTCACCTGGAGCGCCACAAGCTGCCATCCAGTTCGCAGACAACTTCACATCCTCTAAAGAGCGTATATCTGCAGCCAATAAATTCGTAATTGCCTCACCTACAGCTATCTTGGCAGCAGCTGGAGCATCAATAACAGCAACTGGGGTTCTTTCTCCCATGCTCATCGCTTCGCCACGATAACCCTTGTAATCCATTAGGGTAACGGCGCAGTCTGCTACCGGTACCTGCCATGGCCCAACAAATTGATCACGAGCATTTAAGCCGCCAACAGTTCGATCGCCAATAGTAATTAGGAATGACTTACTAGCAACAGTTGGCTGCTGCAATACCCACGCTACTGACTGGGAAAGATCTGCATCTGTTACATCAAGTTCATTAAACTCTTGTGATACACGCTGCACATCGCGATGCATGCGCGGAGGTTTGCCAAGCAACACTTCCATTGGCATATCAATTGGCATTGCATCATCAGTGCCGGTTTCTTGTTTTGAATCACTCAGTTGCAATTGACGCTCAGTTGTAGCTTCTCCAACCACTGCAAATGGGCAGCGGTCGCGCGCGCACAGTGATTTAAATAAATCTAGGTCTTTGGCTTCAATTGCCAATACATAACGTTCTTGAGATTCGTTGCACCAGATTTCAGCAGGACTCATGCCACTCTCTTCAAGCGGCACATTTCGTAATTTAAATTTAGCCCCCAAACCGGCGCCATCGGCTAGCTCAGGGAATGCGTTTGATAGGCCGCCAGCACCAACGTCATGAATAGAGATAATCGGGTTGTTTGTACCCATGGCTCTACAAGCATTAATGACCTCTTGGGCACGACGCTCCATTTCTGGGTTACCGCGTTGCACAGAATCAAAATCTAAGTCTGCGGTATTGGTACCAGTGGCAACTGAGCTACCTGTTGCACCTCCCATACCAATACGCATTCCAGGTCCGCCTAATTGAATCAATAAGTGACCAGGCTGAATTGCCTTCTTTTGAGTATGAATGGAGTCAATACTGCCAATGCCACCCGCAATCATGATGGGCTTGTGATAACCGCGACGGATGCCATCTAAGGTTTGTTCAAATACCCGGAAATAACCACCCAAAATTGGGCGTCCAAACTCATTATTAAATGCTGCGCCCCCTAAAGGACCATCAATCATGATCTGCAACGGTGTTGCTATACGCTCAGGCTTGCCATACTTTTCAAGCTCCCAAGGGAGATCGGTACCCGGGATATTCAGATTAGAGACTGAAAAGCCTGTTAAGCCGGCTTTAGGACGACCGCCCACTCCAGTTGCGCCCTCATCACGAAGCTCGCCACCAGCACCCGTAGATGCTCCTGGGAACGGCGCTATTGCAGTTGGATGATTATGTGTCTCTACCTTCATTAAGGTATGAACTAGGCGTGTATCTTTTGTATAACGATGATCAGCACCTTGAGGAACCCAGGTCTCTGATTCACAACCCGCCATCACAGCGGAGTTATCGGAATACGCAACGATAGTTCCTTTGGGTTGCAGCTGATGGGTATTGCGAATCATTGCAAACAATGAACGCTCTTGATCATCGCCATCAATAGTCCAACTTGAATTGAAAATCTTGTGGCGGCAATGTTCACTATTTGCTTGCGCAAACATAATCAACTCTACATCGCTTGGATTACGTTTAAGGCGAATAAAATTTTCAGTTAAATAATCCACTTCATCATCAGAGAGAGCCAAACCAAGCTCTTGGTTGGCTTTATCTAAGGCGACCCTACCTTGCTCCAGGACCGGGATACGGCTCAGAGGACGATCTTCAAGGGTTTGATACAAAGCATTTGCTTGATCTACAGATTGAATAACGGCTTCCGTCATCCGATCATGAATTGCAGCCAAAACCATATCTTCTTGTGCTGGGCTTAAGGATTTTTTTGCCTTCCATACGAACTGTATGCCGCGCTCAATACGCAAAACATTTAATCCGCATTGACGGGCAATATCAGTTGCCTTACTGGCCCATGGAGATACTGTTCCGAGGCGCGGAATTACTACAGCACCATGGCCAGAATCAGAACCCTTGGAAAACCAAGATTTGCCTTGATGAATTTTGGAGTGAAACGGTTGACCGTAAGTTAAGAGGCTAGAGAGTAGCTCTTCATCTTTGGGGCTCAATGCTAAATCAGACCAGATGAAGTGCAGATACTGCGCCTCAATAGAATCTAGCTCGATACCTTGCGCTACTAAGGAGGCTAAAAGACGCTGTTGGCGGAAAAAGGAAAGCGCGTCAGCGCCGGGCAAAAAGTGGAAAAAAGACATCCCTAGATTATAAGGTTTTGCCTACACTAAGCGTCCGCCCTGAAGATGCAATTGGCGCTGGCACCTGCTGGCCAAGGCCGCGTCATGGGTTACCAGAACAAGGGTGGATTGATTGGCTCGATTAAGCTCAAAAAGGAGCTCAATTACCCTATTTCCACTGGCCTCATCTAGGCTCCCGGTAGGCTCGTCCGCAAATAGAATGGCTGGCTTAGTAATAAAGGCTCTAGCCAAGGCGACCCTCTGTTGCTCCCCGCCAGAGAGGGTTCTGGGGAAATGATCCAAGCGTTCAGCCAAGCCCACACGCTCGAGCCATGACTTCGCATTTACTTTCGGGCCATCCATTCCCGCAAGCTCTGCTGGAAGCATGACGTTTTCAAGTGCCGTTAAATGAGGCAACAATTGAAAAGACTGGAATACAAAGCCAACCTGCAGACCTCTCAGTTTGGCCCTGCCATCTTCATCAAGTGAATTGAGGTTTTGACCCATGAGAGTCACATTGCCCTCACTCGGCAGATCTAGGCCAGCCAAAAGACCCAATAATGTACTCTTACCGGAGCCAGAACTACCGGTAATAGCTACGCTTTCACCTTGAGTGATCTCAAAGCAAATGTCGTGCAAAATAGTTAGACTGCCATCACTCGAGGGAACAGATTTACCCAGGTGATTAGCGCTCAGGACTTTTTCTAATGCACTCATAAAGACGTAGACTGATAAATAGGTGTCATAGCTCTAAAATGACTTAATAGATGAATCAAAATAAACCACTCACTTTCATCTCAACAAAAGTAATTGCAATAGGCTTATTTTGCCTGTTAATTTCCTTTGTAACATCTGCAAGGTCAAATCCAATCATTCTAGTCATGGGCGATAGTCTTTCTGCTGAATATGGCATCACCAGGGGCTCAGGCTGGGTAAGGCTTCTAGAGGGTCAGCTCCAAAAACAAGGTAGCCAATGGGCCGTTTTCAATGCCAGCATCAGCGGAGAGACTAGCTCTGGCGGCCTGACACGTCTGCCGAGTCTCCTGGAGCAAAAGAAGCCCGGCATTGTGTTACTTGAGCTCGGCGCTAATGATGCATTACGAGGACTATCAATTGATGAGACTGAAAAGAACTTACGCAAGATGATTCAGTTAAGCAAAAAATCAGGAGCGAAAGTTTTGCTGTTTGGGATACAAATCCCTCCCAACTACGGGCAAGAATACACAAAGAAGTTCAAAGACCTTTATCCAAAACTTGCCGCGCAAGAAGGTATTGAATTAGTACCATTTTTCATGGCAGAGGTAGCAAGTAACCCAGCACTTTTTCAAGCAGATAACATTCATCCAAATGAAAAAGCACAGGCCGTACTTTTCAAAAACGTATGGGGCGCAATGGCCCCATATCAGTCACTACTCAATAAGCAGAAATAAGCACTAAATCAATTAGCTGCCGGCGCCTGTTGAAGGCGGTTTTAAAGGATTAATGGTTTTTACTTTTGCGTTATCACGCCAATAGGACATAAAGCCAGCGAACTCGGACTGAGCTGCCAGGGCTTGAATTTGCTGAGACTGAGCTTTATGCACCTTTGCATCTACAGTCGTTGGCTGACGAATCTGATCAACGCGATATAAGGTAACACCAGCCCCTGGAACATTTACAGAGACATAGGCTGGTAACTTATCTGGATTAACTGACATCACGTCATCCAAGGCGCTGCCTACGAGATTTGTAGGTTTATTACGAGATACCCAAAATGCACTGCCGAAGCCAGACGCATTCTTTGGATCTTTTTGCAACTCCGAATAACGCTCAGCAGCAGCTGAAACCGCTAATTTTTCTGCGGCGCGTTGACTTACCTGACGTTTCACTTCTGCAGCAACATCTTTAAACGGTAATGTCTGAGCAGGATGAAAAACCACTACTCTGGCAGAGACAAAGACTCCAGGTGAGGTTTGAACCGCTTCAATATTGCGTTTATTTTTTACGGCCTCATCGCCAAAAAGTGATTGAACCACTTTTGGGTTGGCTAGAGGATGATCTCTTGATACGCCACTTGGACCAGCCCGAGTGAAGCCCTTTTGACTTTGGATGCTGAGTTTTAACTTATCGGCTGCAGGCTTCAAGCTATCAGACTGGTCATAGGTCATATTCGCAAACTGGTCAGCTTTTTCACTAAAGGCTTTGGCATCCTCTTTTGGATCAGCCTTGAGAACGATATATTCAATATCAATGAATTCTGGGCTTTCAAATAACTTCGCATTAGCGTTATAGAAAGCTTGCAACTCTTCTGGTGAAGGGTTTACCTTACTCAAGTAGCTCTTGGCATCAAACGGCAAGGCCTGTACTTGGCGCTCTGTCTCATACAAGGTTGAAATAATTTCAGAAAGCTTTGGACTAGCCAACTCCGTACGAGCAACTGAATTCACTAGCTGACTAATTTTCAAATCAAATGCCTGGCTAGCATAGAACTGCTCTTCATTGAGCCCATTATTAGCCAATAGTTGCTTGAAGCGGGCATCATCAAAGCTGCCATCTGCTTTATAAAGGGCTCGAATTTGCGGGATGTTTTGTAAACTTTTTACCAATGCCTCTTTACCCACTTGCAGACGTAAATCACTCACTGCGAAGCCAAGAATGCGCTGCTGTAACAACTCATTCAAAATTGCCTGTCTAAACGGAAGGCTTTGTGCAATCTGCAAGTTACCACCTACGCGCTCAGCCTGGCGCTTTGCTGCGTTATCAACCTCTTGTGCGGTAATGGGTCTGCCATCAACCTTCATGAGATCCGTCTCTTTATCCATAAAGCTGGAATAGCTAGAAATACCGAAAAAAGCAAAAGACGGAACGATCACCAACATCAGTGCAAACTGCATTAATCTTTGGTGCTTACGGACGGTATCAAACATGGAGAAGTTCGCTAGTAAAAAATAAGGATGACGCTAGTTTACTAGGCGGATCAGATCGGATGATTATGCTGCCTAGAACAGGCTTTCAGAAGTAAACATTTGGTGGGCGCTGAGAGGCTCGAACTCCCGACATTCTGCGTGTAAGGCAGACGCTCTACCAACTGAGCTAAGCGCCCCAAAATATTACAGGAGGAATTGTAACCTAAGTGCCCAAAATACGGGTGTTTTCCGCCAAATCAACCCTAAGTAGCCAGGTGTAAAGGACGGAAAACCCCTTCTCATTTAATGCTTGAGAATCTCTCCTGAAGAGACCTTCTCATTAGCCTTGCTCGCCTCAGACGCCTTTTTAGCTAGCTCTTCAGGCGTTGGCTCAGGCAAAGCTTCGGGCATTCGCTCCAGTGCAAGCTCTAGGACTTTATCAATCCAGCGCACAGGAACAATTTCGATTGCATTCTTAACGTTATCTGGAATATCAATCAAGTCCTTAACATTCTCTTCCGGTATCAAAGCCAACTTAATGCCGCCACGATGAGCTGCCAAAAGTTTTTCTTTCAAGCCGCCAATCGGAAGCACTTCGCCGCGCAAAGTAATCTCACCAGTCATTGCCACGTCTGAACGAATCGGAATTCCGGTGAACACAGAAACCAAGGCGGTGGTGATGGCAATACCAGCAGATGGGCCATCTTTTGGAGTCGCGCCATCCGGAAAGTGAATATGAATATCTTTCTTCTCAAAAGCCTCATCGGTAATGCCAAGACGTTTGGATCTGGAACGAACTACGGTGCGAGCAGCCTCAACAGATTCCTTCATGACATCGCCAATAGAACCTGTACGCGTAATAACACCCTTACCTGGCATGACTGCAGCTTCAATCGTTAAGAGATCGCCCCCGACCTCAGTCCAGGCCAAACCAGTTACTTGACCTACCTGGTTTTCTTTACCCGCAAGACCAAAATCAAACATGCGTACCGATAAGAATTTTTCAAGATTATCGGCATTGACCACCACAGGAGCAGCCTCCTTCTTGAGAAGCAGCAACTTCACCACTTTACGGCAGATCTTGCTAATTTCTCTTTCGAGGGAGCGCACGCCTGCTTCGCGAGTGTAGTAACGAATCATGTTACGGACTGCAGTCTCCTCGATCATTAGCTCATCTTTCTTCAAGCCATTATTTTTGATTTGCTTTGGAATGAGATAGTTCACTGCAATACTGGTTTTTTCATCTTCGGTATAACCAGCCAAGCGAATGATCTCTAAGCGATCCAACAAGGGGCCTGGAATATTTAAAGAGTTAGATGTTGCAACAAACATCACATCCGAAAGATCAAAGTCAACTTCAACATAATGATCTTGGAAGGTATGGTTTTGCTCTGGATCTAATACCTCTAACAAGGCGCTCGCAGGGTCGCCACGGAAATCCATGCCCATCTTATCTACTTCATCTAAGAGGAATAAAGGATTGCGCACACCAACCTTGGTGAGACTAGTCAATATCTTGCCGGGCATGGAGCCAATATAGGTGCGGCGATGACCACGAATCTCAGATTCATCACGCACACCACCTAAGGCCATCCGAACAAACTTTCGATTAGTAGCTCGTGCAATAGATTGGCCTAGAGAAGTCTTGCCGACTCCTGGCGGACCTACTAAGCAAAGAATTGGAGCCTTGACGCGATCAACACGCTGTTGCACTGCGAGGTACTCCAAAATACGCTCTTTGACCTTATCGAGACCATAGTGATCTTCATCCAATACTTTTTCAGCATTAGTGAGGTCATTATTGATCTTGGTTTTTTTCTTCCAAGGAAGATTCACCAAGGTATCAATGAAGTTACGTATCACCGTAGCCTCAGCAGACATTGGTGACATCAACTTCAGTTTTTTGAGTTCAGACTCCGCTTTCTTCAAAGCTTCTTTTGGCATGCGAGCAGCCTTGATTCGCTTCTCGAGCTCCTCAAGATCAGCGCCCTCTTCGCCCTCACCCAATTCTTTTTGAATAGCTTTCACTTGCTCATTGAGGTAGTACTCGCGTTGGCTCTTTTCCATTTGACGCTTAACGCGTCCGCGAATACGTTTTTCAACTTGCAAAATATCAATTTCACTCTCGAGATCTGCCAGGAGACTCTCTAAACGCTGCACTACATCCGTCATCTCCAGCAAACGCTGTTTCTGCTCAAGCTTGACTGGTAAATGAGCGCAGATGGTATCGGCTAAGCGGCTTGGATCATCAATGCCACCAAGCGAAGACAAAATTTCTTGTGGAACTTTCTTGTTGAGTTTTACGTACTGATCAAACTGAGCCATGATGGCACGACGCAAAGCCTCAGTCTCATGCGCATCGATAGCATCAATTGCAGTTGGAGTAGCCTCACAATTGAAGTAACCAAGACTATCTTCAATTTGACTGACTTCGGCGCGTTGTACACCCTCAACCAAAACCTTGACGGTACCATCAGGAAGTTTGAGCATTTGCAAGATGTTGGCAATACAGCCAACCTCATACAGATCTTCAATGACGGGCTCATCTTTAGCCGCAGTTTTCTGAGCAACCAAGAGAACGTTTTTACCGGTCTCCATAGCAGCCTCTAGAGCTTTAATAGATTTAGGGCGACCCACAAATAAAGGAATCACCATATGAGGGAAGACAACTACATCCCGCAGGGGGAGCAAAGGTAGTTGAATCGGTTCAGAGGGTAGTAATAAGTGGCCAGGCATAAGGCAAATCCTCCAAAGTAATCAAACCTCAAAAGTCTCTAAAAAAGCAAACCACTAAATAGAGACAATATTCATGAGTAGCATACTACCTATATGGGTAGCTCTTTTGATAATTCAAGGGGGAAAAGTGTAAAAAAGGGGCAAAAATGCCCCAAAAATAGCGAAAACCCTAAAAAATTAAGCTTTTTTGCTTAAATCTACTTGCTCAGGATCTTGTTTGTAGACCAATAAGGGCTTTCCACCCTCTGCAATGCTCGATTCGTCGATAACAACCTTTTGGACATTCTTTAGAGAAGGAAGGTCATACATGACATCCATTAAAGAGCCCTCTAGGATAGATCTCAGACCACGAGCACCTGTTTTACGGGCGATTGCCTTCTTAGCGATTGCTGAAAGCGCTTCACGACGTACTTCAAGCTCAGAGCCTTCCATAGTCAGCAGCGCTTGGTATTGTTTCACCAGCGCGTTCTTAGGTTCCGTCAGAATTTGAATCAAAGCCTCTTCATCTAACTGAGCCAATGTAGCAACTACCGGTAGGCGGCCAATCAATTCTGGGATTAAACCGAATTTAATTAAATCCTCAGGCTCAACCTCAACAAGAAGATCACTTACGCCTCGATCATCCTTACCTGGAACCGTCGCATTAAATCCAATACCAGTCTTAGCTGTACGTTGTTGAATCACTTTTTCAAGGCCATCAAATGCGCCGCCGCAAATGAACAAGATGTTTGTTGTATCGACCTGCAAGAAGTCTTGATTGGGGTGCTTGCGTCCACCTTGTGGTGGCACAGAAGCCATGGTACCTTCAACCAGCTTTAATAGAGCCTGCTGAACGCCTTCGCCTGAAACATCTCGAGTAATTGAGGGGTTATCAGACTTACGCGATATCTTATCAATCTCATCAATATAAACAATGCCGCGTTGCGCTTTTTCAACGTTGTAGTCGCATGCTTGTAACAATTTTTGAATAATGTTTTCGACGTCTTCGCCGACGTAACCTGCTTCAGTCAAAGTGGTTGCATCAGCCATCACAAATGGAACATCAAGCATGCGCGCTAGTGTTTGAGCCAAGAGCGTTTTACCTGAACCTGTTGGACCAATTAGCAAAATATTGCTCTTTGCCAACTCAACACCATCTACTATCGCCTTGGCAGGTAATTTAGATTCTTTTTTGTCTGCTGCCTCGACTGGCTTGCCATCCTTATCAAGCTTCTCTTTTTTAGGCTTAGGGAGATACTGCAGGCGTTTGTAATGGTTATAAACCGCTACTGCCAGAGTCTTCTTGGCATGATCTTGCCCGATCACATATTGATCAAGATTTTCTCTAATTTGATGAGGTGTTGGCAAAGAATCATCGCCCTCTTCCTTTGGAAGCTTGGCAATTTCTTCTTGAATAATATCCGTGCAAAGATCAATACACTCATCGCAGATAAAGACGGATGGACCAGCAATTAACTTCTTGACCTCGTGTTGGCTTTTGCCACAGAAGGAGCAATATAAAACTTTATCTGTCGTGCTGGTGGTTGTATCGCTCAAAGTAGACTCGATTAAAAATTAAGGGCGCTTCTCAATAACTTTATCGATCAAGCCATATTCACGAGCTTGCTCTGCAGACATAAAGTTGTCGCGGTCGGTATCTTTAGCGATTGTCTCAATGGATTGACCGGTACGATCCGACAAAATCTTATTCAAACGTTCGCGCAAATACAGAATTTCACGGGCCTGAATCTCAATATCGGATGCTTGACCACGCGCGCCACCTAATGGCTGATGAATCATGACGCGAGAGTTCGGTAAAGCGTAGCGCTTGCCTTTTTCACCAGCACATAATAAGAATGCGCCCATGCTTGCCGCCATACCCATGCACAGAGTGCTTACATGAGGCTTAATAAATTGCATGGTGTCATAAATAGCAAGGCCTGCAGATACAGAACCACCAGGAGAATTGATATAGAGAGAGATCTCTTTATCTGGATTCTCGCTCTCAAGAAACAATAACTGCGCAATTACTAGGTTGGCAGTTTGATCGTTAACTTCACCAACTAAGAAAACAACACGCTCTCTTAATAGACGGGAGTAAATATCATAAGCACGCTCACCCCTGCCAGAGGTTTCGATCACCATTGGAACCAAACCTAGAGCTTGAGGTTCTAAGTTTTCAGACTGAAAATGGTTTTGGTTCATTTAGGACGGCCCTCTTTAAGTAAATTGATAGCTTCTTGAACTTAGTTTAGCTTGCTTAGCTCTTCAAAGCTTATCGCTTTATCGCTTACTTTGGCAAGTGATGTGAAATGTTTAATCACATTATCTTCAAGTACCAGGTTCTCGATATCTTTTAGGCGGCTTGGGTTGCTGTAGAACCAACGAACAACCTCTTTAGGATCTTCGTAGGTAGCAGCTTGCTCCTCGATTTCAGCCTTAATTTGATCTGCTGTAGCAGCCAAGTTATGCTTTTTAACCAATTCGCTCAGAATCAAGCCCAGACGAACACGCTTGAGCGCTTGATCAGCAAATATCTCAACAGGAATAGGTGCATCTTTAGCATTCGGTACGCCACGTTGCATTAAGTCTTGGCGCGCACCCTCAACGAGTCGCTCTTGCTCTGAAGACACCAGAGACTTAGGCACATCCAGTTCGCACAAAGTGTTGAGCTTTTCCATCACTTCATTTTTCAATAAAGAAGTAATGCGACGCTTTACTTCGCGATCTAAATTTTCTTTTACTTCAGCGCGCATTTTTGTAACGCCGCCTTCTATAACACCCATAGACAATGCAAACGCATCATCAACTGCTGGTAAGTGAGCCCAGCTGACTGATTTCACAGTGATGGTGAACTCAGCAGTTTTGCCGGCAACCTCTTTGCCATGATAGTCGGCCGGGAAACTTAGGGGGAATGATTTACTTTCGCCTGGCTTAAGACCTAAGGTTGCAGCTTCGAATTCTGGCAACATGCGGCCTTCGCCTAGAACATATTCAAAGTTTTCAGCTTTGCCACCAGCAAACTCAACCCCATCAATTTTGCCAACAAAATCGATCACTACCTGATCGCCATTTTGGGCTGCAGTATTAGATCCGCCGTCACCATGGGCACCAGCTTCGCCGCGTGGATGGTAATGAACTTGCTGCTTACGGAGCACGTCAATAGCGCGATCAATTTCAGCTTCACCAATCTCTGAAATGTACTTAGTGACTTCAGCTTTTGAAAAATCGCCAATCTTTACTTCTGGCAGCACTTCAAAGAATGCATCAAAGATAATTTTGTCAGCATCCAATTCACTCTTTGGCTCAAGACGTGGTTGACCAGCCAAAGCTACGCCCTCTTTTTTTGCATGCTCATAAAAAAGTTCGGCAGCCTTATCAAATTGCAATTCAAAATCGACTTGCATACCATGTTGCTTCTCAACGAGATTTTTTGGCACCTTGCCTGGACGGAAGCCCGCCATTTTCATGGTCTTACCAACTTTAGCCAAACGGGCTTCACGCGCTTTAGCCAAATCGGCACGAGCGAATTCCAAAGTCATTTTGCGGTCTAATGAACCTAAATTTTCTATCTGCACAGCCATTCTCGTCTCTTAATTGAAATCAGGATATGTGAAGTCCAAGCCAAGTAGTAATCTTGTGGTGCGAGGAGGGGGACTCGAACCCCCACACCATTTCTGGCGTCAGGACCTAAACCTGGTGCGTCTACCAATTTCGCCATCCTCGCGAATATCCGCAAACACTGCCAAGCTTAAACTTCACTCTAAAGACCGTAATTCTACAATGCCTGGGGTTTTAAAGGATCTTTAGGCCTTGTAAAGCAATGCAACAGCGTGCACTGCAACGCCCTCACCCCTTCCCAGGTGGCCTAAGGATTCATTGGTTTTAGCCTTGAGGTTTACATGGCTAGGGGTAACCAAGAGGTCGGCGGCGATATTTCTGACCATTTCAGGCAAAAATTCCGCTAATTTAGGCTTTTGACAAATGATGGTCGCATCCACATTTCCGATCTGAAATCCGGCAGCCTGAACCTTTTGAAGGGCCGCCCGAAGCAGGATACGGCTATCCATGTCCTTGAACGCTGGATCAGTATCAGGAAATAACTGACCAATATCATTTAGTCCTGCCGCTCCCAGCAAAGCATCGGTCAGCGCATGCAGCAAAGCATCAGCATCAGAGTGGCCCAATAAACCTTTTTCATAAGGCACGTGTACACCACCAAGAATCAGTTTGCGATCAACCACCAGAGCATGGACATCATAACCCTGACCAATACGGAACTGCGGAGCCTGAACATTACTTTGTGTCATATGGATTCTTTATTTATCTATTGTTGCATTCAATAGTAGCTGCATCAATTCCCAATCTGCTGGATGAGTTACCTTGAAGTTTCGAGTAGCGCCTTCAATCAGTAATGGTTTCGCACCAACCAATTCCATGGCGCTTGCTTCATCAGTGACATCAGCCTCCAATCGAATGGCATCCTCCAAGGCGGCATGCAAATTCTTCAGACCGAACATTTGCGGGGTCTGGGCCTGCCATAAGTGTTCGCGCGGTATGGTTTTCTCTACATGAGGCATATTACCGGCAATGGCAGAATCAAGGTCTGCTTGCTTCAAAGTATCAGCTAACCGGACTGCTAATAAACCACCTACGTTAGAGGTCTGCACAGAAGTAATCAATTTTTCAATAAGCGCTGGCGTGATACCAGGTCTGGCTGCATCGTGAACCAAGACCCAATCCTCTGCCGCTATTTCAGACTGGAGCATTGCTGCCAAGGTGTTACGAACAGTCTCTTGGCGGGTTGATCCACCAGTAGGTAAGAAATGAATCGGCTTGCTTCCTTGAGCAAGGTTTTTCAAAATAGGATTATCAATAAAGCTGGGTGAAACGCCAATCCAGATGGATTCAACCTGGGGAGATTGCATAAAGGCATCGATAGCGTAAGCCAGCATGGGCCGCCCAGCCAATTGCTGGAACTGTTTGGGTAAATCACCGCCCAAGCGAGACCCGCTTCCCGCAGTGGGCAAAAGCGCATGACATTTCTTCATGGATTGATTTCCTAAGCTCATGCCTGATTCTATAATGAGCTCAGATGTCTGATGCATTAAATCTAGCACCCCCTATACCCGCTCCGCGGGCTGGGCAGCGCTTTACCTTTTCGGGGCTAGTGGGTTCGGCTGATGCAGCCCTGATAGCCCAAACCGCCCTACGCTATCGCAAGGATTTTTCAGTTATGGTGATCTTCTGTGCTCAGGCACAGGAAGCCCAAAGACTTTTGGAAGAAATTCCAGCTTTTGCACCGCAACTCAAAACACGCCTTTTGCCCGATTGGGAAATTCTTCCTTACGATCATTTTTCCCCACATCAGGACTTGGTATCTGAGCGTTTAGCAACTCTTTATGAGCTGCTAAATGGCAGCTGCGACATTGTTTTAGTTCCAGTTACCACAGCACTTCAAAGATTGGGCCCGCCAAATTTCTTATCAGGTCATACCTTCTTTTTTAGGCAAGGTGACAAGCTCAATGAAGCTGCACTTAAGTTACAACTACAGCAGGCTGGCTACGATCCTGTAAGCGCTGTGATGCGACCTGGTGAGTACAGTATTCGCGGTGGACTGATTGATCTATTTCCCATGGGATCAAATCTACCCTATCGCCTAGATCTATTTGGCGATGAAATCGAACAGATTCGCTCTTTTGATCCGGACACTCAAAGAAGTCTATATCCAGTAAAGGAAGTACGACTACTTCCAGGACACGAGTTTCCTTTTAATGATGAGGCCAGAACAGCCTTCCGAGGTCGCTGGCGTGAGGTTTTTGAGGGAGATCCCACCCGTTGCTCCATCTACAAGGATGCGAACTTAGGGATTCCTAGCGCAGGAATAGAGTCTTACTTGCCAATGTTCTTTGAAGAGCAATCCAGTGTGTTTGACTACTTTCCAAGGTCGGGTGATCCGGTGTGGATTATTAGCACTGGAGATATTGATAATGCAATTCAAGGTTTTTGGAAAGACACGCTCTCGCGTTATGAGTTTCTCAAGCATGATCTTGATCGCCCCATTCTTCCGCCTAAAGAGTTATTTTTAGATGTCGATGAGTTTTTCGCAACAATAAAACCACATGCTCGTTTAGCGCTTGAAAACGAAACTTCAGAGGCAGCGCAATTTCTTCGAGTGCCGGATATTGCGGTTCATCGCAAAGATGCGGATCCAGTCAGCGGTTTACGCAAATTAGCTGCAAAAGAGAATGTCCGAGTCCTGATTTGCAGTGATAGCGCAGGCAGAAAAGAGTCCATCCGTCAGTTGCTAGATGAAAGCAATTCTGTTGCAGGCAAGGATGGAAGGCCGCTGTATCAGCTAAAGCCTGAGGGCTTTGATTCTGTTGCCGACTTTATCAAGAGCGAGTCCTTATTTGGACTTACAACCGCCCCACTCTTTAATGGTTTCTCATGGCCCGCACAAAACTTCATCATCATTACCGAGGCGGAGTTATTTACATCGACTGCAAGACAGCGACGTAAAGGCAAAGGATCTGAAAGCGCTGATCCTGACATGCTCTTTAAGGACTTATCAGAACTTAAGATTGGTGACCCGGTAGTACATGCCGAACATGGCATTGGGCGTTATCAAGGCATAGTGCTTTTAAATTTAGCGCCGCCTAAAGAAGCACCCATTTTTGAGGAGTTTCTCCATCTTCAATACGCTGGCGAAGCTACTTTATATGTCCCGGTTCAGCAATTGCAAATGGTCACTCGCTATGCTGGTTCTGATCCTGATTCGGCACCACTGCATCAACTCGGTTCTGGACAGTGGGATAAGGCTAAACGTAAAGCAGCCCAACAAATTAGAGATACTGCGGCTGAACTTCTCGGACTCTATGCTGCCAGAGCAATTCGCAAAGGGCATGCCTTTGAATTTTCTGCACACGATTACGCTGCATTCGCCGAAAGCTTTGGTTTCGAAGAAACTCCTGATCAAGCCAATGCGATTGCCGCAGTGATTGCTGACATGACTAGCGGTACACCAATGGATCGCCTTGTTTGTGGCGATGTTGGTTTTGGCAAAACCGAAGTCGCACTGAGAGCTAGCTTTGTTGCTGTCATGGGCGGTAAACAAGTGGCTATTTTGGCACCTACAACCTTGCTTGCCGAGCAACATGTTGCTACCTGGAAAGATCGTTTTGCAGATTGGCCAGTGCGGATTGTGGAACTCTCTCGCTTTAAAACCACCAAAGAAATCAACGCAGCATTAGAAGCCATCTCTAAGGGTGAGGCTGACATCATTATTGGTACGCACAAGCTTCTTTCTAAAGAGACCCAGTTTGCAAATCTTGGTTTGGTCATTGTGGACGAGGAGCATCGCTTTGGCGTGCGTCAAAAAGATGCCCTGAAAGCCTTGCGGGCTGAGGTCGATATTCTGACTCTCACAGCCACACCCATCCCAAGAACCCTAGGCATGGCGATGGAGGGTTTGCGCGAATTCTCTATTATTGCTACAGCGCCCCAGAAGCGTCTCGCTATTAAAACTTTTGTGCGTCGTGAAGGTGACGGCGTGATTCGTGAAGCAGTTCTCCGAGAAATTAAACGCGGTGGACAAGTCTACTTCTTACACAATGAAGTTGAAACCATTCAGAACCGCAAGCATGCGCTACAGGAATTAATTCCGGAAGCACGGATTAGCGTTGCTCATGGCCAAATGCATGAGCGTGAGCTGGAATCCGTCATGCGTGAATTTGTGACTCAACGAACCAATATTTTGTTATGCACCACCATTATCGAAACAGGCATTGACGTACCCACTGCCAACACGATCATCATGCATCGGGCCGATAAATTTGGCTTGGCGCAGCTACACCAACTCCGTGGTCGTGTTGGTCGCTCCCATCACCAGGCCTATGCTTACTTGCTGGTTCCAGATCCAGAAGCCCTAAGCAAACAAGCGCAATTACGTCTCAATGCAATTCAAGCCATGGAAGAGCTCGGCTCTGGATTTTATTTAGCAATGCATGATCTAGAGATTCGAGGCGCTGGAGAAGTTTTAGGCGACAAGCAATCTGGTGAGATTCATGAAATTGGCTTCCAACTTTATACAGAGATGCTCAATAGAGCTGTAAAAGCATTACGCAGTGGCAAAGAGCCTGATTTACTATCGCCACTGCAAGCAACTACCGACGTTAACCTTGGTGTGCCCGCCCTCCTTCCCGAGGACTACTGTCCCGATGTGCATGAGCGTCTCTCTTTGTATAAACGCTTTGCCGGTACCAATGACTTTTCAGAACTGATGGGGTTGCGGGAAGAGCTAGTAGATCGTTTTGGAGATCTTCCAGACCAAGCCAAATCTTTCTATGAAACCCATCGACTTCGCTTGGAAATGACTGGCTTTGGCATTAAGAAAATTGATGCAACGCCAGCATCCATTCAGATTCAATTTATACCGAATCCCCCCATTGATCCTCTGAAGATCATTCAATTAATACAAAGCTCGAAATATATTCAGCTCAACGGTCAGGATAAGCTCAAAGTGTTACCCCAAAAGGATCGGGAATTTGAAAAGCTTGAGCAACGATTAGATGCAATCCTCCAAATACTAAGACGCCTGAATGAGTCAGCAGTATTAAGCTCAGCAAAAGCCAATTGATTATTCGCTATTATTAAGCCATGCCAAAGCAAACCCTCGTAGCCCTATCTAGAGAGCCTATATCTGAAAAGCTGGTCTTTGAGCTCAAGGACCAAGCTATTAGACATGGAATAAATCTGCATTCGTTTGGAGGGCAGATTGCGAATGGCACTTACCATTGCGAACGCTGGGAGTCTAGTCAGGAGTTTGACCTTACACAAAGAGAACGTCTGAGAGCTATTGCAGCAGAATTGAATAGCGACCTCTGTTTCTTGAACGCTGATCTTAAGGCTGGTGACATTAAAGTGCTAGCAATGGATATGGATTCCACCCTCATTAACATCGAATGCATAGATGAGATTGCTGACTTTACCGGGAAAAAAGCAGCTGTTGCCCAAATTACAGAGGCAACCATGCGTGGCGAGATTAAAGACTTTAAGGAAAGCTTGCGTCGTCGTGTCGCTTTACTTGAAGGCGTATCAGCCGATGCCCTTGAATCAGTTTACCGCGAACGTTTACGTCCAAATCCTGGCGCTCAAGAGCTATTGGCTGGCGCAAATGCCCGCGGCCTTTATACACTTTTAGTATCTGGCGGATTTACTTTTTTCACTGAAAAGCTTCGTCAGCAATTGGGCTTTAAGCAAACTCAAGCAAATACACTTGAAATCATTGATGGCAAGCTGACAGGTAAAGTACTCGGCGATATTGTTGATGGAGCAGCCAAGGCTGCCTATCTTGATAAAGCTTGCAGCTTATTAGGCTGCACTAAAGCCAATGCAATCACTATGGGCGATGGTGCAAACGATCTCATCATGATGAATGGATCTGGCATCAGCATAGCCTACCAAGCCAAACCTCTTGTCAAAGAAAAAGCCGACGCGGCTTTTGACCGAGTCGGCTTGGATGCAGCTTTACTACTAATCCCTTAAGCATTTAACCCAAGAGATTGTTCGTAATTTTTAGCTCTGCTTTTGACTTACAGACGCTCAAAAATAGTTGCAATACCTTGACCGCCACCAATACACATCGTTACCAAAGCATATTTGCCTTGAACACGTTGTAGCTCATGGATTGCCTTAGTCGCAATAGCGGCGCCAGAGCAACCAATTGGATGACCCAAAGCAATTGCACCACCATTCACGTTAGTTTTAGCTGGATCTAAACCAAGACCTTTAGTTACCGCTAAAGCCTGTGCCGCAAATGCTTCATTCGACTCGATTACGTCGATTTGATCTAATTTCAGGCCAGCGCGCTCAAGAGCAAGCTTAGTTGCAGGGATAGGACCTTCACCCATAATGTGATTAGGTACACCAGCCACTGCATAAGACACTAAACGAGCGATTGGCTTATGGCCAGCCTTCTTAGCAGTTTCTGCATCTGCCAATACAAAGAAAGCTGCGCCGTCGTTAATGCCGGAGGCATTACCAGCAGTAACTGAGCCGCCTTCTTTCTTAAATACGGCCTTCATCTTGCCCAGAGTTTCCATAGTGGTATCTGGTTTGCAATGCTCATCGGTATCAAACACAATATCGCCCTTGCGAGACTTAATCGTAATTGGAACGATCTGCGACTTAAAGCGACCTTCTTTGATTGCATTAGCTGCACGACGATGTGACTCAACCGCCAAAGCATCTTGCTCTTCACGCGTCAGCTTCCATTTTTCAACCAGGTTCTCTGCAGTAACACCCATATGGCCAACGCCAAATGGATCAGTCAAGACGGCAACCATTAAGTCGAGCATTTTGGTATCGCCCATGCGAGCACCACTGCGCATTGCTGGTGATCCATACATTCCGCGTGACATGACTTCAACGCCGCCGCCAACACCGTAATCACAATCACCCAACATAATTTGCTGAGCAGTAGTCACGATTGCTTGTAAGCCAGAGCTACACAAACGGTTCAATGCCATTGCCACAGATTCCATAGGCAAGCCAGCCTGAATAGCAGCGACACGAGCAACATATGCATAACGACTATCTGTTGGAATCGTGTTTCCAACGGTGACATAATTAATTAATGCTGGATCTACACCAGAGCGAGCAACCGCTTCTTTCATGACAATACCGCCAAGCTCGGAGGGCTCAAAGCTACTGAGGGAGCCATTGAAGGCGCCGATAGCGGAACGAACAGCACTTAAGACAACGACATCACGACTCATAACAACCCCCTTAGCTGAGCCCAAAAAATAGGCTTAATTAATGATACGACCTTCATTTTTATTACATTCGTCAAGTTTCGGCTATTAGGTCATGCCCTTGGGAGCTAATGACCGTTGCACGGATGATTTCACCAACCCGATAGCGTTTTGATGGCTTGCTGGGTGGCAAAACCCTCACCAGACCATCAATTTCAGGGGCATCGCCAATGGTTCTGCCAATTCCACCAGAATCATCAACTCGATCAATCAACACCTGAACTCTTTTACCCACTTTTTTACCAAGGCGCTGAATCGAAATTTTCTCTGCTTTGGCCATAAATCTTGCACGACGTCCTTCTCGGATTGCATCGGGCACTGGATTTTCCAATTGATTTGCAGTTGCGCCATCAACGGGCGAATACGCAAAACAACCTGCGCGATCAATTTGCGCCTCATCCAAGAAATTCAGGAGGTATTCAAACTCTTCCTCGGTTTCACCTGGAAATCCTGCGATGAAAGTACTGCGAATAACTAAATCAGGACAAGCTGCACGCCATGCTTGAATGCGCTCTAAATTCTTTTCCCCGCTAGCGGGTCGCTTCATTCTCTTCAATACATCGGGATGAGCATGCTGCAATGGAATATCAAGGTAAGGCAAGACACCGTAGCCATGCTCAGAAAACTCCGCCATCAAAGGCAAGATGTCGTCCACATGGGGATAAGGATAGACATAATGCAGCCTTACCCATGCCTGATGTTCGCGAGCAATTTGATTTAAAGCGTTTACCAAATCAAACATTCGCGTTTTTACTGGCTTGCCATCCCAAAATCCGGTTCGATATTGAATATCGACACCGTAGGCACTGGTATCTTGGGAAACAACTAGCAACTCTTTTACACCAGATTCAAATAAGCGCTTGGCTTCTAGCAATACCTCACCAATTGGCCTTGAAACCAAGTCACCGCGCATACTCGGAATGATGCAAAAAGTGCAACGATGGTTGCAGCCCTCAGATATCTTTAAATAAACATAATGTTTGGGGGTAAGTTTTACACCGGCTGGCGGAACTAAGTCTGTAAATGGATCATGGGGCTTTGGCAAGTGCAAATGAATTGCCTGCATTACCTCATTGGTAGCATGTGGCCCTGTCACTGCAAGGACCTTAGGGTGAATGCTCTGAATAAGATCGCTGCCGTCAGCGTTCTTTCTGGCACCAAGGCAACCAGTAACAATAACCTTGCCATTCTCAGCAAGCGCCTCGCCAATTGCAGAAAGACTCTCTTCAACCGCGGAATCTATAAATCCACAGGTATTAACAACAACGAGGTCTGCACCTGAATAATCTTTTGCGGTCTCATATCCTTCGGCGCTGAGTTGCGTGAGGATAAGTTCTGAGTCAACGAGTGCCTTAGGACAACCTAAGGAAACAAAGCCGATTTTTCCAGCCACAACTATTCTTTTTCAGATTTAGTAGGCTGTGGAGTAAATGGGAAATTGCCAAAGAGGTTTTGAGATCCCTGCAATTGTTCTTGCATTTTCACAAATAAGTCTTTGCTCTGCTCCATGTAATTACCCATTAAGCCTTGCATGAGTGGATTTTGGAGATTCATCATTTGTGACCAAGCCTCAGGTGTGCTACCGGCACCTAAGCCTTTAGTTTGATCGCCCAATTTATTATGAATATCTACAAAAGACTGCATGGTCTTTTCGAGATAATTTCCCATCAAACCTTGCATAGAATTTCCATAGAATCGAATGATTTGAGAAAGCATTTGTGAAGAAAACACCGGTGCGCCACCAGCTTCTTCTTCAAGAATAATTTGCAGCAAAATATTGCGAGTCAGATCTTCATCCGTCTTTGCATCGATGACTTTAAATACTTCATTCGCCATTACCAAACCCTTGATGTCAGACAAGGTGACATAAGTACTTGTTTGGGTGTCATAAAGACGGCGATTAGGATACTTCTTGATGAGTCGGTCTTCGCCAGCTCGTTTTGTACGGGTAACCATTTTTTTCCTTACTGAATACTGCAACGCAACATCAGCTTAGTTTATCTTCTCCTTGAAGTAAAGGTAAATAAGCCATGTTGCGTATTACTTAGTGTGCAGAAAATGCTGCACTGCAGTATTAACCAGTGTGAATGCCGCCGTTCAGAGAGAAGTCGGCACCAGTTGCATAGCCACCATCATCCGAAGCGATCCAGCAACAGATTGAAGCGATCTCTTCAGGAGTACCGAGACGCTTAACTGGGATGCCAGCAACAATCTTCTCAAGAACATCTTCGCGAATGGCTTTAACCATGTCAGTGCCGATGTAGCCAGGAGAAACCGTATTCACAGTAACACCCTTTGTAGCAACCTCTTGTGCCAAGGCCATGGTGAAGCCATGAAGACCAGCCTTTGCAGTCGAATAGTTACATTGACCAAACTGGCCTTTTTGACCATTTACAGAAGAAATATTGATCACACGGCCCCAGTTGTTTTCAACCATGCCATCAATCACTTGTTTAGTGACATTAAATAATGAATTGAGGTTGGTATCAATTACGGCCTTCCAAGCATCTGGCGTCATTTTGCGGAAAACACTGTCACGTGTAATACCAGCGTTGTTAACCAACACATCGACACGACCAACTTCAGTCTTAACCTTTTCAAAGGCAGCAACAGTACTGTCCCAATCAGATACATTGCCCTCGGAGGCGATGAAGTCATAGCCCAAAGCCTTTTGCTCGGCAATCCAACGATCTTTACGTGGAGAGTTAGGACCGCAACCAGCAATCACTTTAAATCCATCTTTTGCTAAACGTTGGCAAATGGCGGTACCAATACCACCCATGCCACCAGTTACATATGCGACTTTTTGAGACATTACTTTCCCCTTAAAAAAACCTGCGTTAATTGTTGCTGTTCTTAAGCAGCTTGAGCTGCCTTTTCTTTTACATACACCCCTGGTGCAGCTTCCATTTTTTTGTACTTGGCATTACCAAATGTATTGCTTGCTGGCTTTTTCTCACCAGCAAACTGCTCAAGCCACTTGGTATAGTTAGGCCACCAACTACCTGGAATCTGTTTTGCTCCTTCGAGCCACTCATCTGCAGTTGCTGCAATCTTGTTATTTTCAAAGTAATAACGCTTGTTTTTTGCCGGCGGATTGATCACACCAGCAATATGACCAGAGGCACCAAGAACAAAGCGATTTTTACCTTTGAGCAAGTGAGTTGATTCATAAGCAGATTGCCAAGGAACAATATGGTCTTCTTGAGAGGCATATAAATAAGCAGGACACTTGATCTTGCCTAAGTCAATTTTCTCACCACAAATCTTCAACTTGCCAGGCTTGACTAAGTCATTCTGCAAATAGGTATGGCGCAAATACCAGCAATACATATTGCCTGGTAAGTTGGTTGAGTCACCATTCCAATACAACAAATCAAATGGTGGCGGAGAATTACCTTTAAGGTAGTTTTCAACCACGTAGTTCCAAACCAAATCGTTAGGACGCAAGAAAGAAAAGGTATTGCCCAGATCCAAACCGGACATCATGCCGCACTTGCCATTCTTGCCGCCAATAGTGTTCTCGCGCAACTCCACCATACCCTCATCAATAAAGACGTCCAAAATACCGGTGTTGGTGAAATCCAATAAGGTGGTAAATAAGGTCAGGCTGGCAGCTGGATGTTCATCGCGTGCAGCCAATACAGCTAAAGCTGAAGTCGTTAGGGTACCGCCAACACAAAAGCCCAGGATATTAATCTGCTTGGTATTGCCAATTTCTTTCACAACATCAATCGCCTTAATCACGCCCTTACCTACGTAATCATCCCAACTGACTTCGGCCATAGAAGCATCTGGATTTTTCCAGGAAACGAGAAAAACTGTATGCCCCTGTGCAACCATATGACGCACCACCGAATTGTCAGGCTGCAAATCCAAAATGTAATATTTGTTGATGCATGGCGGCACCATCAGGTAAGGACGCTCAAAGACAGTTTCTGTAAGTGGTGTGTATTGAATTAATTCAAATAATTCACTACGAAATACAACATGGCCTTCTGTAGTAGCAATATTTTTACCAACCTCAAATGCGCTCTCATCGGTTTGAGAAACTTTGCCCTTTTTCATGTCGCCCAATAAATTCACGATTCCTTTTTGAATCGATTGGCCTTGGGTGCTGATGATATTTTCTAGAACCTCGGGATTGGTCGCAATAAAATTTGATGGCGAGAGCGCATCAATCATTTGCTCGGTGGTAAATAAAATCTTTTGTCTTGTCTTTTCATCTGTATCAACTGCTTTAGCCAGCGACATGAGATGTTTCGAGTTCAATAAATAAGTAGCAGCAATAACCTTGCTCCAGGATGAATGCCAAGCCTTACCTGCAAAGCGACGGTCTTTGACTTCAATCGCTTCAGGATTGGTGGCAATGTGAGCCAACTCAGCAAAATATTCTTTTTGAATTTCTGCCAAACGCTCTGGTGGAATCATTGCCATATGGTGCGGCGCCAAAGATGGGGTCGCACCGGTATTCATGCCTGCAAACATAGTGGTCTCTTCAATTAATTAGGATCATTCTCGATCTATAAGGCATATAAGGTTATACGCAATAACCCTAGCCATAGGGCTAAGCTAGTGTTTACCCGCAGAAAATTGGCCTACTGGGATATCCAGACCAAAGAAGCGAACCTTCCAGTGACTCCATCGCGACGATAGGAGAAAAATCGCCCCCCATCCTGTACGGTGCAAATCCCACCACCATATATAGAAGTCACGCCAACCGCATGAAGTCGATCGCAGGCCAGTTGAAAGATGTCAGCCAAATACTTTCCAGGCTTATTGGGGATAGGTAAAAAGCATTTCTGCACATCATGCAAGCCGGATTCTTGAAAGCGCTGTAATACATCATCACCCACTTCAAATGATTTTGGGCCAATTGCCGGCCCCATCCATGCAATCAAATCAGAAGCTGTCGACTGGTAGGAAAGCTCTAGCATTGCAGTGACCGTATTTTCTAATACGCCATCACATAAACCACGCCAGCCTGCATGTGCAGCACCCACCACTGAACCATCAGCATTGGAGAAAAGTACTGGCAAGCAATCAGCCGTCATGATTACCAGCACTTCATTAGGAATATTAGTCACTGCAGCATCAGCGTCAAATGGCTTTCTAGTGTGTTGCGCGCGACTCTTGGGTGTACTCACTTGTACGCTGTGCGTCTGTTTTAACCAAACGGGTTCTGAAGGTAAATGCTTGACAAGAATTTGGCGGTTGGCCATCACCGCAGCATGTTGATCTCCAACGTGATCGCCCAAATTCAGAGTGTCATATGGTGTAGCGCTGTTACCACCCACTCTAGTGGTGAGCAATGAACGAACTCTTGCAGGAGCGGGCCATTCAGGCTGAATAAAACTCATGATTGATGATCATTCTGAATGGATGCGAGCAAGGCCTCTTCCTTGGGCAAGACTGCATCACTCATGCCGATTTGTGGCAGCAAGTCCATTAGATCCGAAGGTGGGAGACGAAACCAAGTCATCCACTTTTGGGATAGTGGATGCTGCAGGCTTAGAGCATATGCATGCAGAGCTTGACGCTCAAAGGGCAAAGACTTTGCAGCTCCTGGTGTTTTCTTGCGGTAAACCGGGTCGCCTAACAGCGGAAAACCGAGCGATTCTAAGTGAACGCGGATTTGATGTGTACGCCCCGTCTCAAGACGACATTCGAGTAAGGCTAGTGGTGATTCAGCAAAGCTAGCTTTTGCCAAACGACGAAATACAGTGGCCGCGGGTTTGCCTTGCGGGCTGCCAGCAGCCATTCGAAGACGATCACGTTGATCTCTTCCAACCGAAGCTAAAACTTTGCCTTGACTTGGTGCATCACCCCACACCCAAGCCAAATATCGACGGCCTACAGTTCGCTCTTGTAACTGCCTTACGAGCGATGTTTGAGCTTGAGCAGTTCGCGCTACCACCATTAATCCAGAGGTATCCTTATCCAAACGATGCACAATCCCTGCCCTCGGCAATAACTTTAGCTCTGGATATCTGAATAAGAGACCATTTAATAAGGTGCCCGACCAATTTCCAGCAGCTGGATGCACAACCAGTCCTGGTTGCTTATTGATCACAATTAGAGAATCGTCCTCATAAACAACATCCAAGGCTATATCTTCGGGGCTAAAGGCGAACTGCTCAGGCATTTCTTGCGGAAAGACCTTAACACTCTCGCCACCACGAAGTAAATAGCGGGCTTTTGTGACCTTTCCATCGACCATGACCGCCCCCGCCTCGACCCAAGCCTTGAGTCGATTGCGGGAATAATCCGGCAAAGACCCCGCCAGCACCTTGTCGAGCCTCTCCCCAGCCATCTCTAAGGGAATTTCCAGGGAGATGAAATCCTCTTCATCGATATAATCAACAGGATTCGAATCAGGAGTTTGCGGCAATGCCACGCTTAAAGAGCCTTTCAGTTATGTCCGACGTAATATCAGACGCCAGTTTAAGGCCTACCGGGCACTCTGCCATGCAAAAAAAGCCTCCTTTTTTCAGCATCAGTTCTATAAACCTCCTTTTGCTGTTGTTAACTACGGCATTTCTGCTGAGCGCTTGTGCGGGTGCTGATGGTCAAAAGGACGATACCGATATTTGGTCTGAGACTAAGCTTTATTCCGAAGCAACGGATAAATTAAATGATGCCGACTTTGCTAAATGCGGAAAATACTTTGAGAAGCTGGAGGCACGCTTTCCATTCGGCCCTTATTCACAGCAAGCCCAAATTAATGCTGCCTATTGTTACTGGAAGGCTCAAGAACAAGCCCAAGCACTTGTTGCTATTGATCGATTCATCAAACTACATCAAGGCAGCCCTAACTTAGACTATGCCTACTACCTCAAAGGCCTGATTACCTTCAATGATGATTTGGGCTGGCTTGGAAAATTTACAGGTCAAGACCTCAGTGAGCGCGATCCTCAAGCGGCTAAGGATGCGTTTGAGTCTTTCAAAGTTGTTGCTGAGCGTTTCCCAAATAGTAAATATGCTCCTGATGCCTTGGATAGAATGCGCTATATCGTCAACTCTCTAGCTGAGGCAGATGTGATTGTGGCGCGCTATTACTATCAACGCGGTGCCTATTTAGCCTCGGCCAACCGTGCACAACTGGTCATCCGAGACTACGATCGTGCGCCGGCTGTTGAAGAAGCTCTTTATATTTTGTACAAGTCGTATGAGAATTTAGGCATGGTTCAATTAAGTAACGACACAGCCCGTGTATTTAAACTCAATTTTCCAGATAGTCCAATGCTAGAGACAGGACAGCGCGTTGCAAAAGAACGTCGATGGTGGCAGTTCTGGAATAAGTAAATAGCACTTCATGACGCAAACAAAAACCCCACTCAATTTGAATGGGGTTTTTTATTAACTCCTGTAAAGACTGATTACATAGTTACTTCACAATCAGTGGTACACGGGGTGCGACGGCGCAAAGGAGCTCATAACCAATCGTGTCGCCCATCTGCGCAACGTCGTCGACTGCAACCCGATCACCCCAAAGTTCTACAACACTCCCAATTTTGGCATTGGGTGCATTACGAAGATCAATACTGAGCATGTCCATAGATACTCGTCCAGCAATGGGGCAAATTACCCCTCCGTCTTTGCTTTCATCGTCAACCCAAACTGGTGTGCCATCTTTTGCGTGACGTGGGTAGCCATCCGCATAACCACAAGCTACTATGCCAATTCTCATTGCCTCTGGTGCTTCAAAGCGACCACCGTAACCAACGCGATCACCCTTTTGCAATTCTTGAATGTCAATAATTTCACTTTGCAGCTGCATGACCGCTCGCAAATGTGCATTCTTAATATCTGCGTAGATCCCTGTTGGCGATGCGCCGTAAAGCATGATTCCGGGTCTTACCCAATCGCCAAGGGAATTTCGATGCCACAAAATCGCAGCTGAATTTGCCAAAGATGTTGGTGCATCTAAGCCCTTAATCGTGTCATCAAACAATTCCGCTTGACTGCCAACAGAAGGCAAACGATCAACTTGATCAGCGTTTGCAAAATGGGTCATATGATGCATCTTGCAACCAATAGCATGTAAACGATGAAATACTGTTCTATAGGCATGAGGTTTAAAGCCTAGGCGATTCATGCCAGTATTCATTTTCAGAAAAATATTAAATGGCTTATGGGATGTATATTTTTCCAACCACTCCACTTGCGCCTCACAATGGACCACTAAGTCACAAGACAGCTCCTCAGCCAGAGCTAATTCATTTTCATGAAATAACCCTTCTAAAAGTAGGATTCGACCTTGCCAACCTTGCTCCCTCAAACGCACCGCATTTGGCATATTTAGCAGGGCAAAACCGTCTGTAGAGGCTAATCCTTTTAGGGCAGCCTCAAAAGTATGTCCGTAGGCCCTAGACTTAATGACAGCCCAAATTTTGGACTCTGGAGCAAGTTCTCGAACTCTGTTTAAATTGTGTTGAAAGGCCTCAGTGTGAATAGATGCCAAAATTGGCCTATTAATCAGGCCATTAGCTGAATCACCCATATTCACCCCTCCTTTCGTGTTTTAATTAATCAATGACTAGATTGTACGAATGAACCGTAGTTTTTACATCATTATGGCGGCGCAATTTTTTTCGTCGCTTGCTGATAACGCTCTGCTGATCGCAGCAATCGCCCTTTTGGCCCAGCTCCATGCTCCGGCCTGGATGACCCCTTTACTGAAATTATTCTTTGTATTGTCCTATGTGGTGCTTGCCGCCTTCGTGGGAGCCTTTGCTGACTCCCGCCCTAAGGGAAATGTGATGTTCATTACCAATACGATCAAGTTTGTCGGTTGTGTGATCATGCTTTTTGGTAGTCACCCATTATTGGCCTATGCAATCGTAGGCCTGGGTGCCGCAGCCTACTCTCCTGCAAAGTACGGAATTTTGACTGAACTTCTGCCGCCGGAAAAATTAGTAGCTGCCAATGGTTGGATCGAAGGTCTGACAGTGGGCTCGATTATTTTGGGCACCGTATTGGGTGGCGTCTTAATTAGCAGCACCGTATCCGAAAGTCTCTTGGCGTGGGATATGCCCAGCTTAGAAACCGGTATCGATACACCTGCAGAATCCGCCATCATGATCATCATGATGATTTACATTATCGCTGCAATTATCAATCTCAAGATTCCAGATACTGGGGCACGCTATGTTGCGCAAAAGGCAAACCCAATTGAACTCATCAAAGATTTTTCCGTTTGCTTTAAGACTTTATGGAATGATCGCTTAGGGCAAATCTCATTAGCAGTAACTACATTATTCTGGGGTGCTGGCGCTACTCTGCAATTTATTGTGATTAAGTGGGCGCAAGTAGCTCTGCATATGAATCTATCGCAAGGCGCCATCCTTCAAGCCATATCGGCTGTGGGTGTAGCCGGTGGTGCTGTCTGGGCTGCTAGTCGAGTACCACTCCGCAATTCTTTAAACGTGCTTCCTTACGGCGTCATCATGGGCTTGGTTGTTTGCGTCATGGCGGTCTACAACTCTGACATGCTACCCAACACAACGATTATGACAATTGGCAAAATGCAAGTTAGTCTAAATTTGCTGCCTGCCTATATCTTGCTCATTCTTGTTGGGTGGCTTGCAGGTTATTTTGTTGTGCCGATGAATGCACTACTCCAGCACCGGGGTCACGTTCTAATGTCTGCCGGTCACTCGATTGCAGTCCAAAACTTTAATGAAAATATTTCAGTATTAATGATGCTCGCAATGTATTCATTACTAATATGGTTTGATGTTCCGATCGCTTATGTCATTACCGGCTTTGGATTGGCTGTCAGCGGTCTCATGTGGCTTGTCATCAAGCGCCATGCCAGAAATCAAGCTGAGTATGACTCAATGCACCTGATCGGCGAACACAAACATTAAATATTTTGTAGTACTGACCGTGCCAGCAAGAGATCCTGCCAGAGAAAGACCTTATCTTTCGGTTTAGCAACTAGCTGAACCAAGTCAAAAGAAGCGATTACTGGAATTTCTTCATCAGACCCATTATTTAAAGCAAGTATGGTTTCGCGCAATTGGGGCAAGGCATCTTTCTCGCCAGTGATTTTTTGAGCGACGCCACTCCCGAAAGCAAATGCAACAACTGGTAATCCGCTATCTGGGGCATTCAGTTGCTTCAAATCATCACTAGCATTCTTCCAGGACCACTCTTGTGGACCAAGTCCTAAGGCCCGAATCACACCTTGAAACAGGACTTGCGCCTCACCCTGTGGCTGCGCACCAAAGAACCACCAATGCCCTTGGGAGGCTTTCTCAGCAACTGAAGGCGAAGCTTCAGGGCTAGAGTATGCCCCGTCTTTGGAAGACCATTCGGTAATGCCCATTTCTTTTAAAAAGGCGGAATGTGTATTGCTCATGGCTCTAGCTTAATCGATTTAGCCATTACCAGCGCATCCTCTCTCACTCCCAATTTGGGATCAGCTGGATAGTAGTTTTTGCGTATACCAATTTGCTCGTATCCAAGCTTTTGATACAAGCTTACTGCAGCGGCATTTGAGGGTCTGACCTCTAAAATAATTCTGGGAATACTTTGTTGTGCAGCAACACCCTCAATTGCCGCCATCATTCTGGAGCCTAAGCCGAGCTTACGCAGCTTCGGAGATACCGTAATGTTCAGTAAATGCAACTCATCAACAGCTGGAAATAAAATGCAATAGGCCCATAGGATCGCAGGATCTAAATAGGACCCTTTAATTGCTTGATCGAGCTGCGGACGAATGCAATAGGCCCAATGCCCCGCCGCTAATGAGTCTGAAAAATTTCCCCTGGTCCAAGGATGCAGATGCGAAACAGATTCAATTTCTAAAACAGCATTTAAATCTGCAGTCTGCATTGGCAAAAATGAGAGTTCAGCAGAGCCTTCGGACATTATTTAAATGCCTCCAGTCGCTCTTGTGTAGTGAGAGCTACCTTGTCGCGCACATAGAGCGGCTCAAGTGAGCGAACGTTAATTTGGCAACCTTCTTTCCATTGATTCTGAGCGCAATCCAAGATGCCAATAGCGGTCAAATGGATTGCTGCATCCAAAGCATTGATAGTCAGAGGTATTTTTGTATTGGCAAATAATCGATCGCCGAAGGCATTAATGGCGCTACCCGCTAAAAAATCAATGCCTTCGAGATCTAATTCTTCTGGTTTTGAGAGGTGAATATCGCCAATCCGTTTTGCTAAACCATGAATTTCTGTTGGAGAATCATATTTTGCCCAGTAAATCTCCTCCATACGAGCATCTATTGCAATGGAGAAGGTTTTAGGATTGGCTTGCTTAAAAGCATTTTCTTTAATGAGTTGTGCTGCTATGGCATCCAAACTAGATACCGGCAATACAGGCAAATCACAAGAAATAGCCAAGCCTTGTACTGCCGCTACGCCAAGCCTCACACCCGTAAATGCACCGGGACCAATGCCTACTGCAATCGCATCAAGATCGCTTAACTTCAGATTTGCTTGCTGCAAAAGACTCTCTACCCAGGGTAAAACTAGTTGGCTAGCGCCAGCCGATACCAACTCGTGTCGGAGTAATGGTATTTGGTCACCTAAGGATAAAGCCACCGAACACCAAGCTGTTGAGGTGTCGATGGCCAGTATGCGGGTCAATTCGAACTCTTTTGATTTGCTTGAAAAGCCAAATTATGAACCTAATCCTGCAATCACCTCAGGAGGAGCTTGAACCAGCTCAATCAAGACACCTTCACCGCTGATGGGAAACTCATCATTACCCTTTGGGTGCACAAAAGTGATGTCATAGCCAGCCGCTCCTTTGCGTATGCCACCAGGAGCAAAGCGCAGACCGTTGGCAGAAAGCCATTCAACCGCCTTAGGTAAGTCATCCACCCATAAGCCAATATGATTTAAAGGGGTCTGATGAACTGCAGGCTTCTTTTCAATATCAAAGGGTTGCATTAGATCTACTTCAATCTCATGGACCCCTTTGCCAATTGCGCAAATATCTTCATCCACGTTTTCACGTTCAGAGACAAAGGTGCTTTTATATTCAAAGCCCAGCATATCAACCCACAACTTCTTGAGGCGATCTTTGTTTTCACCACCAATGGCAATTTGTTGAATGCCCAAAATTTTAAATGGTTTAGGCGACATCATGCCCCCTATTCAAAACGAATGATAAGTTGATCAACTGCCAAGCTATCACCTTCTTTGGCACATATCTCCGCTACAACACCATCCTGCATTGCTGAGATCGTATTTTCCATTTTCATGGCTTCGATAGATGCGAGTTTTTGACCGGCCGTTACTACATCACCAGCTTTAACAGCAATCCTTGTTAAAAGACCAGGCATCGGTGACATCACCAACTTAGAGGTATCAGGCGGAAGCTTCACAGGCATACGGCGTTGCAACTCTGCACCTAATGGACTGAGCACCATACATTCATAATGGGCGCCATCGAGAACCAGCACATAGCGCACGCCACGGCGCTCTACTTGTGCGGTGATTTTATGAGTGCCATTAATGGTTGCATTCAGGCAAATTTGTCCTGGACGCCAATCGCTCACAATGTCGTAACGACTTACGTCATCGGCCTCATCGATGTATACGGAATAGATTCCATCCTTCAACTCAACGCGGATGGGCACTTCTACTGGATCGTTCATAGATCCGGATTTAATACCGGTAACCACTACAAACTTTTTCGCAATAATCATTTCATGGCCAGCTAACTGACCATCGATCATCTTGATATGCTCTAGGTAGCGATAACGCATGAACGCAGCTAATGCAGCTAGGCGCTTGGGATCTGTAGGCTGAACAGAATATTTTTTGAAGCCTTCTGGATACTCTTCGGCAATAAACCCCGTTGTGAAATCGCCATTAACAAATCGTGGGTGCTGCAAGAGGGCTGCTTGGAATGGAATATTCGAATGAATGCCACGAATCACAAAATCATTCAAGGCTGAGCGCATTTTCTCAATCGCTTCTGCACGATCCTTGCCATGAACAATCAACTTAGCAATCATCGAGTCGTAGTACATGGGGATCTCACCACCCTCATACACGCCAGTATCTACACGTACACCATTGATCGATTCAGGTGGTCTGTATTTAACTAAACGCCCAGTTGAGGGTAAGAAATTACGAAATGGGTCGTCCGCATTGATACGGCATTCCATTGACCAACCATCCAACTTCACATCTACTTGTTTAAATGCGAGCTTTTCACCGGCGGCTACACGAATCATCTGCTCAACCAGATCAAGACCGGTAATAGATTCCGTTACGGGATGTTCAACTTGTAATCGGGTGTTCATCTCCAGAAAATAGAAAGACTTATCTTTACCAACTACAAACTCAACAGTACCCGCAGATTGATAGTTCACCGCTCTAGCCAAAGCAACTGCTTGCTCACCCATTGCTTTGCGGGTGACGGGGTCAATAAACGGAGATGGCGCCTCTTCGATCACCTTCTGATGACGACGTTGAATCGAGCAATCGCGCTCATTGAGATACACCACATTGCCATGTGAATCGCCTAATACCTGAATTTCAATATGACGTGGACCTTCAACAAACTTCTCAATAAAGATACGATCATCACCAAAGCTATTCATTGCCTCAGTTTTACAAGCAGCAAAACCTTCGGCTGCCTCTTTATCATTAAATGCAACGCGTAGACCTTTGCCGCCGCCGCCAGCAGATGCCTTGATCATGACTGGGTAGCCTATGCCTTGGGCGATCTTCACCGCTTCATCAGTTGTGGCAATTGCCTCGTTATGACCGGGGATCGTATTAACCTTTGCTTCCAGCGCTAGCTTTTTTGAAGCAATCTTGTCACCCATGGCAGCAATAGATTGGTATTTAGGGCCAATAAAGACAATGCCTTCTTCTTCGCAGCGTTTAGCGAACTGTTCATTCTCAGATAAAAAACCATATCCCGGATGAACTGCTTCAGCCCCGGTATCTTTACAGGCCTGGATAATGCGATCCATCACGAGGTAGGACTCACGCGAAGGTGCCGGTCCTATGCACACAGCCTCATCAGCCAATTGCACGTGACGCGCCTCTTTATCAGCCTCTGAATAGACGGCAACAGTCTTGATGCCCATCTTCTTAGCGGTACTCATTACACGGCAAGCAATCTCACCGCGGTTAGCAATCAAAATTTTCTTGAACATTTTCGTAGTCATTATGTATCTGCGCCTTTACAGAGGAATATTGCCGTGTTTACGGGCAGGATTCTTCAAGTCTTTATCTTTCAACATCGCTAAAGAGCGTGCAATGCGCTTACGTGTTTCGTGGGGCAAGATAACGTCATCAATATAGCCACGACGTCCAGCTACAAATGGATTTGCAAACTTTGATTTGTATTCAGCTTCGCGAGCTGCAATCTTCGCTGGGTCAGATTTCTCTTCGCGGAAGATAATCTCAACTGCGCCTTTAGGCCCCATCACTGCGATCTCCGCAGATGGCCAAGCAAAGTTGACATCTCCACGCAAGTGTTTAGAGGCCATCACGTCATAGGCACCACCGTAAGCCTTACGCGTAATCAAAGTCACTTTAGGCACTGTGCAATCAGCATAGGCATAGAGCAGTTTTGCACCGTGCTTAATAATGCCGCCGTACTCTTGTGCAGTCCCTGGCATAAAGCCTGGAACATCCACCAAAGTAACGACTGGAATGTTAAAGGCATCACAAAAGCGCACAAATCGGGCCGCCTTAATGGATGCTTTGATATCTAAACAACCCGCCAAGACTAATGGTTGATTAGCTACGATGCCGATAGAGCGACCTTCCATTCGGGCAAAACCAATCACAATGTTCTTGGCATAGTCAGGTTGCAACTCAAAAAACTCACCGTCATCAACAATCTTCTCAATCAACTCTTTCATATCGTACGGCTGATTCGGATTCGATGGCACTAATGTATCTAATGAAAAGTCAAACTCTTCGTTACGGTTGGCACCTTTGATCAATGGTGGCTTTTCGCGATTCGAGAGTGGCAAGTAATTGAAAAAACGACGTAACATCATGATGGCATCAACGTCATTGTCAAATGCCAAGTCGCATACCCCAGAAACGGTTGAATGCGTTACCGCTCCGCCTAGCTCTTCAGCAGTAACATCCTCATGCGTAACCGTCTTAACAACCTCAGGGCCAGTAACAAACATATAAGAGCTGTCTTTCACCATAAAGATGAAATCAGTCAATGCAGGCGAATACACGGCACCTCCAGCAGATGGACCCATGATTAGAGAAATCTGGGGAATCACACCGGAAGCGGTAACGTTGCGCTGGAAAATCTCTGCATAGCCACCCAATGAGGCAACGCCCTCCTGAATACGGGCACCACCTGAGTCATTCAAGCCAATCACAGGCGCCCCAACCTTGAGAGCTTGATCCATGATTTTGCAAATCTTCTCTGCATGCGCCTCCGACAAAGATCCACCTAAAACAGTGAAGTCTTGTGAGAACACAAATACCAAGCGGCCGTTAATCATTCCATAGCCGGTAACTACGCCATCACCTGGCACAGTTTGATCAGCCATTCCGAAATCATGGCAACGATGCTCCACGAACATATCCCACTCTTCGAAAGTGCCGGCATCAAGTAGTAGCTCAATACGCTCGCGGGCTGTTAATTTTCCCTTGGAATGCTGTGCTTGAATACGCTTTTGCCCACCACCCAATCGGGCAAGCTCGCGCTTCGCTTCCAGTTGTTGAATGATTTCCTTCATTTCCTACTCCTTAGAAAAATTCATGCCCCATGGATTCTAGTAAGCGTCTTGCCGCCACTGAAGCTGCCATAGTTCCTTGATTTACTTGTGCGCTTAAGATTGGTAATAGCTCTTGCACTGCCGCATTGTTTCTAAATGCAGTCTTAAGACCGGCATCAATGCGATCCCACATCCAAGCTCCCGCCTGCTGTTTGCGACGGGATTCAAATTTGCCATTTGCTCTTTGTAGTTTTTCAAAATGACTTACTTTTTCCCATAGCTCTGGTAAGCCCTTGCCCTCCAGAGCACTCAGAGTGATCACGGTTGGATGCCAAAACTCTTGATCATATGAGGCGTGATCGGGATTCCCCTGAAAACCCAATAGACGCAAAGAGCTCGTGATAAATAATTGCGCACGCATTGCTGCATCTGGATCAATATCTACCTTATTAATAGCAATCAAATCCGCAATCTCCATCACGCCTTTTTTGATAGCCTGTAGATCATCTCCCGCATTGGGTAATTGCAATAGCAAGAACATATCTGTCATGCCCGCAACTGCAATTTCACTTTGTCCTACGCCAACGGTTTCTACGATGATGACGTCAAAACCGGCAGCCTCAGCAACTAACATAGCCTCACGGGTTTTTTCTGCAACGCCACCCAAGGTTCCGGAAGATGGACTTGGCCTGATGAAGGCGCCTTCTAAAACAGAGAGGCGCTCCATGCGGGTTTTATCACCCAGAATAGATCCGCCTGACAAGCTGGAGGACGGATCAATGGCCATCACAGCAACACGATGTCCTTTTTCAATCAAGTACAAACCGAGCGTTTCGATCAGCGTAGATTTACCCACGCCCGGAACCCCAGAAATACCTAAACGAAATGATTTGCCTGTCTTGGGAAGAAGGCTATTCAGCACTTCATCAGCACGCTTACGGTGATCTAAGCGGGTAGATTCAAGCAAAGTAATGATCTTAGCTAATGCACGTCGCTGCTTGAGCGATGGTGCACCAGTGAGGTCATTTACTAAAACCTGATCAGCAGCTTCGAGCATGCGCTGTATTCCTGATTAGGCTGGTTTTACTGATTTACGAATTTGCTCAAGCACATCCTTAGCCGAAGCTGGGATTGGCGTGCCTGGACCGTAAATACCCTTCACACCTGCCTCATAGAGAAACTCGTAATCTTGTCTTGGAATTACGCCACCCACAAATACGATGATGTCATCTGAGCCTTGTTTTTTAAGTTCAGCAATGATGGCGGGGACTAAGGTTTTATGACCAGCTGCCAGAGTTGAAACGCCCAAGGCATGCACATCGTTCTCAATGGCTTGGCGTGCGCACTCTTCCGGAGTTTGAAACAAAGGTCCGATATCAACGTCAAAGCCTAAGTCTGCATAGGCGGTTGCAACCACCTTCGCGCCACGGTCATGTCCGTCTTGACCAAGTTTAGCGATCATGACGCGCGGGCGACGACCGAAATCTTTTGCAAAGCCCGCAATTTCTACTTTGAGTTTTTCCCAGCCTTCGGCTGAATCATAGGCAGCTGCGTACACACCGGTCACCTTTTGAGTATCGGCGCGATGGCGCCCGTAAACTTTCTCCAATGCATCAGATACTTCACCAACCGTAGCACGTAAACGAATCGCATTTACAGCCAACTCCAACAAGTTTCCTGTGTTGTCCTCGGCAGCCTTGGTTAATGCCTCTAATGCGGCCTCTACTTTTTTACTATCACGCTTTGCTCTAATTTCTTTTAAGAGCGCTACCTGACCCTCTCGAACACGATCGTTATCGATCATCAAAACATCAACTAGATCTTCTTTTTCAAGTTTGTATTTATTAACACCAACAATCACATCAGATCCAGAATCAATTTTGGCTTGCTTCTCAGCAGCAGAGGCTTCAATCTTCAATTTAGCCCAACCACTTTCAACGGCCTTAGTCATTCCGCCCATCGCATCAACTTCTTGAATAATTGCCCAGGCCTTATCCGCCATCTCTTGAGTGAGGTTTTCCATCATGTAAGAACCGGCCCAAGGATCAATCACGCTGGTGATATGGGTTTCTTCTTGGAGAATCAATTGGGTATTGCGAGCAATTCGGCTTGAAAACTCGGAAGGCAAGGCAATTGCCTCATCAAATGAGTTTGTATGAAGTGATTGAGTGCCGCCAAATACCGCCGCCATTGCTTCAACAGTCGTTCTGACGACATTGTTATAGGGGTCTTGCTCTGTTAATGACCAACCTGAGGTTTGACAATGCGTACGTAACATCAATGACTTTGGATTCTTTGGCTCAAAGGACTTCATGATGCGCCACCACAATAATCTTGCGGCGCGCAATTTAGCAACTTCTAAATAGAAGTTCATGCCAATCGCAAAGAAGAATGACAAGCGCCCAGCAAAGCCATCAACATCTAACCCTTTTGCAAGGGCTGTTTTGACATACTCTTTACCGTCTGCCAACGTGAATGCCAATTCCAACACTTGGTTGGCACCAGCTTCTTGCATGTGATAACCCGAAATGGAAATCGAATTAAATTTCGGCATATGCTTGGCGGTGTACTCAATAATGTCACCAATAATGCGCATGGATGGTTCAGGCGGATAAATATAGGTATTACGCACCATGAACTCTTTCAGGATATCGTTCTGAATTGTTCCCGATAATTGCTCTTGCTTAACACCTTGTTCCTCACCAGCAACGATGTAGCCTGCTAGTACGGGCAACACAGCCCCATTCATCGTCATAGAAACTGATACTTTATCTAACGGAATACCATCAAACAAAATCTTCATGTCTTCAACAGAATCGATTGCAACGCCTGCTTTTCCTACATCACCAGTCACCCGTGGATGATCTGAGTCATAGCCACGGTGAGTAGCCAAGTCAAATGCAACGGATACGCCTTGACCACCAGCAGCCAATGCTTTGCGATAAAACGCATTAGATTCTTGAGCAGTTGAAAAGCCCGCGTATTGACGAATAGTCCAAGGACGAACTGAATACATGGTTGCTTGCGGACCACGTACAAATGGCTCAAATCCCGGCAAGGTATTTGTATAGTTCAAACCTTCAGTATCTGCAGATGTGTAAAGTGCTTTCAGCTGGATACCATCGGGCGTATTCCATCCAAGCTTCTCAACATCGCCATTAGGTGCAGACTTCTGGGCTGACTTTTTCCAAGCGTCCAGATTGGATTCTGGAACTGCTGGCCATGAATTATTTGATGAACTGTTAATTTCTGAACTCACAAAGCACTCCTGGTAAATTTGTTGCATTGCACCTAATTTCTCTAATTCTGCTTGACTATTTAGAATTTGTCCAGCTATGATGTATTCATAATTATGAATACAAAACTGATAAATCGACCGCTATATGAAGACGTAGCAGACAGACTACGGGAGCAGATCTTTAGCAAGCAGTTAGCCCCAGGAAGCTGGCTGGACGAACAATCACTAGCTGAGCAATACGGCATTAGCAGAACGCCAATGCGGGAAGCTATCAAGGTATTGGCATCTGAGGGGCTTATTACCATCAAGATGCGTAGAGGCGCCTACGTTACCGAGGTTAATCGTGGTGATTTAGAGCAAATCTTCACAGTGTTATCGCTATTAGAGTGTCAGGCAGCAAGAGAGTCCGCCCTTAAAGCTTCAGAAGATGAGCTAAACCTGCTAGACCACCTTCACCATCGCTTAGAAAAAGCAGCAGCTGATCGTGATATTGAGCAATTCTTTGAGATTAATAGCAAATTTCATGAGCTAATCCAAGAAATTGCTGGAAATCGTTGGATGAATGGCGTGATTGCAGATTTACGTAAAGTACTCAAACTCCATCGTAAAGATTCATTAACTAGCACCGGGAGACTGCAAGCATCCCTCGTTGAGCATCGCGATATTCTTAGGGCAATACTCAAAAGAGATGAATTGGCAGCAGAAGCGGCCATGCGAAAGCACTTTGCTCGAGGTTTAGAAGCCCTCAGATAGAAATAAATCCCATAAAGAACAGAGGCTTAGAAGATGATTCTAAGCCTTTTTTCTACTGAAGGTAGAGCTTACTTCTTAATAACGAAGTTTCCAGGTAAAGAAGCAATGTAAGCAGCAATATCTTGCAAATCAGCATCAGAGAATGCTTGAACTTGCGATCCCATGATGGCGTTATTACGACCGTATTGTGGGTTACCGTTGCCTACCTTGTATGCCTTTAACGCATAGTAAAGATAGTCAGAATACTGACCTGCAAGCTTGGGATAAACAGGCAGGATTGGTGCATTGAGTCCAGCGCCATGACAAGAGGCGCAATTGGCCTTCTCTACAAGAGCCTTACCTTTATCTACGCTAGCAGCATTAGCAATACCAATACTTGAGAGCAAAACGGCTGTAATTAGTGCGAATTTCATAAACGTGTCTCTATCACTTCAATGGGTTGTTAGGTGAGCTGGCTGTTTGCGCAGCATAGTATTCGCCAAGATCGGCCATATCTTGATCAGACAGGCTACCTGCGATGGCGCGCATCGTTGGATGCTTTCGTTCGCCCTTTTTGTATGCGGCTAAAGAGCTAGCAATGTAGGCTGCATTTTGGCCACCTAGCATTGGCACTTTATAAACTAAAGGATAGTCAGCACGGTAGTCTGGAATAGAGTGGCAGCCAACACAAAGCCATACTTTGGCGTTACCAGCCGCAGCATTACCTTTTACTTCTTGCGCTTGGGCGGCAAAACCAGTCAGCACCAAAGAAGTAGCAACAAGCAATTGAGGGAGAACTGTTAGTTTTTTCATAGAAATCTGTATTAATGAGTTCGGTTTAAATCAATCAGCAAGAGTATAGCGGACTGAGGCGTCTAGAGCCATTGTTTGACCCATTTGGCAACCCAAAACCCGTAAAAATACTGAAAAATACTGGGCTCAAGCGCTTCCCAGTAAGATTCATCATCTCGTTAATCAGGATTCAAAAACATGAGCAATTCTTACCTTGATCGCCTTAAATCCCTCGGCATTGAGTTACCTCCAGCCGGACCCCCTGCCGCCGCTTACGTCATGGCTGCCACCTCAGGTAATACCGTTTTCCTGTCGGGTCATATTGCAAAGAAAGATGGCAAGCCTTGGGTTGGAAAGTTAGGCAAAGATATGGATACGGAAGCTGGCAAGGCTGCAGCTAGATCCATTGCGATTGATCTCATGTCTACACTGCAGAACCATTTAGGCTCATTGGATAAAATCAAACGCATTGTCAAAGTGATGGGGCTTGTCAATTCAACCGATCAATACACCGAACAACACTTAGTCATTAATGGCTGCTCAGAATTACTTTTTGAAGTCTTTGGAGATGCAGGCAAGCATGCACGAAGTGCATTTGGTGTGGCGCAAATTCCCTTAGGTGCTTGCGTTGAAATTGAATTAATTGCCGAGATCTAAACTTTAAGCGCGTTGCAAATCAAACTTGCTGATGTCGGCATCGGTGTCAACATCAGCAATGTATGCCTGATTATCAGTAGCAAAAATCTGCACTAGCTCTGGGTGCTGATCCATAAAGGGCCTGCATACCATCGCCGGTATTGCCAAGATATCAGCAATCACTTTGCGTGAAAACACCACTGGGTTACCGCGCTGCGAGCCCACTACTGGCAGTATCACTTCTTTCTGCTGATCACGCTGTTCAAATTGTCTGAGCAATAAGCTGATTTCATCGCCTCCTACCAGGGGTTGGTCACACAGTGCCACCAACAAAACCTCGTAATTACTTTGTAAGGCTTCAAGACCAAAGCGGACAGACGATGCTTGTCCCAATTCGGGATGGGGATTGCGTACTGATTGAATTGGCAAATCATGATTCTCTCGGAGTTGTTTTAATTCCGCCTCAATCACCCCTTCATGAAAGCCAGTAACAACAACAAACTCAACTGGAGAGAATGCCTTAAGCGAATTGCAAAAATGACTTAAAAGGCTTTTGCCTTTCTTGTGCAAAAGCGCCTTGGGAATTGAGCCCAAACGACTCCCCTCGCCTGCAGCAAGCAACAGTATTGCTAGGCGGAGATTTGGAGGGCTGGGATTCTTACCTAAAGACGTCATTAGAGTGATAATAAATAGGAAACTAGAAAATAAACAATAAAGACAAAACACAGCATGAATAGCACTGATTTAAGCGTCCTCCAATCTGCCGTTAACTGGCTTAAAGCTGGCCACTCAGTAGCCATTGCTACGGTTGTGCAGACTTGGGGATCTGCTCCCAGACCTATCGGATCATGGCTTGCCATTCGGGATGATGGTCAAGTATCGGGCTCTGTATCCGGTGGCTGTGTTGAAGATGATTTGATACGTCGTGTGCAAACAGAAATTTTGACAAGGGCCACCCCTGAAATGGTGGTTTATGGAGTTAGCCAACAAGAAGCTGCTCGCTTTGGCCTTCCCTGTGGTGGAACTTTAAGGCTGCTAGTTGAACCAAGACCAGAACTTGGAGTACTAGAGAAACTACTGGAGCAAATCTCTTCACATCAAATCACACGCCGCACAGTAAATTTAAGTACAGGCAAATCGACTCTCAGTGACGGATCTCGTCATGATGAATTTGTTTGCAATGATCAAGAAATGCAAACTACCTATGGCCCACGTTGGCGGATGGTCATTATTGGAGCCGGCCAACTATCGCTCTACACAGCAGATTTTGCGCTGGCATCTGATTTTGAAGTGATTGTGATTGATCCCCGTGAAGAATATGCCGAAGGCTTAAATCGTGACGATATTATTTTCTTTAAGGGCATGCCTGATGATGTATTGCTTGAGATTGGAGTTGACCCTCATACCGCCGTCATAGCGCTCACTCATGACCCAAAGTTGGATGATATGGCCCTTATGGAAGCCTTGAAATCCTCTGCCTTTTATGTGGGTGCATTGGGAAGTCGGAAGAACACACAAAAACGCAAAGAGCGACTCTTAGAATTCGATCTCAACCAAGAACAGGTTGATAGGCTGCATGGACCTGTAGGACTTTATATCGGAGCACTAACCCCGCCAGAGATCGCAGTATCGATTCTGGCCGAGGTCATAGCCGTTAAATACGGCATTAGCGTTCCAAAGAAAAACTAATATTTTCTAGTTTGCTTAGTTTGCCTTTAGCTTGCCGTCTTTCAGACGCGGCTCAACAAAGTGACCCTTGCGTGCGCGATTACCAGCAAAAGATTTGAGCGTCTTTGCATCCAAATTCAGTTCCGTTGGTTTACCTGCACGACCAGCCCCAGCATAAGTAGCGCCATCCGGACCAACAGCGATAGCTGAGGCTAAGAATTCTTTATCGTCCAAGCCCATTAAGATCACACCCTTGCCGCCAGTGGGTAAACGTTTGAGCTCATCTAATGGGAATACTAATAATTTAGAGGCTTGTGACAAGCAAGCAACCTGCTTCATGCCAACCTTGACTTTAACTGCGCCCAAAGGTGCATCTCCAGGAACCTTTGCATCAATACTCACAAACGATTTTCCTGCTTTATTGCGGGTACTCATATCAGCCACGTTTGCCAAGAAGCCGTAACCTGCTTTAGTGGAGAGCAACACTAAATCGTCTGGCTGACCGGCATAGTAAGCAACCATTTGCGAGCCAGGGGCTAAGTTAACAAAGCTGGTTAATGGCGATCCATCACCACGCGCTCCCGGCAACTCACTGACAGGCACCGTGTAGACACGACCATCACTGCCAAAGCCTTGGATGACATCTACCGTACGGACCTCAAAGGTGTCATACATGGCATCTCCTGCCTTAAAGCTAAATTGAGTTGAGTCATGCTCATGACCCTGACGCACGCGCACCCAACCTTTTTGAGAAACAATCACTGTGACTGGTTCATCAATCACTTTTGTTTCTGCAATAGCGCGCTTATCTTCCTGAATCAAGGTGCGGCGATCATCACCAAAGTCCTTCATATCAGATTCAATTTCTTTCACGATGCGCTTACGCAATGTTGTATCGCTCTGCAGCAAGCCCTCTAAATCATCTCGCTCAGCTTTGAGCTCTTTGAGCTCTTGTTCAATCTTGATGCCTTCAAGACGAGCCAATTGACGCAAGCGGATATCCAATATGTCTTCAGCTTGACGATCAGAGAGTTTAAATTCTTTAATCAGATCAGCTTTCGGCTCATCGCTGTTGCGAATGATCTTGATGACCTTATCAATATTGAGAAGAACCGTTAAGCGCCCTTCCAAAATATGCATGCGGTCTTTAACCTTACCTAAGCGGTGTTGTGTACGGCGGGTTACGGTAGCAACCCTGAATTCAACCCACTCAGTCAGAATCTCTTTGAGACCTTTTTGGCGCGGACGACCATCATTACCAATCATGACTAGGTTCATAGGCGCATTGGATTCTAAGGAGGTATGCGCCAGCAACAGATTAACGAACTCATTGACGTCAATATTTTTACTCTTAGGCTCAAATACCAAACGTACTGCAGCATCTTTACTGGATTCATCACGAACGCCATCTAAGACATTCAGAATGGTAGATTTGAGATTATTTTGCTCTGGCGTGAGGGTCTTTTTACCTACCTTCACTTTTGGATTGGTGATTTCTTCAATCTCTTGCAATACCCGCTGAGAAGAAGTTGCAGGAGGCAGCTCATTGACAACGATCTGCCATTGGCCGCGAGCTAACTCTTCTACGGACCAGCGAGCCCGGACTTTAATACTGCCACGGCCGGTTTCATAGATCTGAGCAATCTCTGCTGTAGAGGAAATGATTTGCCCACCGCCCGGGTAATCAGGGCCAGGCATGATACCTAGCAAATCAGCGGTAGAGAGCTTTGGAGACTTCATCAAAGCAATTGCGGCGCTCGCAACTTCACGTAAATTATGTGAAGGAATCTCGGTAGCCATACCAACAGCAATACCAGAGGCGCCATTTAATAGAACAAACGGCAGTCGTGCTGGTAAAAGTTTGGGCTCTTGAAATGAGCCGTCATAGTTCGGAGCAAAATCCACCGTTCCTTCATCGATCTCACTTAATAGCAAACCAGCAATCTTGGTAAGACGTGCTTCGGTGTAACGCATTGCTGCAGCGCCATCACCATCACGTGAGCCGAAATTACCTTGGCCATCAATTAAGGGATAACGTAATGAAAAGCTCTGCGCTAAACGCACTAATGCGTCATATGCGGATTGATCTCCGTGCGGATGGAACTTACCCAATACATCGCCCACCACGCGGGCACTCTTTACTGGCTTAGCATCAGCACGCAGACCCATTTCATTCATCGAGAACAAAATGCGGCGTTGTACTGGTTTTTGACCATCAGCCACTTCTGGTAGTGCACGGCCTTTTACAACGCTAATGGCGTAATCCAGATAAGCACGCTCTGCATAAACCGCTAGAGTCAAGCTATCTTTATTGTCTTCGTTCAGATCCATTGTTTTAGGATCATGTGGATCGTTTGGACCCTGAGGACCTTTAGAGGATGGACTGGCTTTTGGAGCATCATCTACCTCGACGATATCCATCTCGATTGGATTGGAAAATAAATCCGCTTGCTCTGCAGCAGATTTTTTGCCTGGAGTTTTCTTGGTTGCCATTAAATATCTGCCTCAACTTCATTGCCGCGCTCTTCTAGCCAATCACGTCTAGCACCAGATTCCGATTTACCCATCAACATGTCCATCGTTTTAAAGGTTTCATCTTCGGTCCAGGATCCCAGAGTTACGGGCAATAAACGACGGGTATCGGGGTTCAGGGTGGTATCCCACAATTGCTCGGCACTCATCTCACCTAAACCCTTAAAGCGGGAGATTTGCCAAGCTGATTCTTTGACACCGTCTTTGCGTAATTTATCTTCAATCGCTTGCAGCTCGCTTGAATCTAGTGCATAAATTTTTTGCGCAGGTTTTTTACCCCGTGCTGGAGCGTCTACTCTAAAGAGTGGCGGTCTAGAAATATGCACATGGCCTAAATCAATCAGTTTTGGAAAGTGCTTATAGAACAGTGTTAGTAGGAGCACCTGAATATGGGCACCATCAACGTCTGCATCAGACAATATGCAAACTTTGCCGTAACGCAAATTCGATAAATCCGGATCATCGTTCAGACCATGAGGATCCACGCCAATGGCTACTGCAATATCGTGCACTTCATTATTGGCGAATAAGCGATCGCGCTCTGCTTCCCAGGTATTGAGGACCTTACCGCGCAATGGGAGGATAGCCTGGTATTCCTTATTACGACCCATTTTGGCTGAACCACCTGCCGAGTCACCCTCAACTAGGAAGATCTCATTCATGGAGATATCTTGACTCTCGCAGTCAGTGAGTTTGCCTGGGAGCACTGCAACGCCAGAAGATTTTTTCTTCTCAACTTTTTGACCGGCTCTGGTTCTTGCTTGGGCTTGCTTAATGACGAGATCGGCCAGTTTGCGACCGTAATCAACGTGCTGATTTAACCAAAGTTCTAGAGCGGATTTCGCATAACCCGATACCAATCTCACAGCATCCCGAGAATTGAGGCGCTCTTTGATTTGCCCTTGAAACTGTGGATCCAATACTTTGGCAGACAAAATAAAGGATGCGCGTGCAAACACATCCTCAGGCATAAGCTTCACACCTTTGGGCTGCAGAGCATGCATTTCAATAAAGCCCTTCACAGCATTAAAGAGGCCTTCACGTAAACCACTTTCATGAGTTCCACCAGCAGGTGTCGGAATCAGATTAACGTAACTCTCACGTACTGGCGAACCATCTTCGGTCCAGCAAACAACCCATGCAGCGCCCTCACCTTCGGCAAAAGAATCCTCCTCACCTGTACCTGTAGCGTATTGCTCACCTTCGAAGGGCGGAATAACTTCTGGGCCATGTCCAGCCTGGGCAATTGCTTCGTTGAGGTAGCCGCGCAAGCCTTGTGCGTATTGCCAGGTTTGGCTCTCGCCAGATTTTTCTTGAATGAGTGTGACCTTCACGCCAGGTAACAAAACAGCCTTGGAGCGCAGGAGGCGAGTCAGGTCTGCCATTGGAATAGCAGAGCTATCAAAATACTTTCCATCTGGCCAAGCGCGAACGCGTGTGCCATGGGCTTTATCTTCTTTAGATGATGGTTTTGTTTTGAGCTTCTCAATCACCTTGCCATCAGCAAAGGTCAATGAAGAGGTTTGTCCATCACGCCAAACAGTGACTTCCAATCTCTTCGATAAGGCATTGGTTACAGAGACGCCAACACCATGCAAGCCACCAGAGAATGCATAGGCACCACCAGAACCTTTTTCGAATTTGCCGCCAGCGTGTAATTGGGTAAAGACAATTTCCACCACGGGAAGTTTTTCAGTTGGATGCATACCAACCGGAATACCTCGACCATCGTCTTCCACGCTAACGCTGCCGTCGGTATGCATAGTCACAATGATTTGCTTACCAAATCCACCCAGAGCTTCATCAGAAGCGTTATCCAATACCTCCTGGATGATGTGCAGGGGGTTATCGGTTCGGGTATACATTCCCGGCCGTTGACGGACTGGTTCTAGGCCTTTTAGGACCTGAATCGACGATTCGCTGTATTCGGAAGTTTTACGGGTAGCCATGCGCGCAAATTGTAGTCATGTCTGAGGCCTAAGCCGAACTTTTCAAGAATTCCCCTGTCATCCATGCCAAAATCAGGGGATGGGAGCCTTAAGTCATATTCGAGTTTTAGACCTTAGCCGCGTACTGGCTGGTCCTTGGTGCGCCCAGAACCTGGCCGACCTTGGTGCCGACGTCATTAAAGTCGAGCGCCCTGGGGCTGGAGACGATACGCGCCATTGGGGGCCTCCCTTTGCCAAAGATGCCAATGGCAAAGAAACTGACGAATCTGCCTATTTTATTTGCATCAACCGTAACAAGCGCTCTATTACGATTGATATTGCCAAGCCTGAAGGTCAAGAAATTATTCGTAAGCTTGCTGCCGATTCAGATGTAGTGATTGAAAACTACAAGGTTGGAGATTTGGCTAAATATGGCCTCGACTATGAGAGCCTCAAAAAAGTAAAGCCAGATGTAATTTATTGCTCGATCACGGGGTTTGGGCAAACTGGTCCATACGCGCATCGCCCTGGCTATGATTTCATAATCCAGGGTATGGGTGGTTTTATGAGTGTTACTGGTGAAGCACATGACTTTGAGGGTGCAAGTCCACAAAAATCGGGCGTAGCCATTGCCGATATCTTTACGGGCATGTATGCCTCTTCCGCCATTCTGGCGGCAGTCATTCACCGTGATCGTACGGGTGAAGGTCAATATATTGATATGTCTTTACTCGATACACAGATTGCCGTGATGGCCAATATATCAAGCGCCTACCTGACCTCTGGCGAGGTGCCAAAGCGCTGGGGCAATGCCTCTCCAATCATTGTTCCTTATCAAACTTTCCCAACATCAGACGGCTGGATCATTGTGGCTGCTGGCAATGATGGTCAATTTAGGCATTTTGTCAGCGTCGGCGGCGAGGAGCATTTGGCAGATAACCCTCTCTATGTCAGCAATCCTTTGCGGGTGCAGCATCGCAAACAATTAGTACCTTTGCTAGAGCATATGACACGCAAGAAAACCAAAGGTGAATGGATTGCTTTATTGGAGCAGGCAAACGTTCCGTGCGGACCTATCAATGATTTCAAAGAAGTATTTGAAAATGAACAGGTGATTTCTAGAAACATTCAACTGAATGTGCCGCACCCTACTGTTGGCAATATGAAATTAGTTGCCAGCCCAATGAAGCTCTCTAAAACACCGACTGAAGTTCGCATGGCGCCACCAACTCTGGGCCAGCATACCAATGAAATTTTGCATGAGCGCCTCAAACTCGATGACGCTGCGATTAATGAACTGCAGCAAAAAGGAATCATCTAAGCAATGACTACCTCTACACTCAAGCCATCGCTCACCATGAAACAAGTCCTGATATTTGGGGGCTTCATGGTCACCATGTCGATGGGCATTCGTCATGGCTTTGGCTTATTCAACCTCCCCATCACCTCCGCAAATGAATGGGGTCGTGAGACCTTTGCCTTAACGATTGCCTTACAAAATCTCATTTGGGGCGCATTTCAGCCCATCACCGGCGCACTAGCAGATCGCTATGGCGCATTCAAGATTATGGTAGCCGGCGGCATTCTGTATGCCCTTGGTTTAGCTGGTATGGCCCTCTCAACTGACATCTTTAACTTTACTGTTGCCGGTGGACTGCTGATTGGTTTGGCGCAAACCGCAACCACTTACAGCGTGATCTATGGCATCTTAGGTCGCAACGTACCTGCTGATAAGCGTGTTTGGGCAATGGGAATCGCAGCAGCTGCAGGCTCCTTTGGCCAGTTCCTCATGATTCCTGCCGAGCAAGGTTTGTTAAGCGCCTTTGGAGCGCAAGAGGCCCTCTTAATGCTGGCACTCATGGCAAGTCTCATGATTCCAACTGCTTTCATGTTGCGCGAGAAAAACTTTACGCATACCAATAATCTTGGCGATCAAACGATTAAACAAGCCTTAAAAGAAGCAATGGGGAACACTAGCTTTCGCTTGCTGACTTTGGGCTATTTTGTTTGCGGCTTTCAGGTGGTGTTCATTGCTGTACATCTAGCGCCTTATTTAAAGGATCTTTCTGCAAGCTATCCAGCAGTAGGAGCGCCTGCGGTAGCAACCACTGCTCTTGCGCTGATTGGCCTATTTAATATCTTTGGTACCTACGGCGCAGGTATATTGGGTCAACGCTTTCCAAAGCGCTACTTACTCTCCGGTATTTACTTGAGCAGATCTATCGCGATTATTGGATTCATACTCCTCCCATTAAGCCCAATGACTACCTATATCTTTGCGGCCATCATGGGATTCTTGTGGCTATCTACCATCCCACTGACAAACGGTATCGTTGCGCAGATCTTTGGCGTGAAATACCTCACAATGCTCTCAGGCTTAGTATTCTTTTCACATCAGCTTGGCAGTTTCTGCGGCGCCTTCCTCGGTGGATACTTATTTGATCGCACGGGATCTTATTTAATCGTCTGGGAAATTGCCATTGCACTGGGTATATTTGCATTCTTAGTGAACTTGCCCGTAAAAGAACGCGCCATTACTCGTATAGCAAACGCATGAGCAAGCGATTTTCATTAAGGCAATTACTGCTTTATAGTTTTGCCTTAGTGGTCTTACTGCTGATTTTTTCTGCATACTTTGCACCCGATATGATGGTTGCCATCACAAACCAAGTTTGGGCTTTGTGTGGTTGGTGATGGCTTATAAATTAGGAATTTGCCTTCTCTAGCACAGTTTCACATTTATACATACTCGCCGTAGCACAATGGATAGTGCACATGCCTCCTAAGCGTGGGATACAGGTTCGATTCCTGTCGGCGGGACCACTTAACTAACAAAACTTATCCACAGGCCATGTGGATAAATCGGAAAAAGTTTTCGTAAGTCGCAGATTTTTATAGAACGAGCTGGCTTGCTTAAATTATTGGCAGCTACTTCATTGTTCATAATTAAAAGTACGTAAAAAAAATTAGTCATTACGTTTGCGTATTTTTTTGCTGCCAATCATTGACAAAAACCCTAAGACTGTTATGTTCCCTTAAACTCCAGCCTATGAATAAGCTATCAACCAGCACTCTCGCAGCCTTGGAGGAGATGCTCCAAAATACGGCCCGTGCTGCCCCAGCTGACTTTATGCCGATTCATTTTTCACAGGGCGATCAGGACGGCCAAGTAATTGGGCACATCACTCCAGAATTTATCCCCTTCCTTCGAGAAACTCTTCAAAATGATCCTATACCGCTAATCCATATTGGGAATGATCATTTAAAAATCCAACTGGGTCGACCTCAAGATATATCGGCGAGCCTTTATCAATTGGCGAATAAGATGCGCACGGGTGGTTATATTTCCGGTTGGCGTAACGAGGATTTTGCGTGGATAGATCACAATGGACATCAGCACTTTCGCTTAGAACGCTCTGCCTTTCGCACGTTTGGATTTCGAAGCATGGCAACCCATATCAATGGCTATACAAAATCTGGATCGCTTTGGTTGGGCAGGCGCAGTGAAACAAAAGCTACTGACCCAGGTAAGTTAGATAATATTGCTGCTGGTGGAATCTCTGCTGATGAGACCCCTTGGGTATGTGCAAAACGGGAGCTCTGGGAAGAAGCAGGAGTGCCTGCGCAAATTGCCGATCAGGTTGAGCCTGTGGGTCGAATTCATATGCGTCGACCAATCCCTGCCCGTGGGTTTCATGATGAACAGCTCTATATCTACGACTTGGAGCTTCCGGACAACTTTATTCCCACCAATCATGATGGTGAAGTCAGTGGCTTTATCGAAGTATCCCTAGCGGAAGCCGCTGCTCGCATCCTGGCTGATGAATTTACAAGCGATGCCGCTTTTGTCACTGCAGACTACATCTTGCGATGCAATAAATAAGGTTTTTTACCCCATGCAGCAGCTTTTGATTGGGGTCATGAACTTAAACGGCATTTCGTGGTTAAATCCATCTTAAGGATGAAACAGGGGTGCCCTCTAAAGCAGAGTTTGCCAAGAGGCGCTGAGAAAGACCCTAGAACCCGATCCAGATAATGCTGGCGTGGGGAGTTACATCAGACCGACACCCGGTTTCGTCCATCTAAAACTGTAAGGAGATGGACGTGAGTAAAGATAATCAAAAAACCAAACATGAAATTCCAAGCTTAAAAAGCTTAGAACGCGACTTTGGTCAGAAGTTTGCCTACCCTGCATCAACCAAAACCTACCTACAAGGTTCACGTCCGGATGTGAAGGCGCCAATTCGCATGATCGAACAATTGCCAACTCGTGTCGGCGAAGAGATGATGCCTAATCCACCAGTACCAGTCTATGACACCTCAGGTCCGTATAGCGATCCCGATATCGTCATTAATCTGGAAAAAGGATTGCCAAGATTGCGTGATGCTTGGATTGCTGAACGTAATGACACTATTCAACTCGCCGGCCCAAGTTCCGAATACGGAGTTGCCCGCTCTCAAGATGAGGCAACCCAAAATTTACGCTTTGCCCACATCAGTGCACCACGTGTTGCCAAAGCCGGCAGCAATGTAAGCCAGATGTATTACGCCCGTAAAGGCATCGTTACTCCAGAAATGGAATACGTTGCCCTGCGTGAATCTATGGGACTAGAGCAACTGCGCAAAGACCCAGCCTACAAGCAGCTTCTCAAGCAACATCCCGGTAAGTCATATGGCGCAAACCTGCCTGATATTGTCACCGGTGAATTTGTACGCTCTGAAATTGCTGCTGGTCGCGCGATTATTCCTGCGAATATTAATCACCCTGAATTAGAGCCGATGATTATTGGTCGTAACTTCCGCGTGAAGATTAACGGTAACCTCGGTAACTCTGCTGTCACTTCCTCAATCAATGAAGAAGTTGAGAAAATGGTGTGGTCGATCCGTTGGGGTGCAGACACCATCATGGATCTTTCCACCGGCAAACATATTCATGAAACCCGTGAATGGATTATCCGTAATTCACCTGTGCCGATTGGTACAGTACCAATTTACCAAGCCTTAGATAAAACCGGTGGTATTGCAGAAGATCTCACCTGGGAAATGTTCCGTGATACCTTGATTGAGCAAGCAGAGCAAGGTGTGGATTACTTCACTATCCATGCAGGCGTATTGCTTCGGTACGTACCACTGACAGCAGATCGCATCACCGGCATCGTATCTCGTGGTGGCTCCATCATGGCGAAGTGGTGTTTGGCCCACCACAAAGAAAACTTCCTCTATACCAAGTTTGATGAGATCTGCGAGATCATGAAAGCCTATGACGTGTCATTTAGCTTAGGCGATGGCTTACGTCCAGGTTGCATTGCTGACTCCAACGATGCTGCTCAGTTTGGTGAACTCCATACCTTAGGTGAACTCACAGCGAAAGCCTGGAAACATGATGTTCAGGTCATGATTGAGGGCCCTGGTCACGTTCCAATGCAGCGCATTGAAGAGAATATGACCGAGGAACTGAAGCATTGTTTAGAAGCCCCCTTCTACACCCTTGGACCATTGATCACTGATATTGCTCCCGGTTATGATCACATCACCAGCGGTATTGGTGCAGCCCAAATTGGTTGGTATGGCACAGCGATGCTTTGCTATGTCACCCCAAAAGAGCACTTAGGTCTGCCAGATAAAGAGGATGTCCGTGAAGGCATCATCACTTACAAGATTGCCGCTCATGGTGCCGACTTAGCCAAAGGCTTGCCTGGTGCACAAGTACGCGACAACGCTCTTTCCAAAGCGCGTTTTGAGTTCCGCTGGGAAGATCAATTTAATCTCGGTTTAGATCCAGAGCGTGCGCGTGAATATCATGATGCCACCTTGCCAGCTGAAGGCGCGAAGATTGCACACTTCTGCTCAATGTGTGGTCCGAAGTTCTGCTCAATGAAGATCACTCAAGAAGTACGTGATTACGCCGCAACGCTCGATGCTGATGGAAACCCGAAAGCAAAAGTGATTCCGATCACTGCAGAAGCCTCTTCAGATCCAGCAAAAGGTATGGAAGAGATGTCAGCAGAGTTCCGCAAGCGTGGTAGCGAGATTTATCAGTAAGTAGATCTGGGCTGATTGTGAATAGCGCTTCGTTCTCAAATAGCAAGTACGCGATTGTTGGTGGCGGCCTAATGGGCCGCCTACTGGCAGTAGCACTTGCACGGCAAGGCGCTCAAGTAGAGCTTTTTGATAAAGGCGAATCAAACGCAAGTGGTGCCACTGCCCGCATTGCTGCAGCCATGTTAGCCCCGCTTGCAGAATCCGCTATTACCGAAGATTCGGTTGTGCGCATGGGTATTCATAGTCTGCCACGATGGAAAGAGCTGATTGGCCAGCTGTCGACTCCAGTGTTTTTTCAACAAGATGGCACATTGATCTTATGGCATCGGCAAGATACCAGCGATGCAGAACGATTTACTGCCCACTTAGAGCGCAACTGCCGCAATAATTCTTTGCTTTCATTGCCGCAAAAACTTGACAATGAAGCAGTCCGCGGTCTTGAGCCTGGTGTAGCAGATCGTTTCACACAAGGCCTATTTTTACCAAATGAGGGGCAGCTTGATAATCGTCAGCTATTGGATGCACTTCTCATCGAGTTGAATAATCTGAAAGTTCGTTGCCACTGGAATACCGCAGTCAATCCAGATGAGCTTCGTAAAGATCACTCTTATCAAGCAGTCATTGACTGCCGTGGCACCGGCGCTAAGGATGGCTGGAGCAACAACTTGCGCGGTGTCCGTGGTGAAGTGATTCGTCTCTATGCTCCAGAAGTAAAACTCAGGCGCCCTACACGTTTGATTCATCCCCGCTATCCAATCTATATCGCACCCAAAGAAAATGATGTTTACGTTGTCGGCGCTACTGAAATTGAATCAGATGATCTATCTGAAATGAGCGTGCGCTCAGCGATGGAGTTACTAAGTGCCGTTTATACAGTGCATAGTGGCTTTGCTGAGGCCCGCATTCTGGAAATGGCAACTCAATGTCGTCCTACCCTGAAGAACAATCTTCCAGAAATCAAAACTCGCAAAGATAAAGGACTCTCAGATTTAATCATGATCAATGGCTTATATCGCCATGGTTTTATGATCGCGCCAGCTGCCTTAGACTGTGCTTTAGAGCTTCTAGCATCCGGTGACAGTAATACCGCATTAGATTTGGGCCTGAACATCACTCAAGAGTCTAATAGTCACGAGGCTAGCTTATGCGTGTAATCGTGAACCAAATTGAGCATGAACTTCCCACTCAGAGCGTGATCTCTGATGTGCTTTCTTTAATTGAGGCTAAGCCGCCCTATGCTGTGGCTGTCAATTTGAACTTTGTACCTAAGACTAAGCACGGTGAGTTTCTTCTCAATGAGAATGACCAAATAGAAATCATTGCTCCGGTTACCGGGGGTTAAATATTCATGACAGCACCATTACCCAATAATCTCAATAGCGCTGATGCTCTAGTCCTCTATGGCGAGAGCTTTGCTAGCCGTCTACTGTTAGGAACCTCACGGTATCCATCTCCACAGGTCTTGGAAAATGCTGTGCAAACATCCAATCCAGCGATGATTACTGTGAGCTTGCGCCGCCAGGGCACCTCAACTACTGAGGCGCATAGTGGTTTTTGGGATCTCCTGAAAAAGATGGCCGTACCCGTTCTGCCCAATACCGCAGGCTGTCATAGCCCACAGGAAGTGATTACTACCGCACAAATGGCTCGTGAAGTTTTTGAGACCGATTGGATTAAATTGGAATTGATTGGCGATGATTACACCTTGCAACCAGATACCTTACGTTTAGTTCAAACTGCCGAGACATTAATCAAAGATGGCTTCAAAGTATTACCCTACTGCACTGAAGATTTAATTTTGTGCCAACGTTTAGTCGATGTTGGTTGCCAAGCTGTTATGCCTTGGGCTGCCCCAATTGGAACTGGTCAGGGACCTCTCAATCCCTATGCCATGAAGCTGTTGCGCGACCGACTAAAAGTACCCCTACTGGTTGATGCAGGCCTTGGTCTACCATCCCACGCTTGCACTGTCATGGAATGGGGTTTTGATGGCGTTTTATTAAACACTGCTGTTGCGCTAGCAGAAGATCCTGTTGTTATGGCCAAAGCCTTTGCAATGGCAGTGGATGCTGGCCGCGCTGCTTATTTATCTGGCGCTATGAAACCACAAGAATCTGCTCAAGCAAGCACACCCTTAGTTGGCACCCCTTTTTGGCATCAGAGCTAATGAGTCTTATTCGGGATCTTGCTGAGCAAATTATTGCAGCCCATTGCAGTGACGATCTATGTCTCTCGATTCCTCAATTTACACCTGGCAATCCACCACCCAGAATTGATAATGAAGCCGCTACTGATCACTATGAATTAGCTGGTGCTCTTGCCGCAATCCATATGGGCTTTATTGAATCTGATGCGAAGGTATTAGGTAAAGCCTGGTCTCGCATGACTCAGAGAGATGGTGGCTTTAATGCTCAGAAATGGCCTAACAGACCAGAGCATTTTGATTTACTGCCCTGGACTCGCAATATGAATCCCAATGCCTTTGCAGAATGCCCAAATCGTTTAGGTTTATATGGCGTAATGCCCGATGCAGATTGGGTCAAACGGATGGTTGATGCTGAGTTGCCAACAGTGCAATTGCGTTTTAAGTCAGACGATAGATCCAAAATCAGAAAACAAATCAAAGAAGCAGTTGCCGCAACTAAAAATAGCAAGACTCTGCTCTTTATCAATGATTATTGGGAGCAAGCCATTGAAGCTGGCGCCTATGGCGTCCACCTTGGTCAAGAAGATATCGCAACTGCCAATTTAGATGAAATTCGTGTGGCTGGTTTGCGTTTGGGTTTAAGCACTCATGGTTACGCAGAGATGGCTTATGTAGATCGCTTTTGCCCCAGTTATATTGCGATGGGAGCAGTCTTCCCCACAAACTTAAAAGTGATGCCTACTGCGCCACAAGGTTTGGGTCGCTTATATCAATACGCCAAACTCATGAGCCACTATCCCTTGGTGGCCATTGGTGGAATTGATCAGGACAGTATTCGTGCTGTTTCTAAAAGTGGTGTTGGCTCAGTAGCGGTTGTAAGGGCTATAACGCAAGCCAAAGATCCAAAAGCTGCGATCAAACATTTACAAGAATTAATGCAATAGCTTGTAAGCGCCCAGAAAACTCTTAGTAATTCCCTTTTTCGTCCAACAAAGCTGTTGGATAGAAATCATGCATATGCCACAAGGGCCCAGGACCCTCGCCAATACTTAAGAAACAACCCGCTTCTAAGCCCGCTTCTACGTAAGCAATTGCTTTTGCTACTGCATGACTTAAATCATGACCTCCAGCCAAATAAGTGGCTATTGCGGAAGCTAAAGAGCAACCTGTGCCATGGGTATTGGAAGTATTCACACGATAGTGTTTGAATTCTTTTGACTGCACCACCTCTAATCCATCTTCAATGGTTTTCCACATCAGAAAATCAGTGATTTGAGTGTGAGTTGCATCAAGATGACCGCCCTTAATCAAGACGGCCTGCGGCCCCATATCCAGCAACTGTTGTGCAGCAAGCTTGAAATCGTCTGGACCTAAAATGTCGCGACCTAACAATAAGGATGCCTCATCCATATTTGGCGTAATCAATATTGCCATCGGAAATAATTCGGCAATCATGGCTTGAGCTGTGTCATCACCACCAAGACTTGCACCTGAAGTGGCTCGCAAGACGGGGTCAAGTACTATCCGCTTTACCCCATGACGAGATAATGATTGGGCTACAGTTCGAACAATTTCTGGGCTAGCCAGCATTCCGATTTTGACAATATCTGCCCCGATATCTACTAAGACTGCATCAATCTGGGCCTCCACAACATCTAGATCCACATCCTGAATGCGCGTGACTCCTAGGGTGTTTTGAGCTGTGATGGCAGTGATGACCGACATCGCATAAGCCCCAAGGGCGGTGATGACCTTCAGGTCAGCCTGAAGCCCCGCCCCGCCACCGCTGTCTGAGCCAGCAATCGTCAGTACTTTAGGGATCTGTACAGAGGTAGGAAGTAGTGAGCGCATCTTGCTATAATATCCGCTTATTCCTCGATAGCTCAGTCGGTAGAGCGCCGGACTGTTAATCCGTAGGTCCCTGGTTCGAGCCCAGGTCGAGGAGCCAAATAAGTAAAGCCCCTAGAGCAATCTAGGGGCTTTTTCTTTTGGGAAATTCTTATTTCTCAGGCTTGAAATTGCCATCTAAGAACTCCTGAACACCTGTAAACATCAACATGCGATTCTTTTCCATAATGATGGTGTGAGTGCCTTCACTGATCTGCAGCATGATTTTGTAAGGAGCATTTTCTAGCTTTGTGAAGTATTCATAAAGCATGTAGCTTGGTAAGTCTGCATCCCACTCTGCATGAACGAGCATGACTGGCACACGAATATTTTTAGGCTCATATACCGGAATGCCGGCAGTCCAAAACTCACGAGCATCTTGCACTGTACCGTTTGGCGCTCTGAGCTTCTTAGGGGTTTGGGTTCTTCCCCATGGATCTGTATCAAAAGTAGCTTCTGACCACTTCTCAAACCAACCTGCTGGAATAAGCGTTGCTTTAGCACTCTCAGGCACGCCAGTAAGCCAGCGATTTTTGGCATCTGCAATTGAGGCAACTCTATAGGCACCCAGTTGACCACCTTTGTCCGTTAATGGCGCTCCGCCTTGCCGCAGCCACTGCGGCGCATAGAGCACTAATTTGTTAACCTTCTCGTTATTCTCGGTAGTGTACTTACCCATAATGGTCGTACCCCAAGACCAACCAAGCAGATTCATCTTATTAATGTTGCGCTTCTTTAAGATGTAATCAACAGCACTGGATACGTCCTTTACTGCTGTATCTGTTCTGACAATCGGGGGGTTTTGATCGGCAGGCTGATCCATCTCAGGTGGGCGAGTAGATTTACCATAACCACGAAGATCGACTAACCAGACGTCGTAGCCTCTTGCAGCCATGTACTCCATCCATGAGGTTCCCCCTAGCGATAAATCAAAGGCAGTTTCTGCTGGATAAGTAGAGCCATGAACATAAAGCAATGTTTTCTCGGCAGTAAATTTCTTCATGCCAGCTAAATGCTTATTGCGGACATAGAGAGAAATGCCTGGAGTATCGCTTTGCACCATGTACTCATTCATCTGAATCTTCCCGGCCGCGAATGCTTGACCAGCGAATAAACAAGAAATTAGCGCCACTAGTGCTGATGCCATCCATTTCATTTCGTCTCCTTTTGGGCTAATGCCCTAATTTATATTTATAAGGGCCAATATAGCATTGCCAAAGATCCTTCAGGCAGGGAAAACCGCTTTTTTAGGTGTTTTTACTTAAGCAATAGGCCAAAACCTAAAATCTCCCAAGAGCCTTAAAATACACCCCATGACCAAGACCCCAGAACTTCTAGCCCCTGCCGGCAGCCTTTCCATGTTGCAAACTGCTTTCGAATTCGGAGCCGATGCGATCTATGCTGGCCAGCCTCGCTATTCTTTAAGAGTTCGCAATAATGACTTTGGCAAGATCGAGGTACTCAAGCAAGGCATTGATACCGCACATAACCTAGGTAAAAAGTTTTACTTGGTTTCTAACCTATTGCCTCACGGTGCAAAAACTCGCACCTATATTAAAGATATGTCACCAGTGGTGGATTTGAAGCCTGATGCTCTCATCATGTCAGATCCTGGTTTGATCATGATGGCTAGAGAAGCATGGCCTGATATGCCGATTCATTTATCAGTGCAAGCCAATACTGTTAATGGAGCATCTGCCAAATTCTGGCGCTCCGTTGGCATTAGCCGAGTGATTCTATCTCGTGAACTGTCTTTTGATGAAATTGAAGAAGTGCGTCAAGATTGTCCCGAAATGGAGCTTGAAGTCTTTGTGCATGGCGCCTTATGTATTGCCTACTCTGGCCGTTGCCTTTTGTCAGGTTATATGTCCCATCGCGACCCCAATCAGGGTGCCTGCACTAATGCTTGTCGTTGGGATTACAAGGTTAAGCCTGGGCAGCAAACTTCTAGTGGTGATGTTGTTTTGCTCCAAGAAGCCCGTCGTCCAGATGAATTGATGCCCATGGAAGAAGATGAGCACGGCACCTACATCATGAACTCCAAAGACTTGCGCGCTGTTGAGCATATCGAGAGATTAACAAAGATGGGGGTTGACTCCTTCAAAATTGAAGGCCGTACCAAATCGCCCTATTACGTTTCACGCACATGTCAGGCCTATCGCTCAGCTATTGATGATGCTGTAGCAGGCAGGCCCTTTAATACGACTCTGCTTGGCAATTTAGAAGGCCTTGCAAATCGTGGCTATACCGATGGCTTTTATGAACGTCATCACGATAAAGAATATCAACTCTATATGCGCGGCCACTCTCTCTCGGGTAGAAGTTTGTACGTTGGCGAAACACTGGATATCGATGTAGCCTCTGGCAGAGTCAAAGTCGATGTTAAAAACCGCTTCTCTGTTGGCGACAAAATCGAAATCATCGAACCTCAAGGTAATCAAGACATTGTCTTAGATGCCATGTGGAATATGGCCGGCGAGCCAATTGATGTTGCTCCAGGATCTGGTCACTTCGTGTGGATCAAGCTACCACTACGCAGTCAGCATGCCTTCATCGCACGCTACACGCATGAGCCAGCACCGGTTGAGACCACGTCAGCCTGCTCTAGCGGCGAGTCTTGCTGTAATGCTTAAGTAATGAAAACAAACTCAAGCACTGAAACTCATTCTGAAGGCATCAAGGAAAAGCTTGAAGGGGAAGCTAAGAAGGCTTTAGTTCTGACTGCTTATTTTGGCACTTGGTTCTGTGCCCTGACTTTTTTAGCCGTCACCAATTCAGAAGGTCATCCGATTACCTTCTCTATTTTTGGGCTTGCCCTCATCAAAGCGGGCCTTTGTGCCAAGTTTATGTTGATAGCCCAGGCCATCTTTCCAATTAAGATCAGTAAAAACCATGGGATTATTAAATCCCTCTTTCTTGAATCACTCTTCTATATTTTTGTTGTTCTGAGTTTGAACTATATTGAAGCCGGAGTTGAGGGGCTGATTCACGGTAAAAACTTTATTGATGCGATGACCAGTTTTGGCCAAAAAAATCCTCTGCATGTCTTAGCCATGACTATGGTTTATTGGCTAATCGTTTGGCCATATCTTGTATTGGTTGGTATCAGATTGGCCCTGGGTGAGGATACGACGCTCAATATCCTTTTTGGCAAAAAAGATTCTGCTGCTTGATTTTTTTGAGGTCTCAAGCTTTGACCTTACACTCAAGAACTCTTTTTTGGATTTTTGCTTTAGGTTTTATATCTGCCAACGTTCAAGCTCAAGAAATTGAAGCCCGTGCTTATTCCAATGCCCCTATTGGTATTAACTTTGTTACAGGCGGTATTGCACAAGTCAAAAGCGGTACATATAAATTAACTACTGAAGCCATTAGCCTGACTCATATCCTCGATGTTGCGGGCCAATCGGGACGAATTAGTCTAGTGCTACCCTATTCTGAATTATCTGGCACTGGCACCTTAGCTGGTCAAGCGATTAATGCATCCGCTGAAGGTCTATCTGATCCAATGATTAAGGCCTCAGTCAACTTATATGGCGCACCTGCACTCTCCGTAAGTGAGTTCAAAAATTATCAACAAGACCTGATTATTGGCGCAAGCCTCGCTGCCTCCATTCCTTGGGGCAAGTACAACAGCGATCAGATGATTAATGTTGGCGGCAATCGCACAGTCATTCAGCCAGGTATCGGCGCTTCGCAAGCAGTGGGTCCATGGCGCCTGGAATTAGCTGGCATGGCCTCGATTTACACCAGCAATGCGAGCTACCTGGGAAGCAATACCTTGTCGCAAAATCCAGTCTATTCAAGTGAAACACATGTCATTTATTACTTCCCAAATACAGCTTGGATATCTGCTGATGCAACCTACTTCTTTGGTGGGCAAACCTATGTCAATAGCATGCCAGTAAGCGGCTCGCAAGAAAACTGGCGCTTTGGTAGCACGCTCTCCTATCCGATTGATAAACATAACTCTATCCGACTGTCCGGAAGCACGGGTGTTTATTCCCGCACCGATACGAGCTATAACGCCGTTGGCATTTCTTGGCAATATCGCTGGGGTGGCGGTTTGTAGGAACTATAACGCTGGCATGACTACAATAAGTCATCAACAGTATTTTTATAATTAATCATTACCGAGACAAATATGAGCACCAAGCCAAAAGATCCTAAAACAGCGCCTGAGACTGGCTTACGTAAGGGCTTAACGAGTTATGGCGATAAGGGATTCTCATTATTTTTACGTAAGGCATTTATCAAGGGTGCGGGCTATACCAATAGCGCATTAGATCGCCCTGTTATCGGCATCATCAATACTGGCAGCGCTTACAACCCATGTCACGGCAATATGCCGCAACTCATTGAGGCGGTGAAACGCGGTGTCATGCTCGCTGGTGGCCTACCGATGGAATTTCCGACCATCTCGATTCATGAGAGTTTTGCTGCGCCTACTAGTATGTATTTGCGCAATCTCATGTCGATGGATACCGAAGAGATGTTGCGTGCTCAGCCAATGGATGCGGTCGTCATGATTGGCGGTTGCGATAAAACTGTCCCAGCGCAAATGATGGGTGCTGCATCAGCAGGCTTACCAGCCATTCAGCTCATTACTGGCTCCATGTTAACGGGCTCACATCGCAGTGAACGTGTTGGTGCATGTACTGACTGTCGTCGCTACTGGGGCAAGTTCCGCGCTGGTGAGATCGATGAAATTGAAAAAGATGAAGTCAATGATCAACTGGTTGCTAGCGTAGGTACTTGCTCGGTGATGGGTACTGCCAGCACCATGGCTTGCATCTCTGAAGCCCTGGGTATGACAGTTCCCGGTGGAGCTACCCCACCAGCAGTCACTGCAGACCGTATCCGAGTTGCAGAAGAAACTGGTACTTGTGCAGTTCAAATGGCTAAAGATGGCTTAACGATTGACAAGATCCTGACTGCAGACGCGTTTGAGAATGCGATTCGTGTATTACTTGCTATTGGTGGGTCTACTAATGGCATTGTTCACTTAGCGGCGATTGCTGGTCGTATGGGCCTAGAGATTGATTTAGATGCCCTGGACAAAATGGGTAATGAAACTCCAGTACTTGTGGATCTAAAACCCTCTGGTGATCATTACATGGAAAATTTCCATGATGCTGGCGGTATGACCACTTTATTGCGCGAACTCAAGCCGCAGTTAAAACTCAATGCAATGACCGTAACCGGCAGGACGCTGGGCGAAGAAATTAATGCAGCACCACCAAGCTTCAAGCAGGATGTTGTTCGCCCATTTGATAAGCCAATCTATCCTCGCGGCAGTATTGCCGTTCTGCATGGCAACCTGGCACCTGGTGGCGCAATCATTAAACAATCCGCAGCAAATGAGAAACTCATGGAGCATGAAGGTCGCGCCGTGGTGTTTGAGAATGCTGAAGATTTAGCCACTCGCATTGACAGTCCCGATTTGGATGTTACGGCCGATGATATTTTGGTTCTAAAGAACATTGGCCCCAAAGGTGCACCTGGCATGCCTGAAGCGGGCTACATCCCTATCCCCATGAAACTAGCACGCGCTGGCGTGAAAGACATCGTTCGCATTTCTGATGGACGCATGAGCGGCACCGCATTTGGAACAATCGTGTTGCACGTTACCCCTGAGTCAGCCATTGGTGGTCCATTAGCGCATGTGCGTAATGGTGATCGCATTCGTTTGAGCGTTAAAAATCGTGAGATTAGCTTATTAATTTCTGATGAAGAGCTGGCTAAGCGTGCTAAAGAAAATCCAATTACATCACCTACTGCTGAACGGGGATACAAGAAGCTATTCTTAGATACTGTTACCCAAGCTGATCAAGGTGTGGACTTTGATTTCTTGAGAGCAGCCAAGATGGTTGGTAAAACTCCACGCAAATAATCGTCTTGCTGTGGATTTATAAGTTTCTGAGCTCTCGGCGCAAAATCTTACCGACATTAGATTTGGGAAGTTCGTTAATAAAGACCACTTTCCGGGGGCGTTTGTAACTGGTCATATGGTCTTTGCAGTATTGCAAGATATCAGCCTCAGTTAAGTGATGGTTATCTCTGACGACATAAGCTTTGACTATTTCTCCTAGCTTACGGTGTGGTACACCAATCACAGCACATTCTCTAATGCCATCCATTTGAACCAATTGATCCTCTACATCATTAGGAAAAACTTTAAAGCCTGCTACCACAATCATGTCTTTCTTACGGTCAACAATTTCTACATAGCCCTCATCCGTGATGAAGCCGATATCTCCTGACTTAAAGAAACCATCGGTAGTCATGCAATGTGCCGTCTCCTCTGGTTTATTCCAGTAGCCCGCCATCACTTGTGGCCCCTGAATACAGATCTCGCCGGGAGTTCCATTTGGTAGCTCAACTTCATCATCATCCAGAATGACAACATCGGTACTCGGTAAAGGCATGCCAATGTGCCCGGTGAAATGTTTTTCTAGAGGCGTGTTCACGCAGACTACAGGCGATGTCTCCGATAAACCATAGCCTTGAGCAATTGGCACACCTGTCAGCGCTTGCCAATGATCAGCTGTTTTCTTATGAACGGCCATACCTCCACCAATCGTGACCAACAAATTGGGAAGTTTTACCTTCTTAAATTCAGGTCGGTGAATCAGTGCATGGAAAAGTGTATTTACACCTGGAAAAATATTGATGTTCGGGTGCTTGATTAGCATTTTGATAAAGCCGGTGATATCGCGTGGGTTAGGCACGAGGACTAAGAGACTTCCTTTAGCAATACCCAGCAAAGCACAGGCCGTTAAAGCAAAGATATGGGTCATAGGTAAGGCACACAAAAATACCAACTGCTGCTCTGGCTTTTGTTTCAAACCAGGATTTAACCAATACTCTATTTGCGCCACATTAGACAGAATATTGCGGTGAAGCAACACGGCCCCTTTAGAGGTTCCAGTAGTGCCACCGGTATATTGCAAGAAGGCAATGTCATCTAGACTAATTTTGGGCTTTTGAAAATGATGCCGACTACCTATATCAAGCGCATCCTTAAAAGTGATGTGGGCAAACTCCCAAGAAGGTATTAACTTTTTAATATCTCTTGCAACCCAATTAATGAGGCGACCTTTGAGGCCCATTAACTCACCTGGGCTACTCACAATCACTTGCACAATAGTCTTGATAGGATTTACTTCTTGATAGATGTGAGCAAAGTTTTCCATTACCACCAGAACTGCTGCCCCACTATCAAGTAATTGCGCCTCAAGCTCTCGCGCTGTATAGAGTGGATTGATATTGACCACTACATAACCGGCCCTCAGAGTGCCAATCATTGCCACTAGGTACTCTATGACGTTAGGATACATTAAGGCAACACGTGCACCCTTCTCTAAGTTCAGGGTTTGTAAATAGGAAGCAAAGTCATGGGAGAGTTTGTCGAGCTCTCTGTATGAGAAAAACCCACCCATCGCCTCCACAGCTTTCCGCTTGCCAAAGCGCGTAAGGCACTCATCAATTAACTCAGTCAACGATGTATGACTTAGAGGTCCAATCTCATGAGGAACGCCTTGTGGATAATTTTTTAGCCAAGGCTTAGAGGTATCTAGGGCCATATCAGTACTTAACTCAGCAGTTGTCTTAACTTCTGGATAAATAGATCTTGTCCATGGTTTACTTTTTCCTGCCAATCATTACCTGAGCTCTCATTTGCATCATCCGTAATGTACTTATACGAATGCCACGGAATTTGGTGGTGATTAGCAACATAAGCTATAGCAAATAACTCCATATCTACCAGATCTACCCCTTGACTCAGTAACCAAGGATCGGAAGCAGTGACAGAGCTATCACCGGAGCCACAAACGTACTTTCCGGAGGAAAGATATTCGAACGGTCTCTCGCAAAATGGTGTCTTGCCTCTTGGCGCAAGAGGCTCAGCCATCATATCGCGCTGAATCACTTTACCAATGTGGAGCAAACCATCTAATTGAGGATTAATTTTTCCTGCGGTACCAAAGTTCATGATCGCACTGGGGTTAAATTGATCAATTGCCTTCATGCTCGCTAATGCCGCATTAATTTTTCCAAGGCCCGAGTAAACAATCTCCACCCCTGTTGGGAGTACATTGCGCTTGAGCTCGGATTCCAATGCGGTGATAATGAGGAGATCTGTTTTCATGTCTGCCATTAATGAATTTATTAGATTATCTACCCGGAGTGCCCAATTTTCCGAAACCTGGAATTCTCTTTAGGGATATCTCACCATTATTGGCTAATCCAGCAGCCTTCAAAGAGGCTATTGCTCAAATAGAGGCCCTGGCACAGTCCTTTGACTATACCCATATTTTAGGCATTGAATCCAGGGGCTTTATTTTTGGCTCTGCTCTTGCGCATCATGCTCATAAAGGCCTCGCTCTTGCCAGGAAACCCAATAAGCTTCCGCTTGCCACTCATAAAGAATTCTACGGCCTGGAATATGGCTCTGACTCCCTGGAGATTCAACAGTCAAGCATTCCCAATAATGCAAAGATTTTGCTGATTGATGATGTATTAGCCACAGGCGGAACACTGATTGCTGCCAATAAATTATTACGTAGCGCCGGATTCGAAGTGTGTGGCGCAATTACCTTGCTGGAAATCTCGTTCTTAAATGGCAAGCAACTGCTTGATCAACATGGAATCACCAATAAATCGGTACTGGTAAGCTAGATTAGCTTCTTGGCACTTTTCAAAAGCTTCATTGCACCCCAACCTACAGCAAGGAACTTACTGGCTAACTTAGGTCTGTAGTGCGCCAGCGCTGCGAATGCACTAGTCCAGAGAATTGGATTATTTTTTAGAAAATGAAATGTATCAACACCTTTGTCAGCCCAAGAGAGCGGTTTCTCCCAGACCTCAAAGTGTTCTGAAAATTGTTTGCGCTCTCGGCTAGCCTGGGCTCTAAGCTCATGCTGACGAAGCTCCAAATCTTTTAAGGTAGCGCTCATTTGGAGAGCGCCTCACGATCCTTAGCAAGTTCAGCAATAGATGCCTCAAATAATTTGGGCATAGTACGCAATGATTGCATGATCAGTACGGCCAGAATAAGGCCAATCAATAGAAAGGCGCTCGTCAGAACACCGAGAGCCATCATGCGATCAGACTCCCAGCTATAGATGACAATGAATAATGCGAGCATGACCAAGCCAAAGAATAAGAAAAACAAGGCACTCACAATCATTACTAGCAAGCTGATGAATTTGGATCTAGCAATTTGTACATCAACCGAGATTAGCTCTAAGCGAGTTTGCGCAATCGATGCGCCAGTAGATGCTAAGTTTTTAATCGATGACAGTAAATTTTCTTGGGACATATCAGCCTAGCGACGACGAATAAATAGACCAATTAATAAGCCTAGTCCAGCGGCAACTCCCACTGCCTCCCAAGGATTGCGATGTACAAAGTCATCCGCACTCTCAGCGGCGGCTTTCGCCTTATCGGCCAACTGGCCTTCAATACCAGAAAGACTTTCTTTAGCGCCAGCAATAGTCTCAAGGGCTTTGGATCGGATTGATCCAAGAGCGCCATCTGCATGACCCTCTGTTGCCTTTATTAATGCTTCAGCATCGGCCATGAGCGCTTTGAATTCTCCAATTAACTGGTCAGAACTCGCTGCAGCTGCTTCTGTTGCAATATTGGATTTTTTGGCTGCCATGGGAATGATCCTGATTGAGATATCTCTATTCTAAGCACTTCCTGGGTGAGCTCCTAACAATAACACCGTCATACCAGCATTACCTTCTTTGAAGCGTTTTAGGTATCTCTTTAATCCTGGACGTCTTTTTAATAGCGTCTGGTAGGCCTCTGTTCCATAAGCCACATTCTCGCCAAAGAAGTACTCAATGACACGATCTGAATAGCGGTTGTTTTCCAGGGCATCATGAATTGCCCATTTAATCCGACCACCCTCTCCGCTTGAGCCATATCCATGAATCAGAATAATTGCTTTTATTCCAAGATCTAGGCATTTACGAAGTTGTTCGGTGAGCTCATCCAGAGCTTCCTCAACATAGGGGCTACCTTGCTTGATGTTAATTTCGATTGTGTCGGTACTTAGTGTGGGTAAATGATCAGAGCCACAATGCGGACACTGATTAAACAATGCCCGCACATTTCCGCAATCAGGACACTCCGCAGTAGATGGCACTCTTAATACTCTAAAGCCTTTGCCATTAAGAGCAGTACCTGCCTTCTAGAGTGGCTACATCAGTTGATTTGTCGTCAATCATCAGATTTAAAGCTCTTTGTGCGATCTCGCGATTCTCTGGAGTTTTCAGATGGGTATTAATGAGGCTAGATACATCTTTTCTAATTGATGTATTGCCATAGCGCAAGCCTTTTAATGTTGATACGGCTTCAGCAGAAATTTGGCATTGTTGACTCACCAATGCCGATGAATCTGATGGTTTGGTATTGGCGTAAGCAAATGCGGCTACAGAAATTGATACAGCTGCTAATAGAGTCTTTTTCATCTTAGTTCCTTATTTTGTGACCACATGTTGGGCAACAACCCACTTCTTTCGCCTTTGTCTTTCTTAGAGCGGCATACACACTGGATTCTGAAATTTGCATTTTTCTGGCTGCTTGAGCAGCAGTCATGCCCTTCCCCACCCACTCCAAGGCTTGATGTGTTTTCGGTATTTGTCTCTTCATTTCATCTCCCAGTTCTTACACTATATCACAACTTGTGAAGTTGTGAAGTTGTGAAGTTTAATAATTAACTAGTGATATACCCTAATAAACGGGTTTTACAAGCGCCTGTATGCCGCCGGCACCAAGAACGCATCTGGGCTACTTTGGTGTTATAAATACTGAATAATTAAGAAACTGGAGGAGAACTATGTCTTTGCATTTCACGCCCAAAAAAGGCTTGCTGATTATTTTTGCCGCCCTGATTACTGCTATTTCAGTTCCGGCATTTGCGCAATCCTCTGCAGGATGGCCTACAAAACCAATCAAGATTATTGTTGGCTACTCTGCTGGCGGGGCAACCGATGTATTAACGCGTTTGATTTCTGTCAGCATGAGCAATACGCTGGGCCAATCCATTGTTGTAGAAAATCGCCCTGGTGCGAACAGCAACGTAGGCGCTGAGCTTGTGGCTCGCTCACCTGCCGATGGTTATACGTTATATGCCTTCTCTATAGCAAATACCATCAACGCTACGCTTTACCCTAATTTGAGCTATGACCCTATTAAAGATTTTGAGCCGATTGGCATGATGGCCAAGATTCCCAATATTTTGGTTGTAAATCCGAGCTTGCCTGTAAAAACCGTAGCAGACTATGTGCGCTATGCGAAAGACTCAAAGGATGGCGTAACCTTTGCATCCTCGGGAAGCGGTTCATCCATTCACCTTTCCGGCGAAATGTTTAAGATGCAAGCAAAAATCCAAATGCTGCATATTCCATACAAGGGTAGCGCTCCTGCGGTAACCGATTTGCTTGGCGGTCAGGTTGAGTCGATGTTTGATAACGCACCTTCTGCCTTACCCCATATTAAAGCCGGAAAACTGCGTCCGATTGCTGTGACTAGCGCTCAACGCTCGCCATTTTTGCCAGATGTGCCTACGATTGCTGAATCAGGCTATCCAGGGTTTGATGTCCAGTCCTGGTTTGCGTTGGTTGCCCCAGCAGGGACTCCAAAACCGATCATCACGCAATTAAATACAGCACTGAATAAAGCACTCAACTCGCCTGAAGTTCGTCAGCGTATGCAAGAGTTAGCTGCAACTCCAGAGCCTGGAAGCCCTGAAAAGATGGCTGCATTTGAAGCTTCTGAAGTGAAACGCTGGCGCGATGTTGTGAAGGCGTCTGGTGCTAAAGCTGAATAATTACTAATGTTTCCAATTGATTTTTTTTGGAGGGCCGCGCAGCGTTGGCCTGATCGTATTGCCATTGATACTCCGCAAGGGCCAATTTATTTTGCGTCTTTAGCAAAACGCGTTAAAGCACTTGCGGCTGGGCTTGCTGCATTAGATCCAACCCTGCAGAGTCGGGTTGCTATTTGCGCAGGCAATAGCGCTGATCACATTACTGCACTGCTGGCTATTTTGGCATGTGGCAAGGTATGGATTCCACTCAATCCCAAGAGCACCCATCCTGAAATACAGCGCATCATCAATGTCACTGAGCCATCGATCGTGATTTTGGATGCCGCCAATCAAGACCTACTCCAGGGCGCCCCCGGGGCTTGGATTTATACCGGTCCAGACTCAAGCTCTGCAGCTCGCAGCATGGATGAGTTAATTGACTTGCATGAGGATGCTCCACAACCTTCTTTTGAGCTACCTCAAGATGCGATTCAGGCAATCAAATTTACGGGTGGCACTACTGGCGCGCCTAAAGGTGTCATGCAGCCCTATCGAGCATGGATGGCAAACATTAGCAACCAGATTCATGTATGGGGGTTTGATGAACATGAACGCTATGTCGTCGCTGCACCAATTACACATGGCACTTCTACCTATATCGTACCGATTCTTGCTCAAGGTGGTTGCCACGTAATACTGGATGGCCAAGGTGCAGAGGTTGTCAGATCTGCCTTTAAAGAGCGTGACGGGACTGTTTGCTTTATGCCGCCTACTTTGGTTTATATGCTAATGGCTTTGCCTAATGCATCACGCAATGATTTCCCTAAATTGCGTAGACTCATTTACGGTGGTGCACCGATGCCTCCTGAGCAAGTTCGCAAAGTACGTGATTTCTTTGGTCCAGTATTAGGAACTACGTATGGTCAAACTGAAGCGCCCCAAATTTTGACTGTAATGCGTCCTGAAGATTTTGAAGATCCAAATAACTGGGCAGCGGTTGGTCGCCCAACTTGGTTTAGTGATGTGGCGATCATGTCACCAGAAGGAAAATTATTACCAACCGGTGAAATCGGTGAAGTAGTTGCGCGGGGTGACTTGCTAATGAATGGTTACTGGCGTATGCCAGAGAAGACGGCTGAAACTATTATTGATGGCTGGCTTCATACCGGCGATCGTGGCCTGATTGACTCAAGAGGGTTTCTCTATCTAAAAGATAGGCTCAAGGATATCGTGATCACAGGTGGGTTTAACGTCTACCCAGTGGATGTAGAAAACGCGCTGAGCCAGCACCCAGCTGTCCATGAATGCCTTGTCTTTGGCCTGCCAGATGAAAAATGGGGTGAAACTGTACAAGCTGCCGTTCAACTACATCCTGGACAACATGTTGATGAAGCTACACTCATTACCTTTGTGCGTAATCTTCTAGGCCCAGTACAAACACCTAAACATATTCATTTTTACGAGAGTCTGCCGCGCTCTAACGTCGGTAAATTACTCAAAAGTGCCGTGATAAATACTCTCTCCACAAATTGAACAGCGATATAAATTATGACAAGCCAAAATTCTCAGAAGACTCCCATCACCGGACTTTGTACTCACACTCTTACTAGCTTGCATTACCGAAATGCAGATTTAGTTGAAGACTTGATGGGGAAAAAGACTTTTACTGAAGTCATGTTGATGCAAATTTTAGGAAGAGAACCACGTGGGGTTGATATCCGCATCACTGATGTTGTTCTCATCGTTCTAATGGAGCATGGTCTTACTCCTAGTGCAATTGCCACAAGACTTATTTATATGAGCGCCCCTGAAAACCTTCAAGGCGCTGTTTCGGCAGGCTTATTGGCAGTCGGAAGCTCCTTTATTGGCACTATGGAAAATTGCTCGGGACTACTGGATCGTATTACGGCAGCTCCAGACCCCTATGCGGAAGCGCTAAGCATTGCGCAACACTACAAAAAGATTAAAGCAGCAGTACCTGGCTTCGGACACCATTTGCATAAACCAATAGATCCCCGCGCCTACAAGCTCCTCGAAATGGGTCGCGCTGAAAAGGAATTGAAAGGTGATCATATTCGAGCGCTTGAAACTCTATCTAAGGCAGTAGATGAGGTGGCTGGTCGACCCATCACCATTAATGCTACCGGTGCAGTTGCTGCGCTCTTAGGGGAAATTGGAATACCAACCGCTGTGATGCGAGGATTTGCCGTAATCTCACGATCTGCAGGCTTAGTGGCACACATTGTTGAAGAACAGCAAAGCCCATCTGGTCGGTTTATTTGGGATACCGTTGAACATGCCATTCCTTTTGTGGATGGCGCAAATAAAATCGGCTAGGCATGCATAGTCATCAAGATAGAGTTCTGATTACTGGGGCTAGTCGCGGTATTGGCAGGGCAATAGCTAAACGCCTCATTGATGACGGCCTGCAGGTATTGAATCTAGATAAAGAGGCTCCAGAAAAGCTATTCGGCCAGGAAATCTTTGTACAGGTAGATCTTGCCGATGAAACAGCTTTGCGATCTGCGCTAACTGAGCTGGTCTCAAAGCACCCCATTACCCGTCTTGTTAATAATGCAGGGATTGTTCGCCCTGCAAACATCGACGCAACCACTAGCGCGGATTTAGCCGCAGTCATTAAAGTCAATCTTTCAGCAGCTATTATTTGTGTGCAAGCCTTGTTACCTGGTATGAGAGCGGCACGTTTTGGTCGCATCATCAATATCTCCAGTCGTGCAGCATTAGGCAAAGCCGAACGCATTGCGTATTCATCCAGTAAAGCTGCGCTCCTTGGTTTTACCCGGACATTAGCGCTAGAAGTTGCAATTGATGGCATTACAGTAAATGCTATTGGCCCTGGCCCCATTGCTACAGAACTCTTTAATAGCGCCAATCCACCAGGTGCAGCCGCTACACAGCGGATATTAGAAAGCGTCCCTCTGGGACGCATTGGTCAACCCGATGAGGTAGCACACTTAGTGGCATCTCTATTAGATGAACGTGCTGGCTTTACGACGGGACAAGTTATTTACGTTTGTGGCGGCATGACTGTTGGGCTTACACAGTGAGGAAACATCCGCCCGCGCTCCCTCTTGATCTAACTGGCAGAGTAGTTTTTGTGTCCGGTGGCGGATCCGCTGGACCAGGCTGGAGTATTGGACGAGCTTCAAGCGTGACGTATGCACGCCTGGGCGCCAAAGTCTGCGTAGTAGATTGTGACCGCACATCTGCAGATGAAACGACTGCGATTATCTTGAATGAGGGTGGAATTGCCTCCACTTTTATTGGTGATATCTCCATTGAAGGAGATGTCAAAAGATTGTTTACCGAAGCCCGTAACTGCTATGGCGCCATCGATGTACTGCATCACAATGTTGGCATTGGAAAAGTGGGCGGTCCAATGGAAACCAGTGCTGAAGACTTTGATCGCATCCACAACGTGAATGTTCGCAGCCTTCTATTAACCTCTCAAGAGGTGCTGCCTGAGATGCAAGCTAGGCGCACAGGCAATATTATTGCCATCTCCTCTGTAGCAGCCATGCGTTATTTGGGCTATCCACATTTAGCTTATAGCGTCACCAAGGCAGCGAATACGCAATTTATTCGAATGATTGCTCAGCAGTATGCTGGTAGCGGCATTCGCGCTAATACTGTGGTGCCAGGACTCATTGACACCCCTCGCATTGCAAATACTGTAGCAAAAATGTTTTCTACGGATAATCTAGATGAAGCGCGCGCTGCACGTGATCGTCAAGTACCAGTGGGCCATATGGGAACTGCATGGGATGTCGCCCATGCCTGCGCATTTTTAGTATCTGATGCAGCCTCTTACATCACCGGCACTGAGCTGGTTGTCGATGGCGGTATAACAGGTAAATATGTTTAGCAAATAAAAAGCCGCCCGAGGGCGGCTTTTGCAATACAGGTAAAACTGAATTAAGCAGCTAATTTAGCAGCAGACTTCTTGCTTGATTTACCAGCGTATTGGCCTTGAATGTTTGCCAATGCTGCATCAACACTCTTCTCGAAGTTTGCGAAAGCATCAGTTGCTGTAGCGCGAACTTGGTCAAACTGTTGGAGTGAAGCATCAAATGCTGTTTGGAATGCAGATACAAAAGCTTCTGCGCCAGCTGGTGCAGTTTTAGTAGCTTCTTTAACAAACTTAACTAAATCAGCACGTGCATCATCAATTGAAGCATCAACTACTTGAGCAACTTCTTTATTGCCATTGCGAACAACTTGGTTCACTTTAGCTTGGTAAGCAGCAGCGTACTTAGCAGCTTCTTGAGCAGCTTCTGGCTGAGCCAACTTAGCCAATTGCTGTGGATCTTTGATTGCTAACAACTGTGAACTTGTATCTTGTGCAGCAGCCAATGCATCTTTTGCAGCGGCTTGGTTGATTTCTGCCAATTCTTGGGCGCTTTCAACAGCTACTTGAGCCAAATGTTTTGCAGTTTCAACGGCTTTAGCTTGAGCTTGAGCGATTTGATCGTTTAATTGAGTTTGAAACATGACTTCTCCTAATTGGTTGGTTTATTGCGATGCACCATTGTATACATATAAATGCTGTGCTGCAACATTTAGTTGCAAAATTACCAATAGTTATTTTTAATAGGGAAGTTATAGACAACAAAAAACCCAATAACTCATTGAATTTACTGGGTTTATTTGAAAATACTGGCGGAGACGAGAGGATTCGAACCTCCGATCAGAGTTTTAGCCCCGATGCTCCCTTAGCAGGGGAGTGCCTTCGACCAGCTCGGCCACGTCTCCGTATTTCTAACTCTTTACAACGCCCTACAGTTTAACGGATAACCGCTTCAGAGGGGTTTTTACTGCCCTTTTGCCTTCTTACTTCTGATCTAGCTCAAATGCCTTATGAAGCGCTCTAACAGCCAGCTCCATGTACTTCTCGTCAATTACTACTGAGATCTTGATCTCACTAGTAGAGATCATCAAAATATTGATACCTTCTTCTGACAAGGTGCGGAACATTTTGCTAGCAATGCCAACATGCGAACGCATACCCACTCCAACTACTGAAACCTTAGATACCTTAGGATCGCCTGAGATCTCTTTCGCTTCGATGTGTGCTTGAACTGTGTTCTTGAGTAGGTCCAATGCTTTTTGATAATCAGCACGCGGGACAGTAAAGGTAAAGTCAGTCTTACCATCTACGGATTGATTCTGAATAATCATGTCAACGTCAATATTGGCGTCGGCGATTGGGCCCAAAATTTGATATGCAATACCTGGGCGATCAGGAACTCCTAAAACGGTAATCTTCGCTTCATCACGCGCAAAGGCGATGCCGGAAATAACTGCGGCTTCCATAGTGCTGTCCTCTTCAAATGTAATCAAGGTGCCCGACTTCATTTCAATGTCTAAAGGCATCAATGGGTCTGTCAAGGAAGACAGAACCCGGGTTTTAACTTTGTACTTACCAGCAAACTCAACTGAACGAATCTGCAAGACCTTTGAGCCCAAGCTGGCCATTTCTAGCATCTCTTCAAAAGTAATCTTGTCTAGTCGACGTGCATCTTCACAAACTCGTGGGTCAGTTGTATAAACACCATCAACGTCGGTATAGATCAAGCACTCGTCTGCTTTTAGTGCAGCAGCCATAGCAACTGCGGAAGTATCTGAACCTCCACGACCCAAGGTAGTGATATTGCCATCAGGGTCCACACCTTGGAACCCAGTAACCACTACTGCTTTGCCAGCATTCAAATCACTGAGAATTTTTTTGTCGTCAATACTCTTAATGCGGGCTTTAGTAAAAGCAGAATCGGTATGAACTGTTACCTGCCAGCCGGCATAACTAACCGCATCAACACCTTCACGCATCAATGCCAAGGCTAGCAAGCCAGAGCTAACTTGTTCACCTGTTGAGGCAATCTGGTCTAACTCACGTGGATTGGCATCAGGATTAATTTCTTTTGCCAAGCCCAGCAGGCGATTGGTTTCGCCTGACATAGCTGAAGGCACCACAACCACCTGATGGCCAGCGCGCATCCATTTAGCAACACGTTTAGCGACATTCGCAATGCGCTCCGTTGAGCCCATTGAGGTGCCACCATATTTATGAACGATAAGAGCCATAAAAACCGTCTATTTCACTATCTATAACAGGAAATGAATTTCCTGGGGATCAAAAAGGCCTTATTTTACAGGGTTTTAAACCTGCTAAGCCTTCTGTTGCCACTCGGGTCGCACCCTAGGCCCAGAGTGAACCATATGTGGATAGCTCAGGCCCACCCCTGCAACAGCGATCAAATCACCATTGATATACAGCAAAGGCGCCTTACGTTCCCATGGGGGAATATCACCCTCTTGAAAGAGATTTTTGAGGGTCTTGCGCGGCGTATTGGCTTTAATTTGGATCTTTTCTGATCCAGACCTCTCTTTTTGGGTAATCAAACCGTTTTTCTGGGCATCTCTAATCCATTGGCTTGGAAGCCCGGGAGCTTTACTAGAACTAGGAATGGTTTTAAAAACCCATTCACCACCCTTTGCATCCTCAACTTGCAAAATGCCACGCCAAAGCCGAATAATGCTTTGGTCATGAGCCCACTCTAGTTGAGCACCCGCTTTTACTGCCTGAAGATCGCGCCACCATGCAGCTAGCCGTTCTTGTGATGGCATTGTCAGACCATTTGCCTTTAACCAATACCTCAATACATTATTGGCGGCCGGTAAATCATTTTGTGCCAACCCAAGCAATTGCTGATGCCCGACTCCATTTTTCAAAAGAATGGTTTTACCGTCATGTATAGCCAAGCGATCCAGCAAGCCTTGGGCCTCGCCAAGTAATCCTGCGCTTCGCGCCAGGTTAGCAATTGCTTCAGGTTGAATTTTTTCTAACGCGGGGATGATTGATTTACGAATTGCATTACGACGATATTTAGCATCTTGATTGCTAGGATCTTCAATCCATTTGAGCTTGTGCTCTTTTGCATAAGCCTCGAGGTCTTTTCTGCTTTGCCCCAATAAAGGACGCCAGAGGGTGACCTTGCCCTCCCTCGCATTTAGCTCGCGGCTAGCCGGCATGCCAGCTAGGCCCGCAACACCAGCGCCTCGCAGGAGCTGCAAGAGCGTCGTTTCTGCCTGATCATTTTGGTGATGTGCCAGCAGCAAGTCTTCAATGCCATATTCAGCGCAGAGATCTGCGAGGGCCTCGTAACGTTCTGCTCTCGCCCTAGCTTCAACATTGCCCTGCTCTTCACCTTTTAAATGCAGTAGACGAAAATCAAAATGCACTTGATATTTTTTTGCAAGCTTCTCACAAAAGATCAACCAGTCATCAGCCTGTTTTTGCAAACCGTGATGAATATGAAAAACGTAGATCGCAGAAGATTTATTATTAGCTTGGGCTTTAAAAACTGTATCGAGCAGCACAACCGAATCGAGGCCGCCACTTAAGGCAACCGCAATTCGCTTTCCAAGCCTAGGACTTAGCTGTGATTTCCTTGAACTTGCCATAACTCATTAGACGATCATGACGACGCTCAAGGAGTGAATCTACCTTCATGCCATCAAAAGTCTTGATTGACTCACTAAGAGCCTTACGCATATTGGCCATCATGGTGTCATAGTCGCGATGAGCGCCGCCTACTGGCTCAGCCACAATCTTATCGATCAAGCCCAGCGCCTTTAAGCGTTGTGCAGTTAAACCCAATTGTTCTGCAGCCTCTGGGGCCTTATCAGCCGTCTTCCATAGAATTGAAGCACATCCTTCTGGGGAGATCACTGAGTAGGTAGAGTTTTGCAGCATCAGTACTACATCACCCATGGCAATTGCTAGAGCGCCGCCCGAGCCACCCTCGCCAATAATCGTCGCAATAATGGGCACCTCTAATTCAGCCTGTACATAGAGATTGCGGCCAATCGCTTCTGATTGATTGCGCTCCTCAGCATCAATGCCCGGAAAAGCTCCAGGAGTATCCACAAAGGTAAAGACAGGAATACCAAACTTTTCTGCAAGGCGCATCAGGCGCATCGCTTTGCGATAACCCTCAGGACGGCTCATACCAAAGTTACGAAGAGCGCGCTCTTTGGTGTCGCGACCTTTTTGATGGCCAATGACCATACATGGTTGATTGTCAAAACGCGCCAGGCCGCCGATGATGGATTGGTCATCAGCAAAAGTACGATCGCCATGTAATTCATGAAAGTCAGTAAATAGTGCGCTGACATAATCTAGAGTGTAAGGACGCTGTGGATGACGTGCTACTTGGGATACTTGCCAAGGCGTTAAGTTGGCGTAAACATCTTTAGTAAGCTGCTGACTTTTTTCAGAAAGCGTTTTGATCTCATCGGAAATATCTACCGATGATTCATCTTGTACAAAACGCAGCTCTTCGATCTTTGTTTCTAATTCTGCGATTTGCTGCTCAAAATCCAGGAAAGTCGTTTTCATAGTCTGATTTTAATATTCAACTGGGATGGGGTCGATACTTCTCCACATATACCAAGTGGCAACCGTACGCCACGGGGCCCAGTTGGCCGCTACCTCCCGCGCCTCATGGCGGCTGACAGGCTCACCACTGAAGTAATTGAGGGAAATAGCCTTAATTAGACCAACATCGTCTAAAGGCAGGATATTAGGGCGAACCATATTGAAAATCAGGAACATTTCAGCGGTCCAGCGCCCAATACCCCGAATAGAGCTCAATTCCTTAATAACGCTCTCATCATCCATATCTTTCCATTGATTGGCATGGAGGCGACCAGAATCGAAGTGATCAGCTAAATCGCGGATATATTCCACCTTACGACCGGATAAACCAGCGGCTCGCAATTCTTCTACGGTAAGCGCCAAAATATTTTTAGGATTAATTTTTTTCTTACTGGCAATCACTACCCGATCCCAAACTGCTTGTGCGGCAGCAACAGAAATTTGTTGCCCGACGATTGCTCTAGCTAATGTTGTAAAAGCATCACCGCGTGTTACCAAAAAACCAGAACCATACTTAGGAATTAACTTTTTGAGAATGCGATCCTGCTTCATAAGCTCGCGGCAAGCTTGCTCCCAATACTCTGGGGCAACTTCTTGCAAGATTGATTTTTCTTTTACCGTAGTCACTAAGCTCTTCGCCATTCTGTCAAGCCGCCTGGCTTATCTTCCAAAACTACACCTTGGTCCAACAGTGTTTTTCGAATCAAATCCGACTTAGCAAAATCTTTTGCTTGCTTAGCAGCCTGGCGTTGGGCAATTTGTTCTTCAATTTGAGCTGGACTTAAACCACTCTCTTGTTTTGACCCTGCCTGCAAGAATTCGGTAGGGTCACGTTGCAAGAAATGAAGCGATGCAGCAAGAGACTTTAAGGTGCTTGCTAGCGCTTGTTTTTCGGCACCCTGGGCACGATTGACTTCGCTTGCTAGATCAAATAGCACGGCAATGGCTTCCGGGGTATTGAAGTCGTCATTCATGGCATCAGTAAAGCGCTTAGCCCAAGGGTTGTGGCTATCCAAAGGGCTAGTTTTAGCCTGGGCTTGAGCTAAGGACGTGTACAGCCTCACCAAGCCAGCACGAGCCTCTTCCAGTTGTGCATCACTGTAATTGATTGGGCTTCGATAGTGCGCCTTGAGCATGAAGAAACGCAGCACTTCTGGATCAAAGCGTTTCAGAACATCACGAATTAAAAAGAAGTTGCCCAAAGATTTAGACATCTTCTCTTCATTCACACGAATGTGGCCGTTATGCATCCAGTAATTGACAAATGGGGCATCGTCGTCTTGACGATTTTTGCCATACAAAGCACCTTCACTTTGGGCAATCTCATTTTCATGATGAGGGAACTGCAAGTCAGCACCCCCGCCATGAATATCAAAATGCTCACCCAGCAAGTCGCAAGACATTGCAGAGCACTCGATGTGCCAACCTGGTCGACCCTCACCCCATGGGGATGCCCAGCGGGTGTCTGCAGGCTCTTGTGGTTTGGCGCTCTTCCAGAGAACAAAATCCAAAGGATCTCTTTTGCCGCTATCAATTGCTACGCGTTCACCAGCATTGAGTTCGTCTAGAGACTTGCCAGAAAGCTGACCATACCTTGGAAGTAAACGAACCGCAAAATTAACATCGCCGTCGTCTACTTGATATGCCAACTCATTTTCAATCAGCTTGCCAATCATGCCCTGCATTTGGGAAATGTAATCCGTTGCTCGCGGCTCTTGATCAGGGCGCATTAAACCCAACTCATCGGAGTCAGCATGCATAGCATCAATAAAGCGATTCGTCAGCGCAGAAATGGATTCGCCATTATCTATGGCGCGGTTAATAATCTTGTCATCAATATCAGTGATATTGCGGACATAGAGAACTTCGTAACCGCTGGCACGCAACCAACGAACAACCATATCAAACACAATCATGACCCTAGCGTGCCCAATATGGCAGAAGTCATAAACTGTCATGCCACAGACATACATCTTCACCTGACCCGGCACGATGGGCTTAAATACCTCTTTAGAGCGGCTAAGGGTGTTATAGATTTGCAGCATATGGCTATAAAGGTGGGGCAAGTAGCGCCAATTTGTTAGACTGAGCGCTGAGTATATCGAATGAGCCAGTTTTATACCCCTTCCCCTATGCCTGCAACCATTCCAGCATCACACTTCACCCCTATCAGGACTATTGCTGCAGTTTTTGCGGCAATATTGATCACAGGCTGCAGCACACCGGCCCAACAGCTTGCAGATGCGGAAATTCAGGTGGCAAATGCCCAGGAAATCAAATCCAACGCCGGAGCACCCCAAGGCTATTTAGGGGGATACAGCCCAAATGATCCTTCGCGACTATCGGCCGATACTCCTTATGACCCACTGAATCCAGAACTCTCCGAGACGGTAGCGCTACCCTTCTTGTCTTTCTTGATTATTGAACCGGATCCCATTACGAAAAATGCAGTGCCTTCCGATGTTGAAAAACTCGTGAAAGCCCGGAAATTTGAAGATGCCATTGAGTTAATTAACGCTCAACTCAAGAAAACTCCCCGTAACGTGCAATTGCGTTTTGTAAAAGCACGGGTACAGATTGAGATGCGTCAATTTAATCAAGCCAAAAAAACTTTAATTGAAATTACTCAGCAATTTCCGGAGTTGCCTGAACCCTACAACAATCTGGCAGCAATCTCTGCTAACCAGGGTAACTGGATTGAAGCCAGAGATTATTTAGAGCTCGCCCTAAAGCTGCGTCCTAGCTACGCAATTGCCTCTGCGAACTTAGGTGAAATTTACATTCGCCTCGGGGCACAAGCCTATGAGAATGCAGCTAAATATGCGCAGCTCAATCAAGGCCAATACACCAGACGGTCTAAGGCTCTATTAGATATATTGAAGCCTCCACCAAACCGTCAGCTAAATCGCATAAGCAATCCATCTGTAGAAGCAACTGATGCTAATCAGCCCAATACTCCACCCACTAACCTTCCAGAAAGTAGATCTAAATAATGACTAAAGTACTGTTAAAAACGAATCAGGGTGATATCACCCTCAGTCTTGATTCTGAAAAGGCGCCTAAGAGCGTTGCTAACTTTTTGCAATATGTAAAGAGCGGTCACTACGATAGCACCATCTTTCATCGTGTGATTAATAACTTCATGATTCAAGGTGGTGGCATGACTGCTGGCATGAAACAAAAGCCCACTGGTGCAGAAATTGAGAACGAAGCAAATAATGGCCTCAAGAACGATCGCTACACCGTAGCCATGGCTCGTACTAGTGATCCACACTCTGCTACAGCACAATTTTTTATTAACGTAAATGACAATGATTTTTTAAATCACACCGCACCCAATGCCCAGGGTTGGGGTTATGCTGTTTTTGGCAAGGTTATCGATGGCATGGATGTTGTTGATACCATTCGCAAAGTAAAGACTGGCAACTCAGGTTTTCACCAAGACGTGCCAAGCGAAGACGTTGTTATTGAGAAGGCATCCGTTCTCGAGGAATGATCCCGCAATATTCGAGCGCACTGCTCATCTCGGATATACACCTGACGCCGTCAATGCCCTTGACGGCGCAACGCTTTTTTGACTTCTGTGAAAAAGATGCACCCGAGGCACAGGCTGTATTTATTCTTGGCGATCTATTTGAATACTGGGTCGGAGACGATGCGGCCGCGAACTCCCCATTTCAGCAAGAGGTACTTCACGCGCTAGCCAAGCTTTCAACAAAAACAAAGACCTACTATATTCACGGCAATCGTGACTTCTTAATAGGACCCGCCTTTTTGAAAAAAACTGGGATGACCTTATTGGCCGACCCTTCTTACGTTGAAATTGCTCATCACAAATATGTTTTAAGCCATGGCGATGCCTTATGTACGGCAGATGTAGGCTATCAGTTGTTCCGCAGTATCGTGAGAAAGCCCTGGATACAAAAATTATTCCTAAGCATGCCACTTCAATGGCGTCGCTCCATCGCCAATCATCTGCGGAGCAATAGCCATAGCCAATACCAAGCGGAGGCAAATAAGTCGCCATTAAATAACAACGTGAGAACTAATGTGACCTTAGAGGCTTGCGCAGCGTTGATGCGAGGTCAATCCGCAGATAAGTTGATTCATGGTCACACCCACTTGCCGGCACATCATCAAGAGCAGTCCGGTGCACTAACCTGGCAACGTTGGGTTCTATCCGATTGGGACTTGGATCATCCCGATAGGACAACTCCAAGGGCCAGCGCACTATCAATCGATAGTCAGGGTGTGCGCTACCTTGATCTCATTAAAACTTAATCAGATCGCTTTATTAGTGCTTAGGTCTTAGAGTATTTGGATAAGCACTGAACCATCTGCGCAAAGACTCTTGGATTAGCAGCCATCACTTCGCCGCTTTTCAGAAAACCCTCTTCGCCACGGTAGTTCCCTACAAGACCACCTGATTCAGTGATCAACAAGGCCCCTGCTGCCATATCCCAAGGCTTGAGATCGCTCTCAAAGAAACCATCGTAACGACCGGCAGCAACATAAGCCAGATCTAAAGAAGCCGCACCAGGACGGCGTAGTCCAGCACACTGACGCGTCATCTCAGCAAATATTTTTAAATACTTTTCTAGGTCTTGATCTTCGCGATACGGAAAACCAGTACCAATCAAAGAGCTCGCTAAGCGATCTTGAGTTGCAACACGCAAACGACGGCGATCTAAATATGCACCTGCTCCACGAGTTGCAGTAAATAACTCATCTCGAGTTGGATCGTAGACTACTGCTTGTTGGGTCACGCCATTCACAGCCAATGCAATCGATACCGCATATTGTGGAAAGCCATGAATAAAGTTAGTTGTGCCATCTAATGGATCGATGATCCATACGTTCTCTGCATCGATATTGTGTTCGCCAGTTTCTTCAGCCAAAAATCCATGAGTTGGATAGGCCTCACTGAGCGTTTCAATGATTGCCGCTTCTGCGGCTTTGTCCACCTCGGTTACGAAATCATTGTGCTGTTTACGATCAACCTGCAATCGCTCTAAATTGAGAGACGCCCGATTGATAACAGTTCCAGCACGACGGGCGGCCTTTACGGCCACATTTAACATGGGATGCATAAGTTTTGATGGACAAATTAAATAAGAACGAGCCTGTAATATTGCCTAAACTGCGTGACAATACGAAGCTAATACACTGATTCTAAACGATTAGCGCTTTGAGCCCCCTAGATACCCATTAGCCGCCCATGAACACCGATAAATTCGAATTAATCCGCTGGGTTTTAGTCGAAACCAGTCACCCTGGAAATGTCGGCTCAGCAGCCCGGGCCTTGAAAACAATGGGCTTTGGCGACCTACGCCTCATCAATCCCAAAATCAAAGATGTTGCCAAACATGCTGAAGCGATTGCCTTGGCAAGCGGCGCTGTCAATATCCTCGAATCCTCTCAAGAATCCGACTCTTTGGCCCAAGCCGTTCAGGGATGCCCTCTCGTACTTGGCCTTACAAGCCGAGATCGAGAATTTGGCCCTCCAGCACTGGATTGGGAATCGGCTCGCACTCTAATTCAGGAAACCGTTCAGAACCATGGAGAAGTTGCACTGATTTTCGGGCCCGAGAGAACCGGTCTTGATAATGAACATCTGGCCTTATGTACCCATCGGGTCTGGCTAGAGGCCAATCCAGACTATCCATCTCTTAATCTAGCTCAGGCCCTCATGGTCTGCGCCTATATGCTGAGAGCATCCCTTAGTGAGGCTGGTGAGCCAGAAATGATGATAAATCGCGAGGAATCAGCAGAATTAGCCGATCCAGCTGCAGTTGCCGCTATGCTCGAGCATTGGCGCGAAGGCCTTGAGGCTATTGGCTACCTAGATCCGATCAACCCCAAAAAACTCATGCCTCGGCTGCAGGCATTGTTTGCTCGCAGCAGGCTACATAAAGAAGAAATTGATCTCTTGCGTGGTATTGCCAAACAGATGCTCCAGAGAAAATAAGCACATCCCGTTAAAATCAAAATATGTTTAATTCACTATTCGACCAAGTCGACTCCATTATTGCTAGAGACCCTGCAGCAAGAAATCGCCTTGAGGTCATTACTTGCTACCAAGGTCTGCATGCGGTTTTCTTCCACCGTATCTCTCATTTTTTATGGAATATTGGTTTCAAGTGGATTGCACGCGTCTTATCCATGATTTCACGATTTATCACCGGCATTGAAATCCATCCGGGTGCAAAGATTGGTCGCCGAGTATTTCTGGATCATGGCCTTGGCATTGTCATTGGTGAGACTACCGAAATTGGCGATGATTGCACGATCTATCAAGGTGTTACCTTGGGTGGAACCTCGCTGTATAAAGGCGTTAAACGTCATCCAACTCTTGGTAAGGGTGTAGTTGTGAGTGCGGGTGCAAAAGTACTTGGTGGCTTTACCGTCGGTGATGGTGCGCGCGTTGGATCAAACGCAGTAGTCCTAAAAGAAATTCCGGCTGGCGCTACTGCTGTCGGAATACCTGCGCGCATTCTGCATCCAGATCTGCCACAAAGTCCGGACAGCAAAACAAAAGAATATTTTTCTGCTTATGGCGTTACACCAAATGTGGATGATCCAGTCTCAATGGCTCTCAAGGGTTTAATTGATGCAACTATTGAACAAGAGGCCAAGATTGCAGCGCTAGAAAAAGCATTAGCCAAGTTAAGCAATACACCTGCGGATGCCTCCAGTACAAGCGATACCAAGCGGGATCTTGATGCCATTAAAGAATGGCTTAAAGAATAAATTCGAGGTTTATTTAGTGCAGTGTTCGCGGATTTGGACTGCTTGAGCCTAATGTAGTTCCCGGAAATTCATCCTCATCGGCATCATCCCCATCGTCGTTTGGCATCCCAAAAGTAAAGCCCTCACCGCCTTCTGGAAGACGATTTTGGATTTCATTTTCAGTAGCAGCACGAACATCTTCAACTTGGACCCAAAAACGCAATGCCATACCCGCTAAGGGATGATTGCCATCAAGTACCACTTGATTATCTGCAACATCGGTAACCGTGTAAATCAGCGGCTCATCATCAGCATCCGATTCTTCGGCAGCATCTGATTCCTCATCGGCATCCGGTATACCCTCAAATTGCATACCCACCTCGAGCGGCTCTGGAAAACGAGTACGAGGTTCGATCTTTAAAAGTTCTGGGTCATACTCTCCAAAAGCCTCATTAGGTTCGAGCTGAATGGTAGCCTCATAACCAATATCCTGACCATCTAAAAGCGTTTCTATTTTCGGAAAAGTTCCCTCATATCCACCGTGCAGGTATACCATCGGAGAATCTGGTTCTTCAATAACATTATTTTGCGCATCGGTTAACTTATAGCGAAGGGATACGATGGTATTTTTTTCAATCTTCATGCGAAATCTGTCAAACATTCGTTTTTAATGAGTTTTTACTAAGCTTTTACTTTATGACTTCATTTTACTTGAGCAAACCCTATCAGCCACCTCAGGCACCTCAAAACCTACCTCTAAATGAGCCCTGGGCATTATTTGGGGGCATAAGCCCTGATTTATTCATGAAGCGATATTGGCATAAGAAACCATTATTAGTCCGTGGAGCAATTCCCGCATTTACGCTAGCCACACAAAATGGTGAAAGTCTAGATAGCCCTATTTCAGCTGAGGAGCTAATTGAGTTTGCTGGCCAAGATAATCTTGAATCTCGCCTCGTAAAGTCTGAGCCATGGAATCTTAGCTCTGGTCCATTTACAAAAAAAACTATCCCTACATTGAGCAAACCCAACTGGACACTTCTCCTACAAGGCATGGAAGCCCATCACCCTGCCGCTGCAAAAGTTCTCTCCTGGTTTCGCTTTATCCCGGATGCACGTCTTGATGATTTAATGATTAGCATTGCTGGCCTTGGCGGTGGTGTCGGGCCCCATTTTGATTCTTATGATGTCTTTTTGATACAGATGTCTGGTAGAAGACGGTGGCAAATATCACAGCAAAAAGATCTCAGCTTAAAGCCCAATCTACCGCTCAAAATTTTGCAGCGCTTTAAAGCTGAGCATGAGTGGGTCCTGGAGCCAGGCGATATGCTTTATCTTCCGCCTCATATTGCCCATGATGGTGTCGCGCTAGATGCAGGTTGTCAAACTTGGTCGGTTGGTTTTCGCTCTCCTAGTTTTAAAGAATTACTCCAAGAGGGGCTATGGCGCCTAGCTGAATCCTTGGAAAATATCCCCGAGCTTGATCAGAAATTTACAGACCCAATGCAAAAGGCAACTGCCAATGCAGAGCAACTTCCAGAAGAGCTAATTAGGCAAATTACATTAAAGCTAAGAAAATTGAAGTTAGATCATGTGGATCATTTTTTACCAGGAATTACAGCCTACCTTTCAGAACCCAAACAGCAGGCATTCTTTGATGGCCCAATCAAGCCACTAAGCTCCACTCAGTTCACTAAAAAGCTTGGGCTAAGGAAGCTTATTGCCCACCCTCAAACTCGCATTCTGAGCCTTGGTAATGAGGTGTTTTGCAATGGCGAGAACATGAGTCAAGGCCAGCGTAAAGATATTGCCCGGGCCTGGCAAATCCTATCAGCCAAAAAAGCACTTTCACCCCAAAAAATTGCGGGTAACGAAAAGACTAGCCTCTATGATGCCTATCTAGCGGGATGGCTCGTTTTTGAGCTCTAAAAGCAAGGATGGATATAATTGATGCTGGAAATCCCCTAAGGGCAATCCCTAGGAATTTTCAACACAATTACCGGTAATTGTTGTTACATTTTTTAAGAGGAAATTACAAATGAAGAAGTCACTCGTATTCGCTGCAATGTTAGCTATCGCTTTGGCCGCTTGCGGTAAAAAAGAAGAAGCAAAACCTGCTGAAGCTCCTGCTGCTGCTCCTGCCGCTCCTGCTGCTGAAGCTCCTGCTGCTGCTCCTGCCGCTCCTGCTGCACCAGCTGCTGACGCTAAGAAGTAATCTTCTTCTTGAAGAAAAAAAGCCGCTCTTGAGCGGCTTTTTTATTGATCTCAACTATTTATTTAGATAGCTGATCTGTCAGCAATGTTAACAGCTGAACACCAGCCGGACTGTTCTCTGGTTTTCCTTCGGCGTCTTGTACGTAGACATTTGCTGAGTTCTCGCCAGTGCTCTTAACGATCACTTGATACTTTTTAGCCTGTAACTTTGAATCATCTTTGCTACTAAAGAGATTGGAGAAGAATCCTTTGGTATCTCCAACATCCTTAGCATTGACATATCGCACGTAGTAAATACCGCTGGAGCGATTGCGATCTTCAACCGTAAAGTTTGAGCGGTCCAAGGCTAGCCCCACATCGCGCCAAGAGCGATCAAACCCGGAGCTCAACTCAATATAAGCCTGCTTATTAGGATCTTGAACAAGTTTAGCTTTTGGATTTTTCGGCCCCAAAGGTACCGCAACCATTGCCTTTGCCTGCTCTTGAGTCATACCAAGACGCTCCATTAGGCGCGCTAAAAATACTGCCTCTAACTCTGGATCATTGGGACGGCTGGTCCATACCGTAGAGTTACAGGCGCCCCCATCAGTGATGCACTTCTCCAAAGCCCCTTTTTGCGTGATGAAAATCTCAGTCTCATTCGGCTTGGGAGCTTCTAGCCGGGTTTTATATTTATCACGCTCACCAGTGTCATATAGAGTATCTAAAAAACCACCAATTGTTGAGCGTAGCCAATCTTGAGGAATCTTGCTGCGGTTTTCTGCCCAATCGGTCTCCATGATGCCGGTAGAAGGAGAATCCACTACCAATAAGAAACCATTTTCCTGCCAAAAATCCTTAACCTGGGGATATAGCTCAGTTGCAGGTTTTTCAACTACCAACCAACGACGCTCACCATCACGGGCAATTCGCATACCAGGAATACCAGTCATGACGTTACTACGCATCTGAACTGATTTTTTCATCGCTGCGTTATATTCCGACATCGTTGCAGTGCCGTCTTGAACAATGTAACGACGATCCGCCTGGGCAGTAATTAAATCTGGTGGGTAAGATAAATTAGGGCCTTTTACCGCTCCTGTGCTCTTGTAATCTACGGTGTCATTGCTAGTAACCGATTTACAGGCTGTCAAGATAAGGGCAGCCATCATCATCAAACCAAGAGTTGCCGCACACCGGCGAAGTATTTGCATCACACTCATCATATCAAGTCAGCCTGTTTTAATGCTGCCTTCAAAGGCTCACGTAAGGACGCGCTCAAAGGGGTTAACGGCAAGCGAATGCCTGCAGTGATCTTACCCATTTCATGGAGAGCCCATTTAACTGGAATTGGGTTTGCCTCTGTAAACATTGCCTTATGAACCGCCAGCAATTTATATTGAATCTCACGGGTCTTTTTTACATCATCAGACATCGCTGCAACACACAGCTCATGCATCAAGCGAGGTGCCACATTGGCTGTAACTGAAATATTCCCTTTACCGCCCATCAACATCAGCATTGCAGCTGTTAAGTCATCGCCTGAAAATACTGAGAAATCGCTATGGCCTGCACGCTTCAAATCGGCGAGCAACAAAGTGCCTCGCTCTAAGCTACCAGTTGCATCCTTAATAGCAATGATCCCCGGCACACCAGCTAAACGAACAACGGTATCACCTGCCAAATCAGCAACTGTGCGACCAGGAACGTTATATAAAATCACTGGAAGGTCTACTGATTCTGCAATTTTTTTGAAGTGGGCGTACATACCCTCTTGAGTTGGCTTGTTGTAATAAGGAACTACTTGCAAGCTAGCATCAGCGCCGACTTTTTTAGCAAACTCAGTTAATTCAATAGCCTCGATCGTCGAGTTACCACCAGTACCCGCAATCACGGGAATCCGGCCAGAAATATGTTCTACGGTGACGCGAATCAATTCACAATGCTCTTCTACAGAGACCGTTGGAGACTCACCGCTAGTACCAACAATCACAATGCCATCAGAACCCTCTGCAACATGCCAATCTAATAGAGAGCGCAAGCTAGCGTAATCCAAGCTGCCATCTTCGTGCATCGGCGTAACAATAGCCGGCATGCTTCCAGAAATGGTCTTTTTACTGCCTTTAGATTGAACTGTATTTGTCACCGGATATGCACCAATATTGACTGTCTTAACCTGGAAATTGTAACGGAATGCGGTCTTTTAACGTGCCTTTTACGGCGCAAAGGCGCTGAACCATAGCTGGTTTGGGGTCATCCACATAAATATCCTCATAAGCAAGGACTTGGAGCCCATGGCGAGCTGCAAAAGCCAATAATTCCCCTGGATTTAGGAGGAAATTAGGGTTCGATGGTTTGCCGAATTTTTCATTACCTTGGGCAAAGGTTTCATAAATCAAAATCCCACCGCCTTCTAAAAGTTCAGGCAAATGATCCATATGGGGACGATATAAGTAATTCGTCACCACAATGCCATGAAAACTGGTGCCATCAAAAGGCCAGGTATCTTGTTCAAGATTTAGGCACTTTGGGGTGATGGAGGCGGATTGAATAGTCTCGATTGCAGAGATGTCTTGATCTACTGCTAAGACTGAGTAAGCTAAATTAGCCAACAAGACTGAATGGCGCCCTGAACCACAGGCAAGATCAAGAACGGCCCCACCCTGAGGTATGAGTTGCGCAAAGCGCGCCACCCAAGAGGATGGCTTCGTAATCGCATCGTGCGCACTAGGCAAACCAAGGACCTTAATCGTAGTCAAGGCCCATTGCTTCACGGACCTCACGCATTGTTTCTTGCGCAACCTTGCGGGCCTTATCGCAGCCATCCGCAATGATTGATCGCAATAAGCTTGGATCATCTAAATACTTTTGAGCGCGCTCAAACATCGGTTGCTGCTCAGCAAGAATTGCATCAATCACAGGTTGCTTGCACTCGAGACAGCCGATACCAGCAGACTTACATCCTTTATCGACCCATTGCTTCGTTTCTTCATTGGAGTACACGGTATGCAATTGCCATACGGGGCATCGCACAGGATCACCAGCATCGGTCCTGCGCACACGAGCTGGATCGGTTGGCATCGTACGAATCTTCTTGACAACTTCTTCGGGCTGCTCACGAATACTGATCGTATTTCCATAAGACTTAGACATCTTTTGGCCATCAATACCTGGCATCCGTGATGCAGCGGTAAGTAATGCCTGCGGCTCAGGAAGAATGATTTTGCGTGAGCCCTCTAAGAAGCCAAACAATCTTTCGCGATCAGCCATCGATAAGCTTTGCGCCTCTTGGAGCAATGCTTTTGCCTGCTCTAGCGCTTCATCATCGCCACGCTCCTGAAATGCTACACGCAATTCAGCATACATTTTGGCGCGCTTGCTTCCAAGCTTCTTTACAGCCTCTAAGGCTTTTTCTTCAAAGCCGGGTTCGCGACCATATAAATAATTAAAGCGACGCGCGACTTCACGCGTCATTTCGACGTGAGGAACTTGATCTTCCCCAACTGGCACAAACTGCGCACGATAAATCAAAATATCGGCAGCTTGAAGCAATGGATAGCCCAGAAAGCCATAGGTTTGTAGATCTTTTTCTTTTAACTTCTCAATCTGATCTTTATAGGTCGGCACCCGCTCAAGCCAGCCCAATGGGGTTCCCATCGATAGCAACAAGAAAAGCTCTGCATGCTCAGGTACTTTGCTCTGAATAAATAAAGTTGCCTGGTTTGGATCAACACCTGCTGCCAACCAATCAATCACCATATCCCAAACCGACTGTTCAATCACATCTGGAGTGTCATAGTGGGTAGTTAAGGCATGCCAATCTGCAGCGAAGAAAAAACATGGGTACTCAGATTGCAAGCGTACCCAATTCTTGAGCACACCATGGTAGTGGCCAAGATGCAAATTACCCGTAGGTCGCATACCAGAGAGAACGCGTTCAGCAAACATCTTTATTCTTTATCTTTATCGTTAATGAATTAATGAAAAACAGACCACACTGGCGTAAGGTGATCCGGTAAATGCGGCAAATTACCTAAGTCAATATGACTCTCATTTGGATCATGAAAATCTGATCCGCGTGAGGCTAAGAAACCATATTGCTGTGCAATCTTCCCAAAAGTTTGATATTGGTCTGGGCTATGACTGCCGGTAATCACTTCAATGGCCACACCACCAATATCTTTAAAATGTTTATACAGCTCATCCATCTGCATTGCATTAAGCCGGCTATAACGGCCTGGGTGAGCAATTACTGCTACACCCCCAGCTGCCTTAATCCAGGCAACTGCATCATCCAATGTTGCCCACATATGAGGAACATAGCCTGGCTTGTCTTCAACCAAATAGTTTTTAAATACATGCTCCGTATCCCGGCAAACACCCTGCTCCACTAAAAAGCGTGCGAAGTGCGTTCTTGAAATCAACTGATCATTGCCGGCGAAATGTAATGCACCCTCATACGCACCCGGAATGCCAACCTTAGCCAATTGTTCTGCCATCAATTGAGCACGATTGCCTCGGCCTTCGCGTGTTCGACGCAAGCCTTCCAGAATCCCGAGATGGTCAGCATCAATACCAAGCCCAACTATGTGAATGGTTTGCCCCATCCAAGTCACTGAAATTTCTACACCAGCAAGGTAGTCCATATTAAGAGCGCTAGCTGCCGCTCGAGCCCGCTGCTGACCACCTAACTCATCATGATCGGTCAGCGCCCATAAATTCACCCCATTTGCTTTGGCGCGCTCTGCAAGCGCTTCAGGCGTTAAAGTGCCATCAGAAACAACTGAATGGCAATGTAAATCGGCATTAATGGAGGAAAGGCTGCTCATGACCCTATTTTAGGTCAAGCTGGTATCAATTACCCGGCGCGGTGCATCCAGGTAGTCACGGGACTGCATCTCTATGAGGCGAGACACTGTTCTGGAGAATTCAGCGGTAATTTGGCCCTCGGTATATAAATCTGGGGCCGGAACCTCAGCAGAGATGATCAGCTTGATCTTGTGGTCATATAAAACATCGATTAACCAAATAAAGCGCCGTGCCTCATTGGTCATTCTGGGGGGCATATAGGGGACCCCCGAGAGAATTACCGTATGAAACTGGTTAGCAATCTCCAGGTAGTCGTTTTGAGAGCGTGGGCCACAGCATAAGGTTTGAAAATCAAACCAGACCACACCATTGGCCATATGCAAGGGACGGAGTTCGCGAGATTCAATATGCAAAACCGGCATATCTGCCTCTTTTTGCTTACCAATCAGCGTCTGAAACATTTGCCCAAGCTTGGCTTGTGTTTCTGCACTTGCAGGCGTAAGGTAGGCTTCAACCTGCGCCATTTGCACACGTCGGTAATCATTCCCTGCATCAACATTCAAGATTTCTAACTTTTCTTCGAGCAATTTAATCGCTGGAATTAATCGATCGCGATGTAAACCATTGGGATAGAGTTGATCCGGACGATAGTTTGATGTCATCACAAATTGCACGCGATCCTCAAATAGCGCACTGAGTAGGCGATACAAGATCATGGCATCAGCAATGTCATTGATATGAAACTCATCAAAGCAAATCAAACGATAGCGATTGGAGATTCTTTTAGCCAGCTCATTCAGGGGATCTGATAAACCAGAAAGTTCATGCAACTCGCGATGCACTTCACGCATGAACTCATGAAAATGAATGCGGATCTTCTTTTCTAATGGTGAAGCTACGTAGAAGCAGTCCATCAAGAAGGATTTACCGCGACCTACGCCACCCCATAAATAAAGGCCTTGCGGTAATTCAGGCTTAAAGATCGCTTTTTTGAAATTATTACTGCGAATTTCTTTATAAGAAATCCATTCGTCTTCACACTGCTGAAGACGCTCAATAGCGCGAAGCTGCGCGGGATCGCTCTGATACCCGCGCGCTTTTAACTCTTGCTGGTAAAACTCGATGGTTTTCAATTACATATTTAATGCGCGTTGGTCCGTCGCTAATGCTGCTTCGCGCATCACTTCTGACAAGCTTGGATGCGGATGACAGATACGAGCAATATCTTCAGCTGCTGCTTTGAATTCCATGGCTACAGCTGCTTCAGCAATTAAATCCGAAGCATTTGGACCAATGATATGAACGCCAAGGATTTCATCAGTCTTGGCATCAGCCAATATTTTGACAAAACCATCTGCGCGACCCATTCCCAAAGCGCGACCATTAGCACCAAATGGGAATTGACCGGCTTTATATGCAATGCCAGCCTCTTTCAAGGCCTGCTCTGTCTTGCCGACCCAAGCAATTTCAGGATCGGTATAGATCACCCAAGGAATGCAGTTGTAATCGATATGCGGCTTTTGACCAGCAATCACTTCAGCAGCTAGAACACCTTCGTCTTCTGCTTTATGAGCCAACATCGGTCCACGCACAACATCACCTACGGCATAAACACCTGGGGCCGCTGTCGCGCAAGTATGGTCATCAATTGGAATGAAACCACGCTCATCCACCTTAAGACCAATCTTATCTAAACCTAATTTATCGGTATTTGGTACACGGCCAACGGACACGATCAAACGATCGCATTCGAGTTTAGCGGCTTTACCAGCGCTATCAGTGTAATTAACGACAATGCCCTTCTTATCTGCTTTTACATCGCCGATCTTCACGCCCATGTTGATATTGAGGCCTTGCTTCAGAAACAATTTTTGCGCTTCTTTAGCAATGCTCACATCGCAAGCAGCCAGGAAAGATGGTAAGGCCTCGAGCACAGTGACTTCAGAGCCAAGACGGCGCCATACTGAGCCAAGCTCTAAACCAATCACGCCAGCACCGATCACACCGAGCTTCTTAGGCACCGCATCAAACTTCAATGCGCCTTCGTTATCACAGATCAAGACATTGTCCACTGGCAAACCAGGTAAATGACGTGCTTTAGAACCAGTCGCGATGATCACGTTCTTGGCACTAACAGTGGATTTATCTTTGCCATCAATCTTAATTTGATAGCCATCAGCCCCCTTACCTTCAAAAGAGGCATGCCCTTTTAGCAAGGTAATTTTATTCTTGCGGAAAAGGTACTGAATACCACCGGTCATTTTCGTAACGATGTCATCCTTACGGGCAACCATTTTTTTGGAATCAATGCTGACCGCGCCAACTTTGATGCCATGGTCAGCAGCGTGATGACCAATCTTCTCAAACTCCTCAGAAGAAGCTAACAACGCTTTAGATGGAATACAGCCCACATTTAAGCAAGTTCCACCTAAGCGCGGCTCACCTTTTGGATCGTCATAAGCATTGGATTCTGCACAGGCAACCTTAAAACCAAGTTGCGCTGCACGAATTGCGGCGATGTAACCACCAGGGCCACCACCAATTACGAGTACATCAAAAGCTTGGCTCATGATCTTCCCTTTTTATAAATCTAGAAGAAGACGTGATGGATCCTCTAAGGCATCCTTCATCGCAACCAAGCCTAGTACAGCCTCACGACCGTCAATGATGCGATGGTCATAAGACAAGGCTAAATAGTTAATTGGACGAACAACTACTTGACCGTTTTCAACTACCGCACGGTCTTTAGTAGCATGGATACCCAAAATAGCAGATTGTGGCGGGTTGATAATTGGTGTGGAGAGCATGGAACCAAATACTCCACCATTAGAGATAGAGAATGTGCCGCCAGTTAACTCTTCAATTGACAGTTTGCCTTCGCGAGCTTTAGCGCCAAACTCAGCAATCTTCTTCTCGATATCAGCCAAATTCATTTGATCAACATCACGCAAGATTGGAACAACCAAGCCACGTGGTGAGCTCACTGCGATACCGATATCAAAGTAACCGTGATAAACAATGTCGTTACCATCAACAGAAGCATTGAGTAATGGGAATTTCTTCAAAGCATGTGTCGCAGCTTTTACAAAGAAGGACATGAAGCCCAACTTCACACCATGAACTTTTTCAAACTGATCTTTGTACTTATTACGCATTGCAATCACTGGAGCCATATTGACTTCATTGAAGGTAGTCAAAATTGCATTGTTTGCTTGTGACTCAAGTAAGCGCTCAGCAATACGCGCACGCAAGCGGCTCATTGGAACGCGCTCTTCTGGGCGATCACCCATTGGAATTGGTGCACTTGGAATAGCGGCAGATTTTGCACCACCCGCTGCCGCGCTTAAGGCATCACCCTTAGTGATCCGACCATCGCGACCAGAGCCAGCAACTTGACCAGCGCTAATATTGTTTTCAGCCAGAATTTTCGCTGCTGAAGGAGCGGCGGCTGCACCGGCTTTAGCAACTGGTGCTGCTGCTTTTGCAGGCGCTGGAGCAGCTGCTGGGGCTTCTACTTTTGCGGGTGCTGGAGCAGAAGAAGCTAATGCAGTGCTATCAATCTTTGCAATCAATTGCTCGGCGACAACAGTGCCGCCATCAGCAACAACGATTTCAGTCAAAACACCAGCAGAAGGTGCTGGCACCTCGAGAACAACTTTGTCAGTTTCAATTTCAATCAAGATTTCGTCTTGACCAACAGCGTCGCCGACTTTCTTTTTCCATTGCAATAAAGTTGCTTCAGCAACTGATTCAGAGAGTTGTGGAACTTTAACTTCGAAAATAGCCATGATTAATCCTAGTTATATATGTGTATGTTGAGTTATGAAGATGATTATTTTGTAATCACATAACCTTTTAGTTTGGCAAATGCCGCATTCAATAAAGACTTCTGCTGTTCTTGATGGAGATGAGCATATCCACATGCAGGTGAAGCTGATGCAGGTCGTCCTGCATATGCCAACTTCATACCGTCAGACATGTTTTCCAAGATGTTGTGTTGAACAAAGAACCAAGCGCCTTGGTTTTGTGGCTCATCCTGACACCAAACAACCTCTTCCAGCTTTGGATATTTCTTCAATTCAGCAGTGAGCGCTTTATGCGGAAACGGATATAGCTGCTCCAAACGAATGATTGCAGCGTCACCAATCTTCTTCTCTGTACGCTGTTTAACCAAATCGAAATAGACCTTACCAGAACACATAATCAAACGCGTTACTTGTTTGGCATCGATCGTATCGTCGCGCTCACCAATCACGGTCTGGAATCCACCTTTGGTAAATTCTGACAAAGGTGATGCAGCTTCTTTATTACGGAGCAATGATTTCGGTGTCATCAGGATCAGCGGCTTGCGGAACTGACGAATCATTTGGCGACGTAACACATGGAAGATTTGCGAAGCAGTGGTCGGCTGAACAACTTGCATATTGGTATCAGCACACAACTGCATGAAGCGCTCAAGACGAGCCGATGAATGCTCTGGTCCCTGCCCTTCATAACCATGCGGCAACATCATGACCAAGCCATTAGCGCGGCCCCACTTCACTTCGCCAGAGGCAATAAATTGGTCGATAACAACTTGCGCGCCATTAGCAAAGTCGCCAAACTGGGCTTCCCAGATTGTCAAAGTATTTGGCTCTGCTGAAGCGTAGCCATACTCAAAACCAAGTACAGCCTCTTCAGACAGGATCGAGTCAATTACCAAAAATGGGGCTTGATCTTTCGCGATATGACGGAGCGGAATATAAACACCGGTATCCCACTTCTCACGATTTTGATTATGCAAAACAGCATGTCGGTGGGTAAAGGTGCCGCGGCCACTATCTTCGCCAGATAGGCGAACTGGATATCCACTCGCCACTAGGGATGCAAAAGCCATATGCTCGCCCATACCCCAGTCAATATTGGTTTCTCCACGACCCATGGCCGCACGATCATTCAATACCTTCTCTACCAAGGGATGAACCTTAAAGCCTTCACGAGCGGTAGAAACCCGTTCAGCCAATCGTTTCCATTCTGTCAATGGAATGGCAGTGTCGGCCTCATCAGTCCACTTCTTATTTAAGAAAGGAGACCAATCGACAGCAAACTTACCTTTGAAGTTACTTAGCACTGGATCAGAGGTTTGCTTACCAGCATCCATCGCCGCACGATAATCCTTAACCATCTGATCACCAGTACCTGCGGGCAGAACGCCTTGGGCCTCTAACTTATCTGCATAGAGTTTGCGAGTACCAGGATGGGCTGCAATAATCTTGTACATCAACGGCTGAGTCATTGCAGGCGTATCTTGCTCGTTATGGCCGAGCTTTCTAAAGCAGACAATATCGACTGCAACATCTTTATGGAACTGAGTGCGGAACTCAATAGCTAATTGAGTTGCTAGAACCACTGCCTCAGGATCATCTCCATTCACATGCAGTACTGGAGCATCAATCACTTTCATGATGTCGGTACAGTACAAGCTGGAACGTAAATCCCGTGGGTCAGAAGTTGTAAAACCAATTTGGTTATTAATCACAATGTGCAGCGTGCCGCCGGTTGAGTAGCCACGAACCTCAGCCATTGCTAAAGTTTCTTGCATGACTCCTTGACCAGCAATCGCAGCATCACCATGAACTAAAACAGGCAATACCTGCTCACCCAGTTGATCTCCGCGACGATCCATACGGGCCCGTGCAGAACCCTCTACTACGGGATTAACAATCTCAAGGTGGGATGGGTTAAATGCTAGAGAGACGTGAACTGGGCCAGCAGGTGTTGAAATATCACTTGAGAAGCCTTGGTGATACTTCACATCACCAGCAGGTAAAGTCTCCGGACCTTTGTGCTCAAACTCGGCAAATAAGTCCTTCGGCATTTTGCCCAATGTATTAACCAAGACGTTGAGTCGACCGCGATGGGCCATGCCAATCACAATCTCCTGAACACCCTTAGCGCCTGCCTCATGAATCACTTCATCCATACAAGCAATAAAGCTATCGCCGCCCTCTAAGGAGAAGCGTTTTTGACCAACATACTTAGCCTGCAGATAGCGCTCTAGACCTTCAGCCGCTGTAACGCGATCTAAAATGTGGCGTTTTTTCTCTTCATTAAATTGGGGCTTTGAGCGAATCGACTCCAGCTTTTCCTGCCACCATTTTTTAATTTTTTGATCGGTAATAAACATGTATTCGGCACCAATCGTGCCGCAATAGGTTTCACGCAACGCTTGCAACAAGTCGCGCAAAGTCATTTCGTTTTTACCGAAGAAGGTATTACTGGTATTGAAGACGATATCCATATCGCCATCAGTAAATCCATAGAAAGCTGGATCTAATTCAGGAATATCCTGGCGCTCAGTGCGCTTCAAAGGATCAATGTTTGCCCAGCGATTACCGACGTTACGATATGCGGCAATTAATTGCTGAACAGCTACGCGTTTACGTCCTAGCTCTGAGTCAGCTGAATCAGAAATCGTTCTAATCGGCCCTTGCTTAGCGCGCTCTGCGAAAGAAGCAACAATCGGCGCATGTGCAATATCGGCTCGTGAAGAACCATCCACAGCCGGGACTTGTTTCACGTTATCAAAATAAGCTCGCCAATGATCAGCTACAGAAGCAGGATCTTGCAAGTAGGATTCGTAGAGTTCCTCTACGTAGGGTGCGTTACCGCCAAAGAGATAAGAGTTATCTCTTGATTCCTGCATCATGATGCTCACCTTTCATCGGGTTTCCCGATTAAAAACTGTGGTTAAAACCATCCGTTACGCGGCTAGACCGTTTCGCGAATTGATCTGTGCAAATACTGGTACTACATCAGTAATTTAACACGATTGACCACGGTTATATAAAGGGCTTTCCCTGATTTTCGGAACTTTGGGGCCAATTCCCGATCTGAATGAGTTAATAAGAACTTTCCTACCCTGCTTTCAAGATTTCCTGACAGATTCCTGTGGGTTTGATTTTTATTCTCTAAATCTTCAAATGAATTAATGAAATTAAGGGAAATATGAAAACCGTTACCCCAGATATGGAATATCTCAGCACCAGACAAAGCGCCAAGATTTTGCAGGTATCCCTTGGAACCGTGCAAAAAATGGTGGAATTAGGTGAATTAATTGCCTGGAAAACCCGCGGAGGCCATAGAAGGATATTGGCGAGCTCTCTTGAGCAGCAACTACAACGCAGAAAAAGAGCCATGCGGCAAAAAACCAGCCAAAACTGTATAGCCATGGGCATATTTCGCCGAGCTGAGAATAGCCAGGACCTTCTAGAGTCAATTCAAGACTGGCAACTCAAGGTGGAAATGGAGGTGGCTATAGATAGCCTGGAGGGCTTAATGAAGGCAGTCTCGATTGCCCCAGACCTTATCTTTCTGGACGCCCTAATTCCGCCGGTTGAACAGGTTCACTTAATCCATTATCTTAGTAAAAACAAGGACACACAGCGCATTCCTATACTAGTAGATGAAGGTTTTATTAAGCTTCATCCTGGCGTTGTTGCTCTTGCAGATGAGAACAATGGGCACAGAGCACACTTTACGGAGAATATTGTGGAAGAACTAGAAAATGGCCTCATTGACCACAATCCTCTGATTATTGGCTATCCTGCCACCGATATCGAAGACGATCAGTCTTGGCCCCAGGGAGGTCGGCATGAGCTATTAGAGCCCATATTTATAGAGGCACTGGCCAAGAAATGTGCCTGATAGCCCGCTGACGATAAATAGGCCGCTAACGCGGCCTATTTAAATATCAATAAAACCAATAACTTAGATCAAATAGTTACCACGATCTTTGCCATCAATCCACTTTGGAGCCTTCCCACGACCTGTCCAGGTTTCACCTGTTGAAGGGTTGCGGTATTTAGGGGCAACCTTGCCACCCCCACTTTTAGCGCCCGCTTTACGGCTGAATAAATCTGAAGCGCTTAGACCATACTGCTCAATAATTGCCTTAGCCTTAACAATACCGTCTGCTTTTTCACGGGCAATTGCTTCTTTAATCTGTTTATCCAGCTGCTCACGCTGAGCTAATAGGTCTTTATAGGAAGACATGTATATTTTCTCCGAATAATTGTTAAATTAGGATGATTTAATTAAGCTTATTAAAGATTAATTATATATAAATTAATTAGATGGTAAATATATTATTAACCTTTAATTTAAAGGCTTAAAGTTTCTTAAATTAGATTAATCAGGATAATCGTTATAAATATTATTATTGATTATAGAAAACCTATTAGAAATACTACTTTCTCAGCGTGAATGTACCGCTGGCTTTCGCGGTTATCTCCCCTGCATCATTCAAAACCACTGCCTCACAGTAATGAATGGTTTTGCCAGCCTTTAAAACAGTGCCCTCCAATAGGATTTTGCCAACACTGGGTCGCAAGAAGCTCGTAGTCATATCGATCGTAATCACCCCCAAAGGATGTTTAGCAGCACTTCGTGCCGCGGCGGCCATCGCAAAATCCAACAAAGTCATGATGAGACCGCCATGGGCAACCTGAAAGCTATTGGTAAGTTCCGGCTTTAATTCAAGACTAATGCGTGACTTACCGTCCTGGGCATATTCTGGGACAACCCCCAAATGATCCAGAAATGGAATATCCAAACCAAAGAAACTGGTTCGTTCATGTTTTTGAGGCGGGTGATTTTCTGTGCTCATCATGAAAAGAATTAAAACGCTATAGATTGATGGTCGGGGCGAGAGGATTTGAACCTCCGACCACATGCACCCCATGCATGTACGCTACCAGGCTGCGCTACGCCCCGACAAGAGACAAAATTGTATCAGTAACTATTTAGACAGAATTTGCAGAACAGCTTGCAATTCATCACGGAGGCGGAGTTCGCCGCGGACCTCATCAAGGCGATTTCTGGCGCCACTGATGGTAAAGCCCTCTTCATAAAGAAGCGCTCTGATTTTACGAATCAACACTACTTCATGGTGCTGGTAGTAGCGGCGATTACCACGCCGTTTCTGAGGGCTCAGTTGCGTAAACTCCTGCTCCCAGTAACGCAATACATGTGAACGTACGCCACACAACTCAGCTACTTCACCAATAGTGAAATAACGCTTTGCCGGTATAGGAGGAAGTTGAGAGCTCGGTAACGCCGAGCTAGCATCAAACTCGGTTTTCTCGAGCATGTGACTCCACTACATCTTTAAGCTTTTGACTTGCATGAAAAGTAACTACACGTCTTGCCGCTATCGGAATCATTTGACCTGTTTTTGGATTTCGGCCAGGACGAGCCGATTTATTGCGCAACTGAAAATTACCAAAACCAGAAATCTTGACCTCAACACCAGACTCAAGAGATTGGCCAATGCGATCAAAGAAAGCATCAATCATGTCTTTTGCTTCACGCTTATTTAAGCCAACCTGATCAAAGAGTGCTTCTGAAAGCTCATTTTTGGTAACAGTGTCGTTATTGATTAATTCAGTCATTGCTAGTCTCTTCTATCGCTTTTTGATATTTTCCTAATACTAAACCTAGCGCAGACGGGCTGCGCACTTTTTTTCTACGGCACCCAATAAGGCGGCCATAACTGCATCAATTTGGGGATCCTGGAGGGTTTCCTGCGAATTTAAGAGGGTCACGCGGAAAGCCAAACTCTTCTCGTCATCCGCCATACTGCTAGAACCGGCCTTTGGTCTGAACTCATCAAAGAGCTCAATGCTGCGCACAAAATTCTGCTTACTAGCCGCCATAGCATCTAACAAAGATTGTGCAGATACATTTTGCTTTACCACCAAGGCTAAGTCACGCTGTACTGCTGGGAACTTACTAAGTTCCTCCGGCTGAGGTAAACCTAAGTCTCTGACAGCATCTAAATCTAATTCAAAAAGAACAGGCGCCTGTGGCAACTCATAAGACTGTTGCAAACCTGGATGCAGCTCACCTATCCAACCTACTGCAGTCATTCCTGCACTTGTTTTTAGGAGGATCTGCGCAGACCGGCCAGGATGCAATGCAGGGTGTTGTGCAGCCTCGGTAACAAAATGGAGCGGATCTAAAACTCTCTCGAGATCGCCTTTCACATCAAAGAAATCGACTGCTCGATTAGCGCTTGCCCACTGCTCTGGCACAAAAGTACCGTAAGCTAAGCCACCCACTTTCTGGGGTTGATGAAAGCCGGCAACCTTACCAGGCTGCTCTTGAACGCTCGAATCTCGGTGAAATACACGGCCAGCCTCAAACAGACGTACACGCCCTGCACCACGATTTAAATTGGCTTTGAGGTTATTGAGCAAGCCACCCCATAAAGTACTTCGCATTACGCCATATTGGCTAGCAATGGGATTGAGTACAGCAATAACATCTTTCTGCGCAACACCAGTAAGGCGTTTTTCGCTTTCAAGATCGGTAAATCCGAAATTGACAGCCTCTTGATAGCCTTGGAGTGCAAAACGCTGACGCAACAAATGAATACCACGCTTAGCCTCTGGCTTTGCGCTCATTTTTAATGAGGCAACCGGAGGGACATCAGGAATACTCTCAAAGCCGTACATACGGGCGACTTCTTCAATCAAGTCTTCTTCGATTTCAATATCAAAACGGTAACTTGGAGGCGTGACAACAAAAACGTCACCTTCTTGTTTGAATTCAAAACCAAGGCGCTTAAATACATCGGCAACAATGTCGCTAGCCAATGGAATACCGATTACTTTTTCAGCTCTCGCCAAGCGCATTTTCACTGTCTTACGTTCTGGCACATTTAAAGTCTGATCATCCACTGGGCCTGCTTGGCCACCACATACCTCTAGAATTAGTGAAGATAGATACTCAAGGCAATTGACGGTATTTTGTGGATCGACGCCACGCTCAAAACGATGCGCCGCATCGGTACTAAAATTAAAGCGACGGGCACGCCCCTGAATTGCTGAAGGCAACCAATAAGCCGCTTCAACATAGATATTCTTGGTGTAATCAGATACAGCACAGTGATTGCCGCCCATGATGCCTGCAAGCGCTACTGGGCCAGATTGATCGGCAACCACACCGGCATCTTGCAACCTGCCCGCAGAGTCTGGGCCTTGTAAGGTGACTGTTTGACCATTGAGTAACTCCAGAGTTTCCCCGGCTTTAGCCCAACGCACGCTCATGTCACCATTCAATTTATCAATGTCAAATACGTGGGTAGGCTGACCCATTTCTAACATCACATAGTTAGAGAGATCAACCAATGCTGAAATACTTCTTTGGCCGGCACGCGCTAAACGTTGCACGATCCAATCAGGTGTTTTTGCTTGTGGATTAACACCACGAATCACTCGACCTGCAAAGCGGCCACAGAGCTCTTTGCTCTCTACTGTGACTGTGCGCTTGTCTTGTATGGATACTGCTGGTGGATTCCATTTAGGAGCACAAAGTGCGGCTCCAGTAATTGCTGAGACTTCTCTTGCCATTCCCATCAGAGAGAGGCAATCGGCTTTATTGGGTGTTAACTTAATAACAAAGATTTGATCGTCGAGATCAAGGTATGCGCGAATGTCTTTGCCTACTGGAGCATCAGCCGGGAGCTCCAAGATGCCTTCGTGATCATCACCAAGACCAAGTTCGCGACCAGAACACAGCATGCCTTGGCTTTCTACGCCGCGCAGCTTACCTACTTTGATCATGAATGGCTTGCCACCTGCTTCCGCTGGAGGCAACTCTGCACCAACTAAGGCACAAGGTATTTTGATACCGGCACGCGCATTAGGCGCACCACAAACAATTTGTAGCTCTTGGCCAGTACCAGCATCGACCTTGCAAACTCGCAAACGGTCTGCATCGGGATGTTGCTCAGCAGAGAGAATCTGTGCAACTACGATCTTAGTAAAGGCAGGGGCTACTGAGTGTTGCTCTTCCACTTCTAAACCAGCCATCGTCATTGCATGACCTAGTGCATCGCTATCAAGCGATGGGTTCACATACTGACGGAGCCAAGATTCAGAAAATTGCATAGCGCGATCTAAGATTTAAAAAAATTGTTATGCAGGGAACTGCGCTAAGAAACGCAAATCGTTTTCAAAGAAGAGGCGTAAGTCATCAACGCCGTAACGCAACATTGTTAAGCGCTCTAAGCCAGAGCCAAAGGCAAATCCGGTATAGCGCTCTGGATCAATACCCATATTGCGTAATACATTTGGATGAACCTGCCCTGCTCCAGAGATCTCTAGCCAGCGGCCAGCAAGCTTACCGCTACCAAAGGCCATGTCAATCTCAGCAGAAGGCTCTGTAAATGGGAAATAGGATGGGCGGAAACGTACTTGTAGCTCATTCGTTTCAAAGAAGGTTCTTAAGAAATCGGTATACACACCCTTCAGAGCGGCAAATGAAACGCTCTCCGCAATCCATAAACCTTCAACTTGATGAAACATAGGTGAATGGGTGGCATCACTATCCACACGATACGTTCTTCCGGGTGCAATGACCTTAATTGGAGGCATGACATCTGCGTTGGCATATTTCTTGACATGCTCGCTCGCGTAACGAACCTGGATCGGACTAGTATGCGTACGCAACAACAAAGGCTTCTCATTGGAATCTTTGCCATCGATATAAAAAGTATCCTGCATCGAGCGTGCAGGGTGATTCTCAGGGCTATTTAAGGCGGTGAAATTAAACCAATCAGTTTCAATTTCAGGGCCATCAGCTACATCAAAACCAATAGAGCGGAAGATCTCTTCAACGCGCTCCCAGGTGCGCATCACAGGATGCAAGCTACCTACTGCTTGGCCACGGCCAGGCATAGAAACGTCAATTGACTCTGCTGCAAGACGTTGCATTAATACGGCATCGGCCAAAGATTGGCGACGCTCTTGTAATGCAGCTTCTACTTGAGTTTTGATTTGATTAATTTGGGCGCCAGCACTCTTGCGCTCCTCAGGCGACATTCCACCAAGCGCTTTCAAACGCTCAGTGAGAACACCTGATTTACCGAGATACTTGGCTTTCGCGTCCTCCAGAGCCGCCGCATCGGCAGCTCCGAGGAAATCACGTTTAGCATCCTCGACAATTTGGTCGAGAGAAACCATTGCAGCTTAGTTTTTTAGAAACTAATAATTAAGCTGCAGCGTTTACTACGGATTTGATCCGAGTAACCAAAGCGGCAAAAGCCGGTTTGTCAGCAATGGCCATATCAGAAAGTACCTTGCGATCGAGATCGATAGATGCCTTCTTCATGCCATTCATGAATACGCTATAGGTCATGTCATGCTCACGCACAGCCGCGTTGATACGAGCAATCCACAAAGCGCGGAATACACGTTTCTTATTGCGACGATCACGATATGCATATTGACCAGCACGCATAACCGCTTGCTTAGCAATACGGAATACGTTTTTACGGCGACCGCGGTAACCTGTTGCGGCATCAGTGATTTTTTTATGACGGGCTCTTGCTGTAACCCCACGTTTGACTCTTGGCATTGAATTCTCCTAATCTAGTCTGAGGTTAAGCGTATGGAAGCATGGAGCGAATTGACTTAACGTCAGCTTTCGCAACTTCAGTGGAACCACGCAAATGACGCTTGTTTTTTGTGGTCTTCTTGGTGAGGATGTGGCGTTTGAAAGCCTGACCTCGTTTAATCGTTCCGCCTGCGCGAACCGTGAAGCGCTTCTTAGCGCTACTCTTGCTCTTCATCTTGGGCATAAAGCACCCCTTCATTTACTTGTGCAACATAGGTGGTAACCGACGGTTACTCTTCCTGTACCCAGAAGCACTTCTCACTACCAGCACCTTTCAGTGCCTCCCTACATAAGAACCAGGTAGAACCTAGTTACTTAGCCTTACGAATGGGGGCCAATACCATCACCATCTGGCGGCCTTCCATTTTTGGAAACTGTTCAACTTGGCCATGCTCTTGCAAATCCAACTTCAAACGCTCCAACATTCTTGCTCCGATTTCTTGATGGGCCATTTCACGACCCCGAAACCGCAACGTAATCTTTGTCTTATCGCCATCTTCCAAAAAGCGGATTAGATTGCGTAGCTTCACACCATAGTCACCATCATCTGTGCCGGGACGGAATTTCACTTCCTTCACCTGAATCACTTTTTGCTTCAGCTTGGCTTCATGCTGACGCTTGGCTTCTTGGTATTTGAATTTGCCGAAGTCCATGATGCGGACTACAGGTGGTTCAGCTGTCGGAGCAATTTCAACCAGATCGGTCTCTTTCTCTTCTGCTGCAGCCAAGGCTTCACTCAACTTAACTACACCGATGGGCTCTCCATCAATTCCAATCAAACGCACTTCAGGAGCAGTAATTTCCCGGTTAATGCGCTGCAATTTTTCAGTAGCGATCTTCTTAATTCCTTTAAAAAAACAATAAAAACCGCTCTACCCCTAGCTAGGCTCGGGTCCGACTTTCTGGGATATATCCTGCTGGAGTCGGGCAACGAAGGCATCAAGAGGCATCACACCTAAATCCACTCCGCCACGGGCACGAACGGCCACCGTATTACTTTCAGATTCTTTATCACCTACAACTAGCAAAAATGGGATCTTCTGTAATGCGTGCTCGCGTATTTTATACGTAATTTTCTCATTCCGCAAATCCGATTCGACTCTAAACCCTTGTTTTTTCAGCGATTGCTGCACTTGTTGTGCATATGCAGCAGAATTTCCGGAGATATTGAGCACTATTGCCTGGGTAGGAGAAAGCCAAACTGGCATGTTTCCAGCGTGGTTTTCGATCAAAATACCGATAAAACGCTCTAAAGAGCCCACAATTGCCCTATGGAGCATGACCGGGGTCTTACGGCTATTGTCTTCCGCTACGTATTCAGCGCCTAAACGGGCTGGCATCGAAAAATCCACCTGAATCGTGCCGCACTGCCAAGTCCGCCCAATAGAGTCTTTGAGGTGATATTCGATCTTAGGGCCGTAAAAAGCACCTTCGCCTGGTAATTCTTCCCATTCTTGGCCGGAAGCCTTCAAAGCTCCTCGAAGGGCCTCTTCTGCTTTATCCCAAATCGCATCGTCACCAACGCGTTTTGCCGGACGTAAGGCAAGCTTCACAGCGACTTCAGTAAAGCCAAAATCTTGGTACACGGCGCGGACTGCTTTATCAAAGTTAGCCACTTCAGACTGAATTTGATCTTCAGTACAGAAAATATGTCCGTCATCTTGCGTAAAACCCCGCACGCGCATTAAGCCATGCAATGCGCCAGATGGTTCGTTACGGTGACATTGACCAAACTCACCAAAGCGCAATGGCAACTCACGATAACTATGTAAACCGGAGTTATAAATCTGTACATGTCCAGGACAGTTCATCGGCTTTAATGCATAGGCACGATTCTCCGACTCAGTCGTGAACATATTTTCTTTGTAGTTTTCCCAGTGACCTGATTTTTCCCAAAGCGCACGATCCAAAATTTGGGGAGCTTTGACTTCTTGATAGCCTTCTTGCTGATACACGCGACGCATGTATTGCTCAACCTCTTGCCAAATGGACCATCCTTTTGGATGCCAGAAAATCAAACCAGGTGCTTCTTCTTGAAAATGGAATAGATCAAGCTGTTTGCCTAGGCGGCGATGATCGCGCTTCTCAGACTCCTCTAGCATATGCAAATAGGCGTCTTGATCTTCTTTACGCAACCAAGCTGTCCCGTAAATACGCTGCAACATCTCATTCTTGCTATCGCCACGCCAGTAAGCGCCAGCAAGCTTCATAAGCTTAAATACTTTGAGCTTGCCAGTAGACGGAACGTGGGGGCCACGACATAAATCAGTGAACTTGCCTTCCGCATACAAAGAAACATCCTCACCCTGCGGAATAGCAGCAATCAATTCTGCTTTGTACTTCTCGCCCTGATCTTTGAAGAATTGAACGGCTTGATCGCGTGGCATCACTGTACGAATTACTGGCTCATCTTTTTTAGCAAGCTCAGTCATTTTCTTTTCAAGAGCAACTAAGTCATCCGGTGTAAATGGACGGTGATAAGAAAAATCATAGTAAAAACCATTCTCCACAACTGGACCAATAGTCACCTGTGCTTCTGGAAATAGTTCTTTGACAGCGTATGCTAATAAATGCGCTGTAGAGTGACGCACGATCTCGAGTGCTTCGGGACTCTTGTCAGTAATGATGGCGAGTTGACTATTTTTGTTGATTACAAAACTGGTATCAACCATCTTGCCATCAACAATTCCACCTAGTGCTGCCTTAGCAAGACCGCTACCGATACTTTGAGCAACATCCGCTACGCGAACTGGGGCCTCAAACTCACGTTTTGATCCATCGGGCAGAGTAACTACAAGCATGATGACTCCATCTTATTTACTGAACTTTCGTTTTACTACTATGACCTAAAAATAAAGCGCGGCAGCTTATGGGCATCCGCGCCTTGGGTTTCCCCACTGGGTCTTATTCGTTGGTAGGCTCGATTGGACTCGAACCAACGACCCCCACCATGTCAAGGTGGTGCTCTAACCAGCTGAGCTACGAGCCTATACAGCCATAGAGTTTATCACCGGCGACGAACTTGGGTGACCCCTTTGACCTCTTCCAGGCTATTTTGAACAAGGCGCAATACTTCGGAGTCTTTCACCTCAACCGTTAAAAGGATCTGAGCCAGGCCCTTTTTAGCGGATTTACGCAGGTCAATGACATGCACCCCTTGTCGCGTCAGAATTTCAAAGAGTTCGCGCATGAGATCTTGCCGGTCCAAGCCAGTTACCACTAAATCGGCTGGGAATACCCGCTTTTGATCATTATCTGCGGCTGTCTTGGCATTAGCAGTCCACGCAGTCTGAATCACTCTTTCTGGGGCTCTCTCCAAAAGACCTCTAAAAGTCTTGCAAGAGCGCCGATGAATCGAGACGCCTCTGCCTTGAGTTACAAAACCTGCGATTGAATCTGGAGGTACCGGCCGACAACAACGCGCTAACTGCGTCAACAAAGAATCTACACCGACTACCAAGACATCGCCACTCTGCCCAGTCTTGCGGGTGCTATTGCGCAGAACAATTTCTGGTGTGGGAGTTTTTTCTTCGGCGCTGACCTCTACTTTATTTTCTACAGGCTTTGCAGTGAGGCCCGCCTCTTCATCGTCAAGCGCATTAAACCAAGCGCGCACCCTAGAGCGCGCTCTATGTGAGCGTAAGTAGTTCTTATCAGGACTAATCCAATCTCTTGAGGGGCCGCCATGCTTCACGGCAATGATCTCAATGGTCTGACCATTTTGTAATGAAGTCTCCAAAGGCACCATTGCGCCATCTACTCGCGCACCTCTACAACGATGTCCTAAGTTGGTATGCACTGCATAGGCAAAGTCAACCGGGGTTGACCCCTTCTCCAGTGAAATCACCTTACCCAGTGGCGTGAGTACATAGATGTGATCATCGATCTCATGATGCTTAAGCTGCTCCCAAGCGTCTTCCTTCCAAGAGATTAATTGCCGTGCCCAAGCAATCTGCCGCTCATAAGCAACCTCTGCGCTATGCGTACCTTGTTGATGGGAGGTGTTGGGCTTATTCGTTTTAGCCGGATTAGGTGGTGTAGCCATCCCAATATAGGCGCCTTCTTTGTAGCGCCAGTGCGCTGCTAAACCATACTCAGCCTGCTGATGCATCTCCTGTGTGCGCACCTGAATTTCAAATGCAGTTCCATCCTCGTTCATCACCACAGTGTGCAGCGATTGATAGCCGTTAGGCTTGGGGCGTGCAATATAGTCATCAAACTCACGTGGCACTGGTTGCCATACGTTATGGACGATGCCTAAGACTGCATAGCAAGATTTAACATCCGCAACCAAAACACGAAATGCCCTCACATCATAAAGATCAGCAAAATCGAGTGACTTGCCTTGCATCTTCTTCCAGATGCTATAAATATGTTTTGGCCTACCTAGAACCTCGCCATTAATTTGAGCTATCTTCAATTCATCTTGAAGTTGCAGCACAATCCGATCAATAAAGGTCTGACGTTCAATGCGCTTGGCATCCAACATTTTGGCAATATCACGATAAGTATCTGGAGACATCACCCTAAATGCCAAGTCCTCCATCTCCCACTTCATTTGCCAAATACCCAGGCGATTTGCCAATGAGGCATCAATATTGAGAATCTCTTGGGCCCAAGCTACAGGCATGGTCATTTTTTCTTGTGCAACCCAACGCAGAGTCTGTAGACGTGAAGCAAGATAGATCAAAACAACTCGCAAATCATCGCCAAAGGCCAAAAGCATCTTGCGCAACATCTCTTCTTGACCAGCAACACTTAAGCCACCATCATCACGAACCAGCTTTCCCTGAGCCTGGCGTAAACCCCGATAACCAATTAATAGCTTTGCAGGCTCTTCGCCAATTAATTTACTTAGAGCATCTTTGCCATGCGTCCGAGCAATATTGCTAGCAGCCGTTAAGGTGGCATCGTCTAAGTTGAGTATTTGCAGTATTTGCAAAACGCCAGCAGCGTGAGATTCTGCTGGCTCACCATACCAAGCATCGGTAAAGAATGCATTTACAGATTTGCTAGGAGCATTTGCCATTGGCAACCAAGACTTAACTGAAGAATTCTTTTGCTAACGCAATTTGTTCTTTTTTCACAAATGCAGGGGCATGACCCACATTTGGGATTTCAATACTGCGCGCATAGGAATTGACTTTGCACATCTCAGCAACAGTAGCCGCAGAAAGTAAGTCAGATTCTGCGCCACGCACGATCAACATCGGAATATGGATTTGCTTAAACGCATGCCACATTGCCACCTCTCCTGCTTTAGCCATTATTGGATTAACCGAAGCAAATGGCACCGATATATTAGGGTCATAGTGCATGATCCACAAACCATTGCGTTCAATCAACATAGGGCCGTTATAGGTCTCCCACTCCTCAGGGGTGTGCTCACCAAAGGTAGTGCAGATTGCGTTAAGTCGGTTAAGCGCCTCGCTACGATTAGTAAATGAAAATGGCTGCCCAACATATGAACCTAAACGCTTAATCGCATCAGGCTCAATTTTGGGGCCCACATCATTAATCAACATTCTTCGAATTGGGGAGTTTGGCATTGCTGCATACACCATCCCAATCAGGCCGCCCATCGAAGTTCCAATCCAATCAATTTGCGATACGCCCAGTGTTTTTACCAGTTGAGCAATATCAGCCACATACTGAGGTACGGCATATTGCATTGGATTGCTCAAGCGATCTGAATCTCCTCTGCCAACAATGTCTGGGCAAACAACGTAATAGTCTTGACACATTACTTCAGCAAGTGTCTTAAAGTCGCTACCGCGTCTTGTTAAGCCATGTACACAGAATAAGACTCTAGGATTTCTAGGATTGCCCCAAGCATGATAGGCCATGCGATGCGTGCTTTCGCCATCAACACACTGCACATAAAAGGTATCGCCCTGGTGAGTTACTGGTGGTAAATGAATGTCATCCTGCGAATTTTCGTCATGAGTATGCTCATCAATGCCGCCAAATACCTCAGGCTGTAAGGTCACGTGATCAATACCATGCTTGTCCAATAACATCTCATTGATGCGAGACATGATGTCGGGCCACTCTTGCATTTCTGCAATTTCAATATGGCCAATCAATGCTGGGAAACTCGGTGTCATTTCCCAAACATGGAGATCATGAACAGCTAAGACGCCAGGCACACCTCTTAAGTCTTTACCAACCTGCAAATAATCAATGTGCAAAGGCACACCTTCCATTAAGAAGTGATAGGACTCACCCAGAATAGAGATGGTTGATTTGAGAATTAAGAAAGAAACTAGGATCGATAGAATTGCATCGATGGGCATCCAGCCAGTCAACTGAATAACAACACCTGCTATCAAGGCAGCAATCGACCCCAGCAAGTCACCCATCACATGAACAAGTGCTGCGCGAGTGTTCACACTCTTCTTATCACGCGACAAGACCCAGGCCACTACGATATTCATGACTAGGCCAATACCAGCAACTACAGTAACAGTGAGGCCATCTACTTTATGCGGATCATAGAAACGACTAATTGCCTCAAACACAATCCATACAACTAAAGCCAGCATCACAATACTATTGACAAATGCGGCAAGTGCTTCCGCCCTTCCAAAACCAAAAGAATGTTTTGGTGAAGGTGGACGACGAGAAATAATTTGCGCCAAGAGTGCCAAACCTAAGGCGGCAGCGTCGGTCACCATATGACCGGCATCGGAGATCAGCGCTAAGGAATTTGCAAAATAGGCGGCAGCACCCTCCACTCCTGAAAACCCGAGAGTTAAGACAAGAGCGATTAGAAGCAGATTTTGGTTTGAGACTTGTTTGCTATGAGTATGTCTTGCATCGCCCTTTTTGTGGGCATGCAGCGAAGGGTCTACTTCAGAGCTAGTTTTGGCTCTGGGCTTGGCTGAATGTGAATGATGGGATCCCGACATGGTGATCCCATTATTTCATTAAACAATGACTATTGTTAGAAACCCGCTGTATCAACAGGGGCACCTGTTTTAGCAATCACCTCTTCTTTGGTGACGCCAGGGGCTAATTCAGTCAATTTCAGACCCTTAGGCGTGATATCCAGAACACAAAGGTCAGTAATGATTTGACTAATCACGCCTACGCCAGTTAATGGCAATGTGCATTTAGGCAGAATCTTGAGTTCTTCTGTGCCGTCTTTCTTTTTGGCAACATGCTCCATCAAGACAACCACATGCTTTACACCGGCGACCAAATCCATCGCACCACCCATACCCTTAACCATTTTTCCTGGAATCATCCAGTTGGCCAAGTCACCATGTTCGCTGACTTGCATCGCACCCAAAATAGCGATATTAATTTTGCCGCCACGAATCATGCCAAATGAATCAGCAGAAGAAAAAATGGATGAGCCAGGCAAGGTCGTAATCGTTTGCTTGCCCGCATTGATTAAGTCAGCATCAATGGTTTCTTCGGTTGGAAATGGGCCAATGCCCAATAAACCATTTTCGGATTGCAGCCACACTTCCATATCTTTTGGCACATGGTTTGCTACCAAAGTTGGCATTCCAATTCCCAGGTTTACGTAGTAACCGTCTTTTAGCTCTTTAGCAGCACGCGCTGCCATTTCATCTCTAGTCCAAGGCATATCAATCTTCCTAAATATTCTGTTTTATGGCTCTTCTGTATTGGGTTATTAAGCTTTTGCAGTTAATGTGCGTTGCTCAATACGCTTCTCTGGGGTTTTGTGCAGCACCAAGCGGTGTACATAAATGCCTGGGGTATGAATTTCATCGGGATGCAATTTGCCGTTCTCAACAATCTCTTCAACTTCTGCCACTGTGATCTTGCCAGCCATCGCTACCACTGGATTGAAGTTACGGGCGGTGTAGCGGTAAACCAAATTACCAGACTTATCTGCTTTCCAAGCTTTCACTAGTGAGATATCGGAAACGATGGAGCGCTCCATGATGTATTTCTCACCATCAAATTCTTTTACTTCCTTACCTTCAGCCACCAATGTACCAACACCAGTTTTTGTATAGAAGGCGGGGATACCACAACCACCGGCGCGTAATTTTTCCGCCAAAGTGCCTTGAGGTGTAAATTCCAACTCCAATTCACCCGCTAAAAACTGACGCTCGAATTCTTTATTCTCACCAACATAAGAGGCAACCATCTTTTTCACTTGGCGAGAGTTCAATAAAAGACCTAAACCAAATCCATCTACGCCTGCGTTATTGGCAATCGCAGTCAAATTCTGCGCACCCAAATCTTTTACCGCTTGAATAAGCGCCTCTGGGATACCACACAGACCAAAACCACCAACTGCCAATTTTTGTCCGTCCTTCAAAATATCCCGTAAAGCATCTACTGCCGATGGGTAGGTTTTATTCATAACTTTTGTCCTAATATTGCCAAAATGAGTAAAAAAGCAATCATAACGCCTCGGACCGTCCAGCCTAGTAAGCTTAGGCACTACCTTGGCACTAATTTGGTTTTTGACTATTCGCACTAAACTAGTGGGGCTAAAAAGCCTATTTTGAAGAAATTCCGGAGAATTTGAATGAACGCCGCAGAACTGCTAGAACAATTTGGACCGCGAGAGTCCATGGACTATGACCTAGTCATAGTAGGCGGTGGTCCAGCTGGTCTATCAGCAGCGATTAAAGCCAAACAATTGGCTAATTCCACTGGCAAAGAGATTAGCGTCTGCGTTCTGGAAAAGGGCTCAGAAATTGGTGCGCATATTTTGTCTGGCGCCGTCATGGATCCAAAAGCGCTCACCGAACTCTTTCCCGATTGGAAAAAAATGGGTGCTCCACTAGAAACCGAAGTTACTCAAGACCAATTTCTATTCTTAACGTCTGATAACTCTTATCAAGTTCCAAATTGGATGTTGCCCCACTGCTTTAAGAATGAAGGTAACTATATTGTTAGCCTCGCAAACGTAACGCGCTGGATGGGGCAACAAGCTGAGAATCTGGGTGTAGAGATTTTCCCAGGCTTCCCAGCTGCTGAAATTTTGTATAACGAACAAGGTGCAGTATGTGGTGTTATTACTGGGGCGATGGGTTTAGATAAAGAAGGCAAGCCCACTGATCAGTTCCAGCTTGGCATGGAATTACGTGCCAAGTACACCCTCTTCGCCGAAGGTGCTCGTGGCCATCTGGGTAAACAGCTGATTACTAAGTTTGCCTTAGATAAGGATGCCGACCCACAAAGCTATGGCATTGGCATTAAAGAACTCTGGGAAGTTGAACCCTCCAAGAGCAAGCCTGGATTAGTTGTTCACACTGCTGGCTGGCCCTTAGAGAGCGATACCTATGGTGGTTCATTTCTCTACCACTTAGGAGATAACAAAGTTGCCGTTGGTCTTGTTGTGGGTCTCTCGTATAAGAACCCTTATCTCTCTCCATTTGAAGAATTCCAGCGCTATAAATTGCACCCCAAGATTCGCGAAACCTTTGAAGGTGGCAAACGTATTGCTTATGGTGCACGCGCACTCACTGCTGGCGGTTTAAATAGTCTGCCAAAAACAGTGTTTCCTGGTGGCGCACTCATTGGTTGTGATGCTGGCTTCTTAAATGCCTCCCGCATTAAAGGTAGCCATGCAGCTATTAAGACCGGCATGCTTGCAGCAGAAGCTGCAGTTTCTGCTCTAAATGAAAATCGCTCAGCCGATGTTTTATCTGCTTACCCAACAGCATTTCAAAATAGCTGGTTACATACCGAACTCAACCAAGCTCGTAACTTCAAATCTTGGATGTCTAAAGGACTCTACCTTGGCACCTTGATGGTTGGCTTAGAACAAAAGCTTTTAGGCGGCAATGTTCCTTGGACGGTGCATCTCAAGCATGCGGATCATGAGTGCTTAGAGCCCGCGGCAAAACATCAGCCAATTGAGTATCCAAAACCAGATGGCAAGATCACCTTCGATCGCCTCTCTTCGGTATTTATCTCCAACACCAACCATGCTGAGAATCAACCAGTTCATTTAACTCTGAAGAATGATTCTGTTCCAGTTGACCTCAACCTAAAGACTTACGCCGGGCCTGAGCAACGCTATTGCCCTGCCGGTGTTTATGAATACGTTGAGACTGATGGCAAACCCCGCCTGCAGATCAATTCACAAAATTGTGTCCACTGCAAAACTTGCGACATTAAAGACCCTAGCCAAAACATCATCTGGATTACACCAGAAGGTGGTGGTGGCCCCAACTACGCATCCATGTAAATATGATGATCCTACACACTATGCTTCGCGTCGGCGATTTAAATCGCTCGATTGATTTCTATACCAAAGTACTGGGCATGAATTTGCTGCGCACGACTGAGCGCCCTGAGCAAAAGTACTCCCTGGCTTTTGTTGGCTATGGCAAAGGCAATGTAGACGGCCAAGCAGAGATTGAGCTGACCTATAACCACGGCGTTTCTTCATATGATTTAGGTAGTGCTTATGGACATATCGCTATCGGGGTTCCAGATGCTTATGCTGCCTGCGAGAAAATGAAGTCTGCGGGTGGCAATGTGACCCGTGAAGCGGGTCCTGTTGCCGGTGGCGATACCGTTATTGCCTTTGTCACCGATCCTGATGGATACAAAATCGAATTGATCCAGCGCCGATAGTGATAGGCTCTGAAAAATTCCAAATAGACATCCTAGATCATCTCTCTGATGTATCTGCTCCAGACTGGAACGCCCTACTCAGCCATGATGCCGGCCCTTTTCTGAGGCATGAATTCTTAAGCGCTCTCGAAGAGACGGGTTGCGTGGGCGGCAACACTGGATGGCAAATTGCCCATTTACTTTTAAAGCAAGATAGCCAATTAATCGGCGCAATGCCCCTGTATTTAAAGCAGCACTCCTATGGAGAGTTTGTGTTTGACTGGTCTTGGGCGCAGGCTTACGAGCAGCAAGGCATGAACTATTACCCTAAGGTACTTTGCGCCATCCCCTTCACCCCCGTGCAGGGTGCACGCATCTTATACAGCCCCAAATTCAATGCCGTTGAAATTCAGAATGCATTAATCAATGGATTAAAGTCTTTAGTGTTGGAAAATAACTTATCTTCGGCGCACATCCTATTTCCCCCAAGTGTCCAAGCAAACTATTTGAAGGAGCAAGGCTTCTTACTCCGAGATTCTGTACAGTTTCATTGGCATAACCAAGACTTTCAAAGTTTTGAACAGTTTTTGTCTGTGCTCACCATGAAGCGTCGGAAGAATATTCGCCGTGAACGCGAACAAGTGGCACGAGAAGCCATTACGTTTAGACACGTTCCCGGAAAAGAATCAACTAATCAAGACTGGGAATTCTTTTATGACTGCTATCAAAATACTTATCTCGAGCATCATTCAGCCCCTTACTTAAATGAATCATTCCTTAAGCTATGGGCAAAACGGATGCCAGACAATCTCCATTTAATCATTGCCGAAAAGGATGAGGCCCCTATTGCAGCCTCCCTACTAGTGGTAGATCGACCATCAGGCAAAGTGTTTGGGAGATATTGGGGTGCCAAAGTACATATTCCTTGCTTGCACTTTGAAACTGCGTATTACCAGGCTATTGAGTACTGTATCGCTGAAGGCATCCAGACCTTTGAGGGAGGCGCCCAAGGCGAACACAAAATGGCACGCGGCTTTTTGCCAACGACTATCCAATCCGCACATTTAATCAAAGACCCTAGATTTGCGAAGGCAATTGAACATTTTCTCGATCGTGAACACCAAGGTATCGGCGCCTATGTCGATGAGCTTGCCGAGCATAGTCCACTGAAATCGACTAAAGTACAGCTATGAATTCTGATAGCGTCAACCCGCAAACTCAAGATGGCTCACATTCACTCTCTACAGGGGACGATGCATCTGACTCACCTTGTATTGGAGTTTGCACGACCCTCTATGACGAAATCTGCCAAGGCTGTGGTCGCACTTTATCTGAGGTGAGTAATTGGGTTTTTCTCTCCGATGAAGAGAAACTGTCCGTTTGGAAACGTATTCGCGAAGACGGAACTGCGATGCGCTTTCAGCGGCAGGCCAAAGAAAATAAGCCTGCGTAATTCGCAGGCTTATATTTTTTCTACCTAGAGTATTGCTTAGCTAGTAATTTAGCCAGTCAACTCCTGACTACGCAAATACTCTTCATAGGTACCTGAGTAATCTACCACCGTACCATCCATCTTGACCTCTAAGATGCGATTGGCCAATGCAGATACAAATTCACGGTCATGGGATACGAAAATCAAAGTGCCATCGAATTTCTCTAAGGCAATCTGCAAACTTTCAATCGATTCCATATCCATGTGATTGGTCGGCTCATCCATTGCTAGGACGTTATATTTTTGGAGCATCAATTTACCCCAAATCATTCGGCCCTTTTCACCACCAGATAAGACTTTGACGGATTTGCCAATGTCATCGCCAGAGAACAGTAGGCGCCCTAAGGTTCCGCGAATCACTTGATCATCATCGCCAGTATTACGCCACCAATTCATCCAGTCCATGAGTAATTCGTCTTTAGCGAACATCTCGGTATTGTCTTGAGGCATTACGCCGACCTTCGCATTCTCAGCCCACTTCACATCACCGCTATCGACTGCAATACCGTCAAAACGTTTGCTGAGAATGGATTTGAGTAAGGTGGTCTTACCAGCGCCGTTTTGTCCAATGATGGCAATCTTCTCGCCAGCACGAACGCCAAGCTTAAAGTTCTTAAAAATCACGCGGTCATAGGCTTTGGTAAGTGCATTGCACTCGACTGCCATGTTGTGAAGTTTTTTCTCAGTATCAAAACGAATAAATGGATTTTGACGTGAAGAAGGCTTCACTTCAACAATCTCAATTTTTTCCAACTGACGCTGACGTGAAGTAGCTTGACGGGCTTTGGAAGCATTCGCAGAGAAGCGCGCCACGAATGCTGCTAATTCAGCAATCTTTTCTTTGGCTTTCACGTTATTACTTAACTGTTGGGTACGGGCCTGCACAGATGCCAACATATAGGAATCGTAATTACCTGGATAGACCTTCAAGGTTCCATAGTCCATGTCGGCCATATGCGTACAGACTTCATTGAGGAAGTGGCGATCATGGGAAATGATGACGATGGTGCTCTTAATTTGATTGAGGATGTCTTCAAGCCAATGAATGGAGTGAATATCCAAGTTATTGGTTGGCTCATCAAGTAAAAGTACGTCCGGGTCAGAAAACAATGCTTGCGCTAGCAATACACGGAGCTTCCAGCCTGGAGCAACGTTACTCATTGGGCCATCGTGCTGCTCAGTCGGAATACCAATCCCTAATAACAACTCACCTGCTTTTGCTTCTGCTGTGTAACCGCCATACTCAGCATACTTGCCTTCGAGTTCAGCAGCCTTCATGTAATCTTCATCTGTGGCTTCTGGATTCGCATAAATTGCATCACGCTCCGCAGCAGCCTTCCACATCTCTTCGTGACCCATCATTACTACATCAAGTACACGTACGTCTTCATAAGCAAATTGATCTTGACGCAACTTACCGAGACGAATGCCTGGATCTAAGCTCACGTTACCGCTAGTAGGCTCAAGCTCACCGCCAAGGATTTTCATGAAGGTAGATTTACCGCAACCGTTTGCACCAATAAGGCCATAACGATTACCGCCGCCAAACTTCACGGAAATGTTTTCAAACAGGGGCTTTGCCCCAAACTGCATGGTGATATTAGATGCGGACAACACGGATGGTTTCTAGCTTTCTGAAAATTAATTCAACAGATACCCCCAGCTTTGGGGGCAAAGACCGTTATTTTAACGGGTTCAGCACAGAAAGGTCTAATTCAGACTTTGACCCTAAATGGGGTGAAATTCGTATGGATGTCGTAATAATCCTCATTTTCCTTACGCTTTAGGAAATTGATGACCCAATAAGTCATTGGGGTAGCTAAGACCTCCCAGGAAGTTTTCAGGACGTACTGTGCCAAGGCTACCTGTATTAGTTCGTGGATAGGCCATATGCCATAGAAAGCTAATAGATAAAAGAAAGAGGAGTCAACCAGCTCACCTACCGCTGTTGAACCAATAGTGCGCATCCACAGAAAGCGTCCTTCAGTCCAAATTTTCATTTTGGCCAGAACGTAGCTATTGACCAGACTGCCGCACCAAAATGAAAACATTGAAGCCAAAGCAATGCGCCAGGAGTTGCCAAAGACAGTTTCTAGGCCCTGCTGATAGCTCGCCATGTAGTCACCGGGCGCCACCGGCAGTGCAATCACAATTTGCGCCATGATCGCTGCAAATGCCAAGGCAGCAAACCCGGCCCAAACAGCACGGCGATCATAGGCGTAACCGTAAACCTCCGTGAGAATATCTCCAAAGAAATAGGCAATTGGAAAGAACAAAATTCCACCGCCAAATACAACGGTTCCAAAATAAGGCAAGTCAATAACGGCTGCTTTACCAGCGCCGATAAAGTTCGAGCAGAGCAAGACCACCACAAAGGCCGCCAAAATCAGGTCGTAATAGCGATGGTGTCGTCTAGGTGAGTCCATAAGCCTGGAAAAATGGATAATAGAAACAAGAATATCTGCATTCCTGAAAATTCGCAGGAAGCATGTAATTTAACAATAGGATGACTAAGTAATGAGTAAAGCTAGCTTTAATTGGGCGGACCCCCTCCTCCTCGATACACAATTAACTGAAGAGGAACGCATGATCCGTGATGCGGCTGCTGAGTACGCTCAAGGCCGACTCATGCCGCGCATTCATGATGCCTTTCGAAATGAAACGACTGACCCTGCAATCTTCCGCGAAATGGGCGAACTTGGTCTTTTGGGAATCACCATTCCGGAGGAGTACGGCGGCGCTAACCTGAACTATGTTTCTTATGGTCTGATTGCTCGCGAGATTGAGCGTGTTGATTCTGGATATCGTTCGATGATGAGCGTGCAATCCTCATTAGTGATGGTGCCGATTAATGAATTTGGTAGTGAAGCACAAAAACAAAAATACCTACCTAAATTAGCTACTGGCGAATGGATTGGTTGTTTTGGGTTGACTGAACCTAACTACGGATCCGATGCTGGTGGCATGATCACCCGAGCCAAAAAAGTTCCTGGCGGATTTTCTTTAACGGGATCTAAGATGTGGATCTCCAACTCCCCAATTGCTGATGTATTTGTAGTATGGGCAAAGAATGATGAAGGTGTCATCCGCGGCTACATTCTGGAAAAAGGGATGAAGGGCTTAAGCGCTCCAAAAATCAGCGGCAAGATGGGTCTACGCGCCTCTATCACCGGTGAAATCGTGATGGATGAAGCCTTTGTGCCAGCCGAAAATGAATTTCCCGAAGTCAGTGGGCTTAAGGGTCCATTTACCTGCCTCAACTCTGCTCGCTATGGAATCTCTTGGGGTACTCTAGGGGCAGCTGAATGGTGCTGGCATGCTGCTCGCCAATATACCCTTGATCGCAAGCAGTTCGATCGACCTCTCGCAGCCAATCAATTGATCCAGAAGAAGTTGGCAGATATGCAAACTGAAATCACTCTTGCCCTCCAGGGTTGCTTGCGCCTAGGTCGCATGAAAGATGAAGGAATTGCTGCTCCCGAAATCACCTCCATCATGAAACGCAACTCTTGCGGCAAGTCACTGGACATTGCACGTTTAGCACGTGATATGCACGGAGGTAACGGCATCTCTGATGAGTATGGTGTTGTACGCCATATGCTGAACTTAGAGGTAGTCAATACCTACGAAGGTACCCACGATATTCACGCCCTAATCTTAGGTCGCGCACAGACTGGTATTCAGGCGTTTAGCTGATTCGCTAAGCAAGCTTTGTGACGATGGCCTTTGCAGCTTTCGCAAAGGCCTCATCGCTATCGTTGTCGAGCTGCACAAAATTTTCCGTTTTGTACTGGGGGAAATTTCTGACAATTGATGATTGATAAGAGGGATCGTAGTGCTTCACCAGCAATTCCTCAACTAGCTCCGGAAAGTTGCCTGCATCAATGGCTTCGTTCCATTTGGTGATCTGGACTTTTCCATAGTGAGCCGTCAGTAAGGCAAGCTTGCTCTTAAAGTTATCTGTATCCGTTAGAAAGTGATGGTATTCACGAATCAACCAAGACACTCGTGTTTGTGGACTAGAGCGCAATTCAATACAAGCACCGTTACGAATTTTTTCCATTAAGGCATCGGGTATATGAACACCGCCTACCTTTTTACTCTCTGACTCTACTAAGACGGGTTTTGATGGGTCCAGATTACGCAGCGCATTCCAAAGGGCTGTCTCGAAACCTTTTTGAGAAGGCTGTTCAATATTGGGCTCATTACCTAGGACTGATCCACGATGAATTGCCAAGGCCTCTAGATCCAAGATTTGCGCGCCGTGTTTTTGCGCCTCTTGAAGCGCCCTCGTTTTACCGCTGCCTGTCATTCCACAGATCACTTGGAATCTAAAAGTACTTGCAGCATGCTCAAGGCCATCAATCACAGTACGTCTAAAGCCTTGATAACCGCTCTCAAGCTGCATGGCCTTCCAGCCAATACGATTCAGAATATGAGTAAATGCTCCACTGCGCTCACCGCCACGCCAGCAATAAATCAGTGGCCGCCATTCACGTGGCAATTCCAGTAGGTTTTCCTCAATATGTTTCGCAATGTTTTTAGAAACTAGAGCTGCTCCCAACTTCTTAGCGGCAAATGGAGATACTTGTTTATAAAGTGTGCCGATCTGAGCGCGCTCTTCATTGTTGAGGACCGGAAAATTCACCGCCCCAGGAATATGGTCTAAGGCAAACTCTGCCGGTGACCTCACATCAATAATGAGGTCAAATTGATTCAACTCAGAAAGAAATTGATCCAGCCTTAAGATGTGCGGATTACTTGGCTGCATACCTTGTGCTAGCGCAACTTCTGCAAGACATGATCGGGCCAAGGAGCTGATTTATTGGTGGTGAGGTCAACCCATACCATGGTGGCGCCTCCAATTGCAGCCTCTACCTCAGGCGAAGTGGTTAATGCCATGCTGGTATAGACATCTAAACTGGTTCTGCCTATGGCGCCAATAGAGGTCTTTAAAATCAAATCTCCCGGGAAAGAGAGTTGTTGGTAAAAATTGCAGAAGCCATTGAGCATCAACATGGACTCACGACCAGGAGCGACATCGTAACCCATAGCGGTAATCCATTCACAACGAGCCTGCTCCATATAGCGAAAGTAAATAGTGTTATTCACATGTCCATACGCATCCATATCACCCCAGCGAATGGGCATGATCATTTCATGAACAAGCTTGCGCTCTTCAGGAATAGCAATTCGCATGCAATCAGACTTTCGTCTTAAGCAACTTGTAATGCAAGTTGGTATAAGTTTGTTGAGCGTGCACCAGAGCGGCAAAATGCCAAGATTGGGCCAGGCATTGTTTTTAACAGGCGCGACATCTCTTGGACTTGAGCCGGAGTAAATGCGCCAGGAACTACTGGTAAATAAACGTAATGAAGACCAAGCTTTTCTGCTTCAGCCTGAATCGATGCATTAGTGGGCTGATCCGGACCGCCCTCTCCATCAGGTCGGTTATTGATCACACTTTTGTAACCCTGTTTTGCGATTTCAGCCAAATGGCTAGGGTCGATCTGACCAAGGGTACCGAACTGTGCGTTATGACAAGAAATAGGAAGACTCATAAAACCCTCTACATGAAATAAGTAGTAATAGGGCTAATTTTAGATCAGGCGGCCTTAAGCCTGCTTGGGCTTGTTTCTATGGCCTGTAAAGAAGCGCTCGCAGATCTCCATACCCACCAACATAGCCAGCACAAATACTAGGGCTTTGAGATGGCCAGCGCCAAGAGCAACCAGTGCTGGCCCAGGACAAAAGCCAGCAATACCCCAGCCTGCTCCAAAGATGAGGCTACCAATAATTAAAGGTTTGGTGATATCGCGCCTTGTTGGGATGTGAAGAGCGTCGCCAAAAAATGCCTCGGACCGCTTGCTCACAATATAAAAACCAGCAAGACCAACCAGCACGGCACCCAACATCACAAACATCAGGGAAGGATCCCAGTTGCCGGCTAAATCCAAGAATCCCAAAATCTTTTGCGGATTACTCATGCCAGAAATAATTAATCCCCACCCAAAGAGCACACCAATGGCATATTGACTGAAGAGGCCGTAATGTTTTTTCAACTTAGCTAGCAATCAAGTGGCGAACTACAAAAACCATCATAAAACCAGCGCCCATAAAAGCTATGGTTGCAACCAATGAGCGTGGTGATAAGCGAGATAAACCACAGATACCATGACCGCTAGTACAGCCTGAACCATATTGCGCACCAAAGCCTACTAAAAGACCGGCAATCACAATTGCCAACCAACTAGAGTCAATCTCAACGATTGGAAAAATACCGAAAAATAATGCGGCTAAAAATGGAGCTGAAACTAAACCTAACACCAAGCTCAATCGCCAAGCAGAGTCTTCTAATTTGGGATGCAGCAGTCCAGAAACAATCCCACTAATTCCTAGAATGCGGCCATGCAATAGAACGTACAGCGCTGCAGCGACACCTAGAATCATCCCGCCCAATAAAGATGGAATGGGTGTGAAGGAAAGCCAGTCAATTTGCATTAATTGATATCCAAATGATTGATGCTTAGCTGCAAGGGTTAGGGGCAAGGCGGAATTGCAAATAGCGCAACCCCAAATAAGCACCGAATATAAATCCAGGTAAGGCCAATAAAGATCCCAGAGCTAGAGTAGAGATACCACTTAAACCCTGCCCTACTGTACACCCCAAAGCAGTAACGCCACCAAAGCCCATCAAGGCAGCACCAATCAAGTGATTTGCGGTGTCTTCAGTATTGCGGAAAGACTCCCAACGGAAAGATTTTGTTACAACAGATATCAGCGCCGAACCCAAGATCATTCCGAGCACCGCAACTACTCCGACTGTGAGTACTTTGGATGTATCGCTATACATCATGAGCCAGTCTAGTGAGTAGGCATAAGGGGCAACAAATGATAAGCTCTCCATACGCCCAGAATTGGTGACCAAAAATACTTCTTCCAAAGTATTGGGATCCTCAGCTACGTAACCTAGGTTGCCTGAGACCCACCATACAGCGCAGATTGCTAAACCAACAGCAATACCGGCAATGAGATTCTCTGCTGTCCAAAACGCTTTATTAGCCAATGCGTAGGCGATAAATGCAAAACCAATGATCAAGCCTAAAACTAGATGCAGGTTAGCGCGAGCCATACCCAAAGGGCCACTCAGCAGACTTGGTAAATCTTGTGGGGTATTGAAAGCGATAAAGACAGTATCAAGCGTATTGATACGAATCACTCCTAAAAAACCACGCATGGTCATGTAAGCGGTTAGACCTAGAACCATAAAAACAATAATCGACTTTAAATTACCCCCGCCAATGCGTACTAAAGTTTTACTGCCGCATCCAGAAGACAAAACCATGCCAAAGCCAAACAAAATACTGCCGACAATGGTGGAAAGCCATAAAAACTTATTGCCGGTATAAAAGCTTTTTAATGGATCTATCAGTCCGAGATAAGACATCAAAGCAAAGCCAATGATCGCAACACCAATGGCTAAGAACCACTGCCTAAGTCGATCCCAGCTAGACATGATGAATGCATCAGAAACAGCACCCATGCTGCAAAAGCCAGTCTTCTGCATGACTGCGCCAAGCACAAAGGTAATGGCAAACGTAGCCCAGAGTACTGACCTACTTAAAGAATTGATATCAACAACATCCATAGCGACTATATTTAAAAAAATTAAGGTTTGAATTTATAAAACTGCTGATTGAGATAAGCAACGACATCTGCTTCATCCTCAGGAAAAAGGTCTAAACGAAGCTCGGTATTACACAAAGCCACCATCTTCTTGAGATTGGCCACAGACTTTACCCTGCTATCGCTACGCGTATAGATCATGTCGCCATTACCAAAACCTGTTTTCTTGGCATGGCAGGCGTAACATTTTTGCTGATCAATGCTCTTGCCATTTGCCAAATCCGGTGCAGCAAAAGCTGGAGCGCATAAAAGCGCACTCAAGATCATTGCAGGAAGGAATCGAATAAAAATCATTTTCATTACAAATCAAGGATTTAGCATTAATCCGCTATTTTAAGGCCCAATGGGCAAAATTGCCCTACTCGGCCTGGATGGACAGGTAGACGTTATAGGCGTTCATCCGGTTGGCCGCTCTAAATAGTGGCATTCCTTCGTATTCTGACCAATCTGCTTGCTTATAGGCATCCTCAAATGGATCCATATTGATGGCGGCTGCAGACATCGAATCCCGCAAATATTTTAGGTAGTTTCTAGTAAAAATAATGTCTTCAGAGGGGTTCAGGGAGTAATTGCCATGCCCTGGAATCACGATATTGGGCTTGAGTTTTTCAATCTCATCTAAGGCGATGAGCCAGCCCCTACTATCGGCATTGCCCACAAATGGAATTCGACCTCTAAATACAAGGTCCCCAGCAAAGAGCACTTTTTCTGATGGCACGTACACCATTAAATCTTCGGGGGCATGTGCAGGCCCTACGCGACTGACGAAAAAGTCTACTCCCCCAACAGAGAGTTTTGTTTTTTGATCAATCCAAATATCTGCCGAAATCAGTTTTGTATCTGAATTTACCCATGGAGCAAAATCAGTTCGTGAGGCAATTAAACGTTGCTTTGCTGTTTCTGAAGAGAGGTAGCTTCTACCCTCACCTTGCGCATAAATCTTGGCACCGATCTTTTTAAACTCTTGCAGCCCATAGACGTGATCTGCATGATAGTGACTCACAATCAAGGCAACTACTTTTTGATTGGTAACTTTCTTAATTTCAGCAATCAATTTTTGTGCAAGGATAGGCGAACCTAAGGCATCGACAACAACGACCCCTTTAGGGGTGACCACAAATCCAGCATTTGAAATAAAGTTTTGATTGGCGCTGTTCCCCATTTCTGGGTAGCCCTGAACAAAATAGGTATGAGGCGCAACCTGAATGGGCTTTAATTGAATCGTATCGACAGGCTTAGTAATCTGCCCGTAGGCACTACTAAAAAAGATAAAGGATCCGATGAGGACCCCTATCGAGCACTTCAGATAAGCAATGCTAGCTCTAAAAATATTCATTTGAATATGAATTAAGGCTTGATATAGGCAAACCCATCTTTATATTGCAGGTCTGCAACACGCACTACGCCTGATGGCGTGAAATCTGCATCCATCGTGAATTGATCTTTCTTGAGATTACGATTTTTCAAGGTAATTTCACAAACCTCAAACTTCACACCGCGGGATTTAAGCGCCCCTACTAGCGGTGCATATTCCACATTATTCTTTTTATCTTTACCACCCTCCATCAGCAGGTCTACGCCATTGGCGTGAGTGACAACAATGATAGTTGTTTGTGGCGAGACGTCGAGGTGGTTGCGAATATTACGCAAGCCCTTTAAGCCTTGGGTTTCAGCATCATCAATGTGATAAACCACCTTGGTCGACCCAGATGATTGCGCATTAGCAATCGAACCAAAACCAAAAGCAATCATAACTGCAAATATAAGGTGAAATAATTTATTCATTGCGATAACTTTCATATGATTTAAATGGGAGCCATGCCAGGATTATTGCTAACACCTTTAATGATCGGCTCATTAAGCTTGACGGCTTTTACAACCTTAACATCTCTTAAGTGTCTTTCCATTACATCCCAGATTGCTTCACCACCAGCATTCTTAGCATCCTCGCTCACTGGCGCCCAGCCTGCAACCTTATAAGTCTTGCTAGCCTCAATGGGTTTGCCATTTAAGCGCATATCGGTAATCCGCTTACCAGCAGTTTGTGCTGGATCAATAGCGTATTGCATACCGCCCACGCGCACCATGTCACCACCTTGCTGATAGTAAGGGTCAGGATTAAATAAATTGTCTGCAACGTCTTCTAGGATTGTTTTAATCGTCTCACCAGTCATATTCGTGACAGTAGTGTATGGATAAGTAATCGCGGTTTGATCTAAGAGATTCTCGCGGGTGATTGCTTGACCCGGCAAGAGGCTGGTACCCCAGCGGAAGCCAGGAGAGAAAGCAATCTCTGCATTTTTCTGCGCCATCAAACCATCGAGAATGAGCTGATCAAAGCTGCCGTTGAAGTTTCCGCGGCGATACAAGAGACCTTCAGTCGTTGCCAATTTCTCATTAAGCTTAGCTTCATACGGAGCTCTGATCTTAGTGATCAACTTACTCATCGTTGGGTCAGCTGGGATCATATTGGAGAAAATTGGGAAAAGCTTGTAGCGAAAATCAACAGGTTTGCCACCCTTCACATCAAAATCTAGAACGCCTAAGAACTTACTATTCGATCCAGCATTGGTAACCAGGGTTACTCCACCAGCATTCTTCACCTTCACAGGAATGGGAACACCATCATGCGTATGACCGCCCATAATTGCATCTAAACCTCGAACGCGTGAGGCCATTTTTAAATCGACGTCCATACCGTTGTGAGATAAAAGCACAACCACCTTCGCGCCCTTTGATCTCACTTCATCAATAGTCTTTTGCATATTTTCTTCCTGAATACCAAAGGTCCAGTCAGGAGTGAAATAGCGCGGATTTGCGATTGGCGTATATGGGAAGGCCTGACCAATGATGGCTACCTGAATGCCATTCTGCACTTTCATAACATAGGGGTTAAATACCATGTCGCCAAAGTCTGCCGTCTTAATGTTTTGCGCGAGGAAAGAAACTTTGCCCTTGAAATCGCCATTCACAATTTCCATCACGCGCTTCTCGCCCAGGGTCATTTCCCAATGTGGCGTCATTACATCAACACCAAGAGCAAGCGCCGCATCAACCATATCTTGACCATTGGTCCAGAGCGCTGTGCCTGAACCCTGCCAGGTATCGCCGCCATCAAGCAATAAGGCTCCTGGACGGTTCGCTTTCATTTGCTTAATCAAGGTAGCCATATGAGCAAAGCCGCCCATCTTGCCGTAGTTCTGCGCTGCAGCTACATAATCTAAGTAGGTAAATGCGTGTGCGTCACGTGTGCCCGGCTTAATGCCATTTGCTTTTAAGAAATATTCGCCCACTAAATGCGGAGTTTTGCCCTCTTGCGCGCCAATACCAAGATTGACATTAGGTTCACGGAAATAAATTGGTAATAACTGAGCGTGACAATCTGTGAAATGCAAGAAATGCACGTTACCGAACTTTGGCAAGTCATAAAATTTTTGTGCAGTACTTTGTGCGTTAGCAAAGTTTGACTGCAAACTCATTCCGCCTGCAGATGCAATAGCCAAGGCCTGCAAAAAATCGCGACGACTTAAAGACATAACATTTCCCCTTATGAAAACAGGCCTGTCGGCCTGTTCTTTATATTTTGTATCTTTACTTATTGATTCACTGGAGAGGCAGGATCAAGCAATAAAGCCATGACATCCTGAATCTGCTGCTCATTTAAGAGTTTGAAGTGCGCAAATCTTGGCATATTGCTGCAAGCGTTATAAGCCTTGGAGTTATTGATGCGATTCCAAGTATAGGTAACCACTTCTTGTGAATAACCCCGTAACTTTCCGTAACCAGTCAATGACGGACCGATATTTCCATAGGAGATTTCTTTTGCATCAATCTGGTGACAGTTATAGCAACCGCCGCCGATAACAGTGTCTGCCTTATCAGTCCAAGTGGCGCCACGACCGCTTTGAGCAATTGCCTCGCCCTTCTTCCAGTCGCCAATATATTTTCCATCTGATGGTTGCTTAATAGACTCCATATTGATCTTCTGAATCTTCTCGCGCATCTTCTCACCCTGTTTGCTACCAGCAAATACTGGATCAGAGCAAAACTTTTGAGTTGCATCCTGATTAATGCGGTCTAAGCCAGCAATACCATCAGCTTTGAAGCTTTCAGTCATCATCTTATTGAATCTTGGATCATTCTTTTGTTGAGCCACTGCTACGTTTTGCAGCAAGCTGGATGCAACAATAAATCCTGCAATAGTTAAGAGCTTTTTGATGTGTGTAGTTTTCATTTTGTTCGTCTCTTATCTCTTAGCGCTTTAAGCCAGGCGTTTCAACTGTACCGCCATTGGCAGTCTTAGCCATATACATAGACAAAGCAATCGTTACATCTGAGCCGTAGATCGGGAATGGGAAACGTTGTTGACGATAGCAATCATTCAAGCGCTGTTGCATTGTCCAGAACTGACCGCTAGAAACACGATAGGCGGGCCAATAACCCCAACCCATAGCGGCACCCTTTTGCTCGGTCAAGTTAGGCAAGTCCTGCAAACGAATCCGCTTGCCATTTTCAGCATGGCAGGAAGCGCAGGAGAAATCCATCGGGCCACCTTGGAAATAAAATGCACGCTTACCTAGCTCATACATTTCTTTTTCTTTTGGATGATTGGTGCTCACCTTAATCTTGTCACCCTTAGATAAAGTAACTACGTAAGCAACAATGGCCTCCATATCCTTCTTGGGTCCCTTTTGAAATGGAGCATCAATCATTTCTTGAGGATCGCGACCCTGTAACGCTTGCATACAAGTCATCAAGCGTGACTCGAGATCTTGAAATTTATTGGTGTCTTTGAAGTAGCGAGGCAACTGTGCTGCTGCACCCTTCACGACTCCAGGCCCAAGACCTAAATCACACTTCTCCAGTGTGGCATTTTTAGGGCCAGCTGGTTTTTTCCAAAGCTCTTCACCGGCAGCCTCATAAAGCTCTGAAGGGTTTCCATCTGCAATCATCTCGCGATATTTAGCAATATCGTCAGTTGCGCTCTTTTGCGCATACGACAATGGAGAAAATGACAACATCGTTGCCAGTAATCCTAAGGCTAGGCCCAAGGTGAATTTACGCTGCATTTGTTACCCTTTCAGAACTATTGAGACGGTGAAGATGTTGGCATCAAGAAGCAGTTGCTTCGTCGGTGCGCTTATCACCCTTGCTGTCTACCCAGCTCACAACAATTTTGTCACCTTTAGCGCCCTTGTATTTAAAGTTCAAAAATGGGTCCTTAGAAACTGCTGGACCAAATTGACCATTCAATACATCTTTGCCATTTGCTTTGACATTAATTGTGCTGATGAACCATGCTGGAATAGTTTTGCCAGCAGCATCTTTACGCTGACCAGACTCCATATCGTGCTTCATCAAAATTTTTACATCCACAATTCCACCGTTCTCAGCAGCTCTAACGCGCATTGGATCAGCCATGTTTTCCTCTTGTAATCTAGTAATTAATTAATGGTAGTGAGATAAGTTGGGGGATTAACCGCCGCAACCACCTAAGGTAACCTTCACTTCTTTCACTGCCATACTCCACTTGCCATCAGCTTTAACCAGAGCATATACGTTGGAGGTCTGACCCATCTTGATACGTGTCGTAACAAATGGTTCTGTACCAGCAGGAATAAAGAATTGAGCGGCTAAGGCGCTTGGGTTTTTCTCAACCAAGATTGCCATTTGCTCTGCTTTAAGAGTGGTTGTAATTCCAACTGGAACTACTGCACCATTCTCTGCAATATCAGGGGCGTTCAAAGTAACGGCGCCAGATTTATCAGGGGTGCCAGCACCCAAGACTTTAAATACCTCATCAAGGCTCTTGCCTTCAAAAGCGGCTTTATTCCACTCTTGAGCTTGGGCTACGCTAATAAGACCCGCAGAAGCCATCAAGCCGAAAACGGCTGAATATTTCAATAAACTGCGTCGCTGCTGATTCATAAAAACTCCTTTAATAATCTACTCTTAGTATCAAATATAGCGGTATTTCAAAAAACCTTCTGTAAATCTACTGTCCAGTGAGCATCCAGCGCACGAGGGTTGCCCTATCCTCATCCGATAGCTGGGCTTGCGGCGGCATCGGAATAGCTCCCCACACCCCAGAACCACCATTTTTGACCTTAGCCATCAGCTTTTCTTGAGCGCCGCTTTGACCCTTATATTTAGCCGCAATATCAGCAATAGATGGGCCCACTAACTTGGCATTAGGAGCATGACATGCTGAGCAGTTCTCATTCTTAAATAATGCTGCCGGGCCTTTGCTTGTGGTCGCATGAGTATCAGCAGCATGCGCCAAACCCTCACCCGACGAGCCGGGCAACTTCGCCACTGGTGGCTTAGTCGAATCTGATCCTCGATAAGGTCCATAGAGGCGATTTTGCTCTGCAATATTGCCATGGGCATTTCTTGCGAAATCAGGCAACTCCGACCCAATTTGTACAAACTTGACGCAATTGTTCATACAAGAGGAGCCGTTGACATCTGGCTTGCCATGAACACTCCAAAAACCGTGGTTTCGAGTCATGCCATTACGGTTTGGCATCTTCTTTTGAACTTCCGCAATATTGACATCACTCAAGACAAAATCATCAGGAACAATCTCACCCAAGCTCAGGATAAATGCCACCAGAGCATAGGTATCGTCTGGCGTTAATGATCTTGGAGCATTCCAAGGCATTGCGCGATAAATATAGTCCCACAATGTTGAAACAGTTGGGACTTTCATTAGGGTAGTGCGCTGAGGCTGCTTGCGATCAGCCAAAGACGCCACTCTTCCTGTCTTCACATCATCAGCAGTTGTGCCGCCGGCGATCGGGGTAAAGATTTCATTGGACTCGCCAAACACACCGTGACAACTGGCGCACTTGGACTCCCAAATCACCTGACCTTGCGCAACGGATCCAGATCCTTTTGGCAATCCCTTAAAGTCTGGGCGCACGTCAATATCCCAAGCGATAACCTCGGCAGGCGTTGCATTGCGTCCAATACCAGGGAACTTCACAGAGCCTTGAGTGCTTTGCGCATAAGTTAATTGAGCAGAAAATGCTGCCAAACCTACAAGCGTTAGACGAGCAAATAATTTATCCAACCTGTACATTGCTCACCTCGCCGTTTGAATCCAATTTCCAAGACTGAATCGCATTGTTGTGATAAATCGAGCGATTGCCACGAGCATCACGCAGCACCTTGATTGATGGCTGAATATAGCCAGTGTCATCAATTGCCCTAGACTGCAATATTGCCGGCGATCCATCCCATACCCAATCAATATTGAAACGGGTAATAGACTTTGTGAGAACCGGCGTTTCTAAGCGCGCTGTTCGCCAGTTATTGCCGCCATCAAATGAAACATCGACGCGTTTAATCTTGCCACGACCAGACCAAGCCATACCACTCACGTTATAGAAGCCTTTATCCAATAATTGCTGGCCACCTGAGGGTGTGGTGATGACAGATTTACATTCTTGTATGGATGCGTATTGACGATGCATGCCATTTGGCATTAATTCAATATAGTGAACAGCCTCATCTTTGGTATTCCAAGGCATATCACCCACTTCTAAACGCCGCAACCACTTCACCCAGCTCACGCCTTGAACACCAGGAACAACGAGACGCAATGGAAAGCCATTCTCTGGACGAAGCATCTCGCCATTCATACCCCAAGCAACAATCGTATCCTCAAGGCAAGCCTCAAGATTGATAGTGCGCGTCATACCAGAACCATCGCCACCTTCGGCCAGGAGAAACTTTCCTTTTTTCAGATCAGCGCCACATTCATCAAGCAGGACCTTGAGAGGTACACCAGTAAATTCACAGCATGAAAGCATGCCGTGGGTATATTGCACTGTTGGTACAGCAACGTTACCCCACTCTAATCCAGTATTAGCCCCACACTCAATAAAATGCGTACGAGAAACTGAAGGCAACCTCATCAGATCGTTCATCGTAAAGACGCGGGCATTTTTCACCAAACCATTAATCATCAGACGATGTGTTTCTGGATTCAGGTTGTACCAACCTTGGTGATGGCGCTCGAAATGTAAACCGTTTGGAGTAATCGTTCCAAACAAACCTTGCAGAGGGGTAAATGCAACTGATGCAGCTGATACTCGTGTTAAACCCGGAGATTCACGGCGAATTAAATTGGCTTCATAAATTGATGGAACGCCATAAGGCATCGTAGCCACATTCTTACCAAGGGTTGTTTGCCACTCTTGCTTTTCTAAAATTGCTGGATCACCCTCACCGGCAGCAAATGCCAGTGGCGCAGCCAGGCTTGCTGCTGCACCACCAACCGCAGACATAAATCCTTTGCGCAGGAAGCCCCGGCGAGTCTCATCAAGGCCATTGGCATTAATGTCCGCAATTAACTCTTGAGAGATATAGTGCTCTGGCGCTTTAACAAGGCGAACACCATTGGCGGGCTTCTCAACCGCCGAGATATCCTGTGCGCTCAATTCAATTTGCTTCTTAGTCATTTGACCTCTACTCAAGAATAAATACTTTGTAATTAATGAATGCTTTCAGCAATCTTCGCGCAGACTGTCTGACACATCTCTACCGTGGCGTTATCAGCAATCGAGTAATAAACAGTGACACCCTCTTTACGTCTCAGCAAAATTTCAGCCTTATGTAATGCCAGAAGATGTCTAGATACGTTTGCTTGGCTAGTGCCACACATCTGCACAACCTCTGATACCGACTTTTCACCGGAGCATACGGCATACATAATGCGTAAACGTGCTGGCTCAGAGAGAACGTTGAAATAGGCCGCCACATGAGAGAACACTTTCTCCATCTGCTTCGGAGATAAGTTTTTCGTCGCCTTTTGAACCTTAGCTTTCATATGGCCTTTTTATATGCATATATGCGTATATATGCATATTTAACCCAAATTACGGAAAACTTGATATAGAGAGATACCCTAGGGATATCAGCAGATACAATCAAATCATGGATATGGATGCCATTCTTCTCTCATTAAAACTTGCGGCGTGGACCCTCGTCCTTATTATTCCCTTTGGGGTCTGGGTGGCCCACTCCCTGCAAAAAGTAGGTAGAAGCAAGTCTTGGATAGAGGCTGGCTTAGCTCTACCTCTTGTTTTGCCCCCTACAGTTTTAGGCTATTACCTTCTGGTTGGGTTGGGTGGCAAGAGCTTTTTAGGCGTACCGCTGGTGTTTTCATTCACAGGCATTCTGATTGCCTCCCTCATCGTCAATTTGCCGTTTGCCATACAGCCAATACAGCGGGCTTTTGAAGCAATCAATCCAGAAATAATTGAAGCCGCTCAAGTAAGCGGTCTATCGAATTGGCAAATCTTTCGTTTAATTGAATTGCCATTGGCCTGGCGCGGTATCACCAGTGCCGCGGTCCTGACCTTTGCTCACACCCTTGGTGAATTTGGAGTGGTTCTGATGGTGGGCGGCGCAATACCGGGAGAAACTAAAACAGTATCCATTGCCATCTATGACAAGGTACAAAGTTTTGACACTGCTGGCGCTGGAGCACTTGCCCTACTGCTGCTCGGCATATCCTTAATAGCGATTGCAGTGTCCTATGGGGTCTTTGGCCAAAATCCATCTCGCAGGAAAGGTTGGGAAGCCTAATGCTCAAGGTTAAAGTCATGCAGACACTGCCAAATCCACTGCAAATCAACATTGAATGTGCACCAGGACAGTTGCATGCCTTGGTGGGCCCATCAGGAAGCGGGAAAACCTCTGTCTTACGGACTATCGCAGGCCTGAATAAAGCGAGTCTTGGAAAAATTGAGTGCGGCAATCAAACTTGGTTTGAAGCCGGTGACTTAAAAGGCGTCATAACTTCACTCTCCCCAGCAGAACGCTCTTGTGGATTCTTATTCCAGCAATATGCGCTCTTCCCACATTTAACTGCACTTGAAAACATCTGCATTCCTCTGCAAAACTCTGGGCATGATCTTGCAATGCGCCAAACCATCGCAATGGATTGGTTAAATCACATGGGAATTGCTGAGCTTGCACAGCGTATGCCCCATCAACTTTCGGGTGGACAACAGCAACGCGTCGCACTAGCCAGGGCTCTTGTAAAGAAGCCCAATGCCTTGCTACTAGATGAGCCATTTTCGGCAATTGATGCACCAACCCGTCAAAGTCTTTATAAAATTCTGGCGGAGCTGCGCAAGGATCTCAATATTCCCATTCTGCTGGTGACTCATGATTTGCGCGAAGCCGATCTATTAGCCGATCACATTACGGTTATCGACCAAGGTATTGGCTTACAAACTGCAGCCCCACAGGTTCTATTTCAGAAACCGAGAAACTCTAGAGTGGCAGAGCTTGTTGGCATCAACAATATGTTTGAAGGTATTTTTACAGCCGGCAAGTTGAGTTGGAATAAAAGTAGCTACGCGTTTGAAGTGCTTGATAAAGGCAAAATTCCACCAGGCACCCCGGTTGCCTGGGTAATACCTGCTGACGGATTGAGCCTGCATACAAGTCATGTATCTGGCAGCATTCAAGCTAGAGTTCAGCAAATGAGCACTCTAGGTCAGATTGCAGTGATTCAACTACTAACCGATGACGGTGGCCATGCTATCAGCTGGGAAGCCTCTGCGGCTGAGGTTAAGAGATTGGGTTTAGAGGCAGGGAAAAATACTTACATTCAAATTGATGGTAACAAAATTCATATCATGCCGCTGCGCCCCATCAACGATCCACGTCGCTTTACTTCTTAGCAACAAGACCTAATAAAGCCGACATACCAGCATGCCGCGCGCCTTCATTAAGCTCTTTTTCATAACAACACAAATCTAATATTTGGAATTCTTTTACAAGGCTCCTAATGAGTTCTTCCGTATAGAGGTGCTCAATTAAGGATGGCCCACCTGTTTTGTACTCTAGCTGCTTGGGTGTGTAGCCTTGCAAGATGAAGATGCCGCCAGACTTCAATGCCTTATGGGTTTGCTGAAAGATGCGCGCTCGCATTACCGGATCAGCAAACTGGATAAAAATTCCAATAACAGCGTCGTATGTGTTCTCTTGCCAATCAAAACTATCAGTATCTGAGAATGAATATTCAATTTCTACCTGATGATCTTGAGCAAACTGCTTGGCTTTAGCTAAGGCAATATCAGATGCATCAAAGCCAACGACTTGCATGCCTTGTTTGGCCAACCACACACCGTTGCGTCCTTCGCCATCAGCAATGCAAAGCACTTTGCTGCCTGACTTTAGATATTTTTGGGTTTGCTCAACAAGATATTCATTTGGCTCTTTGCCAAAGATAAACTCTGCTTTATTGAATCGCTCATTCCAGAACTGGGTTGCATCAGCAAAGCTCATGGGTCTGCTTTGGTGGACTTGATTATTTTTTGAGTCCACCAACGAGATCACTCTTGAGATCATCAATATTTTCAAGGCCAACTGCAATGCGTACCAAGCCATCGGTAATACCGGCTGCTTTTCTGGCTTCAGGCGTTACCCGACAATGCGTAGTCGTCGCTGGATGAGTAATAGTTGTGCGTGTATCGCCCAAGTTTGCAGTGATGGAGCACAGCTTGGTTTGGTTAATCAGCTTAAAGGCCGCCTTCTTGCCACCCTTTAATGTGAAAGACACAATTGCACCGCCCGCTTTTTGCTGACGTTTTGCTAACGCATGCTGAGGATGCGATGTCAGACCAGGATGATAGACGCGCTCCACTCCAGACTGCTTCTCAAGCCATTGGGCTAGAGCAAGCGCATTCTGACTCTGTTGTTTCATGCGAAGCTCTAAAGTCTCTAAACCTTTTAAGAACACCCAAGCATTAAATGCGGAGAGCGTTGGGCCGGCAGTGCGAACGTATGGGAATACTTTACCCATGATGAATTCTTTACTACCCACAATTGCACCGCCAACCACTCTACCCTGGCCATCTAAGTACTTAGTTGCCGAATGAATCACGACATCGGCACCCAAAGCCAAGGGCTTTTGTAGGGCCGGTGTACAGAAACAGTTATCTACTGCAAACAAAGCTTTTGCTTTATTGGCAATCTTTGAAATCGCTTTGATATCTGCAATCTCAGTCAAAGGATTAGATGGAGTCTCTAAATAAAATAGTTTGGTGTTTGGCTGAACAGCAGCCTGCCATGATTTGGTGTCAGACAAATCTACATAAGTCGTTGTAATACCAAAGCGACCCAAAATATTAGTGAACAACTGAACAGTTGCGCCAAATACAGAGCGTGAGCAAACCACATGGTCACCCGCTTGCAAGTGAGACATTGCCATTGTCAAAATGGCCGACATACCTGAGGCGGTTGCAATACAGGCTTCACCACCTTCTAAAGCAGCCAAGCGATCTTGGAACATGCTGACTGTTGGATTGGTAAAGCGAGAATAGATAAAACCCTGGTCTGCATGTGCAAAACCATCAGCGGCTAATTCGGCACTATCAAAACAAAAACTTGAAGTCAAAAACATCGCTTCTGAATGCTCTTGATATTCAGCTGTGCGACGAGTACCAGCGCGGACCGCTATGGTCTCGAGTGCCAGCTTAGAAAAATCTGGTTTTTTACGTGTGGTTTTGCTTTTCATACTGCTATTTTGACACCGAATTGAAGAATTGCCTCGTGGAAGGCAAATTCTTGTCGCTTTTTAGTCTTCGGTAGCCAAATGCAGATGGAGCTGGGAGCGGGCGAAATCGCTCGAATCACGCTGACGATCCGCTTTTGCGGCAGAGGTATTTCTAGCAGCCTCTAAGGCATCCAGGTATGACTCGGTGATATCGCCAGTGATGTAATGGCCATCAAAACAAGAGGCTTCAAATTGATGGATAGCAGGATTGATGTCGCGCACTGCCTGCTTCATATCCTCAACGCTCTGATAGATTAATTGATCCGCACCAATCATCTTATTAATTTCTTCATCGGTACGACCATAGGCAACCAACTCACTGCGCGTTGGCATATCAATGCCGTAGACATTTGGAAAACGTACAGGAGGTGCTGCTGATGCAAAGATCACTTTCTTGGCACCGGATTCGCGTGCCATTTGAACGATCTCAAACGAGGTGGTGCCCCGCACAATAGAGTCATCCACAATTAATACTGTTTTATCCTTAAATTCAATCCGCATTGCATTGAGCTTTTGGCGTACAGATTTCTTGCGAACGGCTTGGCCCGGCATGATAAAGGTACGGCCGATATAGCGGTTCTTAAAGAAGCCTTCGCGATAATCAACGCCCAAGTTTTTAGCCACTTGCATTGCTGCAGGACGACTTGAATCCGGAATCGGCATGACAACATCGATCTCATCGACATTAGTCTCTTTGCGAATCTTCTCAGCCAAGTAGTCACCCATGCGCATGCGCACGTTGTACACAGTTACGCCATCAATCGTGGAGTCTGGTCGAGCCATGTAGACGTATTCAAAGATGCAAGGTGTGAGTACAGCATTCGGTACGCATTGACGTGAGTAGAAGTTGCCATCTAAATCGATGTAGATTGCTTCGCCAGGATTGACATCACGTACAAAAGTAAAACCCAAACCTTCTAGCGCTACTGACTCAGATGTCACCATCCATTCAGGTCCTTGTGGTGTATCAATGCGACCAATACACAGAGGACGAATTCCAAATGGGTCACGGAAAGCCAATAAACCATAACCGGCAATCAGAGAGACCACAGCATAAGAACCTTTTACGCGGCCCGTCACTCCAGTAACCGCATTAAACATGGCGCCCTCATCTAAAGCAACGCTATTGGTTTCTTTTTGAAGCTCATCAGCCAAGACGTTTAATAGCACCTCTGTATCAGAGCTAGTATTAATGTGGCGGCGATCACGGTAAGCCATCTCAACACGCAAACTTGGTGCATTTGTCAGGTTACCGTTATGCGCCAAAACAATTCCGTATGGGGCACTAACATAGAAAGGTTGCGCCTCTTCTTCGCTGCTTGCTGAGCCGGCTGTTGGGTAACGAACCTGACCAATACCAGCATTACCAACCAAGCTACGCATATTGCGTGTTCTAAATACGTCGCGTACAAGACCGTTTGCCTTGTGCATCGTGAACGAATTACCGTTCATGGTTGCGATTCCAGCAGCATCTTGTCCGCGGTGTTGCAAGAGCAACAAAGCATCATAGAGAAGTTGATTTACTGGTGAGTGGGAAATAGTTCCGACGACGCCGCACATATCTCTAGATTCCTATTGTTAATTTAGGAGTAATGGTAGGTGTTACTTTGGGTATTGCCTCGCCCAATTGCTTAGCCCAGTCAGCTGGCAGCCAACCTTTGATTAAACCGGTTGCCATATCGATAGCAGGTCTTGTAATGGCATCTTTCCAGGCCATACTTTGTGGAATTGGCGTTAATGCAGCCAGCGTCGCCAAAATAACGACAACCAAAGCGCCACGCGCCAAACCAAAAACTAGACCCAAGAATCGATCTGTCAAACTCAAGCCCGCTGACAAGATAATTTTTTGCACTAAGCCACCGAATAGTCCGCAAACAATTAGCGTCAATACGAAAAGAATCAAAAAGCTCACACCCAGACTAAGCAATTCATCTAGGTGAAATGTAGAGAGCCATTCTGTAGAAAGGTAATTTGTGTAGTGATAAGCAACCCATGCAGCTACAAACCAAGATGCCAGTGCAAGAACTTCTTTAAACAGGCCGCGAGAGATACCCACCAAGGCAGATACCAGGAGCACAACTAGGGTGAAATAATCCACCGATGTTAGCTTTAAGGTGGATAAGTATTCCATTACTGCTTACCAGTCTCGACGAGTCTTGGTGATAGACCCATCGCCTTAATTTTCTTTTCCGCTGCTTCTGCAGCATCTTTATCGGTATATGGACCAGCGCGGAGAACATAAAGCTTGCTGCCATCGCTACCGTTCTTATTCAACACATAGTTTGGAATCTTTTGATCTTTTAACTTTGCAATCCAACCTTTAGCGCGCTCTTCAGAAGCAAATGCGCCAATCTGAATGACGTACTTTCCCGAACCATTTGCGGCGCTGTTTTCAGAATTCGTATTTGCAGGCTTGACGGCATCATCCACTTTGGGCTTGGCATTATTGGCGGCAATAACCTCTTCGCCAGCAGCCAATCCCAATCCAGCAGCTTTATTTGGTGCGGGTGATGGCTTAACTTCAGCTTTCACTTCTGGTTTTGGCTCTGGAGTGGCAGCTACTTTGGGCGCTTCTTTTACCGGCTCAGCCGCTACTTCTGCTTTAGGCCTCTCTTCAGGCTTTGCTTCTGTTCCTGGGATTGGCAGACTGGTGACAATATTGACAGCGATATCGTTAGGAGCCGATTTAGGCTTGTTGTCTAAAATACGTGGCAGGCCAACTACCGCGATGAGGACCAATACGGCAGCGCCAATTAATCGATGGCGAGCTCTTTGTTGTTCTGGGTCTTCTGTGAGAGCGAGCTCTTCTACTTCAGCAGCACGCTGGAAACTACGAGGAGCAGCGCGTTTAGAGGAGCGTCTCCCTACTGAACCTAATTCAAGGTCATCAGCCTGTGTTTTTCGCTTAAAGAAGCTCGGTAAACGAATCATGGATCAATGGGCCTGGTTGTTTCGGTAAGTCATTACGCCTGCAACGGTATAGAAGGATCCGAAGATCACAATTCTATCACCCTCACCCGCTTTTGATAGGGCTTTTTGATACGCTGCAGCAGGATCTGGGAAGCATTCAATACCGCCATCAGCCCCGTTTTGAGGCCTTACGCCCGCGGCCTCAAGCCTCTGCGCCAGTGATAAGGCGCTAGCCGCCCTAGGGGTAGGTAAATCTGTACAAAACCAGAAATCCACAATATCCAACAAGGGCTTAATCACCCCATCAATATCTTTATCCGCCATAGCTCCAAAGATGGCGTAGGTATAGGGGTGATAACCCATTTTGTCTAAGCCCTGACCCAAGGTGGCAGCTGCATGGGGATTATGGGCGACATCCAGTACCACCGTTGGCTGCCCTGGCAAGACCTGAAAGCGACCCGGCAACTCAACCATGGCAAAGCCATTGCGAATATCCTGAGCACTCACAGGCAAGCGCTGATGAAGGGCCATCAAAGCGGCAATCACAGCCGAGGCATTGAGAATTTGATTGGCTCCGCGTAATGCGGGATAGCCGAGGCCACTAAAGCGCTTCTTGCGTCCAGCCCAACCCCACTGCTGTTTATCACCCTGGAAGTTATAGTCTCGACCCTGCAACCAAAGATCACAGCCAAGCTCTTCAGCATAGTCAATTAAAGATTGAGGCGGGATGGGATCGCCACACACTGCAATATGTCCTGGCCGGAAGATCCCAGCCTTCTCGCGACCAATGGCTTCTCTGGTACCGCCCAAAAAATCTGCATGATCAATATCAATACTAGTAACGATGGCGCAATCGGCATCCACAATATTGACGGCATCTAAGCGACCACCCATACCAACTTCTAACACCACTGCGTCTAAATTTGCTTTAGAGAACAGATGCATGATGGCTAAAGTAGTGAACTCAAAATACGTTAGCGTTGGCGCATCTACCAGGCTCACGCGTGCATTTTCAACAGCAGTGAAATGTTCCAGCAAAAGATCATCGCCAACCTCTTGCCCATTAACACGAGCACGCTCATTGAATTTCAGTAAGTGTGGTGAAGTATGACAGCCAACACGATAGCCAGAAGCTAACAAAATACTCTCGAGATAGGCGCAAGTAGAACCCTTGCCATTGGTACCAGCAACCGTAATTACTGGGCAATCAAAGTGAAGACCTAATGCCTCTTTAACCCGATTAATCCGTTCCAGCCCCATATCGATACCGACTGGGTGGGCTGTTTCGAGGTGACTAAGCCAAGCCTCTAGGCTAGAAAAAAGAATTGGGGGTTGGTGTGCTGTACTCAAGCGCTTAAACGGCTGCGCTACCCGCAATCGCAGGCTCTGGAAGCTTTTGCAAGAGCGCTAATAATCGCGCAATCTCACCACGCATTTGGCGACGGTCAACAATCATGTCGATACCACCTTTTTGCATCAAGAACTCAGAACGCTGAAATCCTTCTGGCAACTTTTCGCGCACAGTTTGCTCGATAACACGTGGGCCGGCAAAACCAATTAAGGCTTTTGGTTCAGCCATTACGACATCACCCATAAAGGCAAAACTAGCGGAGATGCCGCCCATGGTCGGATCAGTCAAGACGCTGATATAAGGCAGACCTTTTTTAGAGAGCAAGGTCAACATCGAGTTGGTCTTTGCCATCTGAAATAAAGACAACAAACTCTCTTGCATACGCGCGCCACCGGTAGCAGTCACACAAATGAAAGCGCATTTCTTATCAATCGCTTCTTGAACTCCACGGGCAAAGCGCTCGCCTACTACAGAGCCCATCGAACCACCCATGTATTGGAATTCAAAGCAAGCAGCAACCACTGGAATGGTCTCAATCTTTCCACCCATCACAATTAAAGCTTCTGTTTCACCAGAGGCATCATTTGCTTCTTTAATGCGGTCTGGATATTTTTTTGAATCTTTGAATTTCAGTGGATCAGTTGGATAGATGTCTGCGCCAATTTCATAACGACCCTTTGGATCGAGTAAGTTGTCTAAGCGCTGACGCGCACCAATGCGCATGTGATGACTGCATTTTGGACATACTGAAAGATTGGCTTCGATATCTGTGCTGTAGAGAACCGTTTCACAGCTCGGGCACTTAACCCAAAGCCCCTCAGGTACTGATTTGCGATTTGCAGGATCAGTATGTTGAATTTGGGGTGGGAGTAATTTATCTATCCAGCTCATTAGTTTTAACTATCCAATGCGTCGCGAATCTCGCGAATGAAGGTTTCCAATGATTGTACCGCCTGCCCCGGGGGTGCATCCTCCAAAAGACGAATAATTCGACTACCAATCACGACGGCATCTGCGCTCTGGGATACCGCCTTGGCACTAGCAGCATCACTAATCCCAAAGCCTACAGCGATTGGAATGTCGGTCTCTTCGCGAATCTTGGGAATGATGCTAGCTACGTCTTGAGTATTTAGGTGCGAAGCACCAGTAACTCCGCGCATGGAAACGTAATAAATATAACCAGAAGCGATTTTCGCAGCCTCTTTAATTCGCTCATGAGATGAAGTTGGTGCCAATAGGAAAATAGGATCAATACCTGCAACGCGCATACGCGCAGCAAAATCAACGCACTCTTCTGGCGGGTAATCCACAATCAGCAGACCATCTACACCGGCAGCTTTTGCTTCAGTTGCAAAACGCTCTGCTCCCATTTGCTCAACAGGATTTGCATAACCCATTAAGACAACTGGTGTGTTGGTATCTTTCTTGCGAAACTCTTTGACCATTTCAAGGCAGCCGTGCAATGTCACGCCATGCGTTAATGCTCGCTCTGATGATCTCTGAATTACTGGACCATCAGCCATTGGATCCGAGAAAGGTACGCCTAACTCAATCACGCTTGAGCCGCCACGTACCAATGCATGCATTAACTCAACCGTTTGCTTTGGATCTGGATCGCCTGCAGTAATAAAAGGAATTAATCCTTTTTTGCCTGATGCTTTTAGCTCTTTAAAGAGCGCCGTAATTTTTGACATTGCTCTTATTAACCTTCAGAACCCGTTGCTTGCGCAACAGTGTGCATATCTTTATCGCCGCGACCTGACAGATTCACCAAGATGGTTTTATCTTTGGGCAAGGTCTTTGCTAGCTTGCAGGCATAAGCAATCGCATGGGAAGACTCCAACGCAGGAATGATGCCTTCAATTTGGCAGCAATCGTGGAATGCTTTTAAGGCCTCCTCGTCTGTAATAGCCACGTAGTCAGCACGACCAGAGTCTTTCAACCAAGCATGCTCAGGGCCAACACCAGGGTAGTCCATGCCGGCTGATACAGAATGGGTTTCTGAGATTTGACCATTCTCATCTTGCAGTAAGTAAGTGCGATTGCCATGCAATACGCCTGGTTTACCAACACAGAGTGCTGCTGAATGTAAGCCGCTACCAAGTCCATGACCTGCCGCTTCAACACCAACGAGTTTCACTTCAGGGAAATTGATATAGGGATAGAAAATACCCATCGCATTAGAGCCACCACCAACACAAGCTAAAACATAATCTGGTTGACGGCCAGTCATCTCTGGCATTTGTACCTTGCACTCTTCACCAATCACGCTCTGGAAATCGCGCACCATCATTGGATAAGGGTGTGGTCCAGCGACAGTACCAATAATGTAGAAAGTGTTCTCTACATTGGTAACCCAATCACGCATAGCTTCATTGAGAGCATCTTTTAATGTTTTGGTACCTGACTCAACAGGAACTACTTTGGCACCAAGTAATTTCATGCGAAAGACGTTTTGCGCTTGACGGGCTACGTCTACAGAACCTTGGTAAACGGTGCAATCTAAGCCAAATCGGGCGCAAATGGTTGCTGTGGCAACGCCGTGTTGCCCTGCTCCTGTCTCTGCAATGATGCGTGGCTTACCCATACGTTTAGCCAACATTGCTTGGCCAATTACGTTATTAATCTTGTGTGCGCCAGTATGGTTCAGATCTTCACGCTTGAGGTAAATCTGTGCGCCACCTAGCATTTCGCTCCAACGCTTAGCGTGATAAACCGGAGATGGTCTACCTACAAAGTGTTTGAGTTCGTAATGAAACTCTTCAATAAATTCTGGGTCGTTTTGATACTTTGCATAAGCTTCTTTGAGCTCATCCAATGCAAACATCAATGTCTCAGAAACAAACACACCGCCGTAAGGACCGAAGTGTCCTCGTGCATCTGGCTTGTCGTACATAGCTACCTCTTTTGATTTATCTACAGCAAATTATTGGGATGATGATTTCTCATCTGCCGCGCGCACTGCTTTAACAAATTGAGCCATGAGCGCAGGATCTTTAACACCCCTGCTGCTTTCTACGCCACTGGAGACGTCAACCGCGCAAGGATGCAGGCGAGCAATCGCCTCGCCCACGTTGTGCGTGTTCAATCCACCACTCAAAACGACCCGAGGCGCGTTTTCGCTTACCCATGTCTGTGGAATTCCTTGCCAATCAAAAGGAACGCCTCCGCCACCATAACCCTCGACGAGGGCATCCAGCAGAAAAGCGTTTGCTTGCCTATATTGTAGGGAAAAATCACTAAATGCGAAGTCCTGCCCAACCCGGGCGGCTTTCATCCAGGGTTGGCCATCTGCCAGCTCCAAACAGCGCTCTGGGGTCTCATCCCCATGAAACTGCCATAAGGTAATTGGGGCAGCTGCTTTAATTGCAGCAAACTCCTCATCTGTAGCATTGACAACCAAGCCCACCGCATCTACCCCTGCTGGAAGCCTAGAAATGAGCTGTGCAGCCATATTTGGGGTAACAGCACGCACACTTGGGGGATAAAAGACGAAGCCGACCGCATCAACCCCGGCAGCAACAGCCGCATCAGTATCGGCCGAGGTCTTTAAACCGCAGATTTTGACCCTGGTCCGCCCAGCTGAGTATGTCAATAAGCCCATAACCTCAATGATAAGGTAAGGGGCGGATATCCAGCCTACTGGGCGCTAGCAGCACCCAACAACATACTAGATGGGTCAATGAGCTTACCACCCCTTAAAACCTCGTAATGAAGATGTGGTCCGGTAGCACGACCTGTTGCACCAACCTTAGCAATAGCCTGCCCTCTCTGTACTTTTACTCCCTCAGAGACTAAAAGTTCACTAGCGTGGGCATATCGAGATTGAAATTGGTCCACATGATCAATAACCAATAAGTTGCCGTATACAGGGTCACGCACTGCCTTAGTTACCACCCCATCTCCTGCGGCAATGATGGTCGCCCCTATTGGAGCCTGAAAATCAATACCTAAATGTTCACTCCAGGAGTTTTTAAATGGATCTAAGCGCTTTCCAAAGCCACTTGAAATAGAAATACGCTCTTTAATAGGATATCCCACTGGCTTAGCTTCAAGCCAGGCGATGTGACTATTCCAGTGTGATGAAAGCTTATTCAAATAAATATTGTTGTGCTTCATATCATGCAAAGACTCTTGCAAAGCACTCATTAGGCTGGGATTAACTTGCGAATGAGACGGAGTAATAAATGGACCGCCCACAGACATCGGCTTTAACTTCTCTTTTTGCAATGCGGGGGGTGTTGCTAAAGCAGATAGCTTTTGATTACTGACTTCCAATTCATTAATTTTGGTCTGATAAATACCCACTTGCTTTTCGATATCAGTCAACTTTTGTCGGTAAAAAGAATTGAGATTCTCAAGCTCAACAGCAGTATGAACATTACCAAGCTGCCTTGCCAATTGGGGGTTGTATTCAATGGCCATCTGAAAGCCCATGTACTGCAGAAATACTCCGAGCAAAATCAAAGAAAAAGCAAAGCCAAAGATACCAACCAATAAATTACGGAGGGTTAGGTTGATACGACGAATTTTTCCAACGGGGCCCGAGACCCAAAAAATTTGCATGGCTAAATTCTAAGTTGCATTATTTTTCTGCATTGCTTGAGCGATCGTTGCCTCAGCTGATCGGACTGAAAAATCCGAATCAGCTTGGCGCAATTTACCATCTACGCGTGCCCCTACTTGCATGCCTAAACTGCCATAAGTAATATCGCCAGTTACAAATGCTGAATCCAATAGCTCAACACGATCTGAGGAAAAAATGTTGCCGCGCAAATTACCAGATACGATGACATGCTTTGCCCGAATATCGCCAGTAACAGTCGCACCCTTTGCAATTGCTACAGTAGCCTCATGCTCATCGTCTTGCAAAATATTGCCGTTGACAATGCCATCAATGCGCACACTGTTGCGTAACAATAAGTTCCCATCAACTCTTAAACTAGCGCCAATGATGGTTTCAAAATTTTCTACGGACTTGCCTAAATTCTGATTGGTTTTTGACTTAAACATAGGACCACCTTTTGTTGTAGGAAAAAGATCATCTCAAAATTCTATACTTGTAGCATTGACCTAAGGGCTAATAGGCCACCTATTGATACTAGAACGCTGTTTTTTCTTAGAAATGGGGCAACCAGGAATTCTCTAGCCATGGGGCTGGGATGCCAAACTCTTCTGGATAGGCAATTTTGGCTAAGTAGAGGCCATCAGGCATAAATGTGGGCGCCGCAACTCTTCGGTCTTTGGCTGCCAAAACTTCAGCCATCCATTCTGGTTTTTGCCTACCCTGCCCGATTTGCAGAAAACATCCTACTAAATTACGCACCATATGGTGCAAGAAAGCATTGCCACGAATCTTGAAATATACCCATGGCTCTTGGGAAATAATTTCAATTGAGTACATTGTTTTTACTGGCGTCTTACTCTGGCATTCGGATGATCTAAAAGAACTAAAGTCATGTTCGCCAATCAAACATTGAGCTGATTTTTTCATACCCTCAATGTCTAACCACTTATTTGGCGGCAGCAAGAGATAACCTGCTCGGCTATTGACCATTGGTGAGCGACAAGGTCCTGCATGAAGCGCGTATATATAAGTGCGCTCAAATGCCGAGAAGCGGGCACTAAATTCTTCTGGAACTTCTTTAGCCCAATTCACCACAATCGAGGATGGCAAAAATGAATTAACGCCCCTCACCCATGAGAAATCTTCACGCTCAACATGGGTATCAAAGTGAATCACCTGCCCCAAAGCATGAACACCAGCATCAGTTCTGCCTGCTGTAATCGTTTTAATAGGGGAATCTTTGCAGGCATCGCCAACAAAGGCAGAAATTGCCCTCTCCAGTTCATCTTGAACTGAAGGTTGATTTACCTGTGTTTGCCAACCAGAGTATGGGCTGCCATCATATTGCAGGCCAAGGGCTATACGCATTAAAAGACCCTTATCACCCTAGGCATTGCGATGCAAGATCTCGGCTAACAAGCCCTGAGCTTCAATCGTAATGGTGGGGTCTACCGAATTACTTACACGCAATACTTCATCTAGGGATTTCTTGGCAGCAGAAAAATCTTCAATTGTGATGTAAGCACGTGCAAGATTTAATTTGACACGCAGTGTATCTGCCAAAGGATTGGGAATCGGTGCAGGCGATACTTTGGGCACATCTGCTGGCGGCTTAGAAAGATCCAAATCAATCCCAGCAAATAGTGCTTTGGCACGCTCAGGCATTTCGACATTACTTGGACTTGGCTTCTGATGTGTATGACTGGCAGAAGCTTCCGGATCCTGAAAGCTAGTCAGTTCGGAACGGCGCGCATTACGAGCGAAGCCCCATAGCAATAAAGCTGTTAATGCAATTAAAGTAAGTGCCACAATCGCTGGCCCAAAAACACCTAAGCCAAAATTATCCTCAACTGATTTTTTCTCTTTTGACTTCTCTAAAAGTCGCTGCAGATCGGCAACATTCTTTTCTAGCTCTGCAACACGAGCCTTAGCTTGTTCCAATTGCTTTTCTTGAGCAACAAGTTCTTCTGTATAGCGGCGCTCTTGATCATTGCCATCAGTACTAGAGCCAATCTTAAGGCGATCTTTAGGAGAGGTTTCTGCAGTCTTAGCATTGCTAGACTTAGATTGGTCTTGTGAGCCATTAGCGCCCTCTCTCTCGGCGCGCCACTGGGCATTAGCCTCAGCTACAAATTGATTGGCTTCAGCCGGACTGATTGAACGCAGAAGCGCTTGACTGGGTTTATTTAACTCTGCACCTGCTGCTAAACGATTAATACTGCCGCTAGCAAAAGCATCTGGATTGGCTTTATACAAAGCCATCATAGTTTGATCCAAGGTGGCGCCATCTAACTGGGGCGCCATCAGCGCAGCGATCTCGGAGAGGGTTTGACCGGGTTTGACGAGAACTTTTTGAACATCACCCAAGAGCAAAGTAAACGTTTTGGTGATGCTACCACTAGACCAGTTCAGATTAATCAATACATCCACAAATGGATCGTCCGATACCGGTACAGCATTCACCGTCTCTACTAAAACCATCAGTTGCTCTTGACGATTACGGTAAACCGAAACTTGAGTATTAAGGTCTAAAACCTTTGGTGATATTCCAAGGCGCTCATACGAAGCCTTTGGCAAAGTACTTGCCCTGAGACTTGATAAAGCACCCTGCTCATCTGCAGCGACTCTAATTGGAATCTCAACCCGAAGAGGCTCTCCGGATTTAGACTGCAACTGGGGTGAGCCTAAAGTGATTGCCCAGGCTGTACAAGACCAACTCAGCCAAACAAAGCAAAGCGCTTTTACCAAGCTGCGCTGGTAATTTCTAAACATTATTTTTCGAGCAAGATTCTGAGCATACGGCGTAATGGCTCTGCAGCACCCCACAAGAGCTGATCGCCTACAGTAAAGGCAGCCAAGTACTCCGGCCCCATCGCCATCTTATGCAAACGGCCAATTGGCACAGTCAAAGTACCACTCACTGCTGCTGGGGATAAATCACGCTCAGTAGTCTCACGATCATTCGGAACTACTTTGACCCACTGGTTATCGTTAGCCAAAATAGTTTCGATTTCCTTCAGCGGAATATCTTTCTTCAACTTCACTGTCAGACCTTGTGAGTGACAGCGCATTGCACCAACACGCACACATAAGCCATCAATCGGAATGCTACCTGGCGTACGGAAAGCCGGACGGCCCAAAATCTTGTTAAATTCAGAGCCGCCCTTCCACTCTTCTTTAGTTTGACCGTTCTCAACCGGAACATCAATCCATGGAATTAAGCTGCCAGCCAATGCAGTATTACGGAAATTTTTCTTCGGAAAATCTGGCGAACGCAATGTTTCAGTAACCTTGCGATCAATATCCAAAATCCAGGATGAAGGATCTGCCAATTCAGTAGCAACGCTGTCGCGCAAAGCACCCATTTGCAAAAGCAACTCACGCATATTCTGCGCGCCAGCACCAGATGCGGCTTGGTAAGTCATGGCGCTAATCCACTCCACCATATCAGCCTTCACCAAACCACCCATTGCCATCATCATTAAGCTCACGGTGCAGTTAGCGCCAATCCAATTCTTGCCGCCAGCAGCTAAAGCCTTATCAATCACGGGACGATTAACAGGATCTAAAACCAATACAGCATCATCTTTCATGCGCAAGGCGCTAGCAGCATCAATCCAATGACCATTCCAGCCTGCAGCACGCAGCTTAGGGAAGATGTCGTTGGTGTAGTCGCCACCTTGGCAAGTCAGAATGATGTCGCAGCGTGAGAGTGCCTGAATATCATTGGCGTCTTTTAGAGTGGTTTCATTCTTACTCACTTTTTTGCCATTGATCAGCGGAACCTCACCGCCTGCCTGGCTAGTGCTAAAAAATACCGGCTCGATGAAATCAAAGTCTTTTTCGGCCAACATTCTATCCATGAGAACGCTGCCGACCATGCCACGCCAGCCAACTAAACCTACCAATGGTGTATTTGTATTTGCCATGATGATTAACTATCTAATAAATTTTTAATTTGAATTTATGAAAGTGCTGCAACTACTGCATCACCCATCTGTACTGTGGATACTTTTTGAGTGCCTTCGGTATAAATATCAGCAGTTCGCAAACCTTGTGCCAATACTTTTTGTACCGCTTTTTCAATTCGGTCCGCTTCAGCAGGCATTCCTAGGGAATAGCGCAGCATCATTGCAGCTGAAAGAATGGTTGCTAATGGATTAGCAATATCTTTGCCGGCAATATCAGGTGCAGAGCCATGACTTGGCTCATACAAGCCTTTGTTATTCTTATCTAAGGAAGCTGAAGGCAGCATACCAATTGAACCAGTCAACATTGCAGCCTCATCCGACAAAATATCGCCAAACAGATTGCCAGTTACCACCACATCAAAGGCTTTAGGGGCCTTAACCAATTGCATCGCAGCGTTGTCGACGTACATATGAGACAACTCAACATCCGGATACTCTTTAGAAATCCGAATCATAACTTCGCGCCAGAGCTGTGATGTTTCTAAAACGTTAGCCTTATCAACGCTACAGACCTTGTTGCCACGTTTACGTGCCGCCTCAAAAGCAACGCGACCAATGCGCTCTACTTCAGGCTCGCTGTAATGCATAGTGTCAAAACCTTCGCGTGCACCTTTAAATAATGGCAACTCAGAGCTACGAATACCACGAGGCTGGCCAAAATAGATATCACCGTTCAATTCACGTACGATCAAAATATCCAAGCCGCCAATAATTTCTGGCTTCAAACTAGAAGCAGCAGTCAACTCTGGATAGCAAATCGCTGGTCTGAAGTTAGCAAATAACTCCAAGTGTTTGCGCAATCCCAAAATGGCCTGCTCTGGACGCAGTTCGCGTGCAAGAGCGTCATATTTCCAATCGCCTACTGCACCAAACAAAATAGCATCTGCTTTTTTAGCCAACTCTAAAGTTGCTGGCGGCAATGGATGACCGGCCACATCATAGGCAGCGCCACCAACAGGTGCTTCCTCTAAATCAAACTTTTGGCCGAGTGCATTTAATACTCGAACAGCTTGAGCGACGATTTCCGGGCCGATACCATCGCCCGGTAGAACTGCAATTTTCATGAAAGGCCTTTAAATCTAAAATTACGGCAATTGGGTAGCAAGCCAAGGCATTTTCAGAATGCGCTCAGCTTCATAAGCCTTGATTTTATCTGCATGGCGCAGAGTTAAGCCAATATCGTCCAAACCGTTGAGAAGGCAATACTTTCTAAATGGGGCCACATCAAAGCTATAGGCGGTGCCATCAGGGGTAATCACCTGCTGAGCCTCTAAGTCAATGGTCAACTGATAACCACTAAACGCAAGGGTTTCATTAAATAAGTGGTCAACCTGGATTTCTGTCAAAACGATCGGTAAAAGACCATTTTTGAAGCAATTATTGTAAAAAATATCAGCAAAACTTGGGGCAATCACTGCCCTAAAGCCAAATTGATCAAGTGCCCAAGGGGCATGTTCGCGGGAGCTACCGCAACCAAAGTTTTTACGGGCCAACAGAATGCCTGCACCCTGATAGCGCGCCTGATTCAGGACAAAGTCTGGGTTAACCGGACGTGTACTGCAATCTTGTCCTGGCTCACCATGATCCAGATAGCGCCATTCATCAAACAAGTTTTGACCGAAACCAGTTTTCTTAATAGATTTCAGAAACTGCTTGGGAATGATGGCGTCGGTATCCACGTTCTCGCGATTAAGCGGAGCAACTAAACCTTTGTATACCGTAAATTTATCCATGATTCTGACTTAACTCTTAATGTTTACTTTACAGGGGTAACAACAACGTCCTTACCCTTGGTTTGTGATTGATTGTTTTGCTGTGTAGAGCTAGATCCGCCCATTGAATTGCCCATGGTCTGCAAATCTTTGCCAACTCCTTCCATGGTATTGGCACAGGCAGAGATAAAGAGGCCAAAGAGTGCAACTAAAGCTAATCGAGCAATTAAAGATACTGGAGAAAATTTCATGTTTATCCCCTTATGAAATCTTACGTACATCAACAAAATGACCTTCAATTGCAGCAGCAGCTGCCATTGCAGGACTTACCAAATGGGTTCTGCCACCATTGCCTTGGCGACCTTCAAAATTACGATTAGAAGTAGAGGCGCAACGCTCACCAGGCTCTAAGCGATCAGCATTCATCGCTAAGCACATAGAACAACCAGGCTCACGCCACTCAAAGCCAGCAGCCTTAAAGATGCGGTCCAAGCCCTCACGCTCTGCTTGCGCTTTTACCAAACCAGAGCCAGGAACAACCAATGCCAGCTTCACATTGGCCGCCACTTTTTTACCCAGGCGATCAACCACCTTAGCAGCAGCTCTCATATCTTCGATGCGGCTATTCGTGCAGGAGCCAATAAATACCTTGTCAACAGGGATGCTACTGAGCGGCGTATTGGGAATGAGATTCATATACTCCAATGCACGCTCCATTGCAGAACGCTTGTTTGGATCTCGCTCTTTTTCTGGATCAGGAACGCGCTCACTAATAGCAAGCACCATCTCTGGTGAAGTACCCCAAGTGACTTGAGGCGCAATTTCTTCTGCGCGCAATTCCACCACTGCATCAAACTTGGCATCCGCATCAGAATGTAAGGTTCTCCAATATTGCAAGGCTTGTAAAAGCGCTGGGCCTTTTGGTGCATATGGACGACCTTGAATATATTCAATAGTAGTTTCATCAACAGCAACTAAACCAGATCGTGCACCAGCTTCAATTGCCATATTACAGATGGTCATACGACCTTCCATCGACAAATTGCGAATCGCTTCGCCAGCAAACTCAATGGTGTAACCAGTTCCACCTGCAGTACCAATCTTGCCAATCACAGCCAAGACGATATCTTTAGCAGTAGAGCCTGGTTGCAGACGACCATCAACTCTGACAAGCATATTTTTGCTCTTTTTCATGAGCAAAGTTTGTGTTGCTAATACATGCTCCACTTCAGAGGTACCAATACCAAATGCAAGAGCACCAAATGCGCCATGGGTGCTTGTATGAGAGTCGCCGCATACAACTGTCATGCCTGGCAAGGTTGCACCCTGCTCTGGTCCAATGACGTGAACAATCCCCTGGCGGGCATCATTCATTTTGTATTGGGTAATACCAAAGGCATCACAGTTTTGATCCAAAGTGTCTACTTGTAATTTAGAGATCGGATCTGCAATTCCTTCTGAGCGGTCTGTCGTTGGAACGTTGTGATCAGACACTGCCAAATTAGCAGAAATACGCCACACGGGGCGACCAGCCAAATTCAAGCCTTCAAACGCCTGAGGACTAGTTACCTCATGCAAGAGCTGACGATCAATATAGATCGTCGCTGTGCCATCTTCTTCAGAGTAAACAACGTGGTCATCCCACAATTTGTCATAAAGCGTACGAGACATGAGTGACCCTTAGAACCTTATTTACGAGCTGAGATGTTAGGAACCTTGCGTGAGGTTTCACCAACATATAACTGACGTGGACGTCCGATCTTGTACTCTGGATCGGTAATCATTTCTTCCCACTGTGCAATCCAACCTACTGTTCTTGCTAAAGCGAAGATGCAAGTGAACATTTCTGTTGGGATGCCAAGTGCGCGCTGAACGATACCTGAGTAGAAGTCTACGTTTGGATAAAGCTTGCGGCTCACGAAGTACTCATCTTCTAATGCAATTTTCTCAAGAGTCATTGCCAACTTGAACAATGGATCATCTTGTAGACCAAGCTCAGCCAATACTTCATGGCAAGTTTCGCGCATTAATTTTGCACGTGGATCAAAGTTCTTATAAACACGGTGACCAAAGCCCATCAAGCGAACGCTAGAGTTCTTATCCTTAACTTGAGCAATGAATTCATGAATCTTATCAACGCCACCCTGGGCTTGAATCTCATTGAGCATCTGCAAGCAAGCTTCGTTTGCACCGCCGTGGGCTGGACCCCAGAGACAAGCAATACCAGCAGAGATCGCTGCAAATGGGTTTGTGCCTGAAGAGCCGCACAAACGTACAGTTGACGTCGAAGCATTTTGCTCATGGTCTGCGTGCAAGATAAAAATGCGGTCCAAGGCACGAACCAATACTGGATTTACTTTGTACTGCTCGCATGGGGTTGCAAACATCATACGCATGAAGTTAGCGGTATAGGACAAAGAGTTATCTGGATAGATAAACGGCTGCCCTACTGAATATTTATAAGACATTGCTACCAAAGTCGGCATTTTTGCAATCAGACGAATCTGCGCTACTTCGCGCGCATGTGAATCGCTGTAATCAATTTCATCATGATAGAACGCAGCCATTGCACCAACCAAGCCAGTCAACACAGACATTGGATGTGCATCGCGACGGAAACCGCGCAAGAAGAATTGCATCTGCTCATGAACCATGGTGTGGTGCATGACCATATCTTCGAAATCTTTTTTCTGGGTAGCGTTTGGCAACTCACCATTGATTAAAAGAAAGCAAGTTTCCAAGAAGTCGCAGTTGTGAGCTAAATCTTCAATTGGATAGCCGCGATAGAGCAACTCACCCTTATCGCCATCGATGTAGGTGATTTTGCTATTGCATGACGCAGTAGAAAGAAAGCCGGAGTCGTAGGTGAACTTACCCGTCTGACCATAAAGCTTGCGAATGTCGATTACGTCAGGACCAACGGTTCCTTTGTAAATTGGCAGATCAATATCTGGCGTGCCATCCGAAAACGAGAGTTTTGCTTTGATGTCCGATTCAATCATTTCTAATCCTTAGTCATTCAAAATTATGATTAATACACTATTCGTTTCTATGCCTTCACTACTGCTACACCAAAAAGCCGAATTACTTCTCTCTCAGCTTTTGCAATACTGTTTTAAAGAAGTCTGACTGCATCTCCTTTTCCAATCCTGCCACCGAATCTTTACGACCAATCAACAAATCCATCAGATCATTGTCATCTAAGGCCAATAACTGGCTTAATACCCTTCCATCCTCTACGCTTAGCTGAGCGCCGTAACGCTCAAAGAAACGTTGCAAAATTAAATCATTCTCTAGCAAGCCCCTACGAGCATCGCTTTTTAAACGATATAACTCTGCATTACCGAGGGTCATACCGCCCTGCGAACCATTAACTCCTTGATCTTGCCGATTGCCTTCGTTGGGTTCAAGTGCTTAGGACATACATCCACGCAATTCATGATGGTATGGCAACGGAACAAACGATACGGATCTTCTAAGTTATCCAAACGCTGCGATGTTTCCTCATCACGGCTATCAGCAATAAATCGATAGGCCTGCAATAAGCCCGCCGGACCAACAAACTTATCGGGGTTCCACCAGAATGATGGGCATGAAGTTGAGCATGATGCGCACAAGATGCACTCATACAAGCCATTCAACTCTTCACGCTCTTCAGGGCTCTGGAGACGCTCTTTTTCTGGAGGGGGATTGTCATTAACCAAGTAAGGCTTGATAGACAAATACTGTTTAAAGAACAAAGTCATATCGACGATTAAATCGCGCACAACTGGCAAGCCAGGTAATGGGCGCAATGTGATGACTTTAGGCAAAGTCAACATATTGGTCAAACAAGCCAAGCCGTTTTTGCCATTAATGTTCATTGCGTCTGAACCGCATACACCTTCACGGCATGAACGACGATAAGAAATGGTTTCGTCTTGCTTCTTCAAGGAGATCAAAGCATCTAACAACATCCGCTCGCCAGTGAGCTCTAACTCATAGCGCTGCATGCGCGGAGCAGCATCGACATCTGGATCGTAGCGGTAAATTTCAAATATACGGATATCACTCATCTCTATTTCTCTTCGCTTAGAAAGTACGTTCTTTAGGTGGGAAGGACTCTACGGTCAAAGGCTTTAATACAACCGGCTTGTAAGTCAGCTTATTGCCTTCGCTGTACCAAAGGGTATGCTTCATCCAGTTCTCATCATCGCGCTCTTGATGGTCATCATGTGAATGCGCGCCGCGACTTTCTTTACGAGCCGCCGCAGAAATCATGGTTGCATTTGCAGTCTCAACCAAGTTAGCCACTTCCAAAGCCTCAATACGTGCAGTATTAAAAATTTCAGATTTGTCTTTAACCCACAAGTTTTTCGCACGCTCAGTTAACTTCGCCATTTGACGAACGCCTTCATCCATCAACTCTTGATTGCGGAATACGCCAGCGTATTTCTGCATTGTTTTACGAATGTCATTGGCAACGTCTTGTGCATACTCACCAGAAGTGGAATTATCCAACTTCGCAATGCGCTCCATAGTTTGCTGACCAGCATTTTTAGGCAAGGGTTTGAATTCGCGATTTTTCAAATTCAGACCAACAATATGATTGCCTGCTGCACGACCAAATACCAAGAGATCGAGCAATGAGTTTGTACCTAAGCGATTTGCGCCATGCACAGAAACACAAGAGCACTCACCAATTGCATACAAGCCATTAACGATTTCATTGTGAATTCCATTAGCAGGCACAACTACTTGACCATTGATGTTGGTAGGAATACCGCCCATCTGGTAGTGAATCGTTGGCACAACAGGAATTGGTTCCTTGGTAACGTCAACGTTTGCAAAATTGATGCCGATCTCATAAACAGAAGGCAAACGCTTCATGATTGTCTCGGCGCCAATGTGAGTTAAGTCGAGTACTACATAGTCACCGTTCGGGCCACAACCGCGCCCTTCTTTAATCTCTTGATCCATGCAACGGGATACGAAATCGCGTGGGGCTAAATCTTTATAGGTTGGCGCATAACGTTCCATGAAGCGCTCACCATCTTTATTGCGCAAGATTCCACCTTCACCGCGGCAACCTTCAGTCAACAACACACCCGCACCAGCTACGCCAGTTGGGTGGAATTGCCAGAACTCCATATCTTCCAACGGAATGCCTGCGCGAGCTGCAAGCCCCATACCGTCACCAGTATTAATAAATGCGTTAGTAGATGCATCCCAAATACGGCCTGCACCCCCGGTTGCCATCATCACAACTTTGGCTTCTAAGATATAAACCTGACCAGTTTCCATTTCGAGAGCAGTAACACCAACAACATCGCCCTCATCATCACGGATTAAATCGAGCGCCAACCACTCAACAAAGAAATTGGTTTTAGCGCGCACGTTACGTTGATATAAGGTATGCAACATGGCATGACCTGTTCGGTCAGCGGCAGCACAAGCACGTTGCACTGGCTTCTCACCGTAGTTGGCAGTATGACCACCGAATGGACGCTGATAAATCGTGCCATCTGGGTTACGGTCAAAAGGCATACCAAAATGCTCTAACTCGTAAACCACTTTTGGAGCTTCACGACACATGAACTCGATGACGTCTTGGTCACCTAACCAGTCAGACCCTTTAATGGTGTCATAAAAGTGATAGTGCCAATTGTCTTCACTCATATTGCCTAATGAAGCACCAATACCACCTTGTGCAGCAACAGTGTGTGAGCGTGTTGGGAATACTTTGGTTAATACAGCGACGTTCAAGCCAGCTTCAGCCAACTGCAATGAAGCACGCATACCTGAACCACCCGCACCAACAATTACCGCATCAAAACGGCGGCGTGGTAATGATTTTTGAATCCCAGTCATCGAATTACACTTTCCACAAAATTTGGACGGCATAGGCCGCACAGGCTACGAGATACAGAACGGTCAACACTTGGAGTGTTAAACGAATGCTGACAGGCTTGATGTAATCCATCCAGATGTCACGGATACCAATCCAAGCGTGATAGAACAAACTGATGAACGCTAAAAGCGTCAACAACTTCATGAACTGATTAGCAAACAAGCCTGACCAGCCCTCGTAAGTTGCGCTACCAGTAATGCAATAGTCAACTAGCAAAACAATCGTAAACACCACCATCACAATCGCTGTGACACGTTGGATGATCCATTCTTTAAGGCCGTAATGCGCGCCTACAACTAAGCGCTTGGGTCCAATTTGATAAATAGGCATGAAATTTCCTTAAATAATGTGCGCTTAGTACAAGCCAAATAATTTGAGACCGACTACTGCAGTCAAAGCTAGGCCAACACATAGAACAACGATGGCGGAACGATTCGCTTCAGACTTCTCCACTCCGATTTCTAAATCGAGCAAGAGGTAGCGAATACCAGCACAGAAGTGGTGCAAGAATGACCAAATCAAACCAAGACAAATTATTTTTACGAGGATGTTGCCAGTGAAAGCCTGGAACTTTTGATAACTCAACTCAGAGGCAAGACTCTGATCAAAGATATAGAGGATAAATGGCAGCAAAAGGAATAATGCGGCACCGCTAATGCGATGAAGAATGGAAACTTTGCCAGCCCAAGGAAGGCGATATTTAACGAGCTGCGCTAGACCTATATTTCGGTAAACCGGTCTATCTTTTTTTACATTTTGCTGTGTATCAACCATGTGCAATCTCTATGTTTGTGTGGAGGTTTAATGTAATTTTGTTGTGTCGCAACATATTCTATTGGAAACCTTAGGGGTGGTGTGGATTTTTTAGTGTTTAAAAGCGTGAAATAGGGGTTTTAACGGATATTTTCAGTTCAATTTATTTTCGTAATGCTGCTCAGAAGTGTCGTATCTTGCGTGCCGAATTTCTACTGGTTTATTCCCGTAGGTAAAGGCTACCCGCTCAACAGATAGGAGTGGCGCTCCCACTGGCAAATGGAGGTGCCCAGCCAAGACTTCATCGGCAGCCACTGCCTTGATTTTTTCCTCTGCTCGCACCATGTGCGTAGCGAACTGGCTCTCGTAAAAAGCGTATACCGGACCATGCCAGGCATGAAGAGCATCCAGATCAAGCCCCTTAAAGCGAGCTCCAGGCAGCCAAATCTCTTCAAAAACAACAGGTTTGCCCGCAAAGCTCTGAACACGATCAATATGAATGACCGCATCACCTGCCTTTAATTTGAGCAAATTAGCGATATATGGGCTAGCCTTGGTATTGACACAAACCAAGAACTGGTTGATCAGATGAAATTTTTCGCCAGAGTCAGGGGCTAAGCGTAAAAAACGGTATTGCCAGTCATCTTCTTGGTGGGTAGCCACAAAAGTACCCTTCCCTTGACGCCTTACCAAGAGGTTTTGGGCGGCTAACTCATCAATGGCCTTACGAACAGTTCCTTGGCTAACCGCATAGCGGGCTGCCAGCTCCATTTCACTAGGAATAGCTGCCCCCGGAAGCCATTCAGAGGCTTGCAATCTGGCCAAAATCATTGCCTTTATCTGCTCGTACAGGGGGCTAAATGAGGCTACAGGCACATTTAATTCTGACAAATTGACTCCAGTCGATATCAATTAGATAAAATTCAGGGGTAATTTTAGTCTTATATAAGACGTCATTGACAGTGTAAAGCTAAAGTCCATACACTTGAATGGATAATAGAAAAGTTTTGATTAATTAACCTTCCCCTGGAGTTATTAGTAATGGCAAAAGCCCCAATGCGTGTCGCAGTAACCGGCGCAGCCGGTCAAATCGGATATTCCCTACTATTCCGCATCGCCAATGGCGATATGTTGGGTAAAGACCAGCCCGTTATTCTTCAATTGCTTGAAATTCCAGACGAAAAAGCTCAAAAAGCCTTAGCTGGCGTCATGATGGAATTAGAAGACTGTGCATTTCCGCTATTGGCAGGCATGACAGCCCATTCTGACCCAATGACAGCATTTAAAGATATCGATGTAGCGCTTTTGGTAGGCGCACGTCCACGCGGTCCTGGTATGGAGCGTAAAGATTTGCTCTCTGCCAATGCACAAATTTTCACAGCACAAGGTAAAGCACTGAACGCTGTTGCTAAGAAGACCGTTAAGGTATTGGTGGTTGGTAACCCAGCAAACACGAATGCTTACATCGCCATGAAATCTGCTCCAGATATTCCTGCGAAGAACTTCACAGCAATGTTACGCCTGGATCACAATCGCGCGCTCTCACAGTTGGCAGCCAAGTTAAACAAACCTGTTGCAGACATTGAGAAATTTGTTGTTTGGGGCAACCACAGCCCAACAATGTACCCAGACTATCGTTTTGCTACGATTGGCGGCAAGTCAGTCAAAGATACGATTAACGATGCGGCTTGGAATAAAGATATTCACATTCCAACAGTTGGTAAGCGTGGTGCTGCGATTATTGAGGCTCGTGGCTTGTCTTCTGCAGCCTCTGCAGCGAATGCCGCAATTGACCATATTCATGATTGGGTTCTTGGCACCAATGGCAAATGGGTCACTATGGGCATCCCTTCTAAAGGCGAATACGGCATTCCAGCTGAAGTGATTTATGGCTTCCCAGTGGTTTGCGAAAACGGCGAATACAAGATGATCGAAGGATTAGAGATTGATGAATTCTCCCGTGAGCGCATGACTCATACCCTGAACGAATTACTTGAAGAGCAAGCTGGCGTTAAGCACTTGCTTTCTTAAGGAAAATAAACACATGAATAAAAACCTTCTTTCTATTAGCGTTGTACTAGTCAGCCTCTTTGCTGCTGCGCACGTCAGCGCTAGTGAAGAGGTATTCACATGGACTTGCAGTGAAAGCAAGCAGTTCAAGACTTCTGGAACCACCGAGAAAGTTCGCTTAACTTGGGAATCCAAAACCTATGACTTAGACCGTCAAACTTCACTGCCAGGTAGCCTGCGTTACAAAAATACCAACAGTGGTCACGACCTCGTTGTGTTGGGTAATAAGGCAATGCTGTTTAACATCAAAGCGGGTGTCAGACTAGCTGACTTCTGCCAAACTGCAGATATGCGAACTGGTAAGTTGCCCCATTTGTTTGCTGGTGCAGAGCCATTTGTCCAGAACTAGTTCTGCTTCAACGCATTAATAAAAAAGCCGAGAATTTCTCGGCTTTTTTATTGTTTATTTTCTTAATGAAATAAAGGTTGTTGGGTTGGCGAGTCTTCTGGCATCTCTGCGTGCACAGCCTCCCCCGATCTATCCGGAAATAGTGGCGCTCCACAGTCATCGCATAGCTCTGGATCAAATAGCATCGCATGGCGAAAAACATCCTCTACACCAGCATCATGTAATGCATCGCAGATTTTTTTAATCGGGCTTTCATCATCTGACAAGTCATTTAAGGCATCGCTTGCCACACTCTCGCGGTCATACAAAGGCCAGATCACTCCGTACATGACTTCTGAAGAACCTTTTGCACTAAAGGAGATGCGGTATTCATCTGCCTGCTCTTCGCCGAATGCACCCACTACGCAAGATAAGCCAGCAGGAAGAATGCCTAAGCCACTCTCTAAGTAATTCACCGCAGCCCGAATACTCAGCGGCCGAACATGTTTATCCGCTAAACGACAGTTCGTAAAATAAGACTCCGGCAATAAAAGCTCGAACTCGCAGCCAGGCAGTAAAGCAGCAATCGGTTCTTGCATGGCGTTTTGCCAACCGATCAAACTCACGCCACGCTCTTGACGTGCTGGAGGCTCGGCCTGCCAACGGAAGATGGGCGTTCCACTCGGCGCGCTCAGGGCGGCAATGATAAAACGCGGATCTGCTAAGACAGCTATCGTCTCAGACATATCCCGTAACTCTAGCTTCACATCTTTATTACAGATCGCAGCATTCGCCAAGGCCTCCGTCAAGATGCGAGTTTGGCAATGAGAATGCGGCATTTGATCAATACTGTAGAGCCAAGGAACAATCGCCAGACGTGTATCAGGTGCTGCAATGGCAGAATGCAAGGCTTGTGCAGTCGCCTCAACCATGCTGGCCTGCAATGGTCCAGAAGGAATTTGATAACGGGTGTGAGCAACAATTGGCATTGCCAGCAAGAGGACATCCCACTCCTGCCCTTCATGCTCCATCTTCAGCGACTCCGCTAGAGTTTCAGCTGAATCTGCAAGCACCTCAAACGCTACTGTATTGATACGAAAGGTTTGGTCTAAAGCTGCATCAATGACATTTTGATTTTGACTTTTGAGCAAACGCATCAGGCGTACATTGAGACGCTCCTCCCAGAAACGATCCTCTACTTGACTGCCAGAGGCTGCCAAAGAGATCGCATCAGAAACCAGCTTTTCAACTTCAGGTGAACTACGTTGCGAAGACTTAGTGCGATGTACGGCCATTATTTTTTCTCCGCCCTTCTAAAGACTGGCTTTTCAGGCTTAGATTCTGCCGCAAAATACTTATAACCATCCAAATTAAAGCCTTTTAAATCTGCTGGATCCGTAATGCGATTCTCAACAACATAACGGGCCATTAAACCGCGAGCTCGCTTTGCATAAAACGAGATAATTTTGTACTTACCGTCTTTAGCATCCTGAAATACCGGAGAAATAATCGGGCAATCCAATGCTTTAGGCTGCAAGACCTTGAAATACTCCTCTGAAGCTAAATTGAGCAGCACAGGCTTCTTTTGCTTTTCTAAGATCTTCTTAAGTGCATCGGTCACCCGATTACCCCAAAAAGCATACAGATCTTTGCCTCTTGCATTTTTAAAGGTGGTACCCATTTCCAGGCGGTAAGCTTGCATCAAATCCAAGGGCCTTAAGGTGCCATAGAGACCAGACAGAATTCGGACATGGTCTTGAGCAAAATCAACTGCTTTGGCATTGAGAGTCTTCACATCAAAGCCATCATAGACGTCACCGTCAAAAGCATAAATTGCTGGCTTGCTGTTTTCTTCTGTGAATTTCTTAGACCAATCACGGTAACGCCCCACATTTAAGGCGGCCAATTGGTCGGACAAACCCATTAACTTGGATACATCCTGGGGGGAGAGTTTTTTCAGATCCGCAATCAATTTGGCCGATTCTGAAGCAAATTCAGGCAAGGTGGGCGCCTTGACCTTCACTGGGGTCTTGTAATCCAAGGATTTAGCGGGAGAAAGTACGATCAGCATGGCACAATTTGTTTATGTATTTTTACCATTCTAGCGACTACTAGATTTCTCTGCCCTAAATGACCGCGTCAGCCCTCACCCCCTCATTTCCGAGTCGTCTGCCCAGCGTGGGAACGACCGTCTTTACCGTCATGTCTGCGCTTGCAACGGAACATGAGGCAATTAACTTAGGGCAAGGCTTTCCAGACTTTCCATGTGACCGTAAATTAATCACCAGCGTAAATGAAGCCATGCTTGCCGATCGCAATCAATATCCTCCAATGATTGGAGTTGCAGAACTGCGAAATGGTATTTGCCAGAAGATTGAAAATCTTTACGGCCATCACTACGACCCTGATTCAGAAATTACGATTACTGGTGGTGGCACTCAAGGCATTCTGACAACAATCCTTGCATGCGTCAGTCCTGGCGATGAAGTCGTCATCATTGAGCCTGCTTACGATAGTTATCGACCCTCAATCGAGTTAGCAGGTGGTAAAACAATCGCTGTATCACTTCAAGTAAAACGTGATGCAAATGGTCAAGTAGCTTCCTATGAAATTCCCTGGGACGCCCTCGCAAAAGCCATCAATTCTAAAACGCGACTACTCATCATCAACTCTCCGCACAACCCCACTGGGATGGTCTGGCAAAAAACCGATTTAGATCGCTTAGCGCAATTACTGAAAAATACCTCTACGCTGGTTTTGAGTGATGAGGTGTATGAGCATATGGTCTATGACGACGCCATGCATCACAGCGTTGCCTCCCATCCAGAGTTGGCTGCAAGGAGTTTTCTGATCTCCAGTTTTGGCAAGACCTATCACGTTACAGGCTGGAAAGTTGGTTATGTAGCAGCCCCTTCTGCACTCACAAAAGAATTCCGTAAGGTTCACCAATTCAATGTCTTCACTGTTAATACACCAATGCAGTATGGTCTTGCCTCTTACTTGGCAGATGCATCGCACTACCTAAACCTACCTGCTTTCTATCAAGCGAAGCGTGATTTTTTCCGAGCAGGTTTAGCAAAGACTCGATTTAAATTGCTGCCAACTCCGGGAACTTACTTTCAGTGTGCCGACTACTCTGCGCTCAATATTCCAGAGGCCAAATTAAACGAAGCTGATTTTTGTAAATGGCTAACCACTAAGGTGGGTGTGGCTGCTATTCCCGTTTCTGCTTTTTATGATCAACCTACCGAATCTGGCGTGGTTCGCTTTTGTTTTGCCAAACAAGAGCAGACCTTATCAACCGCCCTACAACGCCTGCAATCTTTATAGAGACTCCTATGACAAGCAACAAATCAAAAAATGTAATTGATGTTTATAGCTGGCCCACGCCAAATGGTCATAAGGTACATATCATGCTTGAGGAGTGTGGCTATCGCTTAAATCGCGATTGGATTGCTCACCCCATTGATATCGGTGCTGGTGATCAGTTTGCCAAGAGCTTTTTAAAGATTAGTCCAAACAATAAGATTCCCGCATTAGTGGACCCTCATGGTCCAGATGGGAAACCGATCAGCATATTTGAGTCTGGAGCCATCTTGCTCTATCTAGCCAGCAAGACTGGCAAGTTTCTACCAAAAACAACTCGTGGGAAGTATGAGGTGTTGCAATGGCTCATGTTCCAAATGGGTGGCCTGGGCCCTATGCTTGGGCAAAACCACCATTTTCGACTATATGCCCCTGAGATAATTGACTATGCCATCAATCGCTATACCAACGAAGCAAAGCGTTTGTATGGTGTTCTTGATCAGCAACTGAAAGATAATCCTTATATCGCAGGCAAAACTTACACCATCGCGGATATGGCGATTTATCCTTGGACACGGAATTGGAAAAACCAAGGCATGGAGATAAATGACTACCCTCATTTCAAGCGTTGGTTTGAAATGGTTGGTGAGCGCCCAGCAGTAAAGCGTGGCTGCGAAGTATTAACAGCATTACGCAAGCCTTTGACTGATAACAAGGCTAGAGAGCAGTTATTTGGTTCAACTCAGTATCAAAAGAGGAAATGAAATGAAGATTCAATCAGTCGGTGTGATCGGTGCGGGCACAATGGGCAATGGTATTGCGCAGGTTTGCGCAGTTGCCGGTCTTGATGTCGTCATGGTTGATATTAATGATGCTGCTGTCCAACGCGGCTTAGATCAGATCAGCAAAAGCTTAGATCGTCTCGTGAAGAAAGAAACGCTAACTGCTGATCAAAAAGAAGCGGCTCTCAAGCACATTAAAGGCAGCACCTCTTATGCTGACTTTAAGGGTTTAGGTTTGGTGATTGAAGCCGCTACTGAGAACCAGGCAATTAAAGAAAAGATTCTCAAGCAAGTCGATGAGATTGTTAACAAAGAAACCATCATTGCTACCAACACCTCCTCTCTATCGATTACCAAGTTAGCTGCACTTGACTCAAACCCAGCGCGCTTTATTGGGATGCACTTCTTCAACCCTCCACCACTCATGGCTTTGGTGGAAGTGATTCGTGGCTTACAGACTAGTGATGCAACGCATGCGGCCATTATTGAAATGGCTAGACGTATTGGCAAAGAACCCATCACCGTTAAAAACTCACCCGGCTTTGTTGTAAACCGCATCTTGTTGCCGATGATTAACGAAGCATTCTTTGTCTTGTCCGAAGGTCTTGCTAGCCCCGAAGACATTGACGCAGGCATGAAGTTAGGCTGCAACCAACCAATTGGTCCTTTAGCTTTAGCAGATCTCATTGGTTTAGATACTTGCTTAGCAGTCATGGAAGTCTATTTTGAAAACTTTAGTGACTCCAAATACCGTCCTTGCCCATTGCTTCGTGAAATGGTGGCAGCGGGTTATCTCGGTCGCAAAACTGGTCGCGGCGTTTACATCTACGATAAATAATTTTCCAATCTCATTCATCCCAACTAAACATTAAGTACTTGTGAACCCTATTCCACCTCTAGTAACAAAGCTGGCCTATGCCGGTCTCATTCCGTTTGTCGGTCTTGCTTTAATGGTGCAGCTAGCACCAACACCCCTTAATTATTTAAGTGCGGAATCTCTTGCAGGCTATGGGGCGGTTATTACTTCATTCATGGGTGCTTTACATTGGGGTGCCAACTTACACACCTTGGGTAAAGCACCTATGGGTGATCGCTGGATTGATCGCAATGCATGGATCTGGGGCGTTATACCCGCTTTAGTTGCCTGGGTAGCACTGCATATTTATATTCCGGTTGGCTTATTGATTCTGGCTTCAACTTTAATTATTCAGCGCAATATTGATCAGAACACCTATCAATATTATTTTTCTGATGATGCGGCACGTAGCGCTTTCATGGTGATCCGCAATCGTTTGACTTATATTGCTGCTGCTTGCTTGACCTGGGCAGCGATCGTCATTCTATTTATCCAAGCATGATTATTCAATGAGCGGTCTTTTTGATAGCACTCCTCCGCCACCACTAGCGGAAGCCTTGCGCCCGAAAACCATTGAAGAAGTTATTGGACAAACCCATTTATTAGCTGCAGGTAGGCCACTCAATCTGGCTTTTGCTTCAGGTAAGCCGCACTCCATGATTTTGTGGGGGCCTCCCGGTGTTGGCAAAACCACTCTAGCTCGTCTCTCTGCAAAAGCTTTTGATCGAGAATTCATTGCTATCTCTGCAGTATTAGCTGGGGTCAAAGAGATACGCGAAGCCATTGAGCAAGCCCAACAAAACATGGCGCAATACGGCAAGCAAACCATTTTGTTTGTAGATGAGATTCATCGCTTCAATAAGAGTCAGCAAGATGCTCTCTTGCCTCACGTAGAGTCGGGTTTATTCACCTTTATTGGCGCGACTACAGAGAACCCTTCTTTCGAGGTGAACTCAGCCCTGTTATCTCGTGCGCAAGTCTATGTGCTCAAGTCCTTAAATGCGGATGAGCTGAGACAGCTATTTATTCGCGCGCATCACCATGCTATGCCAGACATCAAGTTTGACGATAGCGCAATTGATGCCCTTGTCTCCAATGCTGATGGCGACGCGCGTAGATTGTTAAATCTTGTAGAACAGATTCGTAATTCAGTATTAACACCCGGCTCACATATCGATACAGTTGACCAGACCTTTATTGAAAATGCGCTTACCGTGCAAGCACGTCGCTTTGACAAAGGTGGCGATCAGTTTTATGACCAAATTTCTGCCTTGCATAAATCTGTACGAGGATCCAATCCTGACGCAGCCCTCTACTGGTTTTGCCGCATGCTCGATGGGGGAGCCGATCCACGTTACTTAGCGCGTCGCATTATCCGTATGGCCTGGGAAGATATTGGCTTAGCTGATCCTCGGGCAATGCAATTGGCAAATGATGCTGCCCAAACATTTGAAAGATTAGGCTCACCCGAAGGTGAGCTGGCTTTAGGTCAAGCGGTGGTATATCTGGCAGTAGCCTCCAAAAGTAATGCTAGTTACAACGCCTTTAATGCTGCACGCGCCTATGTTGCACAAGATCAGTCTAAGCCTGTCCCAAATCATCTGCGTAATGCTCCCACCAAGCTCATGAAAGAGCTTGGGCATGGCAAAGAATATCGCTATGCACATGATGAGCCGCATGGCTATGCCGCTGGTGAATCGTATTTGCCCGAAGGAATGTCAGAACCCCACTGGTATGAGCCAGTTGACCGTGGTCTGGAGACGCAAATTAAAGAAAAAATGGCTTTCTTACGCAAACTCGATGCTGAGCACAACAAGAAATAGGAATCAGCTGATGAGCGCGAAAACTCCCGCTACCCTCTACTACGACATTATTTCGCCTTTTGCCTATTTGTATATCAAGCAAAGGCAACGTTTAGAACATCAGCTAGATATCACACCAGTACCTATCCTTTTAGGCGGACTCTTCAGAGCCACTGACAATAAAGGCCCTGGTGAAGTGGCAGCAAAGCGCCCTCATACTTATCAGTTCTGCGTATGGCAAGCGGAAAAATTAGGTATCCCATTTCGTTTTCCTGAACACCACCCTTTTATGACCGTGGCAGCCCAACGTCTGCTTGTTCAAGAAAAAGCCAATTGGACAATAGTTGAGCGCGCTTTTGATTATGTATGGGTGGAAGGCAAAGATCCCAATCTTTCTTGGTCGGAGTTTTGTTCTTACTTAGGATTGCCAGCGGAGACTGCAAAACCAGAGAGTCCTGAAGTAAAGGCAGAACTCATTGCAAATACCAATCAAGCAAAAGCAGATGGCGCTTTTGGCGTACCAGCCCTAATACTGAATCAACATTGCTTTTGGGGTGTTGATACCATTGATTGGGCGCTGGATTACCTTGCCCGCCCAGGTATGTTTGAGGAAGCATCCTATTCCTATGCTGGCAATGTTCCTAACGGACTCACCTAATCCGGTTGCACAATACAATCTGTTGTATCCATTCATTCAAGGAGTCTTTATGCGTAAGCTTTTTACCAGCCTCATTCTGGTTACTGCATTTTTTACCAGCCAAGCCGCCATTGCAGGTCCTAAAGTTGAATTTAAAACGACTATGGGAAATTTTGTAGTGGAACTTGATGATGCTAAAGCTCCCAAGACCACTGCTAACTTTTTAAATTATGTCAAAAGCGGTTTTTACAATGGCACGATCTTTCATCGTGTGATTGATGGCTTCATGATTCAAGGTGGTGGCTTTACTCCTGATTTGGTTCAAAAGCCAACAGATGCACCAGTAGTATCTGAGGCAACTAATGGCCTAAAGAATAATCTGTACACCATCGCTATGGCCCGCACTTCTGATCCAGATTCAGCTACTGCTCAGTTCTTCATTAACGTCAAGGACAACCCTGCTTTGGATTACCCCAATGCAATGGGCAATGGTTACACCGTATTTGGCAAGGTCATTTCTGGAACGCAAACCATCGATGCAATACGTAAAGTGCCCACCATGGTTGCACCGGCGCCTCGCATGGGCAGGATGGCTGATGTTCCCTCCAAGACCGTGACCATTGAATCAGCCACCATTCTGAAATAAATAAAAAGACATTAGGCTAGCCGCGATGATTTTGCTCGACGATGCGCAAAGTACAGCGGCTCAGCCATCCAGTCGTCATTATGAAAATCCGCTACAGTACTGGCGCATTCTTCCTAGCGGCAACAATGCTCTTGATCTAGATGCAGCCCAAACTTGTTTAGCCCAGATTACTGATTCTCTAGCTAGAGGCGAATTTGTTGTGGCCGCATTTGCCTATGAGTTTGGTAGGCCAATTCATCAACTCCCGCAAAGAGCGCCTGGATCAAGCCCCCACCCCCTCATTGAAGCTTGGGCATTTAACAGTTTTGACAAGCTATCCAAGATAGAAGTAGATGCTTTGATTGCCCATCGAATTGCAATGCTTGAAGATGGTCAGAAGTCTGCGGGTGTTCTCGATGTGCGTGAGTCGTTAAATGAAAAGCAGTTTGCCTCTGATATAGCCAATATCCAGGAATATATTCGTAGTGGTGATAGCTATCAAATAAACCATACCTATCGGATTTCTGGGAAGACATATGGATCACCACTAGCACTGTATGGCCGCTTGCGTGAGCGCCAGCCTGGTAGATTTGGTGCATACATCTCACATGCGGACAATTACCTGCTATCGCAATCTCCAGAACTCTTCATTGCTCGCGAAGGTGATACTCTAAAAGCCATGCCCATGAAAGGCACGGCCAGCGCCTTGTCTGAGGTCGCCAGCGCTTTGTCTGCAGATCCCAAGAATCAAGCTGAGAACGTCATGATTGTGGATCTCTTGCGCAATGATCTTAGCCGTGTCTCTTTACCTGGCACAGTGATCGTGCCTAATTTATTTGAAGTGGCTAGGCACGGTGATGTATTGCAAATGACATCTACCGTCCAGGGACAAGCTAAACCGAATACTTCCCTCTTTGATATTTTGAATGCGGTATTTCCTTGCGGCTCTGTAACGGGTGCACCTAAAAAACGCAGTATGGAGATTATTCAAGAGCTAGAGCCAGAAGATCGTGGCTATTACTGCGGAGCCTTAGGCTGGCTTGATCCCAGCGGAGACTTTGCCTTTAGCGTTCCTATCCGCACCGTTGAGATTACAGAAGATGCATCGTCACATAGCTCCACTTTTACTTTGGGGATCGGTGCCGGTATTACTCATGATTCAGATGCAAAGCAAGAATGGCAAGAATGTCGCATCAAATCTGATTTCTTGATGAAATTACCCTCCTCTACTGGCTTATTCGAAACGATTGCTATTGCTGAAGGAAAGCCCCAAAGGCTTGTGGCGCACTTAGATCGTATGCAAGCATCTGCCTTGGCGCTGAGAATTCCTTTTAATCGATCTGATGCAAAGTTCGTCGTTGAAAATACTTGTTCATCACTCGGTCCAGAGACTTCTTTTAGATTGAGACTTGATCTTGCGCCACATGGTGAGTTGTCTGCCACTACTGGAGTGCTCGATCCCTTAAGTGAGCCTGTCAAAATTTTCTGGGCTAAAGATATTATTCCCGGCAATGTAGAAATGTTTTCTGGGGATGCGCTACTGCAACACAAAGTGACTCATCGCAGTCTTTATGATCTCGCCTGGCAGACTGCTGTTGAATTGGGTGGTTTTGATGCTCTATTTACGAATGAACAAGGCTTTGTGACCGAGGGCGGAAGAACTAGCATTTTTGTTAAATCTCGAGGTAGCTCTGAATGGCTTACTCCACCAGTTTCAGCAGGCCTATTGCCTGGCGTAATGCGGGAAAGCCTGTTGACCGATTCAAAATTCAATGCCCGCGAAGCTAACCTGACTATTAATGATGTTTCAACGGCAGATGAGATTATGCTTAGCAATGCCCTACGTGGTGCTATCAAAGCCCATTTTTAGAAAGTGTTCATGAAGTATTGCCCTAACTGCGCCTCACTACTGACAATCAAGATTCCGGCAGATGATTCTCGTGAGCGTCATGTTTGTGAAGCGTGTGGCAGCATTCACTATCAGAACCCACGCAATGTAGTCGGCAGTATTCCTATTTATCGTGAACAAGTCTTACTATGCCGCCGCGCCATTGAACCGCGTCATGGTTACTGGACCCTACCAGCAGGTTTTATGGAGCTTGGCGAAAGCACCAGTCACGGTGCTGCCAGGGAAACTCTTGAAGAGGCAGGTGCGCAAGTTGAAATAGGTCCGCTTTATTCACTCTTAAACGTTCCTCATGCAGAACAAGTTCATTTGTTCTATTTAGCAAAAATGCACTCCCCTGAATTTTCTGCAGGCGAAGAAAGTCTTGAGGTTGCACTCTTCTATGAGCATGAGATTCCTTGGGCAGAGCTTGCTTTCCCAACGGTGAAGCAAACGCTCGAATGGTACTTTGCTGACCGTACTGCCGGCCTTTTAGAATCAGGCAAAGAATTTCATGTTCGTAGCCGCGACGTTCTGCCATCTGAAAGAATCTAGTGACTGACTTATGGATCAAGGTATGAGTCAAATTGCTTGGCTAGGTCCGAATGACTCCTTTCCAAACCCACTGATTCATCCAGATCCGGATCCTAGTGTTCCAGGCCTGATTGCAGTAAGCGAACGCATTTATCCTGGACAACTTTCTCAGGCATATCAACTCGGTATTTTTCCCTGGTACTCAGATAATCAACCAGTCTTGTGGTGGTCGCCAGACCCTCGGATGGTTTTGAAGCCTACAGAATTTAAATGTAGCGATTCTCTGAAAAAAAGCATTCGCCATTTTTGCCAAGATATGAACTCAGAAATTATGGTTGACCAAGATTTTGGCGCAGTGATTCGTGCCTGCGCTACTAGCACTCGCAAAGATCAAGATGGCACTTGGATTACCCATGAAATCATGGATGCGTACACCGCATTACATGAGCAAGGAAATGCCCATAGCATAGCCATCATCGAACAAGGCCAGATGATTGGCGGTTTGTACTGCGTATCGTTTGGTAGTATGGTTTTTGGAGAATCCATGTTCAGTCGTAAACCGGGAGCCTCTAAGATTGCCTTGGCAGCTTTGAATACCTGGTGCCTTCAGAATGGGGTTGTGATGATTGATTGCCAACAAGAGACTGCTCACCTGCATTCTTTGGGCGCCACCCCCATTTCTAGGGGTGAGTTTCTAGAACAACTGCAAATATCCTTAAATGAAACTAAGATTGAGACATCTTGGACTTTTGACAAAACAATTTTGACCCACTGGCTATGACAAGGCTCAAAGAACTTCCGCTCACCGCATTGCAGTTTTATGCCACAGCACCCTACCCCTGTTCTTATTTGCCAAATCGAATGGCGCGCTCCCAGGTTGCCACCCCATCCCATTTAATTCATGCAGATATTTACAGCGAGCTTCTAAATGCGGGCTTTCGTCGTAGCGGCCTGTATACCTATCGCCCTTACTGCGATGAATGCAGAGCGTGTATCGCCACTCGCATCTTAGTAAACCAATTTACCCCTTCTCGCAGCCAACGTCGCGCCTGGAAAAAACATATTGGTCTTGAAGTGTCTGTACTCAACTTGGGTTATCAAGATGAGCATTACCAGCTATATCAACGCTACCAGAACGAAAGACATGCTGGCGGGGATATGGATAGCGATGATCAAGATCAATACATGCAGTTCTTGCTACAGAGCCGTGTGAACTCACGCATTGTGGAATTTCGGGATGGGCCTCATGATCCCCACCCTGGACGCCTGCGCATGGTCAGCATGATCGACATCCTAGATCAGGGCATTTCTTCGGTGTATACCTTCTTCGACACCTCAGTACATGCCTCTAGCTACGGTAGCTTTAGCATTCTTTGGCAAATTGAGCAGGCAAAAACACTCAGTCTGCCTTACCTCTATCTTGGCTACTACATTAAAGAGAGTGAAAAAATGTCCTATAAAGCCAAGTATCAACCGATGGAAGGTTTGATTGATGATCACTGGCAGCCTTTGACTGGGTTAGCTGGTTCATAATATCTATCCATGATCGATCGCTACTCTTTATTACGCCCTTGGCTCTTTTGTTTAGATCCCGAGCAAGCCCACAACCTCACACTGAGTAATTTAGATCGTGCGCAACGGTGGGGTTTGCTGGAACGTTTAGTTGCCAAACCAATTTCAGATCCTCATACGCTTTGTGGTATTGCTTTTCCGAACCGCGTAGGCTTAGCAGCCGGACTCGATAAAGACGGTAAGCATATTGATGCGCTTGCCGCACTCGGATTTGGTTTTTTAGAAATCGGTACCGTGACCCCCCGTCCACAACCCGGCAATCCAAAGCCTCGCATGTTTAGACTGACTGAAGCCCAGGCCATCATTAACCGCATGGGTTTTAACAATGATGGCGTTGATGCTTGCGTTGCTCGAGTTCGTCGCTCCCACTTCTGGCAGCAAGGGGGCGTCTTGGGAATGAATATTGGCAAGAATGCCAGCACCCCCATTGAAGATGCAGCCAGCGATTACATTTTGGCAATGGAGGCCGTTTATGAAGTCGCCTCTTACATCACAGTCAATATATCCTCTCCTAACACCCAGAATCTGCGAGCGCTACAGGGTGAAGATATGTTGCGCGCATTATTAGGCGGCCTAGATGAAGCGAGAAAACGCTTAAGCGATCGCTATGGTATTCGCAAACCGCTCTTCTTAAAAATTGCGCCTGACTTAAATACTGCTGATATTCATTTGATTGCAGATCTACTGATGGAATTTGGTATCGATGCGATCATTGCCACGAATACTACGATTGCCCGTGATGCCGTTCAAGGTATGCAGCATGGTGAAGAAGCTGGTGGATTATCCGGTGCTCCAGTGCGCGCCGTATCCACTCAAGTGATCAAAACACTGAAGGCAAGATTAGGTAACAATTTGCCCATCATCGGGGTTGGCGGCATTCTGTCAGGGGCCGATGCCAGAGAAAAAATCATAGCTGGCGCCAGCCTTGTGCAGCTGTATAGCGGGTTGATTTATCGTGGCCCAGACCTTGTTCATGAGTGCGCTAAAGCCCTTCGACAACCCTAATATCACCCCGAAATACTGAGTTTTTTCCACTCAGAGGCCTGTAAAATAGCATTTCATAATATGCAATAGCATCTGGAATCGCTACAATAGAGCCCATGAGCACGAATAAACCTGTCAAAACCGCTAAAAGTACCGGGGAAGTTGGCAAAACAGCCATCCAGGTAGTTGAGCGCATGATGAATCTACTCGATGCCCTAGCGGAGCAAGAAGAATCTAGCAGCCTCAAGAATTTAGCCGAACAAACCAGCCTTCACCCCTCTACCGCTCACCGCATTCTGAATGACATGGTTGCCTGCCGCTTAGTCGAGCGTGGCGATGGTGGCACTTACCGCCTTGGCCTCAAACTCTTAGAGCTTGGTAATTTAGTCAAAGCACGACTCTCAGTTCGTGAAGCTGCACAAGTGCCAATGCGCACCCTACATAAACTCACTGGCGAGACCGTGAACCTATCAGTCCGACAGGGTGATGAGATTGTTTATATTGATCGCGCCTATAGCGAGCGCTCTGGCATGCAAGTCGTTCGCGCTATTGGTGGTCGCGCCCCACTACACCTAACTTCAGTTGGAAAGTTATTTTTATCCAGCGACGATCCAAGCCAAGTACGCGCCTATGTCACACGTACAGGACTGTCTGGGCACACTCGCAATAGTATTACTGACTTAGCTAAATTAGAGACTGCTCTTAATCAAGTTCGCAAAGAAGGTAATGCGCGCGATGATGAAGAATTGGAGCTTGGAGTGAGCTGTTTAGCTGCTGCTATTTTGGATGACACCGGCAAATTAGTAGCTGGTTTATCGCTGAGCTCGCCAACAGATCGAATGCAAGCAGATTGGCTTAAAGCCTTACAAGATACAGCTCTGCAGATCTCTAAAGGAATGGGCTACAAACCTAAGTCTACTGAGCCAGGCACGACAGCCTAGCTCCAGCCATTACATCAAGCGACGAATAGGTTGCGCTCCGGACGGCATCCGCTCATACCAATCACGAACACGAACTGCATCGGCAAAACGAGATTGCGTACCAACCGAATCTAAGAAGACCAATAATAAAGGCGTGTTATTAACTCGTGCTTGCATTACCAGGCACTTACCCGCTGCATTAATAAAGCCTGTCTTTTGCAAGCCGATATTCATATCACCTGAACGTACTAAGCGATTGGTATTTAAGAACTTCTGTGGCCGATTAGCAATGACCATCGTTAAATCTGGCCAGGTTGAAAATTCCCGAATCATTTTGTACTGATAGGCAGCATTAAGCATGCGGGTGAGATCTTCAGCAGAAGCAACGTTCTCGCTCATCAAGCCCGTAGGATCAGCAAAACGAGAATGGTCCATGCCCAACTCTCTAGCTTTGCGATTCATCGCATCAACAAATGCATTAATACCGCCCGGATAGTTTCTGCCTAAGGTATATGCAGCACGGTTCTCAGAAGACATTAAGGAAAGCAATAAAGCCTCTTCTCGCGTCATGACTGTGCCGCCAGCGAGGCGAGATTTAGCGTAGATACGCACATCGTCCGCATTAATGACGATAGTTTCATCCAAAGGTAGCTTGGAATCCAAAACAACCATAGCAGTCATCAATTTTGTGATGGATGCAATTGGCAAGCTCACAGAGGAATTTTTTTCAAAATACACTTCCTTGGTATCTTGATTCACAACCATTGCTACGCTGGACTTAAGACTTAAGTCATCGTGCTGCCCCCTCAAACCAAGAGCGGTTGCAAATGATGGATGGGCTGGAGCCGCAGGCTCGGATGACCGGGTTACTGCAACACGAACAGATTTTTGCTTTTTAGGGGCCTTGGCGGTTTTGACTACTACTTTAGTAGTCTTGGTTTGCTTTTCTTTATCTTTGTTTGCGGCAAATGCTAGGCCATTCATAGCAGCGCCACAGGCAAATACTGCCAACAAGATCAAAGCCCAAAATCGATTCAAATGCATCCCCAAATACCTTCAAAAACTTTCAACATACGGAATGATAATTAATTTCACATGCCAGGATAGATTTATTAGCCCCATATTGGACGATTAGGAAGGCTCTATTCAGCAATGGTCGCTACCGTATTGGCTTGGCGGGCGTTTACGAGAACTACGCCCGTCATCGTCAAAGCAAGCCCAAGCGCCATCATGAGCGTAAATGGCTCATCAAACAAGAACCAAGCCATCAGCGCAGTGGTTGGAGGCGTGAGGTAAAGAAAGCTCGTTACCTTGGTCGCAGCGCCCTTACGGATCATCATAAACAACAAGCTAATGGAGCCAATCGACAATGGGAATATTGCCCATAACAAGGCACCAATTACCGATGCATTCCAGACCATAACGCCCGTCTCAAAGAAATACATACAAAAGAAACACAGGACAGCAGATACACCAAACTGAATCGAAGAGCCTGCCCTTAAATCAAAGACCGGGCAATATTTTTTCTGGTAAAGCGTTCCAAAGGTAATTGACAATAAAGCGATAAAAGCCAACGCATAGCTGGCAAAAGGAATATGAGCAAAGCTAATCTTTGCCATGACCACTAACGCAACCCCAGCAAATCCAAACCCTAAGCCAATCCACTGACGCGGAGAAACTTGTTCTGATATCCATGCTGCAAACCAAGCGGTTAATATCGGCTGCAAACCAACAATGATGGCTACTAGGCTCGCCGTCATTCCCAAGCGGACCGCAAACCAAACTCCCAATAAATATCCAAACTGGAGCAGCACCCCAGCTATTGCAATATGCTTCATTTGCGACCAGCTTGGCCAGGTGATCCGCCACATCAAACTTAAGGCTGCCATAGCCGCTAAAACGCCCATAAAACGCCAAAATAAGAATGTCGCTGGCTCAACATAGGGCATTGCCAGTCTTGCAATGACAAAGCCCGTGCTCCAAATCAGCACAAATATTGGTGCAATTGCGTTATCTAGGCTGAGCTTCATGAGTCACTTTTGGGTTGAATCATTGATTTTAGGCTTATTTGATAGATCCACCCCTAATTAGCAGGTAGCGCTCATTAGAAATAATTCTTGATGCTGCGATGCAATATTTGTACAGTAAAATATCCCAAGAGCGATTAGAGTAAGACATCAGCGAAGAGATCAAACAAAGCGTGAAGCCACGCGAAAGGGATTGAAATGAACCTAACACCAGAACAATTGGCTGCAGCACAAAAAGCTAATTTAGAAACTTTGAGCAGCCTGACAAATCAAGCTCTTCAAAGTATTGAAAAATTAGTTGAACTCAATATGCATATTGCAAAACAAAGCTTGAGTGATAGCATGACTAGCGCTAAGAAAGCTTTGGAAGTAAAAGATATTCAACAGCTTCTCGCCCATCAAGCCGAAGCAGTTCAGCCGATGGCTGAAAAGATTATGGTGTACAGTCGTCATTTATATGATCTAGCTCATGAAACCCAAAACAACTTCACTCAATCTGCTGAAAAAGAATTCCAAGCAGGTCAACAAAAGATCAATGCTCTAGTTGAAGAGTGGACCAAGAATGCCCCCGCTGGTTCTGATGCTGCCGTGCAAGCAATGAAGCAAGCCATAGCCTCTGCTAACAATGTATATGAAACTAGCCAAAAAGCTGTGAAGCATGCGGTTAATGTTGCACAGACTAATCTCAATAGTGCTACTGACACTGTTATGAAGGCTGCGGAGACTGCTAGCAAAGCAGCGAAGAAGAAATAAGCTGCTGCTCTAATACAAAAGCCCCGATTACTCGGGGCTTTTTCTTTATTAGTACCGCCGGTTAATCTGCAGTAGCGCCTGATTGCTTAACCAATAACTCCCAATAGGGGATCTCCTTTTTAATAAAAGCAGAGAATTGCTCTGGTGTCTGCTCGCTATTTAGAGAGCCCATCTTAGATAAACTTTCCGCAGCATCACCTGAGCTCAAAACTTTGTTAATTTCTTTATTCAAAAGATTGACTAGAGTAGTTGGGGTTTTTGCGGGAACAAAAACTCCGTACCAATTTTCAACTACAAATTTGGGATAACCTAGCTCCTTCATAGTCGGAACATCCGGTAAATTTTTGGCCCGCACTGGTCCAGTAGTAGCTAAGGCCCTTACCCTCCCACCACTTAGGTGGGGTGCAATTGCACTCGTTGACTCAAATGCCATTGGTACCTGCCCTGCCAAGACATCGGCAATAGCTGGTCCAGACCCCCGATACGGAATGTGAGTTATATCTAGCTTTTGCTCTAATTTAAGCAACTCACCCAAAAGATGATGTGTACTTCCACTTCCTGGGGATGCAAAACTATACTTGCCCGGCTCTTTCTTGATGAGAGCAAGCAACTCTGCTACTGAATTTGCTGGGACAGAAGAATTCACATACAACACCATTGGTACTGCAGCGACTTCAGCAACAGGCCTCAGACTAAAAACAGGATCACTTCTTAACTTGTATAAATTACGATTAATTACGACTGTAGTGCTATTGCCCAGCAGCAAAGTGCAGCCATCACTAGCAGCATTGCTCACAAACTCAGTACCAATGTTCCCGCTTGCTCCAGTTTTATTTTCGACTATTACATTGACGTTTAACTGTTTAGTTAAGCCGGGCACTAACATTCTGGCCAAAATATCACTTGCTCCCCCTGGCGGGTATGGGGAAATAATTTTAATCACAGGGCAAGGGTACTGTGCATAAGCAATTTGATTACCCAGACCAAGAAAAAACAAACTCAAGAATAATTTGAATGAGGTGCCGCAAGAAAATTCTTTAAGCTTCATAAATAGACCTTATTGATTTTTATATTTTGGGTTTTAACATCTGTTCGTAGTTAAATTGCTTGTCTACATCGATAATCGATTGTCCAAGCCTGAGAGCCTCAACCATAGCCAATTCTTTTGCTGCAATATCCTCGGCAGCAGCTAATACCGCTTCTAGCTTGGCGGCAGGAATGGCTACCAATCCATTGATATCAGCAACGATTACATCACCCGGAATAACGGGTATATTGCCAACTCTAATAGGGATATTCCATGCTTCTTGAACGATCCGCCCACGAGCTGTGATTGGGACAACCCCCCTTGCATGCACTGGAAAACCAAACTCCTCGCAGGTATCAACATCACGCACCGCTCCATCGACAACCACTCCAGATATGCCTTTTTGCAGAGCCCCCATTGAGAGAATCTCACCCCAACAGTTGTTATTTAGGTCGCCGCGGTTATCAATCACAATGACATCGCCGGGAGAGGCTGAAAATATGGCATCTACCCCCAGATGAGCCTTGCTTTGTACAGCACCCGTAGCAATCATTCGGATCGTAATTGCCCTACCAATGACTTTCGTCTTTCCCCACTGTGGAACAATCCCAATCACGGCAGCAGAAACCCCTAACTTATCTAGCGCATCACTTAAATTGGAAGTGGCCAACTTCTCTAAGCGCCCTCTATATGAGCGATCAAATTCTTCAGATGTCATCATGCCCAGGCTCACTTTTGGATTCTTTTATTAATTCTAGAAAAAACAACGCGCGCATTGTCTTCAAAAATCATTGCTTTTTCTTGAGCGCTTAAGCCATTCACTGCATTGAGATAACGACGCGTATCATCAAAATAATATCCGGTATCTGGGTCGATATCCTTTACCGCACCAAAGGTTTCTGATGCAAACAAAATATTTTTTGCGGGAATAACTTCAGTCAAAAGATTGATGCCAGGTTGGTGATATACGCAAGTATCAAAATAAATATTATTTAATAATTTCTGATTGATATCAGGGATATCCATATCTTTAGCAAGACCTCTAAATCGACCCCAATGATACGGAACCGCGCCTCCACCATGAGGGATAAGAAAGCGCAATTGTGGAAATTGAGCAAATAAATCAGAAGTTAAGCATTGCATAAACGCCGTAGTATCTGCGTTGAGGTAATGCGCACCAGTCGTATGAAAACATTCATTGCAGCTAGTGCTGACATGAATCATTGCCGGCACATCTAGCGAAATCATCTCTTCGTAGATTGGGTGCCAATAGGAATCACTCAATGGAGGATCGCGCCAGTGGCCGCCTGAAGGGTCTGGATTGAGGTTGATACCAACAAATCCATACTCATTGATGCACTTTCGCATCTCCGGTAAACAAGTTTTGGTATCCACGCCCGGAGACTGAGGCAACATTGCAGCGCCAACAAAATGCTTTGGAAATAACTGGGTTACTCGGTAACAAAGCTCATTACACATTGCAGCCCATGTTGCCGATGTATTGAAGTCGCCAATATGATGGGTCATAAAACTTGCTTGAGGGGAGAAAATGGTGACATCAATTCCACGCTCTCGCATCCTAGCAAGTTGATTCTCTTCAATGGATTCACGAATCTCATCATCGCTTATTTTTAAATCAGATACTTTAGGGCCTAGCTCTGGAGTATTCAAATTGGCAACTTGAGCATCGCGCCATGCCTTCAAGGCTTTCGGGGCGGTTGTGTAGTGGCCATGACAATCAATAATCATCTAGTCTTTCCTTTGGGGTGCTGATAGCAGTAAAAATTAGTCCGGCTGAATATTTGCTTCACGTACTAATTTTTCATAGCGTTTTCGCTCTGAATTCAAATAAGCAGTTAGTTGAGCAGTGGTGCCTGGACTGATCTCTCCCCCAACTGAGCCAAGACGCTCAATCATGTCTTTGGATTGCAGTGCCCTCTCAACTTGAGCGTGCAGCATTTTCACAATCGCCGGCGGAGTTTTGGCAGGAGCAATCAGGCTATACCAAACGGAAGCTTCAAAACCTGGGAAGCCAGATTCAGCAACAGTAGGAATATCTGGAAACAACGGTGAGCGCTTTGCACTCATCACTGCAACGATCCTTAGTTTTCCACTTTTGACATGCGGAGCTACTTCTAGCATATTGACCGCAACCAAGTCCAGCTGACCACCAATGAGATCTGTAATCGCTGGTGAGCCACCCTTATAGGGAATATGTTTTAAGGAAATCCCTGCTGCCTGCTCAAAAAACTTCATGGCCATATGAGGGGTGGCGCCATTACCCGGGGTCCCATAAGTAATAAAGTCAGGATTAGATTTTGCAGCCTTAATCAAATCAGATAATTTTTGATACTTACTATCAGCGGGGGTGGCAATAACCACTGGAACGCGCCCAATCATTGCAATGGGAGCGATATCTTTATCGATGTCATAGGGCTGCGGTTTGTACAAAGACATATTTGCCGCCAATGCATTTGCCGCAACCATCAAGGTGTAGCCATCCGGTGGGCTATCTATTAATTGCTTAACCGCAATATTTGTACCGGCCCCTGGCTTATTTTCAATCACGACTGACTGCCCCATTGATGCAGACAAACTTTGGCCCAAAGTTCTAGCAACTAAATCAACAGCCCCTCCCGGGGCATAACCAACAAATACCTTGATCGGTTTACTTGGATATTCTTGCGCCTGGAGATTGCTAGCAAAAAACAGATTGGCAACAAGAAAAAGGCTGGCGAGTGCTTTCATGGGACTTATTCTTTTGGAGCACCCGACATTTTTACAATACCTTCATAGCGCTTAATTTCTGACTGTGAAAATTTTGTAAATTCTGCTACAGATCCCCCGTCAATCTGGGCACCAATACCTTGAAGACTTTTACGTACCTCCGGGTCTTTAAGAACCTTATTGAAGGCCATATTGAGTTTTTCAGCAATGTCTTTTGGGGCTCCGGCTGGCAACATAACGCCATACCAAGCATTGGCTACCATTGGTACTCCAACCTCTTTCATTGTTGGAACATTAGGCAACTCAGGAATGCGCTTGTCTGCCGCTACACCTAAGGCCTTTAATTTGCCTGCCTTAATATTGTTCAGCGATCCAGTATCCAGCATCATATCGATATGTCCTGCCATTAAATCTAAAGCAGCAGGACCACTTCCCTTGTATGGAACATGGCGTATATCTAAACCAGTAACGGTTTTAAATTGTGCTCCAGCTAAATGCTGAGACGCGCCAATACCCGCAGATCCATACGTAAACTTTCCGGGATTCTGCTTAGCATCAGTCATTAGATCTTTCATACTATTCCAAGGCGATGACTCAGGAACGACCATAATGTTTGGAATAGTGCATACCAAAACTACTGGAGTGAAATCTTTGGCAGCATCAAATCCTTGATTTGCAAATAAGTGAGGGCCAGCCGCGTTAGTTGAACTAGTTGCCATTAAGATCGAATATCCATCAGGCTTCTCTTGTACAAAAGCTTGGGTACCTATATTTCCACCAGCACCACCTTTGTTTTCAACAAAGATAGAAACGCCTAGCTCCTTGGTCAGAGGTATTGCCAAGATCCGAGCAACTTGATCGGTGGCCCCGCCCGGAGGCCAAGGGACCAAGAATTTAATGGATTTATCAGGATACGCAGCAAACGCGTTCAGCGCAATTGCACCAAAGAAGATAGCCAGCGCGCCTTTCAGCTTCATAAGACACCTTTTTGCTTTAATGTTGCGTCAATCCATGCATCGTCATACTTACCGTCCAGGATGGATTGAATAGTTTTACGCTCCACCACTTCTTTTTCTTTACCCAAGCGCGCACCCTCCAGCACCAACTCAGGAGGTAAGGCAATAATTCCATCGCAATCGCCAAGAATGACATCCCCAGGATTGACAACCATTCCGCCAATTGAAATAGGAACATTAATGCTGCCTGGGCCATCTTTAAATGGTCCACGCATATTGATCCCGCGTGCCCAGCAAGGAAATTGATGCCTCTCAAATGCTTCAACATCTCGAATGGCCGCATCAAATACAGCACCAACAGCGCCTCTTGATTTAGCAACAGTCATCATGATTTCACCAAACAAAGCACGAGAAATGTCGCCGCCTCCATCCACCACTAAAACATCGCCTGGCTTGAGAAATTGCAGAGCCTTGTGAATCATTAAGTTATCACCAGAACGAGCGCTGACTGTGACGGCATTGCCGCATACAGAAACTGGCGACTTATTCACTGGCAATATATTGACTGCACCAATAGTCCGCCCTAATACATCGCTGACTACTGAGGTCGCCAATCCGGTCAGAGCAGTTATTCCCTCCTTAAAGGCCTCTTTTCTTGGATTAATTTCATAACCATTATTCATATTGCCACCCTCTTCAATTTTTAATCTACTGTTGCACCCGTGCGTTTCACCAAAGACTCCCAATAAGGAATCTCTTTATTAATAAACTGCGTAAATTGCTCAGATGTCCCCGCCACATCGCTCGAACCCATCTTATTCAGGCTTGCTGCAACATCTGGCTCCTTCATTACAGTATTAATAGCTTTATTTAATCGTGTAATCAAAACAGATGGGGTCTTAGCCGCAACAAAAATACCGTACCAATTCTCTATAACGAAACTTGTATAGCCAAGCTCCTTCATAGTGGGAATGTTTGGAAAGTTTTTAGGCCGTACTAGGCCTGTTGTCGCTAGAGCGCGAATGCGGCCCGATGCCATCTGAGCAGAAATAGTGGTAGTTGTCTCAAATGCAATCGGCACCTGGCCGGCAAGAACATCCGCCATGGCTGGTCCCTGCCCTCTATAAGGTATGTGCGTCATGTCCAATTGCTTTTCAAGCTTCAGCATTTCTGCCATCAGATGCTGTGGACTGCCGCTACCACCAGATGCATAACTATATTTACCAGGATTATTTTTAATAAGCTCTACGAGCTCACCAACCGTATTTGCAGGCACCGATGCATTCACATAAAGCACCAAGGGCACGGAAGCCACCTCTGCAACTGCCGCCAAATCTTTTGATGGATTTATTTTTAACTTGTATAAATTTTGATTAATCACTATGCCAGTATTGTTTCCTAGCAATAGAGTGCAGCCGTCAGAAGCTGAGTTGGCAACATATTCAGTCCCAATATTGCTGCTTGCGCCACCTTTGTTTTCAACAACGACATTAGTGCCTAGTTGCTTGGCTAAACCTGGCGCCAGCATTCTGGCCAAAATATCCGTTGTACCTCCAGGCGGGTATGGTGAAACAAACTTAACTACAGCGCATGGATAGGCACTTTGTGCAAAAGTACCGCCAGAAGATAGCGCCAAACAAGAGATAGCAAGCAGTAAAAGCTGTTTTTTCATTTATTAGTCTCCGTTAATCCTGCGTGCCTTATTTAGACATACGCTAAGATCTATTCTTTTGTAAAAATATACCTTACTCTGACAGGCTTATGTCAGATTTTCTAAATAATGACTAAATGACCAATTCAGTTGATCGAGAGACGTTGCTAGGATTCGCTCAATCTTTTGCGGGCAAAAGTAAGTGTGTCGATTGCCAGTCTCTATCTTGCGCTGGCTGGGAAAGCGTCCCCGGTGGCTTCTTAACGAATTCACTTGAATGCATAGGAACACTAAGAGTTGAAGATGCCCCGGAGTGCTGGGAGGAGGATCACCCCAAAGGAACTACTATGTGGTCCAAGGATGCTCCAATCTCAATCCTCTTTCATCCCTATAACAAGTCTGACGTCTATGAATGCAAGCATTGCGGATGCAAGTATCTTCGATACACGGAATGCGGTGGTTATTATGTCGATGAACGCATTCGAGAATTAAATGGTCATCTCATTACTTGAGACTGCTATCTGGAAGCAATAAAAAGCTAAAAGCCCCGATTACTCGGGGCTTTTTCTTTTATGACTTGCTTAAGACTTCTTCTTCACCGGTGGTAAATCAGTGCAATGGCCGTGCGCTGCTTCTGCAGCAAGGCCGACAGACTCACCTAAGGTTGGATGCGGATGAATGGTCTTGCCAATATCAACAGCATCTGCACCCATCTCAATTGCCAAGCAAACTTCACCAATTAAATCACCAGCATGAGTACCAACAATGCCACCACCAATAATCCGATGGGTAGTTGCATCAAAGATCAACTTTGTGAAACCTTCATCGCGACCATTAGCAATGGCGCGGCCGCTAGCAGCCCATGGGAATAATCCTTTTTCATAGGCGATGCCTTGTGCTTTGCACTGCTCTTCAGTTAAGCCAGCCCAAGCTACTTCTGGATCGGTGTAGGCAACCGATGGAATTTGCTTCGCATCAAAGTAAGACTTTTCACCGAATGCAGCCTCTGCAGCAACATGACCTTCATGTACTGCCTTATGGGCCAACATGGGCTGGCCAACAATATCGCCGATAGCAAAGATGTTTTGTACATTGGTACGCATTTGTTTATCAACTGAAATAAAGCCACGCTCATCAACCTGAACGCCTGCCTTACCAGCATCGATCTTCTTGCCATTTGGAGTACGGCCCACCGCAACCAAAACCAGGTCATAAGTTTGTGGTCCTACAGGAGCATTCTCACCTTCAAAGCTCACTTGAATACCGTCAGGTTTTACTTCCGCTTTAGAGGCACGCGTCTTGAGCATGATTTTTTCAAAACGTCCGGCATTGAACTTCTCCCAGACCTTTTCGAGATCACGATCAGCGCCAGCCATAAGGCCATCCATCATCTCGGCGATATCAATGCGTGAACCAAGCGTGCTGTAAACCGTAGCCATCTCTAAACCAATGATGCCGCCACCAATAACAAGCATTCTTTTTGGAATACTCTTCAGCAGCAAGGCTCCAGTGCTATCTACAATTCGCGGATCTTCTGGCAAGAAAGGCAATTTCACAGGCTGACTGCCAGCCGCAATAATTGCCTTCTGAAAACGCACCACTTCTTTTTGACCCGTCAGGTCTTGCCCGGTACCGCTAGTCATTTCTACTTCGACGTGATTAGCATCCAAGAATCGACCTAGGCCACGTATTGTTTTGACCTTGCGGGCTTTAGCCATGCCAGCCAAACCACCAGTCAACTTCGCAATGACTGAGTCTTTGTAGCCACGTAATTGATCAATCTCGATCTTGGGTTCGCCAAAGGTAATGCCATGCTTAGACATTGTCTTAACTTCATCCATGACAGAGGTAGTGTGCAGTAATGCTTTGGAGGGAATGCACCCGACGTTCAGACATACGCCACCTAAAGTAGAGTAACGCTCAATGAGGACGGTATTCATACCCAAGTCAGCACTACGGAAGGCAGCGCTGTAACCACCTGGGCCAGCACCTAATACCAATACCTCGCACTCGTGATCTACTTTTCCGCTGTATTGACCGGCTACTGGAGCTGGCGCCTTTACTGCGGGAGATGCTGGTGCAGTAGCAGTAGCTGGGATTGGAGCTGCAGGCTGAGCCGCAGGTGCACTAGCGCTTGCCTCAATCTCAGCAATCACAGAACCCTTGCTCACTTTGTCACCGAGCTTTACGGCAATACTGGTAATAATTCCAGCAGCATCTGCAGGAACTTCCATAGTTGCTTTATCGGACTCAAGTACCAATAAAGGCTGCTCTTTTTCAACGACATCACCAACCTTCACCAGCACTTCAATTACTGGTACATCTGAGTAATCGCCAATATCTGGCACGAGGATCATTTGCTTAGCCATAGATACCCCTTACAGCGTAGCGCGACGGAAGTCGGCTAAGAGTTGGGCAATATACAAATTGAAACGGGTAGCCAAGGCACCATCAATCACACGGTGATCCGCTGATAGAGATAATGGACAGATGAGGCGTGGCACAAATTGTTTACCATCCCATACTGGTTTCATAGCAGCCTTGCTTACTCCCAAGATTGCCACTTCAGGAGCATTCACGATTGGTGAGAAGTAAGTTCCACCAATCCCACCTAATGAAGAGATCGTGAAGCTCGCACCCTGCATTTGGTCTGGCTTAAGTTTGCCATCACGAGCTAAGGCTGCTAATTCAGAAGTCTCCTGGGCGATTTCGAAGATGCCCTTCTTATCCACATTCTTAATGACGGGCACTACTAAGCCGGTTGGCGTATCTGCGGCAAAACTAATATTGAAGTATTTCTTCAGAATTAAGTCATCGCCATCCAGTGAGCTATTGAACTCTGGATGCTTCTTCAAGGCGGCTACTGCAGCCTTCATCAAGAAAGCGAGCATCGTAATCTTGACGCCCTTCTTCTCATTGTCCTTATTGGTCTGAACGCGGAAGGCCTCCAAGTCAGTGATGTCTGCATCCTCGTGATAAGTGACCGCTGGAATCATGACCCAGTTACGGCCAAGGTTAGCTGCAGTCAGTTTTTTAATACGATTCAATGGCTGACGCTCAATGTCACCAAACTTTGTGAAATCGACTTTTGGCCAAGGAATTAAATTAAGGCCGCCCAAACTTCCACCGCTAGATGCTGCTGCAGGACTACCAGCGCCGCCACTCATGGCCGCTTTTACAAAAGCCTGCACGTCTTCTTGCGTAATACGTCCCTTCAGCCCGGACCCTTTGACCTGGTTGATCGTGACGCCCAGTTCACGCGCAAATTTACGCACTGATGGACTTGCATGACTCAAGGTTGGGTCTACAGCTGGTGCCGCATTCGAAATTGGAGGGGGCGCTGGAGCGCGAGCAATTGGAGGTTCGGCTGCAGCTGGCTTTGCTGCTGGCGCGGGTGCTGATGCAGCTACTGGAGTAGCTACAGATCCAGATGCTCCGCCTTCCAGAATCAATACAACAGATCCTTCAGAGAGACTATCTCCAACCTTAACTTTAACTTCCTTCACAACACCAGAGTGAGATGAAGGAACGTCCATGGTTGCTTTGTCAGATTCAAGCACAACAATCGATTGCTCTTTCTCAACCTTATCGCCTGCCTTAACTAAGACCTCAATGACCGGCACATCTTTATAGTCACCAATGTCCGGAACTTTAATTTCAATTGATGCGCCGCCTGAGTTTGAAGATGTTGTTGCGGGTGCTGGACTAGCCTGAACAGGAGCGGTAGCTGGTGCAGAAGCTGCAGCAGCGCTCTCTTCCAAGGTAATTACCACTGAACCTTGAGAAAGGCTGTCACCAACCTTGACTTTCACTTCCTTCACAACACCAGAGTGTGATGAAGGAACGTCCATGGTTGCTTTGTCAGATTCAAGCACAACAATCGATTGCTCTTTCTCAACCTTGTCACCTGGTTTAACCAATACCTCAATGACTGGCACATCTTTATAGTCGCCGATGTCTGGAACTTTGATTTCAATAATTTGACTCATGAATTAATCTCGTTTAAACCGTCATCGGGTTTGGTTTAGAAGTATCGATGCCATATTTCTGAATGGCTTCAGCAAGCTTTTGACGATCCATCTGGCCTGCATCTACCAAAGACCTCAAGGCAGTCAATACCACCCAACGACGATCAACCTCAAAGAAATTGCGGAGATTTTCTCGGGTATCGGAGCGACCGAAGCCATCTGTACCCAACACCTCGTAACGACGACCCATATGCTGGATCGCTGGACGAATCTGCTCTGCGAATAAACGGACATAGTCAGTTGCTGCAACGATTGGGCCCGAAGTATCTTTCAAGCACTTCTCTACATGAGAAAGTGATGGCGCTGCTGTTGGGTTCAGTAGGTTGGCGCGGTGCACTGCATTCCAATCGCGACCTAGCTCAGTAAAGCTTGGGCAACCCCACAAGTCGGAGGCAACGCCCCAATCTTTTTTGAGCATGTCTGCTGCTTCAATCACTTCACGGAAGATAGTTCCAGAACCGAGTAACTGCACGCGCAACTTAGCACTGCTATCACCAACAGACTTAAGCTTATACATGCCTTTGATGATGTCTTTTTCAGCGCCCTTCGGCATTGCTGGATGAGCGTAGTTTTCATTCATCAAAGTAACGTAGTAATACACGTCTTCCTGAGCTTCCAACATACGACGCATGCCATCCTGAATTACGACTGCTAATTCAAATGAGAAGGTAGGGTCATAACTGATGCAGTTCGGAATTGCTCCACTCCACAGATGACTATGACCATCTTCGTGTTGCAAGCCCTCACCGTTCAACGTGGTTCTGCCTGCAGTGCCGCCGAGCAAGAAGCCGCGGCTACGCATATCCCCTGCTGCCCATGCTAAGTCACCGATACGTTGGAAACCAAACATCGAGTAGAAGATATAGAAAGGCAACATCGGTACACCATGAGTGGAGTATGAAGTTGCGGCTGCAATCCAGTCACACATACCACCCGCTTCATTAATACCCTCTTGCAAAATCTGGCCGGTCTTGTCCTCTTTATAGAACATCAATTGGTCATGATCTTCTGGGGTATAGAGCTGACCCAGCTGATTCCAGATGCCCAGCTGACGGAACATACCTTCCATACCAAAGGTACGGGATTCGTCAGGAACAATTGGAACTACACGCTTACCCAAAACTTTGTCACGCACAACCGTATTGAGCATGCGCACAAACGCCATGGTTGTCGAAATCTCACGACCTTCTGCGGTTGCCTCAAGCAATGGTGCAAATACATCCAATGCAGGAACTGGCAAACTTTCTGCTTTAGTGCGACGCTGTGGCAAATAACCACCCAACTCTTGGCGGCGCGCCTTCATATACTCCAACTCAGGACTACCCTCAGCAAACTTCACCAAAGGCATGTCGTCTAGATCCTCGTCTTTTACGGGAATCTCAAAACGATCACGGAAACGACGCACGTCGTCATCGTTCATCTTCTTAGCTTGGTGAGCAATATTCATCGCTTCACCTGAACCGCCCATACCGTAACCTTTAATGGTGTGAGCCAAGATTACTGTTGGTTGATTCTTGTGATTTACTGCCGCATGAAATGCTGCATAGACTTTATGAGGATCATGACCACCGCGATTCAATTGCCAAATCTCGTCATCACTCCAGTCGCTTACTAAAGCCTTCAACTCTGGGGTGTTAAATACTGTCTCACGAACATAACCGCCATTCTTAGACTTCATTGTCTGGTACTGACCATCGACAATCTCGCCAAGACGTTGCATCAAAATACCTTTTTTGTCGCGAGCAAATAGCGCATCCCACTGGCCGCCCCAAACTACTTTAATCACGTTCCAGCCCGCTCCACGGAATTCGCTTTCGAGCTCTTGAATGATGCTGCCGTTACCGCGCACCGGTCCATCCAGGCGCTGCAAGTTACAGTTCACAACAAAAATGAGGTTGTCCAACTTCTCACGACCGGCCATACCAATGGCGCCCAAAGATTCTGGCTCGTCGGTTTCACCATCGCCTAAGAATGCCCAGACTTTACGCCCCTCATTCTTAATAAAGCCGCGGTCTTGCATGTAGCGCATGAAGCGCGCTTGATAAATCGCCATGATCGGGCCTAAGCCCATCGACACAGTTGGGAACTGCCAGAAATCTGGCATCAACCATGGATGTGGGTAACTAGATATACCTTTACCACCAACCTCTTGACGGAAATTATTCAGCTGCTCGTCTGAGAGGCGGCCCAACATATAGGCACGCGCATACACACCTGGAGCTGAGTGCCCTTGTACAAAAATGAGATCGCCACCATGCTCAGGTGAAGGTGCATGCCAAAAATGGTTGTAGCCTACATCGTAGAGAGTGGCTGCAGACTGGAAAGAAGAAATATGTCCACCAACGTTGGTATCTTTGTTTGCGCGCAGAACCATCGCCATCGCGTTCCAGCGAGTGTATGAACGAATACGATGCTCAACATTCTGATCGCCAGGTAAACGCGCTTGGCCTTCAACCGGAATCGTATTGATATAAGGTGTTTCTGCATGGAAAGGTTGAACAACACCATTCACGCGTGCATGTGCAATTTGTTGATCTATTAAATAGGCGGCACGCTCTGGACCTTCGTTATGAATTACGCCATCAAGCGCCTGTAACCATTCCTGGGTCTCGCCGGGATCTACGTCCTGGGCATTCTGTTTACCTAATACCTGCTCTGGAACTGCGGCCATAACTTGTCTCCATTAAGTACTTCGCAATGAGTTATTCACTTTATAGGCAATATTTTAGGAAGGTATATGGGTGTAAACAAGCAATTTTCCACATAATGATAATATTTCTCATAATGTGGTAATTTATTGCGCTGCAAATAAGATCTTGAATTTGCTCAAGAAAAGCCATTTTCAGGCGGGCAATCAGGCAAAATAGGCCTCATTCATGAAATTTACGGCTTTATTGAGCTTACTCCTCAGTCCATTCAAATGGCTCCGAAAAATACGGGGCTTTAAGCTCGTATACACCCCTTTAATTGCGATTGTCATTTTTACGGCTGTCATGGGCGTCATTTTGGGGACGCTCCAATTACAAGAAAAGAATCAACAAGAGTCTGCACTATTTAGAGAGCTTTCCTTTGCTAAGCAGCGCATTCAATTGCGCTTTGCCAATAATCTAGATGCCTTAATCAGCATTAATCGTGAACTTGCTGCCAACGAAGATCAGGAAAGATTAAAAAAACTAGCCTATGAGCAAGCCGATGGTTTGGTATTCAATAACCATGAGATCGTCAAAATTGTATGGATCAATGCAAAAAATCAGAGGCTATGGACAGCACCACCAAGCAACACTAAAACCGATTGGATCGCCAGAACTCAGAATGATGATTTAACCAATGAAGGTCTTGCTTCTGCAATCGAATTAAGTAGAAGCACCAGCAGGGCATCATTCAGCCAATTCATTAACTTAAATCTTCCGAGCAATGAACCTCTAGCAAGAGAGAGAAAAACCGTATTTTGGCAAGTGGTTCCCAACATAGCTGGTGGAGAAACGATTGGTTTTTTAGCTGCCCTCTATACCGCTCAAGGAGTTTTAGATGTTGTGCCGGGAGAGCTCAAGGCTCATTACCGATTTACCCTACTCACCGATAACGATAGAGTGCTTTCAATCTCATCTGATCGTGATACCCCGAAGAGAGCATTTAGCAACCAAACCAGTTTGGACATTGGCGTCCTGAGCCCTAACCTTACTTTACGAATTGATACCTATCCACCACCCACCAATCTCACATTCAGAATGTTGATTGGCGTAGTACTTGGGTTATGCGCTTTCGTAATTTGGAGTCTATGGTCCGTCTTAAAGCAGATGCAAGTCCGTCAAGAGGCGGAAGCTAGTCTGCGAACTGAAACAAGCTTTCGTAATGCCATGGAAAATTCAACCCCGGTTGGAATTCGCGCACATGATATGCAAAAGCGCATCACTTATGTGAACCGAGCATTTTGCGAGATGACAGGCTGGTCAGCAAAAGAGCTGATTGGTCTCACCCCACCATTCCCTTTTTGGCCGGACTCAAAGCGTGATGAGCTGTTTGAGAAGATGAATCGCGCCCTAAATTCTGAGGTGATAGCAAAAACAGGTATTGAGGGTGTGATTTTGCGCAGTGATGGAGCGTTAATACAAACTCGCACTTTTATCTCTCCGCTCATTAATGAAAAAGGTAAGCAAACTGGTTGGGTGACTTCCTTGATTGATATTTCTGAGCCAAAGAAGATTCGTGAGGAGCTTGCCGCCTCTCAAGAGCGCTTCGTTACCGTTCTAGAAGGTTTGGATGCCGCAGTATCAGTTGTGGATCTGGAAAATGACAAACTTTTATTTGCCAATCGCTTCTATAAAGAAAATTTTGGGGATGATCCCACAGGACATTTCAAATTAGCGGGCACCAACAATAATCTAGAAACCTTGCATGATGTTGCTGAAGATTTACAAGATTCGCCTCCGGGTATTCCCACCCCCTTCCTGTATCAAGAATCAGAGTCAGAAGAAGTTCAATTAGATGACGGTAGCAATAAATGGTTTGAGGTGCGCCGTCGCTTTATTCCCTGGGTAGATGGTCATTTGGCGCAACTCTTAATTGCTACTGATATCACGATGCGTAAGGAGGCGGACGACTTAGCACGCCAGCAAGAAGAGCGTATGCAATTTACAAGTCGCCTCACCACCATGGGTGAAATGGCGTCCTCTCTCGCGCATGAATTGAATCAGCCTTTATCTGCGATCTCCAATTACTGCATGGGTGTCGCTAAACGCTTAGAAGGCAATCTTGATCCATCTATGAGTAAAGATATCTTGCCAGCGCTAGAAAAAGCATCTGACCAAGCACATCGTGCAGGCACGATCATTCAGCGTATTCGTGGATTTGTTAAACGCAGCGAGCCTCAACGCAAATATTCCAATATCTCCGAGATCATTAATGATGCGGTTGGTCTTGTAGAAATTGAGGCGAATCGCCAACGTTTGAGCATTACCTCCAATATTGCTGATAATTTGCCTGAAATCAATGTAGACCCAGTCCTAATCTTGCAAGTCGTAGTCAATCTCTTGAAAAATGGCTTAGATAGCGTGCGGGAGGCCTACCCCCTCTCCTCCCGTTGGTCTGCCGCACCGGTCAATATTAGCGCTGACTTGGACACCAGCACCTTCCCAGCCATGATGCGAATTCAGGTCACCGATACCGGGGGTGGTATCGCCGAATCGGTCATGGAACGCATGTTTGAGCCTTTTTTTAGCACCAAAACCGATGGAATGGGCATGGGCCTCAATATTTGCCGCTCCATTATCGAATCCCACCACGGGCGCCTTTGGGCATCCAATACTATGGACTCAGAACGGACCAAGCTGGCCGGCTGCACCTTTACAATACTTCTACCCCTAGAATCTCCAGATTCAAAGGAAAATGAATAGATATCCTATTTTTAGATTTACCTTGCGAGACCCAATATGAACTTAGCTGCTGCCAAACCAAACCAAGCCGAAGTTGTTTACGTCGTCGATGATGATGAGGCCGTGCGTGATTCCCTCACTTGGCTTTTAGAGAGCAATGGTTATGTAGTGCGTTGTCATGCAAGCGCCGAGCGCTTCTTGCAATCTCTACAGAGCACAGATAAATCAACCATCTCTTGCGCCATTCTGGATGTTCGCATGCCTGGCATGTCGGGACTCGAACTGCAGGAACGTTTGATTAGTGAAAACCTCCCAATGCCAGTTGCTTTCATTACCGGCCACGGCGATGTCTCGATGGCAGTCTCTACCATGAAACGCGGTGCAGTCGATTTCATTGAAAAACCATTTAAAGAAAACGATCTCTGCGGTCTAGTAGATCGCATGCTTGCTAAAGCAAGAGTAGATTATTCACAAGCAAGCCAACGCAAAATTACCCATAGTTTGCTGAGCAAGCTCACTGGTCGTGAGCGTCAAGTATTAGAGCGCATCGTTGCTGGTCGCTTGAATAAACAGATTGCAGATGATCTTGGTATCTCCATTAAGACTGTCGAAGCCCACCGCGCCAATATTATGGAAAAGCTCAACGTCAATACCGTTGCAGACCTGCTCCGCCTGGCTTTATCTGATCCCCAGCCTAATTAACCCCAATTAATACATTCGCAATGCCAGCACAATTACTAGACGGTAACGCTCTTTCTAAAAAAATACGCACTGAAATAGCTGCTCGTGGTGCAATTGTTACCGCTAAAGGGGTTCGTCCTGGACTAGCAGTCATCGTCGTTGGCGAAAATCCTGCCAGCCAGGTCTATGTACGCAATAAAGTAAAAGCATGTGAGGACGTTGGCTTTCATTCTGTTTTAGAGCGCTACTCTGCAGAGTTGGGTGAAGAAGAATTGCTTGCTCGGATTGCCACCCTGAATGCCGATCCATCGATTCATGGGATCTTGGTGCAATTACCGCTACCAGAGCATATCGCTGCAGAGCGAGTGCTTGAAGCGATTGCCCCTGAAAAAGATGTGGATGGCTTTCACGTAGCGAATGCTGGAGCCTTGATGGTTGGCCAACCAGAATTCAAGCCCTGCACCCCTTATGGCTGCATGAAGATTTTAGAAAGTATTGATTACCCTATTCGGGGTGCTCGAGCTGTTATCGTTGGCGCCTCTAATATTGTCGGCAAACCGATGGCGATGCTCCTCCTACAAGCGGGAGCTACTGTCACTATCTGCAATAGTAAAACCCGCGATCTAGCTCATCACACCAAAGATGCCGATATCTTGGTAGTTGCCACTGGCAAGCCCAAGATGATTTCAGGCGATATGGTGAAAAATGGTGCCGTTGTGATTGACGTAGGCATCAACCGCATGCCCGATGGCAAGCTCTGCGGGGATGTCGATTTTGATGCCGCTAAATATATCGCTGGCTGGATTACTCCCGTGCCAGGCGGTGTTGGCCCCATGACCATCACCATGCTGCTCATGAATACTTTAGAAGCAGCAGAAAAAGCAGCCAAGCCTTAGATCCATTAAGCTAGAGGATATGACTACAGCCCTCTTTGCCCTACCTGCCGCATTACAAAATAATCCGCTCCTGACTTTTGGTCGTGGCATTGCCGCATACTCACAAGTCAAGCCCGAGCATATTGCCCCTGCAATTCAGTTCTTGCTCAAGCATGCGCAAGATGCTGTAGATACTGCGACTGATCCTCAGACACCCTCAAGCTGGAATCAATTAGCAGAGCCCCTAGAAGATGCGACCGAAGCGCTAGGAAGATCTTGGGGTGTTATCTCCCATCTCAATAGCGTGGCTGATACTCCAGAGTTGCGCACCGCCTACGGAGAGATGCTGCCGGAGGTCACGGCATTCTTTTCCAGCCTTGGACAAAACTTAGCGCTCTACAAGAAATTTAAAGAACTTAAAAATAGTCCTGATTTTGCAAGACTCAATCGTGCCCAGAAAAAAGTGATTGAAAACTCCTTGCGCGATTTTCGTTTAGGTGGCGCAGAGTTAAGTGATGCTGACAAGCCGCGCTTCTCTGCCATCCAGGATGAGCAAGCTGTTCTAGGCAAAGCCTTCTCAGATCACGTCTTAGATGCGACTGATGGCTTTGTTCATCTAGTAAGCGATAAAGCTGATCTTGCTGGCTTGCCTGATGATGCTATTGCTGCAGCGGCTGATACTGCGCAGCAAAAGGGTCTGCAAGGCTGGGCCTTTACCCTGCACTTCCCCTCTTACTATCCAGTGATGCAGTATTCCGAAAATCGAGAACTGCGTCGTCTCATGTATCAAGCTTATGTCACACGCTCCTCAGAGCTGGCACCGCAATATGCCAAAGGTAAGCTTGATTGGGACAACACCCAGAACATGTTGGATCAGTTGCGTCTGCGCGATGAAGAAGCCCGTATGCTGGGATTTGCAAATTATGCAGCATTGAGCTTGGCACCGAAGATGGCCAATACTGTTGATGAGGTAGATCTCTTTCTGACAAACTTTGCAATCAAATCAAAACCGTTTGCCCAAAAAGATTGGCAGGAGTTGTGTGAGTACGCAAAAGCAGAGCTAGGATTTACAAATGGACTTGATCCCTGGGATATTCCATTTGCCGCTGAACGTTTAAAGCAAGCGCGTTACTCATTCTCAGAAAATGAACTCAAGCAATACTTCCCATTACCAAAAGTTTTAGATGGTTTATTCCAAGTCATTCAGACATTATTTGGCGTCAAGATTGAAGCTTCAGACTTGCCGACTTGGCATGCTGATGTGCAATCTTTTGCTGTTAAAGACCAAGCCGGAAAAATACGGGCTTACTTCTATCTAGATCCTTACGCCCGCCCTGGTAAGCGCGGTGGGGCTTGGATGGATGATGCCCGTGGCCGCAGAGAGTTACCTAATGGAGAAATCCAAGTGCCAGTGGCTTATCTTGTCTGTAATTTTGCGCCTCCAGTGAAGGTGGATGGCGTATTGCGCCAACCGACAATCACTCATGATGATGTCATTACCCTCTTCCATGAAAGTGGGCATGGTTTACATCACCTCCTGACACAAGTCAGCGCTTTAGGTGTATCTGGTATCAATGGTGTTGAATGGGATGCCGTCGAATTACCAAGTCAGTTCATGGAAAACTTCTGCTGGGAATGGGAAGTGCTCGAGAAAATGACAGCGCATGCAGAAACTGGCAAACCATTACCACGAGAACTCTTTGACAAAATTCTGGCTGCCAAGAACTTCCAAAACGGTTTAGCAACCCTACGTCAAATCGTGATGTCGTTAACAGACTGGCGCTTGCATTCTAGCTTTGATGCAAAAGACGCTAAAGGGCATGCAGTACTCGATGTTTCTAGAAGCATTGCTGATGAGTACAACATCATTCCGCAACCTGAGATCTCTCGTTGGATTAATTCTTTCAGTCATATCTTTGCTGGCGGCTATGCTGCTGGTTACTACAGCTATAAATGGGCGGAGGTACTTTCTGCTGATGCCTACTCCGCCTTTGAAGAAGCGGCAAAGCTGACTGGTAGCGTTTTGGATGCCAAGACTGGAACGCGTTACCGCGAAGAAATCCTGGAAGTGGGTGGCAGTCGTCCTGCTGCTGAATCGTTTAAAGCCTTTCGTGGCAGAGAGCCCAGCATTGATGCTCTGCTGCGCCATGGTGGCTTGGCCTAATCGCTAGCGAGTGACTGGGTCACCCTGAGCATCCTTGACCAGCCTAAATCCTAAATGTGACATTGGGCTAAAGGGATCTGCCCCACGGCGAGCGCTAGGACGATAGGATTGGCAGTAATCCTCATTACATAAAAATGATCCGCCCCGAATGACTCGCTTTGGAGCATTTGGCGGAACACCATAATCATCAGGGTCATATGAACTAGTTGGCCCCTTAGGATTATCAATCATGTTGTTGCCATGCTCTTTAGCCTGCAGCACAAAGTAATCAGCGCGATACCAATCAGCAACCCACTGCCAGGCGTTGCCTGTCATTTCAAATAAGCCGTAGCCATTTTGAGGAAAAGTTCCTACGGCACTAGTGCCAATCGCTCCACCAGCTTTTGGACTCACCACAGGAAATGCTTGCTTTTTGACATCCCAAATATTGGCTGGCAGTTTTCCCTCCTGCTCTAGCTGATCACCCCACACATAGGTAGCCTGGTTTAAGCCACCGCGGGCTGCAAATTCCCACTCGGCCTCAGTGGGCAATCTCTTGCCAGCCCACTTTGCATAAGCCAATGCATCTTCATAACTGATCTGCACAACCGGATGGTTCCCTTTGCCATCAATATGACTTTGCGGTCCAGTTGGATGCCTCCAACTTGCACCCGGCACATATGCCCACCACTGCGAGTAATCATTGAGATTCACTTTTGCTTTGGTACCAACAAAAACCATGGCGCCAGGCACAAAGACTGAAGCTGGTGGCTTTGGTGTTCCCGGTGGAAGTTGTACACGAATGGTTTCCCAATCGGGAATTTGCTCTGCAGTCGTTTTGTAATTAGTTTCTTTTACAAATTGTGCAAATTGATCGTTGGTGACATGAGTCGTGTCCATCCAAAATCCAGATACTTTGACTTTATGAGTTGGCCGCTCGTTGGCTTGAGCTTTTTGATGATCGCTACCCATTAAAAATTCACCGCCAGGAATCCAGGCCATTCCTTTGGGACCCTTTACACCATCGCCCAGAAGAATTTGAGGGGCCGCCTGCTGAGGTTTTGAAAAGAAGTTACTCCAAACCAGATATGCGCCAATTCCTAAAACTGCAAGTGCTGCAATCAAAATACCTATGCGACGCATATTCATCGTATTGCTACTTTCCTAATGGAATACTGATGGTTGAAATCATTGCATATCCTTCAACCCGATTTTGAGCCCAAAACTCTTTGTATGCCCGTAGATTGATATAAGCCTGCTTTTTACCGATATTAAATAGATACCCGACTTGCGGGCCAATGGCGGTCACTTGAGACTTAAAGGCACCCAATCTGGCCCCGCTCCCAGAGTCGGCAGTGAGTTGATAGTAAACATATCCTGCAATACCAACCTGCCAGTTTTGCGATACAAATTGAGAGAGAGACCAATCCAAATGGGAGTCGATGCCATTCTTATAGTTAGTTTGATTATTCATCCAGTTATAAGTTGCCCCTACTACGCTGGAGAATTCCAGGCCGGTAGTATTGTTCAAGTAAGTGTAGCCACCACCTGCATCCATTGCAGCATGACCAATACCGATACTAGAGAGACTTGTTGAGTTGTAAGTGCCAATTGGAATATCACCTGTTATGTAAGTCTTGAAATTATTATTGCCTTGATTCCAAGTCAGACTGGCTAGTGGATAGATATCGGTAACCCCATTGCTGGTATTGGCGCGATTAAATTGTGTGCTTGGATGTGTAGTGCTTACGGATGCAGTAGTGGTGTTTGAGCCTGGACCCCAACCAAAACCGAGATAAGGCTGCCCCCCAAGAATTTTTTCCTCACCAACATAACCCAACTGCATTAGAACTAAAGACTCTCTAGTGCTTAGACCGGCATTCAGACTTGAGCCGCGTTGAAATGTTTTTGACTTATCTGCACTACCGCTATAAACATAAGGCATTGCTACTAAAGACCATCCTGTTGCCATTGGGACTGCAGCCATACTCGCATACTGGCCCGACATCCAGAATGGGACGCCGCCCTCGTCTGCATGGGCCTGCAAAGAAAAGAGGAGAATGCTTATAAGAAAAAAAGGCCCGGCAGAATATTGCCGGGCTCGCTTAAGAGTTTTCATGCAAAGTTACTTTTTTGGGTAACCCTTAAAGTCTTCACCGACTTTAATATTGGGATACTCCTTAACGCTTCGCTCGTATCCCTCAATCCACTTAAGGCTTGGAGCATAAACCCACCCAAGAGTTAGATCGGTATACATGAGATTGTTGTCTTCATGAGGATCACTAGTGAGGTCATAAACCATTGGGAGTTGTGGCTTCACATAAGGCTTTTGAATGGAAACGGGAGATTCTGCATAACGAAAGATCATCTTATATGTCTTCCATTTAATTGACATCAACTCACCATCAGTGCCAAAGAAAGGATAAATATCACGCCCAGTTGTCTTGCTTTTTCCCAGCATAAATTGGGAAGCATCAATCCCGTCAATAGGACGATCCTTGGGTACTAAATTGGATGAGCCCACCATTCCAGCAATTGTTGGCATCCAGTCAACAGCAGCAAACATTTGCTCAGTCACTACGCCCGAGGGCACTTTTCCTGGCCAACGAATCATTGCAGGGACTCTCATACTTCCCTCAAATGGCGTATTGAAGAAATCACCACGCCAAGGTCCGTTAGTAGCACCCCCAATCTGAGGGCTTGCTCCACCGCCTGCATTATCACTGCTGAAAATAAAGATGGTGTTGTCTTCAACACCTGCCTCTTTAACAGCATCCATCACTTGACCAACGCGATAGTCCATTTCAGCAACAAGATCAGCAAAGAGTCCGCCGCGTGCAGTCGACTTACCGGCAAAATTAGGGTTAGCCATCGGGGGTTCATGCATCTCGGAATAACCCATATAGACAAAGAAAGGTTGATCGGCTGCCGCATTACGCTTGATGAACTCAACAGTCTTAGGAACAATATACTTTTCATCAATGATTGGGCGAATCTTGAGATCAAGAGGCATCACTGGCTTAGATTTCTGACCCTTCTTACCCTCCCAAACCATCGGCGCAGGAACTCCGCTCTCCTTAAATAGAGGCCACTGCGTATAACCTGCTTCATCCCAAGTATTTTGAATACCCCACCATTCATCAAAACCTTGATCGTTCGGCATACGACCCTGAGTATCTCCAAGATGCCATTTTCCGTACAGAGCAGTGGCATAGCCAGAATCAGAAAGTAACTTCGCGATGGTGTACTCCCATGGCGCCATACCTGCTTTTCCCTGACCGGGCCAAGGAACCGATGAGGTTCCAGATCTAACAGGATGACGACCAGTCATGATGGCAGATCGCGAGGGTGTGCACTGCACTTCGACGTTGTAGTTATTAAAGCGAATGCCTTGATTTGCTAACTTATCAATATTTGGTGTAGCTACTGTTCCACCATAAACACTAAATGCGCCCCATCCGGTGTTATCAACAAGGATGTAAACGATATTTGGCTTTTTTGGAGTGGAGGCAGAATTACTTTGCGCAAAGACCGGAGGAATGACTATTGAAATAGAAAATATTCCAATCAAAATTCTTTTAAAAATCACTTAAATCTCCCAGCCTCAGGCTTTATATGAATAGGGTAAAAATTCCTTGAATCCAAGCTTTATAACCCATGGAATACCACACTATATCAATACTTTATTCAATAACTAATCTAATTCCTATAAGACAAAACCCCCACCATTGCTGCTGCTGGGTTTCAATTTAGACCCGAAAGACTGCCTGCCTAGGCAACAGCCTAATCAACCCAGGTAGGATGCTTTTCCATGATGGAATTAAAGAGCTCAGACTCTATCTGTTGAGTTAGCCACTTTCTTGTTTTGGGAAGTGGTAACCCCTTAAATATTGTCGGATTAACACCTGCAAATTGCCGAATGAATGGGAAGATGGCTATATCTACCCAAGACAGCTTATTACTTAATAAGTATTCATGATTGTGTAGCGTAGTCTCGATGGGTTTTAACATCAACTCCATTGCCGTACTGAGAACTTCCTCTGGATTTAACTCTGGATGACGATTGGGATACTTATATTGATCTAGGAGTGTTTTGAAGGGGCCATCATTTTTCTCGATCAAGCTGTTGGCAACTTTCTCATCCACATGCTTCCAGCCATCTGGATCGGATTTATCTAATGCCCAATGCATGATGTCTAAGCTTTGATCAATCACTTGTCCATCGACGCACAGCACAGGAACAGTGCCTTTGGGTGATACCAGGAGCATCGATTTGGGTTTATCTCTTAATGCAATCTCGCGGTGCTCAAGGGCAATGCCGGCATACTTCAATGCCATGCGAGCGCGCATGGCATAAGGACATCTGCGATAGGAGTACAAAATGGGCATCATGGATGCAAGATTAGCTTAAGTTGTCTTGGCTTAAGTTGTCTTGGCTTAAGTTTTTTGAATGGTTGCGATCACTGGGGCATGGTCTGATGGTTGCTCCCAGGTTCTGGGCTCTTTATCAACTACGCTAGCACTGCACTTTTCTTTTAGGTCTTCGCTTAAAAGAATATGGTCAATGCGCATACCCGCATTTCTTCTGAAGCCCATCATTCGGTAGTCCCACCAACTAAATGTTTTGGGTGCTTGCTCAAACATTCTGAATGAATCGGAGAATCCCAGATTGATTAATTCTTGGAATGCATTTCTTTCTGGTGGCGAAACCAGGTTCTGCCCTTCCCATGCTTTAGGGTCATGGACATCAGCATCGGCTGGGGCGATATTAAAGTCGCCCAATAAAGCTAAGCGTTGGTTTTGTTGCAATTCTTCGGTTAACCAGGTTTGAAGTTTGCTTAACCAATCAAGTTTGTAAACGAATTTATCGCTATCGGGTGATTGCCCGTTTGGGAAGTAGGCTGAAACCAGTCGAATAGGTTTGGTGCCTGCAAATGGAATGGTCGCAGCCAATATGCGCTGCTGCTCGTCTGTATTTGCGGGGATATTTCTGATTGGCTTCAGAAAACTGGTGGCTGCATCAGATGCAATCGGTGCAAGTGCCGCCTTGCGCACAATGATAGCGACGCCGTTATAAGTCTTTTGTCCGGCAGCCAGACTAAGATAGCCCGCTGCCTCTAGCTCTTGGTGGGGATACTTATCGTCTGTGAGCTTGAGCTCTTGTAAGCACAAAGCATCAATTGGCTGTTTCTTAGATTCCTGATCCTGCAACCAACGAAGTACGTGTGGAAGGCGAACCTTTAAGGAATTAACATTCCACGCCGCAATTCGAATTGAATCAGTCATCTATCCCCAGTTCCTGCAATTTCCGTGTAATCGTATTGCGTCCAATACCAAGGCGCTGTGCTGCCTCGACTCTGCGGCCACGCGTTACCTCTAGTGCTGCTTGCAATACTGCTTTCTCAAAACGTGAGCATAGTGCATCGTAGACCTCTTTGTCACCATCTTGCAGCATCTTTGCAGCCAAGCGTCCAAGCCCACTTTCCCAGTCACCCGCAGCGACTTTTGAAGCTGCTGGATTTATCGGGGAAGATTCGCCGTGCAAGATAACTGGCTGTTCTCCAGCCTCTGCCATGATGTCTGCCGGCAAATCACTAACGCCAATAATATTTGCAGGCGTCATGACTGTCAGCCAATGACAGAGATTCTCCAATTGACGAACGTTACCCGGAAATGGCATGGTCGCAATTTCTTTTAAGACTTCATCGGAAAGTTTCTTAGGCTCAACCCCTAAAGATTTGGCACAGGTCAACATGAAATGTCTTGCCAGCATTGGAATATCCTCACTACGCTCACGTAATGAAGGCATGCGCAGGCGGATCACATTTAAGCTATGCAATAAGTCTTCACGGAAGAATCCGGCAGCCACCCTCGTATCCAGATTTTGATGTGTGGAGGCAATGATGCGGACATTTGCCTTGATCGGATCTTGTCCGCCAATGCGGTAAAAATGACCATCTGACAAAACTCGTAAGAGGCGTGTCTGCAAATCAAATGGCAAGTCACCAATTTCACCGAGGAACAAGGTTCCGCCATCAGCTTGTTCAAAGCGGCCACGACGCAATGTCTGTGCACCTGGGAAGGCGCCACGCTCATGACCAAATAACTCAGACTCAAGAAGATCCTTGGGAACTGCTGAAGTACTCAGCGATACAAATGGTCCCTTTGCTCTTGGACTGTGCTTATGCAAGGCATGCGCCACCAACTCTTTACCAGTTCCTGACTCACCTGTAATTAATACCGTGGCATGAGATTGAGCCAAGCGACCAATTGCACGAAAGATCTCCTGCATAGCAGGTGCTTGACCAATAATCTCAGTAGCATCCTGCCTCCAGGCTGTTAACTCTTTAGAGCCTGAATCATTTCTAATTCCCTGCTCTACTGCACGATGAATGAGTTCAACTGCTTTTTCCACATCGAATGGTTTGGTGAGGTACTCAAATGCACCACCCTGAAATGATGAGACCGCAGAATCGAGATCTGAATACGCAGTCATGATGATGACTGGCAAATTAGGATGGCTTTGTTTGACATGCTGCAGCAAATCTAAGCCGTTACCACGTGGCATACGGATGTCGGAGATCAGAACCTGAGGAGACTCTTTCTCAAGCGCATTGAGCACATCATTGGGATTGGAGAAGCTCTTGTGCGGGATGTTTTCTCGCGCCAAGGCTTTTTCTAGAACCCAGCGAATTGATTGGTCATCGTCGACGATCCAAATTGGTTTCATGATATCTTCTCCTGCCTACGGTATGGAATTTGAATGTGGAAATCGGTGCGTCCGGGGCGGCTTTCACAAGCAATAAAGCCCTGATGTTGCTGAACAAAGGTTTGAGCCAAGGTCAGACCCAGGCCGCTACCACCCTCTCTCCCTGATACCAAGGGAAAGAAAATGCGCTCAATAATCTCTTCTGGAATGCCTGGTCCGTTATCAATCACATGCAAATCCATTGCTAACTTATAGCGCTTCTTTGCAATCGTGACAGAACGCGCCACACGGGTTTTTAATTCAATTTGGGCAACGCCCTGACTAATCTCTTCAGATAAAGCCTGAGCGGCATTATGAACAATATTCAGGACCGCCTGAATGAGTTGCTCACGATCCCCCATCAAATCTGGCAGACTCGTGTCGTAGTTACGAACAATCTTTAAGCCTTTGGGAAACTCTGCCAAAACCAGGCTGCGAACCCGTTCAAGCGCTTCATGCACATTGAACGCCTCAATCACATGGGCTTTGCGATGCGGGGCTAGCAAACGATCTACCAGTGTTTGTAGCCGGTCAGATTCTTTAATGATGACTTGCGTGTACTCACGTAAGCCTTTATCTGGCAACTCAAACTCCAATAACTGAGCTGCACCACGAATTCCACCCAATGGGTTTTTAATCTCATGCGCTAAATTACGCATTAATTGTTTATTGGCTTCAACTTGTTGCGTCACACGCTCATCGCGCTCACTGCGCAACTGTTGGTCAATGGGGAACCACTCCATCATGATGAGATCTGGGTCATCAAGCGCTGCAATGACTACGTGCGCCGGTATGGAATCTTGATGAATGCTTCCTGGTAATGAATGCAAAACCATCTCTTGGCGTTGCGCCTGAACATGACCCAGCTTCACTTCTGAAATCATGTCATTTAAGGCACCAGTATCGCCAAATAAATCATGCACAGACTGACCCTCAAGTGATTTACGAGATAAATCCAGTGCCGTCTCGGCAGCCGGGTTCACATAAACCAATTGTTGGTTCTCAGCCGCAAATACCACGATGGCATTGGGCATCTGATCAAGCAATGTCGGAAAAAAAGGAGCAGCCGAAGCTGCTCCCTTGAACGAATTGCGCAACAGACCTGCGCTCAAGTTCTTTCCTTCGCTTACAGGGAGTAATACATATCAAATTCGATCGGATGTGTAGTCATACGGAAACGTGTGACATCTTCCATCTTCAAATTGATATATGCATCAATCATGGACTCAGTGAATACACCACCGCGAGTCAAGAACTCGTGATCTTTCTTCAATGCTTCCAATGCCTCTTCCAAGCTTGCACAAACGGTTGGGATCTTTGCATCTTCTTCTGGTGGCAAGTCATACAAGTTCTTGTCAGCAGCTTCACCTGGATGAATCTTGTTCTGCACGCCATCCAAACCAGCCATCAACAGAGCAGAGAAGCAGAGGTATGGGTTCGCCAATGGATCTGGGAAGCGAGTCTCGATACGACGGCCCTTAGGACTTGGAACGTGTGGAATGCGAATCGAAGCAGAACGGTTACGTGCTGAGTAAGCCAACTTCACTGGAGCTTCAAAGCCTGGAACCAAACGCTTGTATGAGTTTGTACCTGGGTTAGTAATCGCGTTCAATGCTTTAGCGTGCTTGATGATGCCGCCGATGTAGAACAGAGCGAACTCTGACAAACCAGCATAACCATTACCAGCAAACAAGTTCTCGCCATTCTTCCAAACAGATTGGTGAACGTGCATACCAGAACCGTTATCGCCAACTACTGGCTTAGGCATAAAGGTTGCAGTCTTGCCGTAAGCGTGAGCTACGTTTTGAACAACATACTTCTGCCAGATAGTCCAGTCAGCGCGTTGTACCAATGTGCTGAACTTCGTACCCAATTCGTTTTGGCCTTGACCAGCAACTTCATGGTGATGAACTTCAACTGGAATACCTAATGATTCAAGAATCAAACACATTTCAGAACGCATGTCTTGGAATGTGTCTACAGGAGCAACTGGGAAGTAGCCGCCCTTTTTACCTGGACGATGTCCAGTGTTGCCGCCTTCGATTTCTTTAGAAGAAGACCATGGAGCTTCTTCGGAATCAATCTTCACGAAGCAACCCTGCATGTCAGCACCCCAACGAACGCCGTCAAAAATGAAGAACTCTGGCTCTGGACCAAAGTAAGCTGTGTCACCTAAGCCAGTGCTCTTTAAATATGCTTCAGCGCGTTTTGCAATAGAACGTGGATCGCGGTCGTAACCTTTGCCATCAGCTGGCTCGATGACATCGCAAGTCAACACTAATGTTGGCTCTTCATAGAATGGGTCAATATAAGCAGCTGTTGGATCTGGTTTGAGCAACATGTCAGAAGCTTCAATACCCTTCCAACCAGCGATAGAAGAACCATCAAATGCATGACCGCTCTCAAATTTATCTTCGTCAAAAGCAGAGATAGGAACTGTCGTGTGCTGTTCTTTACCCTTTGTATCCACAAAGCGGAAATCAACGAAAGTACACTCTTTCTCTTTAACTAACTTCATCACATCAGCGACGGTCTTCGTCATGCAAATCTCCTCTATTAACTAAATTCGGAATTCAAACCTAAGGCATACACCCTTGTTTATTCCAGGCACCAAACATGCCTAATGGATGTATGTAATTTACTGAAGCAAACAAATGGGAACCCCCATTATTGCACTATTAAAGTGCTAGATTACCCCTACAACTGGGTAAAAACACCCTTTTTGCACTACTTTAGTGCAAAAATATGGGCTGATATTTAGTTGATATCGTGGATTTCGTAGCCAAGCTCTTGGGTGCCTGTTCTGAGGGCGATCCAAGCGCTGCCTAGCAGGTCGGCATTGCCTTTGATGCCAAGCTCAATGTGGCGCTGGGCGTACACACCACCCTTTTTGGCATCACCCACCGAGGGGAGACTAAATACCTTCACGCCCGGAAAATTAGCCTCTATACGCTCCATTAATGGAGTTAAGGCGGATTCAATTCCTTTGGGAACAATAAAACTCTGCTCTGCCCAATTTTCTTGATGAAAGAGATCTTGGTAGTGCGTATCTAAACACCAAGCCATCATTGGCGCAGCCATGACTGGAAAGCCAGGAACAAAGTGATGTTCTTTAATCCGAAAGCCCGGAATCTGGTTATAGGGATTGAGAATGATGTCACTACCAATCGGAAACTCACCCATCTTGAAGCGATGTTGATTCTCGGGTGTATTTAAATCTGCTTTGATGGGGTCGCCTTCTGCCATCGTCTGAATACGGCCTGCAATCAATTCTTGGGCAGTTGGATGCAATGCTATTGTTGTTCCTAACGCCAATGCTGCGCATTGACGTGTGTGATCATCCGGTGTCGCACCAATACCACCAGTACTAAACACCACATCACCGCTTGCAAAACTTTCTTTGAGTGTTGCTGTAATTTGCTCAGGATCATCGGCAACATACTTTGCCCATGCCAGACTTAAGCCGCGCTCATTCAGGAGCTCAATCAATGTCGCCATATGTTTATCTTGACGACGGCCAGATAGAATCTCATCGCCAATCACAATCAAGCCAAAGCGGCGTTGCATTTTATTGGGCATATCTACTTCAACTGCTTTTGTTACATCAACCATGGTAAGGAAGTTCCATATCAACTATACGGGATTGCACTGTTAAGGCTTTATCCAATTCTTCTTGCCGCAGCTCTTTTAAAGCATCTAATAAGAAGTGGCTAAACCAAAGACCGGCAAATACAAAGATCAGAGAATAAATCCAAAGCGCAACAAAGCTCACAATCGGAAATAAAACTAAGGCTAGCGCAGATGTAGCCCAGAAGAATGTGGGAACTGCCCCAAGCATTCCAGAGGCAATGCCCATACAGAGCAAAGGCCAACGATATTTTTCTAGTAACTCATCGCGCTCTTCCACGCTGGCATGCTTAGCAAGTACATCGTAAGACATCAGGCGCATCGTTAACCAACCCCAAAGTAATGGTGGCAGCACAGCTACTAGCGGAGGAACCCACCAAACTGGCAACGTCAGCATTACCAAGGCAAGACAGATCAATGCGGACCATAAGGTATAAATCAAACTACCCAATAAACTGCCGCCCCGCTTGCTTTCCAAGTCCTGATAGTGCGCTTGTCTCACCACAATCTTCACAATGGTTGGAACCGTCGAAAAGGCAATCAACACTAACAAGCTAATAGTGATCAGCGGAATAATCAACATCACAAAAAATAAAGGAGCAATCCACGCTCTAGCGTTTTCAAAGCCAGCCCAAATCAAGCCTTCTTGAATCCAATTGGTAAAAAGAGAGTTAGTTAGAAATTCACTCAGAATGGCGAGTGCAGGAGTCCATGTGAGCCAAATTAAGCAACCCCAAAGAACCGATATGATCAAGAATGGTCGCAAGCTTAGCCACAACATCCTTGGATGCATCGTTCCCACTAGAGCTAATCCAAATGATTTAATTACTTGCGGCAGTCCAACCATAAAACTCCTATTGCATGCCACTTCGCATGCCTGACTTCATTGATTTACTTTGGCATGAACTCTTTAACTGAGTGCACCAGACCTTGCCACTGCTGAGTCAAAATATTGTGCGACACCTTTAAGTTTCTGACACCTGTAGGATAGACCTCTTTGGGGAAGATGGCTGTTTTAAACAACATATCCCACCACGGAAACAAAATACCAAAATTACAACCGCCCAATACACCAGGCTTACCTTGCGCTTCATGGCCATACCCTACCGCATGATGCATGCGATGAAACATAGGTGATATCAAGAGATATTGCGCCCTGCCTAAATGGACTTTGATATTGGCATGTTGCCAGCTCTGTATAAATTGACTTAATGCAATCAAGATAATGAATTGGCCTGGGGAGACGCCAAACAGAAGCGCAAAAAATGCCGTTACCGCCGCATCCATAATGTCATCTAGGATGTGATTTCGATTATCAGACCAGGCAGTCATGACAGTTTGACTGTGATGTAGTGCATGCAACTGCCACCACCAGTTAAAAGTATGCGAGGCACGATGATAGAGATAGCCCACAAGATCCAAGAGAATCAAGTAAACCAAGAAACTCACCATAGGAATGGAGGTCACTCCTGGCCACCAAGACTCCACATTCAAGCGGTCAAAGCGAAAATCGTGCAAAACCGAATCAATCTGAAAAAATAGTCCGGACAACGCAATAAAGACTAAGCCATGAAAGATTCCTAGACGATGGAATAAGGTATAAGCCACATCCGCCCTGCTCGTCTTAGCAAAACGCTCCTGGGTCTCTGCGGGGGCTACTCGCTCCCAGGTTCTGAGGACAGTAATGATTAGAAAAATCTGAATGCAGCCAAATAAAAACCAATCCATGCCATCAAAGACATCTTCTGCCCAAGACATCAAATCAAATTGATACAGAAGTGGTCCCACAATCTTGGCAAAGAGAAACTCCTGCACACTACCGTAAGCGCTGGAGATTGTTGAAGTGATAAAACTCAGGTCCATGCTTTATTTTGACTGATCTGCCAAATTTTTGTTTGCCTTAGGCAAAGTGCCGAAGCAAAAGCCGCGCCCCTTGAGGTTCAGGATTAACTGCTCTAGTACTGAAGGAGCCCAAGGATCCTTTCTAGACCAAATGCCGAGGTGGGCCATAGTGATATCACCATCTTTGATCTCGCGACTGGCTTTTTCTAAAAGATGGCTATTAGGATATTTATCAGAATTCAGCTCATCCCCCAAAAACCCAGCTGGCGCCCACCCAAAGTGTTGATAGCCACACATATCACCCATCCGAACCAAAGTCGGCGAAGTTTTGCCACCTGGAGCACGCCAGATCTTTTGCAAAGGGTGTCCAGTTAACTCTACAAAACGTTGATCCACTCTGCGAATCTCTTTACACATAGTCGCTTCGTTATACAGAATGGTCTGACCTGCTTTAGGCCCAAATTGGGGTTTTTCAAAGACTTCGCCTTTAGGGCCATCTTTTACAAAATAGGTGTGATCGTAAGTATGGCTACCAAAGTGATGCCCCTCTTTAAGCCGTTCCTGCCAATAGGATTTCCAGGAATCATCTAGAGCGAAGTCACCTCGGAAGGTCTTTTCATTGGATAGAAAAAAAGTAGCTTTGATATCGTGTCGCTTCAATATCTCAGCAACTTTTTCCGCAACAGCCATATTGCCTGTATCAAATGTCAGATAAACCGTTTTATTGCAAGCTGAAGTTTGGGCATGTGCACTTAATACAAAACAGCCGAGTATGAATGCCGCTGTTAAGTGGGTAAGTTGTTTGCACTTCATGGCAAATATTAGTCCCAAGAAGCTCTGGGATAAAAGAACACGCCATGAGGTGATTTACCAACTGGAATCACCGTCATTAATTTCATCGAAGGGATATCAATTACACCCACTTTCTTTGAAAAGCGTAAAGTGACCCACAAAGTCTTACCATCAGGAGTAATTTCCATGTCATCAGGGCCAGCAGGCAGACCAGTAATGTCACCAACCTTCTCCAAGGTTTGCATATTTATCAAGCTGATGGATGATGCAATGCGATTACTCACAAAGACATGCTTCTTATCGCCCAGCGGACGGAAGTTATGGGCGCCCTTACCTGTTGGAATACGCTTGACCTCTTTGCGATTCTTCCAATCAATCACTTGAACATAGTCTTCACCAGTAATGCCGACCAAAAGGTACTGATCTCCGGGAGTCATCCATAAACCAGCAGGAACCTTGCCGGTAGGCATTACCCAAAGTACATTTTGGGTATCTAAGTCAATTGCTGCGAGCTCGTTAGAGTCTTGCAAAGTAATAAAGGCAATTTTGCTATCCGCTGTAAAAGCAATATGGCTTGGTGTCTTTGCCAACTTCACAGTTTTGGCAAGCTTCAGATCAGCCCCATTTGCAGCATAGATATCTACACGATCTAAACGATTGCCATTTGCTACGAACCATTTGTGATTTGGAGAGTAGCCAATTTGATAAGGGTCGATGATGTTCGGAATTCTGCCAGTCAACTCACCTGTAGTTGGGTTCATGAGTACAACGTCATTTCCCATTGCATTTGCAATTATTAAGGTTTTTTGGTCAGGAGTCATCATGAGGTGATGAGGTTCCTTGCCAACGTTGACCGTCTTAATAACTTGACGGCTTGGCATATCAATCAAACTGACAGAGGCTTCACCTGAATTGAGAATGACTGCCAGCTTTGGCTGATTGGCCGTCGATGCACTTGGAGTGCTGGTAGTTTGCGCAATCGCAAGGTTTACTAAAAGTAAGCTAAATATAGAAGAGGTAGCAATATTGCGAAAACCTCTAGTTGTAATAAATGTGTGCATCCCCCTATTGTAAGCAATGAGAGTCTGGAGAAAGACCTCGAAAGCTTGGTGGATTTGACTTAGCGCAAGCTGGCTAAAACCTTTTCTAGTCGCTTTAAGGACATTGGGGTTGGGGTTTTGAGCTCTTGAGCATATAAAGCCACCCTCAGCTCCTCCAGCTGCCACCGGAAATCCTGCAAGGCCTGGTCCTCGATCATGGCATAAGAGGCCGAACCTTTACTTCCTTGTAACAATTTTTGCCAAGGTCTTGCGACTGATTCCCAGTCTTTTTGACATTGCGCATCACGACTTGGATTGGAGCGCAACTTATCAATCCTCATAGCAATCGCTTTTAAATAGCGCGGTAAGTGAACTAGCTGTGAATATGGAGTCTCAGCAACAAACTTGGAGAATATCAATCCCTGCATTTGCGCTTGCATATCTGCATAAGCAGTAGGTGATGCTGCTTTTGCGCTAGCCATCTTTTTCTGTAGATCTGCATAGGCTTGCAAGGCATTTAAGCTATGACGTGAAATCTCTTGAGCAATCAGTGCTAATCGCGGCTTACCGGCTTGTAATCGCTCAGAAAATTGCTCAGCATTCACTGGTAGCGATTCCGCCATAAATGCACGCTCAAGTGCAAGATTGAGAATCTGCTCAAGCAATCCCTCTACCGAGCCTACATTAATAAAAAGCAATCCCAACTCTCGAATGCCGGGCAATTGTTTTTGCAGGGCCTTGAGCGTGTCTTTATTACTCAGTGCAAAGAGGCGACGTAATCCTAAGTGATGCTGCTTTCTGGCTTCTAATAAATCATCGAATACTTCCAGATCACAGTAATCGCCACGATCTACCAACGCAGGATAGCCGAATAAGGTTTTATTCCCTTTCTGAATTTCCAGAGTTTCTGGCAGCTCTCCAAACTCCCAGGAGCGATAGCCGCCCTGCTCGACTGTGCGGGCCTTCTCATCAGGCTTAGCGCTAGCCGCCCTAGGTGGCTCAACCCCTAACTCAGCTTGGGCAGTCTCTTGGGCAATGGCCTGGAATGCGCTACGGGCAGTCTCTCCATATTCAGAACGCAAGCGAGCGAGATTTCTTTCGACTTCTAATTGACGACCATGCTCATCAATCAATCTAAAGTTCATTGATGAATGCAAAGGAAGTGACTCAGGCCTAAAGTCAGTCCGTTTGATTTCTAAACCACGCTCTTTTCGAATATCACTAATTAAGCTATCTAAAAAGTCTCCTGCTCCAAATTGTTTTTCTTCTAGCTTACGCTCCAGAAACGACTTTGCATAATCTGGCAGTGGCACACAATGACGGCGTAATTTTTGCGGCAGTGATTTCAGTAGTAGCAACACTTTCTCTTCGCACATACCCGGAACCAACCATTCACAACGGCGACCATCTACTTGATTGAGTTGCGTCAGCGGCACTACTAGAGTCACCCCATCTTTAGGGCTACCAGGTTCAAAGTGATAAGTCAGGTTAAGCTCGGCACCGCCCACCATCATCTTCTTGGGATAACGGTCAACCGTAATACCAGCGGCCTCATGGCGCATGAGGTCGGCTTTTTCTAGTCTTAACTGACTATCTAGGTCAGACTCTTTCTTTAGCCATGCCTTCAGACCTTCGCGATTACAAACTTCTTTTGGAATACGTGAGTCATAAAAAGCAAACAGCAAATCATCGTCGACCAGCACATCAGGACGACGTGAACGATGCTCCAACGCCTCGATTTCTTTAATCAGACGGCAGTTATGCCAGAAAAATCCAAATAGACCAGGATGCTTTCTCTTGGCATCCGCCTCAGTTTCGCGATAGAGGGCTGGTGTCTCCATGCGCCCGAACATTTCTTCCTGAACTAGAGCTTGGCTGATAAACAATTCTCTTGCTTCTTCTGGGTTATGAGGCTCGTAGCGTACTCGTCGACCGTGATAGATGGGCAACCCGTATAAGGTGCCACGCTCAAAAGCTAAGACCTCGCCCTGACGGTTATCCCAAAATGGATCGCTTAAGGATTTAATAAGGCGATGAGCCGCAACCTTCTCAACCCACTGCGGCTCAATCTTGGCAATCGTGCGTGCATACATACGATTGGTTTCTTGCAACTCCCCCGCTAGTATCCAGGCGCCAGCTTTTTTACCAATCGTTGAGCCTGGCCAGATAAATGGCCGAATCCCGCGGGCACCGACATAGCCGCCAGTCTTACTATTGCGATCTTGCGACTTTTCATCCTCTTCTTTTTTGGCGACATAACCCAGTAAGCCCGTTAAGAGTGACAAATGGACTTGTTCATAAGTGGCTGCAAGTCCATTTTCTTTCCAGCCCTTTTCAGCCAGCATGGTGTGCAGTTGGCCATGTACGTCACGCCACTCTCGCAAGCGTCGTGGTGATAAGAATTTACTTCTACATAAATTTTCTAATTGGCGATTGCTATGTTTGTGTTGCAGGGCATCTTGATACCAATTCCAAAGCTTTACAAAACTCAGAAACTCAGAACGCTCATCGGCAAACTGTAGATGGGCTTGGTCAGCTGCTGCGCCCTGATCCATGGGTCGCTCTCTTGGATCTTGGGTTGCCAAAGCCGAAGCAATAATCGTGACCTCTTTTAAGGCGTTCTGCTCTTTTGCTGCCAATAACATCCTGCCAATTCGGGGATCTAGTGGTAAGTCTGCCAGCTGTTTACCAATTGCTGTGAGCTTAAAGCTATTGTTTATGTCTTTGCCATCGGCAGCATCTGATTCATCAAACTCAATCGCGCCCAACTCATCAAGTAGTTGTACACCATCCGTAATTGCTCTACCTAAGGGCTTATCAATAAATGGGAAATGTTGAATCTTGGGCAAACGCAGTGAACTCATGCGTAATAGGACTGCTGCTAATGAGCTCCTAAGAATTTCTGGGTCGGTAAATTTAGGACGGCTTTGATAGTCAAGCTCGCTATATAGACGAATACAAATACCATCGGATACACGGCCGCAACGCCCCGCCCTTTGATTAGCAGCCGCCTGCGAGATCGGCTCAATCTGTAGTTGCTCCACCTTATTGCGATAGGAGTAGCGCTTGACTCTTGCTAAGCCACTATCAATCACGTACCGGATATTGGGAACGGTTAAAGAAGTCTCAGCAACGTTGGTTGTCAGAATGATGCGACGGCCATTGCCTGGACTAAAGACTCTTTCTTGCTCCGCTACCGATTGGCGCGCAAATAAACTGAGAATTTCTGGGTGAAAGCGTTGTTGTAATACATGATCTTTACGAAGTGCTTTTGCGCAGTCCCGAATTTCGCGCTCCCCTGGCAGAAATACCAATACGTCTCCGGCGCCTGATGCACCCTCGCGCCAAACATTGGCGATTTCTTCTGCAACTGCATCCGGAATTTCTTTTGCTGCTTTAGATTCCTTTTTCCCATCCGGCTTAGCGTCGGGTTCTAGTGGTGAATACCGCTGCTCTACTGGAAAGAGTCGGCCACTAACCTCAATTACTGGTGCTACCTTGCCATTGATTGCAAAGTGCTCCGCAAAACGTTGGGCATCAATCGTGGCTGAAGTAATGATCAGCTTGAGATCGGGCCTTTTTGGAAGCAGCTGCCTAAGATAACCGAGCAGAAAATCAATATTCAAGCTGCGCTCGTGGGCCTCGTCAATGATGAGCGTGTCATAGGCTTTGAGCTGAGGATCGCGCTGCGTCTCTACCAACAAGATGCCATCGGTCATGAGCTTGATCGAAGCGGTATTGCTTGTCTTATCTGCGAAACGTACTTGGTAGCCAACATCTTGGCCGATGGAGGAGCCTAGCTCTTGAGCAATTCTCTTGGCTGTGGCAGTAGCCGCTATTCGGCGAGGTTGGGTATGGCCAATCAACTTGCCGCCGTTGATGGTGCCTCTACCGAGGTCTAAACAGATCTTCGGCAGCTGAGTGGTCTTACCCGAACCCGTCTCTCCGCAAACAATCACCACCTGGTGGGCTTGCAAGGCATCCTTGATGATTTGCCTTTGGCCGGAAACTGGCAATTCTTCGGGAAAGCGGATCTCCAGCCTGCGGGAGGTGTTGGAAGCAGGCACAGGCTTTGGCATTGCTTTGGGTTTTTGTTGGTTTATGGGCTCTTGCACCCTATAATTTTCTCACTATGCCAACAAATGCACCGAATCAGGCCTCAAACGCCGAAGAATCCACCTCCAACTTCCCCTTTGTAGGGTGGTTGCGCGATGTTGCGCCCTACATTCATAGCTTCCGTGAAAAGACCTTTGTTATTGCTTTTGCTGGTGAGCTCGTCCAGGAAATTGGCCTTGAGAATCTGATTGAGGATATTGCGATGTTGCATGCCATGGGTATGCGCATTGTTTTGGTACATGGTATTCGCCCACAAATTGAAGAACAGCTCACCTTACGTAAGATCAAGAGTAAATTTGGTAAGAGTGCAATGCATAGCTATCGGATTACCGATGCTGCTGCTCTGGAGTGCGTCAAAGAAGCTGCGGGTGAATTGCGTCTTGATATCGAGGCTGCCTTTAGTCGTGGTTTACCAAACACGCCAATGGCAGGCTCACGTATTTCTGTGATCTCAGGTAATTTTATTACTGCGATGCCGGTAGGCGTTGTTGAAGGCATTGATTACATCCATACCGGTTTGGTGCGGAAAGTAGATTCGACTTCTATTAAGCTCTCTTTGGACAGCAATAAGATTGTCTTGCTCTCACCCTTAGGCTTCTCGCCTACTGGGCAAGCATTTAATCTCGCCTATGAAGATGTGGCTGCTTCTACTGCCGCCGCCCTGAAGGCTGATAAGTTGATCTTCTTAAGTCCTTATGCGGGATTGAAGGATGCTGAAGGTGATTTCATTACTGAACTCTCTTTGCCACAATTACAGGACTATATGGCAGGCAACAAAGAGTTAGATCTTGGCATGAAGAGTCTTCTCAATATCTCTGGTAGAGCTATCAGAGCAGGTGTGAGTCGTGTTCACTTCCTACCATGTAATCAAGATGGCGCTTTATTGGAAGAGCTATTTACCCATGACGGTATTGGCATGATGCTCGCCTCTTCCGATATTGAGAACTTGCGGGAAGCTAATCAGGATGATGTGGGCGGTATTTTGCAGTTGACGATGCCGCTTGAAGAAGAGGGTATCTTAGCTGCTCGCGGACAAGATGTCATTGAGCGCGATATTCAGCGCTTCTCCGTCATCGAGCATGACCGCGTTCTCTTCGGCTGTGCTGCCCTCTTCCCATTCCCCAATGGGGTTGGCGAGCTTGCATGCCTGGCGGTTGATCCAGACGTCCAAGGATCAGGCGACGGTGAGCGCCTTCTCAAGCGTGTTGAGATGCGCGCCAAGCAAGAAGGCATCAAAAAATTATTTGTTCTCACGACCAGAACAGAGCATTGGTTCTTAAAGCGTGGCTTTAAGCGGGCAACGGTTGATGACTTGCCTGAAGAAAGAAAACAAATTTATAACTGGGACCGCAAGTCCATGGTTTTAACTAAAGATTTATAAGAAAGGCATTACAGATGGCACGCATGGTTCAATGTATCAAGCTCAATAAAGAGTCTGAAGGAATGGATTTCGCCCCACTTCCTGGTGAGCTTGGAAAAAAGATTTGGAATCAAGTATCTAAAGAAGCCTGGGCTGCATGGTTAAAGCATCAAACTATGCTGATTAACGAAAACCGCCTCAATATGGCAGACCCCCGCGCTCGTCAGTACCTTCTCAAGCAAGTTGAAAAATACTTCTTTGAAGGTGGCGCAGATATGGCACAAGGCTACGTTCCACCGGCCGAATAAATAGCATTACCTGGCTTGCTGCGGGACAGCATAAATAAATTCATAAAAATTGTTTCCAGCTGTTGACACTCTAAATTTGCAGGCATAGGATGTAATCGTGGTGAGACAGATTTTGTGTCCCACTACATTGGCGAAAGCCACTCAGAAATGAGCATATCTATATGCTCATAGGCTAAGGAACCAAATCTCTTCCGAGCGCCTGCGCCATGCAATCCATGGCAATCAACCCGATGGGGAAGCCCCGTCGGGTTTTTTATTCCCTCTTTCTAACTAGAGTGGGATGCGGCTAACGCCAGAGGCGTTACTGACCAATAAAATATTGGCCTTCTCTTTTGCAAATAAGCCTACTGTGATCACGCCTGCGATTTGATTGATTTGCGCTTCCATCTTGATCGGGTCTGCAATCTTTAAGCCTGCGACATCCAGTATCCACCCGCCGTTATCAGTAACAAAGGGCTCGCTTGGGGTTTGATTTAAATCTGCGCGCGTGCTTTTAGCCAAGCGTAGCGTGACCTTGCCGCCAAATTTCTCCAACTCCCTACTGACAACACCTTTTGCTAAAGGAATGATTTCTACTGGAAGTGCAAAATTGCCCAGCACTGGCACTTGCTTAGAGGAATCACAAATGCAGATAAATTGCTTGGCCATAGAGGCGATAATTTTTTCTCGCGTAAGCGCCCCGCCGCCGCCTTTGATCATATGGCCTGCTGGATCAATTTCATCAGCGCCATCTACATAGGCAGGTAAGCCAGTTACGTCATTGGGATCTAAAACCTGAAAGCCGTGTTTAAGCAAACGCTCTGTCGTTGCGTTAGAACTCGATACTGTTCCTGCAAAATGAGCCTTATGCGGAGCCAAAGCATCAATAAAGCAGTTAGCAGTTGAGCCTGTACCAACACCTAAAATTTGTCCTGCTGGCAGCTTTAAGACTTCATCGCGCGCCGCCTCGCCTACCATTTGTTTAAGTTGATCTTGGTTCATAAGCCTGCCAAACACCTTTACTGGAACAGATTAGTCAATGCATCTATCATATGATAATCACAAGACACCCACTCAAGCAGACCTTTTATTGAGACCAATCTAGCCATGAATAGCACCTCTTCAGCCCCAAACCAACTTGAGCAACTCAAAAAGCTCACAACGGTCGTTGCCGATACGGGTGACTTTGAGCGCATGCAAGCATTTCAGCCGCAGGATGCAACAACCAATCCATCGCTCATTCTCAAGGCAGCTCAGCAGAGTAATTACCAAGCCCTGGTGCAATCAGTAAAAGATGCTCATCCTGGTATGAGCCCTACCGACTTGGTTGACTATATCTTGGTTGCATTTGGTTTGGAGATTCTGAAAATTGTTCCGGGACGTGTTTCTACTGAAGTTGATGCCCGACTCTCTTTTGATACCAAGGCAACGGTTGCTAAAGCTAAGCACATTATTTCCTTGTATGAATCACATGGTATTGATCGCAAGCGGATTTTAATTAAGCTTGCAGGCACGTGGGAAGGTATTGCCGCTGCAAAAGAATTAGAAGCGGCAGGAATTCATTGCAATATGACTCTGCTCTTCTCTTTAGTGCAGGCTGCAGCTTGTGGCGCAGCAAATGCAAAGTTGATCTCCCCGTTTGTGGGACGCATTACCGATTGGAACAAGACTAAGCTGGGAGCCAATTGGGACGATGCTAGCCATGGTGGTGCTAACGACCCTGGCGTGACTTCCGTGAAGAAAATATTTACTTATTACAAACACTTTGGTATCGCTACGGAGATTATGGGTGCGAGCTTTCGTAATACCAGTCAAATCCTAGAGCTTGCAGGCTGCGACTTACTCACAATCAGCCCCGAACTATTAGCAGAGCTACAAAATAGCAACGCGCCTGTGAGTAAAAAGTTAGATGCAGCTAGTGCTCATGCAGAAAAACTATCGCCACTCAAGCTAGATGAGTCTAGTTTCCGACTACAACTCAATAATGATGCAATGGCGACTGAGAAATTGGCTGAGGGTATTCGTAATTTCTGTATTGATACAGAAAAACTAGAAGTCTTACTCGCTAAGTAAGACTTTTGCTTGCCTTTACTAGGCGCTGTCTTAATACCTCATACAAGCAAACGCCACTTGCTACAGAAACATTCAAACTAGACACTACGCCTTGCATTGGGATGCGCACAAGCTCATCACAGGTTTCACGAGTAAGGCGACGCATGCCCTCACCCTCAGCGCCCATCACTATTGCGATCGGACTAGTGAGGTCGAGGTCATAGATTGATTTCTCAGCTTCATCATCAGTACCCACTAGCCAGACGCCAGCTTCTTGCATCTCTTTCATGCTGCGCACAAGGTTAGTCACTGTAATGACGGGCATCACTTCAGATGCGCCACTCGATACTTTACTGACGGTTGCATTAATAGATGCCGAACGATCTTTTGGAATCACTACTGCATCCACTCCTGCACCATCTGCAACCCGGAGGCAAGCGCCAAAGTTGTGGGGATCAGTCACGCCATCTAACACTAGAAATAATGGTTTCTTCTGAGCACTCTCAGCATCTTCAACCACCTCAGTAATAGTGCGCGCTACAGTCATTTTTTCAGCCAAGGCAACAACGCCCTGGTGACGATCATGGCCAGTAAGCTTATGTAAACGCTCAGCATCAGCAGCATGCAAGCGTTCACCCAACATCTCTTCGGCCTGCTTTAAAAAATCACCCATTCGTCTATCGCGACGACTAGGATCAAAGTAAACCGCTTTCAAACTATCAGGGTCAACGCGTAAACGCGCTTGAACCGCATGAAAGCCAACTAATATTTGTTTCATTGTTTTATTTACTCTTTATTTGCGGCGCGCATTGGTGCTTCGCACCGGCGGCTTACTGCCGGCTGGTTTACCAACAGATCGTCCAGGCTTCGATTTACCATTCTTACGACCCGCCTTGCTCTTGGATTGGTTGGCGCTCAAATTACCTGCGGACTTAGCGGCATTCACATTAATGCCGCTAGGCTTTTGAGGAACCTTGCTTGCGGGCCGGCTCTTCTTAGAAGCCGCCTTCTTATTAGGCCTGCCAGTATCGGTAGCCAAGAGTAGTTGACGCCGACTAGATGCACCGCCTACTTCTGCGCCCATCGACTTCACGAGACTAAATTCAATCTTGCGAGCATCTAGATCAACACGGCTTACTAGAACATGCAAACGATCGCCTAAGCGATAACGAATCCCAGTTCTTTCCCCACGCAATTCTTGACGAGCCTCGTCATATTGGAAGTAATCACCACCCAACTCAGTCACGTGAACCATGCCTTCAACAAAAAGATTCTCGAGTTGAATAAATAATCCAAAGTTAGCAACGCTCGTTACGGTGCCAGCATATTCTTGGCCCAAATGGTCACGCATGTAATAGCACTTGAGCCATGCCTCAACATCACGCGATGCCTCATCTGCACGGCGCTCATTGGAAGAGCAGTGAACACCCAATTGACCCCAGATTGGCAAAGCAGCATTAGCGCCTTTTGGTATTTTGGTTCCTTTGGCAGCGCCAGCTTTGGCATCACTATGGGATTTTTTGGCGTTGACTGCGTTCTCACGTCCTTTGCCCTTGCGAGGCAGTGTGAGATTGAGTGGAACGGTTGCAGGTAATACAGGAACATATGGCTTTTTCTGCAGAATCGACTTAATTACGCGATGCGTCAGCAAGTCTGGATATCTGCGAATCGGGCTTGTGAAATGCGAGTACGCTGGATAAGCTAAACCAAAGTGACCTTCGTTATCTGGCTGGTACATCGCCTGCTGCATAGAGCGCAATACTACGGACTGCAACATATTGGCATCAGGGCGATCTTTAATCTCGCGCATCAATTTTGCAAAATCACGTGGCTTTGGTTTTTCACCACCGTCCAGCGAAAGACCTGAAGTTCTGAGCACTTGACGCAAGGTAACCAACTTCTCTTCAGAGGGCTCTCCATGTACTCGGTACAGACTTAAGTGTTTATTTTTATCAATGAAGTCAGCAGCACACACGTTTGCTGTCAACATGCACTCCTCAATTAAGCGGTGTGCATCATTGCGCAAGCGCGGCTCAATGCGCAAGATCTTGCCAAGCTCATTACTGATAATCTGAGTCTCAGTCGTTTCGAACTCAATGGCGCCCCGCTTCTCACGTGCTGCCAAGAGAATCTTGTAGAGAGAGTAGAGATTGCCTAGTAATGGGCGGAACTGAGCAAAACGCGCAGCTTCAGGTCCCTTGCTGTTCGACAAAATCTCCCAAACCGTGTCATAAGTGAAACGCTGAGCAGAATGCATGACCGCTGGGTAGAACTGATAGGCCAACACGATGCCATTGTTATCCACTACAGAGTCACAGACCATACAGAGACGATCTACTCCAGGATTAAGGGAGCAAAGGCCATTCGAGATCTTCTCTGGGAGCATTGGAATGACACGTCTTGGAAAATAGACTGAAGTAGCACGAAGCAAACCCTCATCATCCAATGGATGACCTGGTTTAACGTAATGCGAAACATCAGCAATACCCACAATCAAACGCCAAGCCTTGGTCTTGCCGTACATGATGGGCTCGCAATACACCGCATCATCAAAGTCTCTGGCATCAGCACCATCAATGGTGACCAAAGGGATATCGCGTAAATCAACGCGACCCTCTAAATCTTCCTGTTGCACAGAATCTGGCAGTGCTGCAGCTTCTTTCATGGCGGCAGCTGAGAACTCATGAGGCACACCGTACTTGCGTACAGCGATTTCAATCTCCATACCGGGATCGTCAATCTCACCTAAGACCTCTACAACACGGCCTACGGCTTGGCGATAGCTATCAGGGTAGTCAATGATCTCCACGCTCACTACTTGACCTAATTTTGCTTGGCCTTGTCCCTTAGGGGGAATCAAGATGTCATGGCCAATACGATTATCTTCAGGCGCAACAATCAATACGCCATTCTCATTGAGTAATCTGCCAATGACCACTTTATTTGCATGTAGAACAACTTCAACAATCTGTCCTTCGGGGCGACCACGGCGATCGGTTCCTAGTACTCTGACATTAACTCTATCGCCGTGCATGACACGAGACATCTCTCGCTCAGAGAGAAAAATATCTTCACCACCATCATCGGGGATTACAAATCCAAATCCATCTCGGTGGCCTTGGACTGTTCCTAAACGGTCAGCCTCACGTGGCACCAAGTCTTTTGCTTTACGCATTTAATTCCTTCGGCAATACATGCCCTTGCTATATATCTATTGATATCTATTTTTGTTATGAATAAGCCTACTGTATCAAACCATCGAGTCTGTAGGGAAAAAGCCAAATTGGCTCAGAAAAGTCCCTGGAGAAGCCATCCCCCTATAATAGAGGCATGCCCAGGTGGCGAAATTGGTAGACGCACCAGCTTCAGGTGCTGGCGATCGTAAGGTTGTGGGGGTTCGAGTCCCTTCCTGGGCACCAAAAACTTCTACTTGACCTTATATGGGGTTAAATCAATCGATTGCAAGATCCCCAATCAACCCAATGGTGTCATTTACTGCGTTAGATTCCCATAGAACGATGCAGAATTTTGGGCTTCATCTCATCCCAAAGACTTTCAAAATCCTCTAGCTTTGCTTCTGAAAGCTTGACTGACTCAAAAAGCTTTCCAAAAACAATCGAGCTCTTTTTTACTAAAGTTTTTTCAAACTCCGTAAGAGCAATTGGCTTGTCATCCATATCTCGAGTTAACTCTGCGGAGCAAACTATTGCTTCCTCATCATCACGATCTACCACTGCAAACTCGATGTATTGCTGATTCTTTTCAACAATGACTAATGTGCCACGCGCATAGGAAACAGCATCATGTTCTTTAACGATGTATGCCAAGAACTGATCCTCTTCCTCCTTCTCCATTCCCAGATCATCAATAAAAAATAGAAATTGATCCCCTTCCCCATTTACCAGGGTGAATACCTTCGGTACTACCCCATGCCCTAAGGCGAGATTACGATAGTAAGAGGCGATTTCTACAGCGAGATTTTCGGAGAACAAATGCATAGTGAAGTCTAATGAGATAGTTAAGCTAGGCTCTTTTGAAAGAACTCCATAGTCCGCTCCCAGGCTAGCTTAGCAGCCTCGGCGTTGTACTCCAGAGGAGGTAAGCCGCGCACGGCCGACTTCGGATTAGCAAAGGCGTGCTTAGTATCGTAGCGATAAAAGTCATAGCTAGCACCAGCCTGTTTCAATTCCTCTTCTAACTGGTCTACGCCTGCAATCGAAAAGAACTCGTCATGCATTGCCCAATGCGCCATCATCGGTTTCTGAATGGCTGCGGCATCAACATACTCCAATGGAGGATACCCATACCAAACAACTGTGCCATCAAGCTCGGGAACATTGCATGCTGAGAGAATGGTTAAGGCTCCGCCCATACAAAATCCAGTAACAGCAACCTTCTTGCTACCGGTTGCTTTCAAAAATTGAACTGCGCCACGTATGTCTTGGGTAGCGGCATCACCAAAATTCAACCCATTCATTAAGTGCTCAGCCTCATTTGCCTCGAGCGCTAGCTTGCCGCGATAGAGATCGGGAACTAAGGCGCGGTAACCTGATTTAGCCAGACGATCTGCCACTGACTTGACCTCATCATCGAGCCCCCACCATTCCTGAATAACCACCACACCCGGAGCATTAGCTTTATCAGCCGGTTCTGCCAAATAGCCCTCTACAGAAGAACCATCAGGTCTTTTAAATTGAATCATGAGATCTCCTTGTGTTTTCTGAATACTCTATTTAAGTGGTGCCGCATGCCATTATCAATCTTACGATGCCAACAAAGACCTACCAATTTACCAACTCAGCACTCTTTAAGAGGGTCCTTATTACAGAAGTGCCAATTTGGGCAGCCTTCATCATGATTGACACAACTCATACCCACTTGCAGACATAGAGTTAAAAACCACTCAAAGAAGCTTTAAAGAGGTTTTTTGCTGCCTCGCAACATTTTTGTGGGATTAGGTGTATCATCAGGGTATACCCTTAAGGAGACCTAAAATGGCACATTCAAACTCAGTTAGTTTTTCACAAAGCTCCAGCTTTGGTTCTAAGCCCTTCTTTGCAATCAGAGACTTTTTTGCCCTGATTTCAGCTGCATGGGCTGAAGCCAAGCTAATGGAACAGAAAAGTCACAAAATGAGCGGAAATTGGTAATTTATTACTGATTTATCGTTAAATTTGACTGTTTTATGCCAATTATTGGCAAAAAGCCCTGAGCACTGCTTCGGGGCTTTTTTATTTGTATTTTTTGGGTCTTTGTGGGCTTATTTCTTAATGTAATAGCCATAAACGCAACGACTTCCACCCCTTGATGGATTGTGCGTATCTTGAATAACTCCATCAACTATTGCAGTTAAGTGCTTGGAAACCTTCACAATTAATGTCCCGTCTGGAAGCTCATTAGGCCTCAGGTGGACTTGACAGCCTGCCCCCACCTTCATGGTTGGAACCCATTCAAATCCAAGGCCCAGGATGTAATCGTGAAAGACATTACGATAGTTGCCATTACGGGGTGAAGAACCCTTGTTATTGAGGCGCTTAGCCAAGCGATCATTCTTGAGATCAGCATAGTTTTGATTGGCAGCTCTGAGGTCCTCATAGACCTGCATATAGGGCAGCTTGGCAGCAATCGCAATCGATCTAACCACACAGTCACCCGCCCCACCCTTAAAACCAGCCCGCTCCCTACCGCCATCGTTTAATTGCAACGGGAAAGTCTTTCGAGGTCTGGAGAATGGATTTAGAAAGCTAAACATGTAGATGCATTAAATAAAAAATGGATTTGCCTCTCGACAAATCCATTCTAGCGCGAGGCTCACGTCAGATTACTTGGCTTGCGCCTGCTTAACCTTCAAGCGCCAAGCATGCAGCAATGGTTCGGTATAACCGTTTGGCTGCTCAAGGCCCTTAAAGATTAGATCGCTTGCAGCTTGGAAGGCATACGAATCTTTGTAGTTCGGCATCATTGGCTTGTAGAGTGGATCGCCGGCATTTTGCGTGTCAACAATAGTAGCCATCCGCTGCAAAGCTTCTTCAACTTCCGCTTTGGTGACATATTTATGCAGCAACCAATTGGCAATATGCTGACTAGAAATGCGCAATGTTGCACGGTCTTCCATTAAACCAACGTTATAAATATCAGGCACCTTAGAGCAACCAACGCCTTGATCAATCCAGCGAACTACATAACCCAAAATACCTTGGCAATTGTTATTGAGGGATTCACGGATCTCCTCTTTGGTCCAATCAGGATACAGCGCAATTGGTACAGTCAAGAGGTCATCAGTTAAGGCCTCATACTCAGCTGCAGTATCTAGCTTCTCCATATCCTCTTGGATCTTTGCAACATCAGCCTGGTGATAGTGCATTGCGTGCAACGTAGCTGCAGTAGGCGATGGCACCCAAGCGGTATTTGCTCCTGCTAGAGGATGTGCGCCTTTTTGCTCAACCATTTCCTTCATGAGATCTGGTGCAGGCCACATACCCTTACCAATCTGTGCGCGACCACGTAGACCACAATCTAAGCCTGCCAATACGTTACGACGCTCATAAGCTCCGAACCATTTAGCAATCTTCATCCGACCTTTACGAACCATGGCACCGCCATACATTCCGGTATGCATTTCATCGCCAGTACGATCTAAGAACCCAGTATTAATAAAGGCAACACGAGCTCCAGCTGCAGCAATCGCAGCTTTAATATTGACGCTCATACGGCGCTCTTCATCCATGATGCCCAATTTGACCGTGTTCTCGGGCAAACCAAGTAATTTCTCAACGCGTCCAAAGAGCTCGCTAGCAAATGCCACTTCTTCTGCACTATGCATTTTTGGCTTAACAATATAGACAGAGCCTTTACGGGTATTGCCAATAGCCTGAGTTGCCGGACGATTGATGTCATACAAAGCAATCAACACGGTCACTACTGCATCTAAGATGCCTTCGTAGATTTCCTTACCTTCGCCAGTAATAATGGCTGGGTTAGTCATCAGGTGACCAACGTTACGCAGAAACAGGAGTGATCGGCCATGCAATGTAACGACGCCATCTTTGGCATTAACTGCGCCAATACCTGCGGTGTATTTGCGGTCTGCATTAAGTGTGCGAGTAAAAGTCTTGCCGCCCTTACTCACTTCTTCAACCAAAGTACCCTTCAGAATGCCCAACCAGTTCTCATAGGCAAGTACTTTGTCGTCGCCGTCAACGACCGCTACTGAATCCTCTAAATCCAGAATGGTTGAGAGTGCAGCTTCAAGCACAACATCATTTACTCCCGCTGGATCAGCAGCGCCAATCGTTTTAGTCTTATCAATTTGAATATCAATATGAATGCCGTGATTGCGCAATAAAACAGATGATGGTGCAGAGGCATCGCCTTGGTAACCAACAAACTGTTTTTCATCAACTAAGCCAGTAGTGCTGCCGTCTTTTAATTTCACAGACAGTTTTTTATCTACAACGCTATATGCCACTACATCACTGTAGGAGGCTTTAGCCAAAGGGGCTGACTGGTCCAAAAACTGACGTGCATAAACAACTACCTTGGCACCACGAATAGGGTTGTAAACACCGTCTTTAGTAGCGCCGCCTTCTTCGGAAATAACATCCGTACCATATAAAGCATCATACAAAGAGCCCCAACGAGCGTTAGCAGCATTTAAGGCATAGCGCGCATTTAATACGGGAACAACAAGCTGAGGGCCAGCTTGGAGGGCTAACTCATCATCCACATTTTGAGTCGTAGCCTTAATCTTAGTGGGAACATCCTCGATATAACTAATTTCTTTCAAGAATTTGCGGTAAGCAGGCATATCTTTGATTGGGCCTGGATTCGCCTGATGCCATTTATCTAAATCCAGCTGCAGGCGATCACGTTTTGCCAGTAGAGCTTCGTTTTTTGGTGTTAAGTCCTTAACAATCTCATCAAAACCTTTCCAAAAATCAGCGCTCTTAATGCCAGCTCCTGGAAGAACCTTGTCTTCAATAAAACGATAAAGGGGTGTTGCTACTTGAAGGCTATTACAGGTAGTACGTGCAGTCATGTTATTTATTTCTTATACAAAAGTTAAAAATTAGATTAAGTAGTTATTTTTCCATTAACCCTGGAATGGGTGCTGTAACAAGATAGTTTCATCGCGTTCTGGGCCTGTAGAAACCATCGCTATGGGTTTGCCAGCTACTTCCTCAATACGGCGTAAAAAGTGCTGAGCTTCGATTGGAAGCTTGTCCCACTCCCGAATGCCAAAGGTGGTGCCCTTCCATCCTGGGAAATCTTCATAAATTGGTTCGCAACGAGCAACTGACTCAGCGCCACGTGGCAATACATCAAGCTTCTTACCATCCAAGTGGTAACCAACGCACAAGCGAATCGTTTCAAAGCCGTCGAGTACATCTAACTTAGTGATGCACAAACCAGACAGTCCATTAATCTGAATCGAACGCTTCAATGCGGCAGCATCTAGCCAACCAGTGCGGCGTGGACGGCCCGTTACAGAACCAAACTCTTTACCAACTTCAGCCAAACGTATGCCAGCGGGATCTTGCTTTACTGGATTGTCATGATCGTAGAGCTCGCTTGGGAATGGCCCAGCACCAACACGGGTGCAATAAGCCTTAGTAATACCCAAGATGTACTGCAAAGAATCTGGTCCAACACCTGATCCAGCAGCAGCATTACCTGCTACGCAGTTACTGGAGGTGACATAGGGATAGGTACCGTGATCGATGTCAAGCAATGTTCCCTGCGCACCTTCAAACAAGAGATTTTGACCGGCTTGCTCAGCAGCGTAGAGCGCACTAGAGACATCTACCACCATAGGCTTGATGCGCTCAGCGTAAGACATCGCTTCTGCCAATGTCTTTTCGTAATTTACAGGCTCAGCACCGTAATAATTTGTAAGCATGAAATTGTGATATTCCAAGTTCTCACGCAACTGCTCAGCAAACTTCTCCGGATAGAACAAATCTTGTACGCGCAGTGCACGACGCGCTACCTTGTCTTCATATGCTGGCCCAATGCCGCGACCAGTTGTACCGATCTTAGCTTCACCACGTTTTTTCTCACGCGCATGATCAATTGCAACGTGATACGGCAGAATCAAAGTAGTCGCCTCAGAAATTTTCAGGCGAGATTGAACATTCAAGCCAGCGGCTTCGAGCTCGCTAATTTCTTTAAAAAGCGCCTCAGGTGATAACACCACGCCGTTACCGATGTAGCAAATCACTTCCTTATGCATGATTCCAGACGGGATCAAGCGAAGAATCGTTTTCTTGTCACCAATAATGAGGGTATGCCCCGCATTGTGTCCGCCCTGAAAGCGAACCACTGCTTTTGCATGGTCAGTTAACCAATCGACTACTTTACCTTTGCCTTCATCACCCCACTGGGTGCCAATGACAACTACGTTACGACCTTTAGTTTGCTGCTTTGAAGACATATTGAAATCCAAAAAGATAATTACAAAATAGGTTAACTGCTTACTTTTTCTTTACTTCCCAAGAACTACCCTGCTTCACCAGCTCTCGGTCACATTCATATTCGGCGGCATCTACTTTTTCCCCCGCCATCACCTGAATGACTACTTCGCCAGAATCACGTAAGGCCAAGATAGCTTTACTCAAAGCAGCGTCTTCTAGCCAAGGTGCAACGATCGCTAACTTACGCACCTTTAGCGGCGAAAGATTCGCCAAAGTCAAAAGATCTAATGAGAATCCTGTAGCGGGACGTGAGCGACCAAAAGCCTGGCCTACATGGTCGTAGCGCCCGCCCCTAGCAATCGGTTGTGGCAATTTGTCTACATAAGCAGCAAACATCACACCACTGTGATATTGATAACCACGAAGATCTGCCAAATCAATACTGAGCTCTAATCCACTAGATGAGCTCACTGCAGCAACTAAACGCTCGAGATCTGCCAGTGCGTGATCGATAGCAGCATGTTTGGGCAATACTTTTTTTGCATTTGCTAATACTTCGGCGCAAGGACCATTGAGCTCAGTCAAAGCCATCAGCGCTTCGGTTGTTTTTGCCGGTAAGCAGGCAGCCCACTTACTCAGACGTGGGCGATCCTTGCTTTGCAATAAACCATACAAAGCCTCAATTACTTCTTTATCTAAGCTCTGGTCAGCCAAGATTCCGGTCAAGATGCCAGCGTGTGATAAATCGAGATATACCTTATCTAAGCCTGCAATAGAAAGGGTTTTAAGGAGCAAAGTGATTGCCTCAAAATCAGCCTCCCAAGTGGCGCAACCATAAATTTCTGCGCCCAACTGTAGATCTTCGCGAGCAGAGCTACCTACTGGTGTGCGAGCATGTGCAACAGATCCGGCATAACAAAGACGGGTAACACCAGCGCGATTTAATAAGTGTGCATCAATGCGGGCCACTTGCGGAGTAATGTCGGCGCGCAAACCTAAAGTGCGGCCCGACATTTGATCTACTAACTTAAAGGTTTGGAGATTGAGGTCTGAACCAGTGCCAGTCAATAAGGAGTCTAAGAACTCCAAAATAGGAGGGGCAACTAACTCATACCCATAAGACTCATAAAGATCTAAAATCCCACGGCGCAAAGTCTCCACCTTGCGAGCTTGTGCTGGCAAAACGTCTGCAATATCTTCAGGAAGTAACCAACGATTCATGATCTGGAGAATTCACTTTCTTATTTTTTGTGCAGGAACTTAAAGAACTCGCCATTAGGCTCAACCACCATAATGTCTTTCTTATCTTTGAAAGAGCTGCGGTAAGCCTCTAAGCTCTGATAGAACTGAGCAAATTGGGCGTCACGACCAAATGCTTCCGCATACAAGGCGGTTGCCTTGGCATCCCCTGCCCCTTTAATCTTTTGAGCATCACGATAAGCTTCAGCCAAAATCGTATCGCGTTGACGTTCTGCGTTTGCACGAATCTTGTCCGACTCAGCAGCGCCGGTTGAGCGCAATTCATTTGCCACACGCTTACGCTCAGCTTCCATACGACGGTAAACAGAATCACTAATTTCAGCCAAGAGATCAACACGCTTTAGGCGCACATCCACGATCTCAACACCAATATCAGATGCATCATCAGCCACTTTTTTACGAATACCTTGCATCACCTCTTCACGCTGATCTGAAATCAACTCACGCACAGTTCGCTTAGTGAACTCTTCGTTCAAAGCGGAGCGAACTAATTGTGTCAGACGATCTTGCGCCAAGCGCTCATCACCCTTAAAGCTGATAAAGAACTTACGAGGATCAATAATGCGCCATTTCACATAAGAATCTACTAAAAGATTCTTTTTCTCAGCAGTAATGAAACGTTCTGCCTCTGGATTATCGATTGTCAAAATACGGCGATCAAAGAAGCGCACGCTCTCAAATGGCGCTGGCAGCTTCACGCGTAAGCCTGGCTCTTCAATCACGCGCACGATCTGACCAAATGAAAACACTACTGCAAATTTACGTTGATCGACAATAAAGATGCTGGATGACAGCACATAGATCAAGGCAATAAAAGCAATGCCTGCAGCAATTAAGCGATTTGCGTTCATTGTCTAGACTCCCGATCGCGACTGCGAAGTCCATCACGTTTGTCAGCGGAGCTTCCTGTTGATTGCGCTGGATTATTGATGCCGGTTGCGCCCCCAACAGTCACACTTCCAGTTGGAGTGGGTACACCAGATTGACTTACTTGAGTACTTGCAGCCTGAGCACTTTCAGCACTGACTTGAGCAACGATCTTATCGAGCGGTAAATAGAGGAGACTATTACTCTTGGTGGTATCCACCAATATTTTGGTCACGTTGTTATACATTTCGCGCATGCTATCGATATACATGCGATCGCGGGTGACTTGCGGCGCCTTTGAATACTCAACCAAAATTTGCTTAAAGCGAGTGGCATCACCTTCTGCAGTAGCCACTACCCTAGCCTTATAGCCTTCAGCCTCTTGAATCAGGCGAGCAGCAGTTCCTTTGGCACGAGGAATGATGTCATTGGCATAGGCCTGACCTTCACTCTTGAGACGCTCTTGGTCTTGACCGGCTTTCACAGCATCATCAAACGCAGCTTGTACTTGCTCAGGTGGTTGAACATTTTGTACTGTCACACTCGTGACGTAAATACCGCTCTTATAGCTATCCAGAATTTTTTGGATTGAGTTCGCCAAATCAATACCAATCTTTTCACGACCTTCGTAAAGCACGGTATCCATCTTGCTACGTGCCACGATTTCACGAACAGCAGTTTCAGCAGCTTGAACTACTGTGGCATCTGGATCACGATTATTAAATAAGTAATCAGTTGGATCTTTCAATCGATATTGCACGGCGAAGCGCACGTCGATGATATTTTCATCTTCCGTGAGCATGGAAGAATCTTTTTGATTGGTGGCCTTAATTAATACTGGGCGGCCAACCTCAACCGAACGAACACCGGAGAGATTGACTGTTTCTTCTGCCTGAATGGGCCATGGCATACGCCAGTTAATGCCTGGCTTAGCGGTGTAATCATATTTACCAAATGTCAGGATGACGCCAGCTTGACCTTCTTGAATAATAAAAAAGCCACTGCAAACCCAAATGAAGAATACGGCTGCAGCACTAATGAGGACGCTAGCTTTGGAACCAAAAGGATTGGTGAACTTAAAGTTTGGCGCACTCATGCCACCATTTCCACCTCCACCACGCTGTGATGGCGGAGGAATATCCGTGTTGCTTGGTTTGTTACTTGGCTTACCTGCTCCCGCGCCCGGCTTTTTCTGTCCACCGAAGATGCCAGCAATTCTGTCATTGAAATCACGCCAGAGTTCATCCAAATCTGGAGGACCAGATGGCTTATTAGGTGAATTCGTTGTTGGAGTATCAGATGGCTTATTGGTATCTGGCTCTACTTTTGGAGCTTGATCGCTGCCCTGCCCATCTTTGGCATCCTTAGATCCGCTGTTGTGACTGTTGCCCCAACCTGGATCATTGACCGAAAAGAGGCCTAGAAATTTACGCATCATTAGAAAAATAGCCTCGGTTTGGAATCGAATTAAATTCAGAAGTTTCTGGTCGTTCGGGTAATGGTTCTAAAAACTCATCCGGGGCCAATTGCTTCTTGGCACGGTTGTGCTCGACCCTTATTCTATCAGTCATTTGAGAGCATTCAGCCAGGGCCGAACGGAGCAAATCAAGGCCCACGCCCGTCCTGGCGGATAGGAAAATCTGGCTCGGAAAGCCTAAGCCATCCCGCTCCAAAACCGCTCCACGGGTGAAGGTTTGGGGCATCTGGTCAATCTTGTTCATTACCTCAATCCTGGGAATCTCATCTGCCCCAATTTCCTCCAAAACCGCCTCAACTTCGGCCTTTTGCTCCCTGGCAACCGGGCTACAGGCATCAATTACATGCAAAATCAGGTCGGCATGGATAGTTTCATCCAAAGTAGCTCTAAAGGCCTCCACCAGCTGGTGAGGCAAATCTCGAATAAATCCCACAGTATCCGAAACCACAATCGAGCCCACTCCCTCCAAATGTACTTTTCTGGAGGTTGTGTCTAAGGTAGCAAAAAGTTGGTCGGCTGCATAAGTCCCTGCTTTTGTAAGGGCATTAAATAAAGTCGACTTGCCAGCATTGGTATACCCGACCAACGAAACCGAAAAGACATCCCTACGATTGCGCGCCCTTCTCTGGGTTCTTTGTTGACGCTGCAGCTTCTCGAGTTCATTTTCTAAACGCTTGGCTTTTGTTGCGAGCATCCGGCGATCCAACTCCATCTGAGTTTCACCTGGACCGCCACGCACACCAATACCGCCTCGTTGACGCTCCAAGTGACTCCAGGCGCGCACCAAGCGAGACATGCGATAACGCACTTGCGCTAACTCAACTTGAGTCTTACCAATATGACTTTGCGCTCTTTGGCTAAAGATATCCAAAATCAAACCTGTGCGATCCATCACATGACGATCAAGATGACGCTCTAGGTTGCGCTGCTGGGTTGGAGATAGTGGGTGATTAAAGATTGCCAGTTCTGCGTTCTGCTCTTCCATAACGCGCTTAAGCTCATTGGCTTTGCCAGATCCGATAAATAAAGCAGGATCTGTTCTACCTTTGCGGGCAATCACACTAGCTGTGGGTATGGAGCCAGCACTATCAGCCAAAAGACTGAGTTCGGCCATGCTATCTGCAAAATCTTCGCGTCCTGTATCAACACCAACAAGAACAGCGCGTGCCGCATCTACTCCAGTTTTATACAGGGCTAGCTTCTTCTATGCGAAAGTCAATCGCACGAGCAGGAACGATCGTCGAGATTGCATGTTTGTAAACCATCTGCGTCACAGTGTTCCGAAGCAGCACAACATATTGATCAAAAGATTCAATATTGCCTTGCAACTTAATGCCATTGACGAGATAAATGGATACAGGAATATGCTCTTTGCGCAGGGCATTGAGAAATGGATCCTGAAGTAATTGAATTTTGTTGTTCATACTGCTCCTTATTGGTTTTGTAATTAGGGAGTCTTGCTTTTTTACTTAAACACTACATTCACAAATTGCTGTCACCGAACCTTCTATATTGATCTTAATTATAAAAAAATCAAGGGCAAAATCAGCGCTTTTTACCTTTTTTACCCTTATCCGCATCCACATAGGGGTTTTTGGCCGTATTCATCTGAATCCTTAAAGGAGTGCCCCTTAGCTTGAAGACATCCCTAAAGCGCCCTTCCAGATAACGCTTATAGCTATCCGTTACGCCGCTTAATGAGGTTCCATGAATCACTACGATTGGAGGGTTCATACCCCCTTGGTGCGCATAACGTAATTTTGGACGACCCATACCAACACGTTTGGGTTGTTGATGCTCAATGGCTTCTTGCAAGATGCGAGTCAAACGTGGGGTTGGTAACTTCGCCATTGCAGCTGCATAGGCGGCATCCACATCCTTAAACAACTCCTTGAGACCGGTACCTTTTTTCGCAGAGATCGGGTGTACGTTTGCAAAATCCAAGAAACGTAGTTTTTGCGCAATCTCTAAACGTGCACGTTCTTTGACATAGGAATCAATGCCATCCCATTTATTGACAGCAACCACTAATGCACGACCTGCTTCAACAATAAAGCCTGCGATGTGCGCATCTTGTTCTGAAATATCTTGCTGTGCATCGAGCATCAAGATCACTACATTACAGTCTGCAATCGCTTGCAATGTTTTAACAACTGAAAACTTTTCAATTGCCTCAAATACTTTTCCACGACGGCGCAAGCCAGCCGTATCAACTAATACATAAGGTTTGCCATTACGCTCAAAAGGCACTTCAATCGCATCACGGGTTGTGCCGGGCATATCAAATGCAATCACCCGCTCTTCACCGATCAACTTATTAATCAAAGTCGATTTACCAACGTTTGGACGACCCACTACCGCAATCTTCATCGGGCGATTTGGATCGTTTGCTAATTCCTCTTCATCTGGTTCAGCAATACCCAAAGAATCTAGGGCGTCATCGATTAAGCCGCGAACGCCATCACCATGGGCGGAAGAGATCGGAAATGGCTCACCTAAACCTAACTCATGAAAGTCTGCAGTCACAACACCAGCTTGCATACCTTCTGTTTTATTTACTGCCAAAATGATTGGACGACCGGTCTTGCGCAAGAAGTCTGCAATAACGCGGTCTTGTGGCGCCATACCTAGGCGACCATCTACCAAGAAGATCACAATGTCAGATTCAGCTACTGCTTGCTTAGTCTGCTTTGCCATCTCAGCAACGATGCCAGTCTTGGCAACAGGCTCAAAGCCACCCGTGTCGACGCAAATAAATGCGCGTTCGCCGATGCGACCTTTGCCGTAATGTCGATCTCTCGTTAAACCAGAAAAATCTGCCACTAAGGCATCGCGTGAACGTGTTAAACGATTAAAAAGTGTCGACTTCCCAACGTTGGGGCGGCCGACGATAGTAATGACTGGATTCATTTAGGACTGTACGCCGCGATTTTTCCACCTTGAGATTGAATCAAGATGAGCCCGCCAACTGCAATTGGAGCGGCGGAGATTGGACTGCTGTCGTGACGAATACGCGCGATCATCTCGCCATTCGCCTGCGCAAGTGCATGCACATAACCTTGTGCATCACCCATGAGTAAAACTTTACCAACCGCTAAGGATTCGCCAACATCACGGAATGTGAGCTGAGTATTCTCCCAAACTTGTGTACCGTCTTTGGTAGCAAATGCTGTGACATACGATTTTTCGTTGGCCGAGAAAACCATTTCAGTACTTTGAGAGGTGCCGGTATAGCTCGAGTAATCTTTAAACCATAAGAGATTACCAGTGCGCGCTTGCCCACACCCAATACGACCCTGATATGACACAGCACAAATGATCTCGCCCTCCATGCTAGGCTTTGCAGTCACATCATTCAAACGCTCAATTTCTGAGAAGCCTTTTGGAAATGACACGGGGGTTTCCCAAACTAAACCACCATTCGCGATTGCAATCATGCCAAAGCGTCCGCCAGCAAAGCCGGTCACGATCACCTCATTACCAATCGCCAGCATGCCATAACCAACGCGAAGCGATAAAGCGGATTGTTGGCGCTGATAAACCCACTTACGGACACCTGTCTGCGCATCGAGGCCAATGAAACGATTATCGAGTGCTCGCACAATCACCACTCCACCAGCCACAATAGGTTCACTCAAGACTTCACTGCTGACGCTAACTTTCCAAATTTGCTTGCCAGTATCGTCATAGGCGTAGACAGTGCCTCGGGTACTTACAGCAACCGTAGTACGGCCATCAGATCCTGGGCCAATAGACAAGCGCTCAGGAACAGAAGCTTCCCAAACTTTATTGCCAGTAGCTAAGTCAATCTTAGCCAAGTTACCGCGATGTGAGGCTGCATACACTGCATCCCCCGCTACTACTGGATGAAAGTTAAAACCTTCAGATGAGCCAACACTGGTTGACCATACCGATTGCATATCAAACTGATTGGTTACTGCCGCCAATTCAGAGGGTTTACGAACACGGGAACTACCAGAGCACGCAATCAGCGCTGTCACCACTACCCCCAAAAGAATAGTAGTGCTAGCAAGTCTTGCCAGACGTTTCATAGCGCCGATCTCTAGAGTCATCACTTAGCTACCCCTCCAACCGCATCGAGCTTCACCTTCAAGAGGCGACGCGCCTCTTCTGGGAATTCTTTAGCTTGATCTAACTTCTTCCATGCATCTTCGTAGCTTTTTCTAGCTTCAGTATTTTTCTTCTGCGCCAAATACCAGTCGCCGCGACGCTCTAGCCACAACGCTTCAAAGCCAGCAATCGGACTTTCCTTGAGCACTTGATCAGCTTCAGCGAAATCTTTTTCACTACCCTGCTCAATGAGCTGAGCCACTAGTCGTAATTTTGCTAAAGCCAAGTAACCATCATTAGATGCATTTTTAGCCGTCCAACGTAAGTAATCAAGAGCTTTAGCGGTATCACCAGCATCAGACACAATACGCGCAGCAATCAAACTCGACATTGCTGCATAAGGCGTGCGAGCAAAATTCTTTTGCAAATCATCCGCGGCACGTAAGGTCTGGTCCTTATCGCCCTTCGCAATGGCAGTCACCATCGTTTCGTAAAGCTTGGAAGCCTCCAAAGCTTGGTTATTGCGCCACCACCCATAACCGCTATATGCAGCATATGCAAACAAGACGGCCGTCAGCACACCAGTAATCAGATTGCGGTACTTTTGCCAAAATGCTTTAAGTTGGTCTAACTGTTCTTGTTCTTCTAGATCTAAAGGCATGTGAATCCAAGCTAATTAATAAGGGTTTTATTACTATTAAATACAACCAATAGACTCATTCTATTCGGAGGCGCCTACCAAGGCATCAATTACAGCCTCTAGTACCCCATCGAAAGGCACGGCTTTTTGCTCGCCGCTAGCACGCAAGTCTTTGATCTGAGCCTCATTCTTGGCCAATTCATCTGGGCCAATAATGACTGCAAAGGCTGCCCCACTAGCATCCGCTTTCTTCATCTGTGACTTAAAGCTGGCAGATTGGCCATCTGGCGGGCAGAAAAGAATGGTATCGATACCAGCGCTCCGAAGACGCTCAGCAATGATCATGGCAGCCGTTAAAGTTTCGCCGCCTTGATGCAATACAAAGATATCGCATTGAGACTGTGCTTCTGGCAATGATCCAGATACCTTCATGAGCTCCAAAACACGCTCCATGCCCATAGCCCAACCACAAGCAGGTGCCGCCTTACCACCCATACGCTCAATTAAGGGATCGTAACGACCGCCGCCAGCAATCGTACCCTGCGCACCTAACTCATCTGTGACCCACTCGAATACGGTGAGGTTGTAATAATCTAAGCCGCGTACTAGGCGTGGATTGATTTTGCAAGGAATATTATTTGCCTTCAGCAAAGCCTGTACTGCATTGAAATGCGCAAGAGATTCTGCACCCAAGAAATCCAATAACTTTGGTGCGCCTTCAATCAATGCCTGCATCTCTGAATTTTTAGAATCCAAAATACGTAAAGGGTTGCTAATCAAGCGACGCTGAGAGTCCTCATCTAACTGTGATTTATTTTTCTCAAAGTAAGTTACCAGCGCAGCACGATGCTCTGCACGCTCATTGGCCTGTCCTAGAGAGTTGATCTCCAAGCGAACACCTTTTAACCCCAACTCATCCCAAAGACGTTGACCCATAAGAATGATTTCAGCATCGATATCGGGGCCAGCAAAGCCTAAAGCTTCAATACCAAACTGGTGGAACTGGCGATAGCGACCACGCTGTGGACGCTCATGACGAAACATCGGGCCGGTGTACCAAAGACGCTTAGGGCCCTCATATAACAAATTGTTTTCAATTACAGAACGTACTAATGCAGCAGTACCTTCGGGGCGTAAAGTAAGCTGTTCGCCATTTAAACGATCCTCAAAGGAATACATTTCTTTTTCAACAATATCGGTCACCTCGCCAATACCACGCTGAAATACTGCAGTTGCCTCAACAATCGGTGTTCGCAAGAACTCATAACCATAAGCACGAGTTAAATCCCGCAGGACATGATCAAGGTGAGCCCACTGCGCAGCATCAGCGGGCAGCAAATCATTCATGCCACGTACGCCATTAATTTTCTGGGCTTTGGTTTTACTTGTTTGATCAGTCATTTTTATTCTTGTTTTACTAATTTAGATCTATTAGGCTTTTGCTGCGTAATTCTGCTTCACGTATTCATCCACGATGACCTGAAAATCTTGTGCAATATTTTCACCGCGCAATGTTTTGACTTTAACGCCATCCACAAATACCGGGGCTGCCGGTGTCTCCCCCGTCCCTGGTAAAGAAATACCAATATTGGCATGCTTGCTCTCGCCTGGGCCATTTACGATACAGCCCATCACGGCCACATTCATATTCTCAACACCTGGGTGGGTTTTCTTCCAGATAGGCATTTGTTGGCGCAGATACGACTGAATATCAGCAGCTAGTTCTTGGAAAGTCGTGCTGGTGGTTCTGCCGCAACCCGGGCACGCAATTACCATTGGCGTGAAATTACGCAAACCCATTGTTTGCAAAATCTCTTGGGCAACAATTACCTCGTTCTCACGAGGAGCGCCTGGATCAGGGGTTAAAGAAACCCGAATCGTGTCACCAATACCTTCTTGCAACAAAATACCCATTGCTGCAGTAGAAGACACAATGCCTTTACTGCCCATACCTGCTTCGGTCAAACCTAAGTGCAGTGGATAGTCGGAACGATTCGACAGATCACGATATACGGCAACCAAGTCTTGCACATTGCTCACTTTGCAAGACAGCAAAATTTGATTAGGGTTCATGCCCAGCTCAACGGCTTTTTCTGCAGACTGTAATGCTGATTGAATCAGGGCCTCAATCATGACTTCTTGTGCAGTCTTCGGATCTGCCAAAGCGGCATTGCTATCCATAATGGATGCCAATAGATCTTGATCTAAGCTTCCCCAGTTCACGCCAATGCGGATTGGCTTGTCGTATTTGCAGGCTGCTTCAATCATTTGCGCAAACTGTGGATCACGCTTAGCGCCCTTACCCACATTACCAGGATTAATACGGTACTTCGAGAGCGCTTTAGCGCACTCAGGGAAATCATTCAATAAAGTGTGGCCGTTGTAGTGAAAGTCGCCAATCAACGGCACTAAGATATCCATCTTGTCTAGTTGCTCACGAATATAGGGAACAGCTGCTGCGGCTTCTGATGTATTAACAGTAATACGCACCATCTCGGAACCAGCACGCGCCAGCTCTTTAATCTGTATCGCGGTACCTACCGCATCCGCAGTATCGGTATTGGTCATCGATTGCACGCGAACGGGAGCATCGCCGCCCACGGTAATGATGTTACTTTTCCAGGCAACTGTCGCTTGACGGGTTGCGCGCTTGGGGGATGGTCCTAGCGGGAGTTTTGATGATGAATTATTAGAGCTCATAGGGATCTAATCCTTAATTTAACTTTTTGAGCCATTCAATTGGCTGCTCTTGTGATTCTGTAATGATGTCTGCATCGTGTACCGCACGTTCACGCACTCGCGTGCGATCCACAACATCTCCCGCTAACTGACCGCAGGCAGCGGCAATATCATCACCACGAGTTTTGCGCACCGTTGCTACCATGCCCGCATCTAATAAGATACTAGCAAAAGCATGAACCCGCTGGGCTGGCGAGCGCTTCAGGCCTGACTCAGGAAATGGATTAAATGGAATCAGGTTGATTTTGCACTTAATATTCTTGAGCAGTCGTACCAATTCTTTTGCTTGAATATCGGAATCGTTCACGCCATCGAGCATGCAGTATTCAAAAGTGAGGAAGTCTCTTGGCGCAAATGGCAAATAACGCTCACAAGCATCGAGTAGTTCATGCAATGGATACTTTTGATTCAGCGGTACTAATTGATCACGCAATTTATCGTTGGGTGCATGCAATGACACAGCGAGCGCGACTGGGCAGTCTTGTGCCAAGCGATCAATCATGGGCACCACACCTGATGTAGACACTGTGACACGTCGACGAGATAAACCATAGGCTCTGTCATCTAGCATTAAACGCAATGCTGAGACTACATTGTCATAGTTGAGTAAGGGTTCGCCCATTCCCATCATGACGACATTAGAAATTACGCGCCCAGTGTGCTCCCAACCTGGGGTTGGATATTTTTCAATTCTGCGAACAGCTTCTGGATCATTGCGCAATAGATGCTCTGCAAACCAAAGTTGCCCAATGATTTCACCGGAAGTGAGATTGCGAGAGAAGCCTTGATGCCCTGTAGAGCAAAAACGACAATTGACCGCACACCCTGCTTGAGAAGAAATACACAAAGTACCCCGATCATCCTCAGGAATAAATACGGACTCAACCGCATTGCCAGCACCCACATCCAATAGCCACTTACGTGTACCGTCTGCAGCGTGCTCATCTTTAATAACGGGAAGCGAAAATACTTCCGCTTTATCTAGCAATGTCGCTCTGAAGCTTTTTGCTAAATCACTCATGTCATTGATGTCGGATATACCTCGTTGGTGTATCCACTGCATGAGTTGCTTTGCCCTAAAGGGCTTTTCATTCAACCCCGCGACATACGCTGCCATTTGGTCAGCGTCAAAATCTAAGAGATTTACGCGCGGGGAGGTCAATGCGCCTACTTATGAATAAATAGCTAATCGATAAATCAGTGATTAGCGATTGAAAACATTCATACCAGGGAAGAAGAAAGCAACTTCCACAGCAGCTGTTTCAGGAGCATCAGAACCATGAACAGCATTTGCATCAATGCTGTCAGCAAAATCAGCACGGATGGTGCCTTTTTCTGCCTTCTTAGGATCAGTAGCACCCATCAGATCACGATTCTTAGCAATTGCGCCTTCACCTTGCAATACTTGAATCATGACAGGACCAGAAATCATAAAGCTCACCAAATCCTTAAAGAAAGGACGATCCTTATGAACGCCATAGAACTGCTCAGCCTCACCTTGTGAGAGGTGCGCCATTCTGGAAGCAACAATCTTCAAACCAGCAGATTCAAAACGGTCATAAATTTTGCCGATGACGTTTTTAGCGACAGCATCAGGTTTGATAATAGAAAGGGTGCGTTCAATTGCCATGCAAGACTCCAATAGTAAATTCAAAGATATTTGCCGAATAGGGTCTAAATGGCTTAAACAGCCACCCCACCTCAGCGACCCCCAAATTATACATTGCCTGACCGTATTTACCCCTATGTCTGTAGGGCTAAGCCCTTGAATTTACAGGGCATAAGCCCTGACTTTGTAGGTCTTTTATTAGGGGGCTTGAAATTGGGGCGTTTTGTCTATACTTAGTGTCAACAGCCCTCAATGGGCTCGTGTAATTACTATGAAAGAAGGAGTCAATATGAGTGATCTCAACTCTTACGGCTTTGGCCAAACCGGCTCAATTAGCACTATTCAGGTACGCAACCGCGTATTACGCAATACTTACGCCCTCTTAGCCTTATCAATGGTTCCAACCGTGATTGGCGCCTGGCTTGGTGTTGCAATGGGCTTTAGCCTATTTGCTGGCAGCCCATTCATTGGCTTCATCGTCTTCATGGCAGTTGCCTTTGGATTCTTCTGGGCAATTGAGAAGAACAAAGAGACAGGTCTAGGCGTACTGCTCTTGCTGGGCTTCACCTTCTTCATGGGCATCATGATGTCCCGACTAGTTGGTTACACCCTCAATAGCTATAGCAATGGTGCGACTCTCATCATGCTGTCCTTTGGCGGCACTGCAGCTATCTTTGCCGTAATGGCAACCATTGCTACTGTAAGCAAAAGTGACTTTGCTGGCATGGGCAAATGGCTGATGGTTGGTGTCCTGCTCTTGATCGTTGCCTCATTGGCCAATATCTGGTTGCAGTTACCTGCTTTGATGTTGACTGTGATGGTCCTAGCCATTGCAATCTTCTCCGCCTTCATCCTGGTTGACGTACAACGCGTTATCAATGGCGGCGAGACAAACTACATCATGGCTACTTTAGCAATTTACTTAGATGTCTATAACGTGTTTACCAACCTACTTGCACTCTTAGGTATTGTTGGTGGCAATAGAGACTAAGAACTGAAGTGTGACGTTCTCATAAGGCGCCTGCGGGCGCCTTTTTCATTGCGTAGCCTTTGTCTGTGAACGTTTAGTTCGCTACAAACATGCTCACCGCATAAGATAGCGCTATCAAAATCAATATGATCGCGAAACTATCTGAGGCTCTCATGACGCACTCCCAGTGGTTAATGAAACTGTTCACAGCCCTACCGCACTGCACAGCTTCAATCTACCCTTCCATTATTTAGGCCGATGGGTCACTTGCACCGCAAATATGCGCGATGCACTAAATTAGCGCGATTTTTACCAAAAAATGTTTCTAAATCAGGGAATTAGGCTAGTTTTAACGATCAAAAACTGCCATCGATTCCACATGGGAGGTGTGGGGGAACATATTGACGATGCCAGCACTACTGAGCGTATAGCCGGCGTGATGACACAAAATCTCCACATCCCTAGCTAATGTTTTGGGATTGCAGGAGACGTACACAATCCGTTGCGGAAGTAAATCACTCTTTTGATTATGCAATTCTGCAAGCGCTTTGCAGATTTCCATCGCACCTTCACGAGGCGGATCCATGAGCCAGCGCTCTGCCCTACCCCAAGATGCGATTGTTTCTGGGGTGACTTCAAACAAATCGCTTTTCATGAAGCTGACCGTGTTGGCTAAATTATTATGTACTGCATTTTCTTTTGCGCGGGTCGTCAAGGTTTCTAAACCCTCTATACCTAACACTTCATTTGCTTTTCTAGCAAGTGGTAATGTGAAGTTACCAAGTCCGCAAAATAAATCCAATACACGATCAGTTTTTTTTACTTCTAACAACCGAATCGCCCTACTCACTAGTGCACGATTCATCATATGATTCACTTGCGTGAAATCAGCCGGCTTAAATGGCATCTCGATTTCAAACTCAGGCAGACGGTAACAAAGCTTGCCGGTCTCTGGATAGAACGGGGCTACGGTTTCAATGCCTTTGGGCTGTAGCCAGATCCAGACCTGATGACGATCCGCGAATTGGCGTAATAGCTGCTCATCATCTGTAGTTAATGGATTCAGAGTACGAAAGACCAATGCAGTGACTGGTTTTGATTTCTTGGGATCCTCGGAAAAGGGTTCCTCTGGCTCACCTACTGCAATTTCAATTTGCGGCATACGATCTACGATAGATAAGCCCATGACTAATTTACGCAGCTCAGGCAATAAATCAGATATATGCTTTGGCAGAATCTCACATGCCAGCATATCAGCTACATAACTACTTTTACCTTCATGAAAGCCAATGAGCACTGTGCCTTTTTTAATCGAGCGATTTACCGCACTTAAGCGTGCGCGGTGACGATATTCCCAGGTAGGACCACCCATGGGTCGCAAAATTTCTTGGGGCTTGGTCTTAGCAATATGCCGCAGATCATCTTCGAGGACGCGCTGCTTCATTGCCACCTGCGCACGAATATCTAAGTGCTGCATGGTGCAACCACCACAAATACCAAAGGCTGCACACTTAGGCTCTGCCCTAAATACTGCAGGCTTAAAAATCTGTCGTACTTTCGCTTTACTAAACCGGGCTTTATCACTGGTGACGGTGTAAGTCACCAGCTCAGTAGGCAATGCGCCCTGAATAAAAATGACTTTGCCACTTTGGCCTTGAATCAACTCTTCTTCGTTTGGCGCCAAGCGGGCAATACCTTGGGCATCTAAATCGAGGGCTTCAACTCTTACCGGCTCAGTCACTTCGATATTGACTGGCTTATCGCCTCTACGCATCCGCTGCAAAACCTTGGAGATATTCTTGCCACTGGCCACCATTGGGCTCTTTGGCCTCTTTTTCCAAATAGGCTTTTACAAAGTCAATTTCTTCTTTGTATTCATCGAGAGAGAAGCCGCCACGTAGCAATTGAAAACGGCAATACATGAGATAAGTATTCACAACATCGGTCTCGCAATAGCGACGAATTTCATCAATCTTGCCGTCCTGATATGCAGGCCATACCTGACTACCATCCATACCCATCTTCCCCGGGAAACCACAGAGCTTTGCTAAGCCATCTAGAGGCGCATTGGCTCTGCCATTAAATTTGGCTAAAAGATCCATCATGTCGAGATGTCGCATGTGATAACGACTGATGTAGTTATTCCATTTAAAGTCGCGGCTATCGGCCTCTTGGCTCTCACCCATCTCCCAGTAGCGTGGCGCCTGAATATGATTAGCTAATGCGCGGTAGTGAAGTACCGGTAGATCAAAGCCGCTACCGTTCCAAGAGACTAATTGGGGTGTGTACTTCTCAATCAGATCGAAGAAGGCCTGAATCAACACCTTCTCATCATCTTGCGGCGTACCTAAGGTGCCTACCTTAATTTGTGGAGCACCCTCTTTGGTTGTTCTGCGAATCACACAAGAAATAGCCACAATTTTTTGCAGGAAGAGTGGCAGAAACTCGCTGCCTGTTTTAGCCGCTCTCTCAGCCATGGCTTTAGCCGCTACCTCGGCATCGCTCATGGTGTCTGGGTAATCTTCCAGACGCCGTATTCCAGCTACATCAGGAATAGTTTCAATATCAAATACGAGAACGGTGGCCATACGCTCTTGCCGAACCGTTACTGCAAATACGGCGTTGGATTGACTGGCTTACCGTTTACGCGCAATTCAAAATGGAGTTTAGGGGCATTAGTATCGGTATCACCCATCTCGGCAATCTTTTGACCCTTGCGCACGCTATCACCCTCTTTAACCAAGAGCTTACTATTGTGCGCATAGGCAGTGAGATAGGTGTTGTCGTGCTTCACGATGACTAAGTTACCGTAACCACGCAAACTATTGCCAGCGTAAACCACTTTGCCATCAGAGGCTGCTAGTACCGGCTCGCCAACCTTGCCAGCAATGTCGATACCTTTATTGGTCTCGTTAAATTCGCCAGTGACCTTACCTTTGGCGGGCCAAGACAAACGAATGCCAGGTTCCGCTACGACTTCTGGCTTAGCGGGCTCTGGTGCTGATGAAGGCGCATCTGCTTTATCGCTGCCCGTAGTAGATTTTTTATCGACTGGCTTAGCAGTTTTAGCACTTGCTGGCGGCTTAATCAAAATTAAATCGCCTACCTCAATCACATTGGGATTGAAGTTCGGATTTTCTGCTTTATTCCACTGTGCTACATCACGCGGTCCTTGACCATGATCTAAAGCAATACGCGCTAGAGTGTCGCCTTTTTTAACTCTGTAGTAACCGGGTGGCGCTGGATCATAGGCGACAGATCCTCCAGAACGATCCGTAACATTGGCAGGCTTGGTGCGGGGCGTAGAACAACCCACGATCAACACCAAAGATGCGGACATGAGCGCAATGAAAAAGCTTTTAGGCATAGTGGGTCTTGAATTCTGCTGAGATTTCATATTACCCCTGATTGTAAGGGTACAAAAAAGACCTCGTCCAGGACAGTTCTTTGGTAGCGCTGGGAGCTCATTCTTTCAACCATAATGAGCTGCTGCTCTTTTTCATTTTTAGCGACTGGAGCAACTAAACGACCTCCGATAGCCAATTGATCTAATAAAGCATCAGGGATGCCCAAACCAGCAGCCGCCAGGATAATGCCATCAAAAGGCGCGGCCTGTGGCAAACCCAAAATACCATCGCCGTAGATCAAGCGCAGATTATTAATCCGAAATGGACGCAGCTTAGCCCTAGCCATATCATGCAGCGGACGAATACGCTCTATTGAATACACCTCATCTGCTAGCAGACTGAGTACAGCTGCTTGGTAACCGCAACCTGTACCAATCTCGAGCACTTTACCAAGTGGATGCCTAGGCTTATGCAATAACTCAATCATGCGAGCTACCACTGATGGCTTAGAAATCGTTTGCTCTTGACCAATAGGAAGGGCTGTATCTTCATAAGCTTGTGCATGCAAACCTGCATCAATAAATGCATGGCGTGGAACAGTTGCAATGGCTTCTAGGGTTTTGCCGTGCTTCACACCGCCAGCATGCACTTTGGCTGCTAGCGCTTGACGATAGGCGGCAAATCTTTCGGTGGGAGCCTTCAACCGCGATCCCAACCATGAGATCGCATCGCTGCTAAGCGTGCGTGATGACTCAAATCCAATTGCATTGGAGTAATGGAAATGCAACCTTCATCAATTGCATGAAAATCTGTGCCTTCTGAATTATCTTTTACGTGTCCTGCTGCGCCAATCCAATAGATCTTGTCGCCACGCGGGCTATCCTGCACTACTACTGGCTGCGAATGATGGCGATTCCCTAGGCGTGTTACACGCCAGCGATATAAATCTGCGTAAGGACGATTTGGGATATTGACGTTCAGCAATGTCGCAGTACCTTCTGTTCTAGCAAGCGCTGAAATCAACATTTGCGCAACGACATCATGTGCCGCTTTAGCAGCATCCTCAATCCGATTCCAGCCACGATCAATTTGTGAGAAAGCAATGCCTGGAACACCAAACATCACTCCTTCAATAGCTGCTGCAACCGTACCGGAATACAGTACATCTTCGCCCATGTTCTCGCCCTGATTAATGCCGGAGATCACTAGGTCGGGCTTTTCATCTAGAAAGCCGGTCATCGCCACGTGCACACAATCTGTGGGCGTGCCATTAATGAAAAAGAAACCATCTCGCTCGCCACCAGCAACTCGATGAATCGAAAGCGGTCTAGATAAGGTTAAAGAGTTGGATGCTCCGCTATGATTTTGCTCAGGTGCAATGACTGTAATACGGCCCAATGGACGGACAGCGTTCACCAGGGCAAGCAAGCCAGGAGCGAGGTAGCCATCATCGTTAGAAACCAAGATATGGGGTTGACGTTCACTCATGACTATTCATTACTTTCTTAACTTAAATATTACTTGCTGGTGTTAATGCGCGTCCTCTGAACCAGCCATAAATCACTGGTAAGACCAAAAGCGTCAAGATAGTAGTTGTCACCATGCCACCAACAATCACCAAGGCGAGCGGACGCTGTGCCTCAGAACCAATCGAGTGCGACAAAGCGGCTGGCAAAAGACCTAAACCTGAGAGTGCTGCAGTCATCAGAACCGGACGTACACGCAAAGAGGCGCCCTCCACCATGATGTCCTTCATCTGGCCATGCTCTGTTGCAGCCGTTTTATTAATAAAGGAGATCAAGATCACACCATCCTGAATTGCAATCCCAAAGAGCGACAAGAATCCAAAAAATGCTGAGATGCTCAATGTTTCACCGGCAAGATGCAAAGCAAGTACACCGCCAATGGCTGCAAATGGCACATTGATCATCACAATAAAGGCGTCACGGAAGTTACCAAAGGCGCTCACAAGCAATAAGAAGATGCCAAGTAAGGCTAAAGGCACAATCAACATGAGCTTCTTTTGTGCCTGCTTCATTTGATTGAATTGGCCATCCCAGCTAATGGAATAGTTTGGCGGCAAGGTAATGTTTTGCTCAACCAAATACTGCGCATCTTCAACAGCGCTACCTAAGTCACGATTACGCACGCTAAATTTAATTGCAATATAGCGCTTACCTGCTTCACGATAGATAAAGAATGGCCCATCAGTTAATTTAACCGTAGCGACCATTGAGAGCGGTATCTTGATGCCATCGGGAGAGTCAACCAATAAATGACCAATATCTGCCACATCATTACGGCTGCCTTCATTTAAACGAATCGCAATACCAAAGGTCTTTTCATCTTCAAGTAAATTGGTGACTGCTGCACCACCGATCGCATTAGCAACCACAGTCTGAATATCATTCACGTTAATGTTGTAACGAGCTGCACGCTCACGATCAATCTGGATATTGAGAGTTGGCTGACCAAGCTCTTTTAAGATGCCCTCATCAGCAACGCCACGCACCTTTTTCAGCTGATCAATCACTTCATGTGCTTTTTGATCTAGGACTTCTAGATCTGTGCCATAAATCTTGACTGAGTTCTCACCTTTAACACCCGATAAGGCCTCATTGACGTTATCTTGGATGTATTGCGAGAAGCTATAAGTAATGCCTGGAATCTTATTGAGCTCGTTTTCTAAATGAGTAATCAGATCTTTCTTGGAAGATCCGGCAGGCATCTTATCAGGGCTCTTTAAATAGAGTCCGTATTCTTGGTTAAACACACCAGTAGAATCAGTGCCGTCATCAGGACGACCAATTTGCGCGGCAACCTTATCAATCTCAGGTTGCCTCATAAAGGTTTCACGTAATTGATTAGCAACCTTCACTGAATAATCCAGATCGACTGTATTTGGCAAGGTAACGCGTAGCCAAATATTATTTTCTTCTAGAGTCGGCAAGAATGCCGTGCCTAGGCGAGTCATGCTTAATAGGGTTAATCCAAGCACAAACACCGCTACTGAAAATACTGTCAATGGACGATCCATCCATCTTCTGAGCAAAGGCTTGTAGCTTTCGAGAATTTTGGTGATAAATGATGGTGGCTTGTGATGCAGATTCTCACCGAATACCAATGAGATCATTGCTGGCAAGAAAGTTAGACTCAAGACCATGGCCGCAATCAAAGCAAAGCCCATGGTGAAGGCCATTGGCTTAAAGATGATGCCTTCCACACCGCCCATGAAGAACAATGGGGAGTAAGCCACGATGATGATGCCGGTCGAATAAATCATGGCGCGCTGCACTTCACTGGTTGCCATAATGATGCTTTGGTTTAGGCGCTTACCACCCTCTTCTAAGTGACGCATGACGTTCTCCGTCAGAATCACCGCGGAGTCGACGATCACTCCAAAGTCAATCGCACCCAAAGAAATCAAGTTGGCTGGAACACTCCATAAATGCATTTGGATAAATGACACACACAAAGCCAACGGAATAACTGCAGCAACTACGGCAGCTGCGCGAATATTGCCCAAGAAGAAGAATAAGACTGCCAAAACCAAAGAGATACCAAAGAACAAGGTATGCTTAACAGTACCAATTGTGATGTCTAAAAGAACCTGACGATCGTAGAACGGCTTTACTTCAATGCCTGGTGGTAATACATGCTTATTGATGTTGTCAACAGTATTACGAACTCGCGCCAATACTTCAGTAGCATTCTCGCCGCGACGCAAATAAACGATCCCTTCAACAGAGTCAGGATTGTTGTTGAACTGGAACATACCCAAACGTGGTGCGTTACCAATCTCTACTTTAGCTACATCACCAATACGGATCGGCACGCCATTGTTGATGGTGATGACTACTTCCTTAATATCTGCGATATTTTTTAGTAAGCCTACGCCACGCACTACAAACTGTTGCTCACCGCTAGGCAGTAGACCACCCCCAGCATTGCTATTGGCATTTGTGAGCGCTAAGATCAATTGATTAACAGAAACGCCTTTAGCCTGAAGGCTTTCAGGACTGACGATCACCTGATATTGCCGTACCTTGCCACCAAATGAAGAAACGTCGGCTACACCTGGCGTTTGCTTGAGCTCTTTATAGATCTCATAGTTCTGCAGCGTCTTTAATAGTGTTGAAGTCGCATATTCAGAACGGACTTCATAACGCATGATCTCGCCGGTCGCGTCTGAGTCAGGGCTAATACTTGAAGTCACACCCGGCGGAAAACTCACGTTAGCTAAGTTTGCTAAGAATGTTTGGCGCGCCTTGAATGGATCTGTAGTGTCATTAAACTTGAGTGTGACTACAGATAAGCCAAATAGAGATACCGAGCGAAAAGCTTGCAGGCCTGGAATACCCGCTAATGCGTTCTCAACCGGAATAGTGACTTGCTGCTCAACCTCAGTAGTACTTCTTCCAGGCCATTGTGAAATAGCTTGAATGGTTAGCGGCGCAACACCAGGATATGGCTGAATTGGCAATTTGCTCAAACTGAGCATGCCCAATCCAAGTAATACGATGGAGGCGAAGATAACCAGTACCCGCTTCTCGATTACCCCTCGAATGAAGGAGGTGAAGACGCTCACTTAGTCCTCCTGCTTGGCGAAGCGGTCGTTCAACAAAACAGCGCCTTCTGCCAAAACCTTCCATCCAGGTTCAACGCCCTCGGTAATCGCAAAGGCCTTGCTATTCAGGTCATATCCTTTAACGGGCACACGACGGAAAGTCTCTTCGCCCACTTTAATGATGGCAAATCGATTCTCACGAATACGGACAATGGCTGATTGTGGAACAACTACGGCATCCGCAGTGCCCGTAGTCAGCAGACCAGAGGCATACATGTCCGGTCGCAGTAAATCATCAATATTTTCTACATCAGCACGAATCAATAAAGCTCTCGTTTGTGGATCAATAGCTGGAGCAATGTAATTGGCATAAGCAATGAACTCTTTTTCAGGATACGCTTCAAGGCGCAAAATCATTTTTTGCCCCTGCTTAATCATCCTAAAGTCTTGCTCAAACACATTACCCAAGAACCATAACTGCTTAGGGTCAGCCAAGGTAGCAATCACATCACCAGAGTTCACTGCGGCACCAGGTTCAACATTGCGCTTCACTACAACGCCCTTCAGTGGTGAGCGCATCACCAAATTAGCTGTTGTCTTGCCGGTAGTTTCAATGCTCTTGATATCCCCATCTCCCGCACCTAGATTTCTCATGCGGTTAGCAGCAGCCTGCTGAGTAATACGAGCATCCCCCAGCAAATCACTCATAGTTTTACTACTCTCTAAAACCTTAGCAGTTTTAGAGGAAAGTAAATACTCTTGTTGGGCGGAAATAAATTCTGGACTATAAAGCTCTACAACTGGTGAACCAATGTCCACTTGTGCACCATCAAAAGCATAAATACGTTCAACCCTACCCGGGGCGCGTGCTGATAGCACTTTTGATTTTTCAGCATTAAATGCAAGACGTCCGGGCACTTTAATATTCACTGGCACCTGAACTTTTTCTGCAGTCTGAAATACATAAATCTCAGGATTGAGTTTTACACCTGGAAGCTGCAGCTCTAATACACCAGTGGCTTCAACCTTTAACCCCTTACCAGAGCTTTCAATTTTGACAGCGCGATTTACGTTAGTAACGCGACCCAGCACAATGCCCAGAGACAGAATTGCAAAGGCAAAAGCGGCTAAGCGAACGCGATAACGATTTGTTGGGGAGAGATTCCAATACAAACCCACCAAACCAGTAGCGGCAACTTTTGCATGATGTGTGCCATGGTGCACACCTTTATGCAAATGCGGTTTTACTTTTTCAGTTAAACCCTTTAGAAACGCAATCAATTTATCAACCAAAACTGCTCCTTAAAAAGGCTCTTTGCCTGCAGAAACCATTAATACTGCTTGCGCTTGCAATAGATTACTCTCTGCTTGCGCCAATGCAATCTCTAAGTTACGCAATTGAGTTTGCGCAGTCAATAGATCATTAAAGCCCTGGCCATTATTAGAGTACTGGGTCAGGCCGACCTTATAGGCAGCATCGGCTTGTGGCACTTGGCGATCTTTTAAAAACTGAGTTTGGGTTTTGGCCTGCTCATAAGTGGCATATGCCGTATTTACAGCCAATACAATTTGCTGGCGATTAGAAATATTACCGGCCTCAGCAGCTGCTTGATTACGTTGCGCCTGCTCTACCCCATACTTTTCCTTAGTAAAGAAATACAGCGGAATAATGAGATCTAATTCGAACTGATAAAACATCGCGCCGTTGTTAGCAGAAAATGGTCCACGCGGAGTATAAGAGGAACCAATCACCTGAAAGTCTGGGAGATATGCTTTCTTGGCAAGAGCAACACCTTTACGTGCAGCATCGAGTTGCAAGGCTGAACTCTTTAGAGCAGGATGACTAGATTCTGCATAGTCCTCTAGCTCGACTAATGTTGGCACACCATTCATGGCGCGTCGTACATCGCCACGGAGCACTAGCTTTTCACGGGAATGACGACCAACCAAGGTATTGATGTTATTTAGTGCAACTTGCAATTGACGCTCGACATTGAACTGATCGGCTTCGGCCGCACTTTGTGCTACTTGCGCATTCAAATACTCAACATACGCCGCAGCATTATTGGCGTAACGTGCTTTAGCAACATTCTTTACCATCTCCAAGCGCATGACAGATTCTTTTAGAACCTGGAGTTGCTTCTGAGCCGCTAGCGCGTTGTAGTAAAGGGTTGAGAGCTGTGCACCCAATTGCAAATAAGTAGATTCAGAGCTTGCCAAAAGAGCTTCAGCATTGGTGTCTGCAATATCTGCAGCCAAACTCTTTTTTCCAGGAAACTGAAATGGTTGCGCTACAGAAATTGAGTTATTACTACTAATGCCACCGCCACCTGGATTATTTGGTGATGGTGCATTTGCACCGCCCAAGGCAAATGGTGAATTCACGGGCATACCTGACCATACCAATCCAACCTGTGGATTAGCTGGTGCAGCAATCTGCGGTACTGTTGCTTTTGCAGATAAGTAGGACTCGCGCAAGGAAGACAGTTGTGGGTTATTGAGCTTTAACTCCCCCCACAATTGCCGTAAATCCATCTCTGTTGGCCCGGATGAAACGGGCTTGGTATAAATCTTGGGCGTATTCGCTTTGGTAACCGGTGCAAATAACTCGGCTGCTTTCGCACTTTGTTCTTGGTTACTGAGTTGCGAACCAATCGATGGCGGCGCTGATAAAGAGGAGTCACCCGATTGCACAGTGACACTCGCAGGAGCGCTCTGAGCAGCAACTTGTGCAAAAGCAAAAATCGCAAAAGTTGCCATTGCGTATGGTGCAATGCTTTTGAATAAATTTGCTACGTCTCTCTTACGTATGCCGTAAATCAACAAATGCGGCTACCTCTAAATCAATATAAATGCTGTTTTTATAGCCCCTGAAGCAGATTTAGATCCTGAAAATACCCATTTCAGGGGGCTTTTAATGATTATAGGTGACAAAAGCCAAAAGTCTAATAATTGGGAATAGCTAACTTATTGATTCTAACGAAATAATTAAAAGCTGGAACGACAAAACGCTTAAAACTCAGCGTGAATCCTGAAAGATACGATGTTTACAGGGCCGCGGGCAGCGTTATATGCAGGATTGTTGATGTGCTGAAAGTTCAAACCAGCAAGCACATTCTTAATCACCATCGCGTTGTAGTAGACCTCGCCAATTCTTTCTGGGCGATAGGAAATTGTCTGACCCGCACCAGCATAGTCGCCAATAAAGTAAGAGACGCCACCAGCTTGCAAATACCCTCTTCTAAAACTTGAGAGGCCGTTTTGCATCATAGAAATACCAATGGTGTCACTCGGACGCTTCCAGCTTGTGCCATTCATACCCATGCCAACTGAGATTGAGTTATCAGCCTCAGTGAAAGACATCGTTTCAGTATGGCCATCGGATGTAAATGCACGGCCATAGATACCTAAATCTTTTGTCAATGCCTGCTCGCCATGAATACCGACACCAGTTTTATATTGGTAATTAGTGCGGACATTATTAATCGCTTGCGTACCTTGTGCATTGTTAGCGACCACATAATTGGTTGCATCAGAAAAGCGCGCCAGAATCATTCTGTTGCGATAAGCAAGTACGCTAACCTTACCAGGAAGATCAGCAATATTGTGTTGCCGCTCAACCTCAACTTGGTCACCATAAGTATTAAAGATTTGCCAATTGAGATCGCGGCCATTAGGATTTTTGGGTGCAAGCATACGAGAGGCTCGCAGAACCCAATTTTCCAAATACCACTCACCCGCCAGGCCAGTACTGTAGCCGCGCGCATCAGCAGCGTAGTCATACGCCAAGTAGGTCATGTTGCCCCAGTTCATAAACTGAATGCGCGGATCTTTAGCGTAACGACTATCGTCAAAAATATCTAAAGTAGAAAACTGTCCGGCAGTGACAACGACACGATTGCTACTAACGGTTTGTGTAATTTGATTAGCTTCATTCTCAAGGACAACTTTGTCGCCCTCTTGGTTAAATGTCTGACGTACAAAAGCACGTGCAGAATAAAATTTAGCTTGAGCTCCAGTAGCCTTACTACCCTCACCATTGGTAAAGCCACCTAAACCTTCAAGACCAGAGAAAGGTACACCAGAGATCACTTCAGGATTGAAATAGATATCCGTATTGGGTGCCACGCGAGCACCAAAGAATAAAGTGCCTGACCAGGTATAGCTCATTGACTTCTGAGCATTCAAACTATTCGAACCAGAATAGCTGGATGTGAAATTGTTGTAACGCTGGTTAATATAAGTCGTTTGACCATGCACGTTTACTGGCAATCCAAAGAGCTCGCCCTCTGTTGGAAAATCCTGAATAGGTGCTGCAAAAGTTGCAATTTGGTCCGAGCCCGAGCCTGCCTTCTGCGCAAATGCAGTTGCTCCGAGGAAAGTGCAAATAATGCTCAACAGGAGGAGTAGATAAAACTTGCGGGTCATTCACAATTTCTAATTGGGATGCCAGTGCAATGCAATAGCAAGGTGCCGACAGGGAAAACTTGGCAAACACAGCTTGAGATTGAAGCCCAAGGGTGGTGCAGACCAAATTATCCCCAAAAAGGAGCAATTTACCTAGTCTTTATGGCAATGGGATGACAGATTGCCGATTGGGGCTTGATGCACAGGGGACGGCACTATGCTCTGAAAACAACTTACTGGGTACTCAAGGGATATTTAGACAGGCTAGCCAAAACGAAATTGGCTTAACTTATTGAGACTCATCTCTGCTCTACTTGCCAAAATATCCTGGATCATATCAACTTGTAGATCAGGATTGTCTTCACATGCCTTGCCTAGACGGGCCCAGTACTCAATCTGCTCAGAGATGGTTCTTTTTGTAATACCCGAGGCAGAATTCGCATCATCAATTAATGACTCTGACAACTCGATAGAAACCAGCATGTTAGCGGCGATCCATTAAGGCTCTGGCCAAGGTTCCCGCATCAACATACTCAAGCTCACCGCCCACTGGAATGCCGCGTGCAATTCGGGTGACCTTAATACCTTTAGCTTTGAGGACCTCACCAATGTAGTGGGCAGTGGCCTCACCTTCACTCGTGAAGTTAGTTGCTAGCACTACTTCCCGAATCGGCACGCCGGTATCGGGATTTTCAATCCGAGTAAGTAAGCGATCAAAATGAATTTCATTAGGGCCCATACCATCGAGCGGTGAGAGGCGACCCATAAGTACAAAGTAATTGCCTTTGAAGCTTAAAGTCTGTTCCACCATGACTTGATCAGCAGGTGTTTCTACAATACATAACAAAGAAGGATCACGGCGCTCATCAGAGCAGGTGCTACAGATTTGGGTTTCTGAGAATGTATTGCAACGTGCGCAGTGGCCAACCGTCTCTACTGCTTCGCCCAATGATTGAGCTAGTACTGCGGCACCATTACGATCATGCTGCAAAAGATAAAAGGCCATGCGCTGAGCAGACTTAGGCCCTACTCCTGGAAGCACACGCAATGCCTCGATCAAACGACCAAGTGCATCAACAGGTGCTTCTATGCGTGCCATGAATAAATTAAATCAATGAAGTTAGAAAGGTAGCTTAAAGCCAGGGGGCATTGGCATGCCCGCAGTTGCACCAGACATCATTTGCGCGCTAGCAGCTTCTACTTGCTTAAATGCTTCTGTATAAGCAGTAACGATCAAATCTTCGAGCATCTCGCGATCATCCATTGCACCTGGATCAATTTGTACACGCTTGAGCTCGTATTTACCAGAGATGGTTACCTTCACTAAACCACCGGCGGCTTGGCCAGTGACTTCTAACGCAGCCAATTCGGCCTGCGCAGTTTTCATTTTCTCTTGCATCTGCTGAGCCTGTTTCATGAGGCCAGCAAGTCCACCTTTCATCATCGCCTTATTCCTTAGTGCTTATGTTGATTATTTCTAAATAGCTGAATTTAAATTAAAGAGGTGCATTAGAGTGGTTTAACAGAGCCACCAACTACCTTAGCGCCAAACTCTTTTTCTAATTGCTGAATAAAGGGATCAGCTGCAATCATCTGCTCGGCATTCATTCTTTTCTCTTGATGAATCTGCGCATCAACCTTGGCAACTGTCTTGCCCTCTACTTCACCTTTTTCAATCACAATCTTCACTGGCTTACCAAAGTGCGCAGTTAGTGCATCAGCTAAGCGCGCAACAGAGGCTTCAGAAGCCAACTGCGGCATTGGAGTAACAATGGTTGCGCGTACTCCCGCTGCCGAATCATTCCAATCTTGCAACTCAGTCTGAAAAGCTAACTGCTGCACTAAACCTTTTACTGGCAATTGACGCATCAAGCCATGCCAATCAGGACGTTCTGTTGCATTGCCAACTGGCGTTGCCGCAGGCGCTAAAGCGGAGGCGACAGATTTGCTAGCAGCAGGTACAGCTGTTTTAGCTACAGGCGTAGGCGCTCTAGCAGCCGGGGCGGCGGCTGGACGTGCTGTGTTTACTGGTGGCGCTGATGGATTTGAGGGTGCTGGAGCAGAACCTCCTCCACCGCTGCCTGGACGAAATGCCAACATGCGTAATAGCGTCATCGCAAAGCCAGTTTGTTCGTCTGGTGCAAGTGATAGGTCAGGACGGCTAGTAATGGTGATTTGGTAGAAGAGTTGCGCTTCTTCCTTGGTGAGCTGGGTAGCCAAACGACGAATCTCGCCTGCTTCTGGCCAATCATCTAATACAGACTCTGGGACAACTTGCGCTGCTGCAATTTTTTGCAACAAGCTGGATAGATCTTGGAGTGCTAATGAGAAAGACATGCTGCGCTCACCCATTTCATTTGCTACTGCCAACAGGCTTGCGCCATCTTTTGCAATTAAGCAATCCAAAATGCGAATGAGATAAGCATCGTCTAATGTGCCGAGCATGCCACGTACAGATTCTTCAGTAACCTTGCCAGCAGCGTATGCAATCGCTTGATCTGTTAATGACAAAGCATCGCGCATGGAGCCTTGAGCTGCCTTAGCCAACACTCTTAAGGCATTGACTTCATATTCGACTTTTTCTGCAGCGAGCACCGTTTCTAAATGCTCAACGATGAGCGGTACTGGCATTTGCTTGAGATTAAACTGCAAGCAGCGAGACAGAATAGTGACCGGGATCTTTTGTGGATCAGTAGTCGCCAAAATAAATTTAACGTGCTCTGGAGGTTCTTCTAAGGTTTTGAGCATGGCATTAAAGGCATGATTGGTGAGCATGTGCACCTCGTCAATCATGTATACCTTGTAGCGACCATTACTGGGTGCGTATGCTGCTTTTTCTAGGAGTGCGGCAATGTCATCAACACCACGATTGCTTGCTGCATCCATCTCGATATAGTCAACAAAGCGACCAGCATCAATTTCCATACAAGCTGGGCATTTTCCACAGGGCTCTGAAGTCATCTTGCCCGAACCATCAGTTCCAGTGCAATTGAGTGCCTTGGCCATAATGCGAGCAATGGTGGTCTTACCTACCCCACGGGTACCCGTAAAGAGCCATGCATGATGCAAGCGGCCTTGGTCTAAGGCATGGGTTAAGGCCTTAACCACATGGTCTTGTCCTACTAATTGCGAGAACGTTTTAGGGCGCCACGAACGGGCTAGTGCCAGTGCTGTCATGTCTTACATTCTAACAAGCTAAAATGGAATTGGATGGGCCTCCCCGCATGGTGGGTTGGATAACCTGGTCAGGTCGGGAACGAAGCAGCCAAACCCAATTTCTGCCAGTGCCGGGGGTTTGGCTCATCCACCCCTCCCCCAAGATTTAGAAGATCTTCAGAATCCTGAAAATTCCCCAAATTAGCCAAATCATTGACCAATCTAGATTAGTCATCAGGCCACCAAACCTGCCTTCTTTCTTAATTTCAGGCAATCAGCATTCATTGTTCCATCATTATTGAACACATTAAATTCCCTGCAGGGAGTTGGTCGCTCTTCATAAATAGAACAGCGATAGCCTTCTTCTTTAGTATGTTTTAGAGCGATACAAGGTGCCCCGCCTTTCTCTGTGCCCTTCATGCAAGCCAAGTGGTCTGTGAGCTTTGTTGTAAGCTCTCCCGGAACTACTCCAGTGCCATTGCCTGCAATTTCTCCATGGTAAAAACTCACCCGAAAATGCTGGCAGCACTGGCCGCATTCAAAGCAAGGGTTTGGCGTCATTCACTTCTCGGATGTATTTACTGCAAATAATATTGTGGACTTAAGAGGGGTCGTGCTCACCCCTCACTCTCAATGTTTATGAGCTGTAGTCACTATTTTTTCGGTATAAGCAATCGCTAGCGCCGATAAAACAAAGGTAACGTGTATCAGTGTCTGCCACATTAATGTCTTTTCATCATAGGATGCGGCATTAATAAAGGTCTTCAATAGATGAATCGATGAAATGCCGATGATGGCTGTTGCCAACTTCACCTTGAGAACACCAGCATTTACATGAGACAACCACTCAGGCTGATCAGGATGATTTTGTAGCTCTAAGCGCGAAACAAAAGTCTCCCAACCGCCAACAATCACCATCACTAATAAGTTCGAGATCATGACTACATCGATCAGGCCTAAGACCACCAACATTAAGCCAGTCTCTGTCATGCTCTTATTGGCCATCATCTGAATGAGGTGCACTAGCTCAATCCAAAACTGCCAGACGTATACACCCTGCGCTACGATGAGACCAAGATATAAAGGCGCCTGCAACCAACGGGACATAAATATCCAACGCGGCAAGGGGCGTAATTTTTTATCTAGATAGGTTTGCTTATCTTCAGTCATATTTGAATATTAACGAACTTTATGGCTTTGTGATTGTAGGTAAACCCTTAAATGAATTAGGGGAATAAGAGGTCCGTGATCCCCCTATTCCCCGCAAAAACCTGCTACAACAACTGATTTTTAATTTGCCCGTATATCCCTTAGTGGGATCTGCGATGAAATACCTGTTTTGTGGCACTTTCATGACGCTTGGTATTTTTCAATACTGCGCAATACGACAGGATCATGATCACTGCCAGAGAGATTCCATTGAAGTTGTTTAATAAGTCCATTTGCTTCTCCTTTGTGTGTTGTTTGTTATTACGTTTATCTAGCTACTGGCAGCTCATCCCACTTGGTGGTGTAGCTCGGTGATTTATTACTTGATCTCATTTGCCATGCTTGCTTGGCACCGTTAGTTCCCGCAGCCGCAGATCGAATCACTGCATTACCAAAGCGAGTATTGATCTCATCCATCGCTTTCATGAGATGTGCTGATTTGCCTTTGCTTTCCATATCTTCAAAGAGTGATTGCTGCACTGTTGGCTTGTCACCAATCAAATTCAGAATGACACCCGCTTTCTTGTACCGAAAGTTAGGCTGATAGATTTGCTTAAGGCCTGCTAGTGCTGCATTGGTTAAGGTCAGCGTGTCATCGCTTGGATCGACTAATGGAATCGTGATGCTTTGATGGTGCTGCGGCTCGTGTTGCTTAAAGGGATTTGTCTGAATAAATACTGTGAGCGCGCCCGTAATGCTGTTTTGGGTTCTCAGTTTTTCAGCTGCACGCGCTGCATGGGTGGCAACCGATTGGGCGAGCTCTACTTGACTGGTAACCAGTTTTCCAAAACTGCGTGAGGCAATGATTTGTTGTTTAGCTGGCGCTACTTCCTCTAACTGTAAGCAAGAAGTACCGCGCAGCTCATAGCAAAGGCGCTCCATCACCACACCAAACTGTTGGCGCATCGCTTGTGGTGAAGCTTGCAAAAGATCAAACACGCTCTGAATATTTTGAGCTTTGAGTTTTTTCGCAATTTGTCTACCAACACCCCACACCTCGCCTACTTCAGTCTCACTCATCCACTGATACAGCTCTGGTTTTGCCATAGCATTCACATCACATACGCCAGCAAACTGCTGATGTTTTTTGGCTAAATGATTGGCTAACTTGGCCAAAGTCTTACTAGCGCCAATACCAACACAGACTGGTAAGCCAGTAGTGTCTTTCACTTGCTGCTTGATCTTTTGTCCCAACTCAATCGTGTCTTGGTATTGCTTTAAGACAGTCTCGATTTGCAGAAAACTCTCATCGATGCTGTAAACCTCGAGATTGGGCGTAAAGCCTCTGAGCACCTGGACCACACGGCTACTCATATCACCATATAAGGTGTAGTTCGATGAGCAAGCCTTAATGCCGTGCTTCTTAGCCAGCTCTTGCATCTGAAACCAGGGGGTTCCCATTTTCACCCCTAGTGCTTTGACTTCAGCACTACGCGCTACTGCACAACCATCATTGTTTGAGAGCACCACCATTGGCACTTCTTCTAACTTCGGCTGGAATACGCGCTCACAAGAAACGTAGAAGTTATTCACATCTACTAAGGCGAACAACATATTGGATGGTGAATGTGCACTCATCACTTAGCGCCCTTGTTATATCTTGTGCTCGCATTGCTGTACTTGCGCACTACCCCAACAACCACACCCCAGATTTGCAACTCGCTACCTTCGTTAAAAGTAATCGCTTGATAGCTCGGATTTTCTGCTTGGAGCTCAATGCGGCCGCGCAATTGATAAAGACGCTTAATGGTGTATTCACCATCGACTACCGCCACTACGATGTCTTTGTGTTTTGGTTTGAGGGCCTTATCAACCACCACTTTGTCGCCATCACAAATCCCAGCGCCCAGCATGGAATCTCCCTTCACGGTAAACATGAAGGTAGCTGGCTTGTTCTGGACCAGGTAATGGTTCAGATCTAGGCCATCCTCAGCATAATCCGCCGCTGGGCTAGGAAATCCAGCTGAAATCCGGTGACTAAGGAGCTTGAGCTCATAGGCGGCAAAATGGCCTGCCAAGGCTTGCGGGGCTTGGCTAAGGCTTGCTTTGGCGGGGTTCATTTGATGCGTCATAGTCATTAATATACTGTATGTTTATACAGTATATGTAAAAACCGTAAAAATGAGGCTATTTTTGTTGTTTTGATGCCTTTTAGGTGCTGTCTGGGGGCGGCTACTAGCCGTAAACCCCAAGTTCACCCCACCCCTATTTAGCAGTAATGGATTGCATAATGACTCTAGAAGTTATTGCTGTATTTACTAAAGTAACTCATATAAAAACAGTAGGAGACACATGAAGACGTACAAGATAGCGTCGATTCCAGGAGATGGAATTGGCAAGGAAGTTATTCCTGAATGCGAAAAGGTGTTAACTGCCTTAAGCAAAAAACATCCTGAAGTCGCTTTTCAGTTTGAGCACTTTGACTGGGGTGGCGATTACTACCGCAAACACGGCATCATGATGCCCAACGATGGTCTTGAACCTTTGCGTTCTAAAGATGCCATCTTGTTTGGTTCAGCTGGCGACCCAAAAATTCCGGACCACATTACTTTGTGGGGTTTGCGTTTAAAGATTTGCCAAGGTTTTGATCAATATGCGAACGTGCGCCCTACTCGCATTCTTCCTGGTATTGAAACCCCTCTGCGCAATTGCAAACCCGGTCAACTCGATTGGGTCATCGTGCGTGAGAACTCCGAAGGTGAATACTCTGGCGTAGGCGGCAGAGCGCATCAAGGCCACCCAATTGAAGTAGCTTCTGACATGAGCATCATGACTCGCGTTGGCGTTGAACGTGTGCAGCGTTTTGCCTTTAAGTTAGCGCAGTCCCGTCCTCGTAAGCACCTCACTGTCATCACCAAATCCAATGCGCAGCGTCATGGCATGGTGATGTGGGACGAAATCGCCAATATTGTTGCTAAAGATTTTCCGGATGTCACTTGGGATAAAGAATTGGTTGATGCGGCCACAGCGCGCATGGTCAATCGCCCTGAATCTTTAGACACCATTGTGGCCACCAACTTGCATGCGGACGTACTGAGTGACTTAGCTGCAGCGCTCGCAGGCAGCTTAGGCATTGCACCAACTGCTAACCTAGACCCAGAGCGTCGCTATCCATCGATGTTTGAACCTATTCATGGTTCTGCTTTTGACATTATGGGCAAGGGTCTTGCCAATCCTATCGGCACCTTCTGGTCAGCAGTCATGATGCTCGACTTCTTGGGCGAAAAAGCCCTCGGAGCTAAATTAATGGCCGCCATTGAAAAAGTCGCTGCCAATCCTAAATTACATACTCGTGATTTAGGCGGCACAGCCATGATGAGTGATGTCACTAACGCAGTAATTGAGGAGATTTCTAAATGAAGCTATTTAAATTCCTAAGTGTTTTACTAGGCGCCTGTTTCATTTCTTTTGGATTGCTATCAGGAGCTAGTGCCCAGCCCTTTCCGGATAAAACGATTCAGTACATCATCCCCTTTCCTGCAGCAGGCGAGTCTGATTTAGTGGCACGCTACCAAGCTGATATTTCTGCCAAGAAATTCAAGCAGCCTATGGTAGTCATGAATCGTGCTGGTGCTGGTGGCGCATTAGTATGGAGCGCCCTCAATACCTACCCGGCTGATGGCACCACAGTAGTAGGCGTCAATATTCCACACACAATCTTGCAGCCACTGCAAGAAGGCATTCAGTACAAGACTGAAGACATTAATGCGATCTACTACTACCACTTCACTCCTGATGCCTTGATGGTTTCCGCGGATAGTCCCTACAAGACCTATCAAGAATTTATTGCCGCAGCCAAAAAAGATCCAGGCAAGATGTCTCTGGCAGGTTCAGCCCAGTTCTCAGCGAACCATATGGCTGTTGAGCGTTTAAATAAGTTGGCTGGAGTCAAAATTAATTACGTTCCTTTCAAGGGCACAGGTGATTTGATTACTGCTTTGATTGGCATGCACGTTGATGGCGCAATGGGTTATTTGCCATTAGCGATTCAACAAAAAGGGAAAGTACGCACATTGGCGATTGCTACTGAAAAGCGCAACCCTGCTCTACCGGACGTTCCCACCTTTAAAGAGTTGGGCCTGAACTGGGTAGATGGCGCCTATCGTGGCGTTGCTGTGCCTAAAGCCACTCCACTGGTATTACAGCAAAAACTATCTGACTACTTTGCAAAGCTCAATGCTGACCCTGAAACTAAGAAGAAGCTAGAAGACTCCGGCTTTGTGATTGTGGATGTACCTTTGGCAAAAATGCCAGCATTCATGAAAGAGAAATCCGCTCAAGCCATGGAAGATGCTAAGAATGCAGGGATGATTAAATAAAGGGATCAGATTCTGTTCTTTATTTTCTTTTGAATCAAATAAAAAACCACCGAATACGGTGGTTTTTTATTGGTAGCGGCATCCGACCTACTTCACTTCCACCATCTCACCTTTAGATGAAATCAAGTAAGCCCTATTAGACTTGTCTTTTCTGATGCGTGTAAGCTCTACTTGATAGCTCTTGAGTTGCGCACGATATTGCTCATATTGCTTGCTACCGACTTCTGGAATAGTGAGCTTGTAATCAATGATTGCTAGGTGATCATCCAACTCCACTAAGCGGTCCATACGGTAGCTCTTACCTTCTTGGCTAGCAATATCAAGTTCATTCCAAGCCTGAATCCACTGCCCTGATGTGAGATAGGGTTTGAGCGCTGGAGCCTCCAATATAGTCTTAGCGTGATTCATTAAAGCTTTTGCTTGCTCTGCATCAACACTCAACCAATTCATAATCTCTTGCTCGCTTGGCATAACTGGCTTTGCGGCATTACTTGAGTCTGGCGTCAAGAACTCAAGTAGCTTATGAAAGTTTGTGCCCTCTTCGAGTATTTCTGGGTCAGACTCTTCTTTTGCTTGCTCAAGAGATTTTGCTGTCATCTCCTTTGCTAGCTCCCCACTCTCAAGCTTCAGAATGGAGTCCTGGTGGCTTTTCTTGGCCTGGTCCCATGCAATCTGAAAGTGGTCAATCTTAAATGGCACGCTTCCTAGCTCTACCTTAATCTCACCTTTGGCTTCAGGGAAGTTCTTGATACCAAGAGTATTGAGATCTAGAGTTGGAATCCCTGCAACTAAAGCTCTACCGTACCAAGAGCGCTCATTAACCCCCGTCTTGGCATTGCTCTCAACGCCACTGAGCCATAGACCCTGCTTTGCTCGGGTCATTGCAACGTATAGCAAGTTCCAATTTTCATTCTGGCTTACCTCATTCTCTTTTTTGAAAATGGCGCTACGCTCACTGGTGAGTGTCTTAGCGGTATAAAGAGAAAGATGCGTAGGGTGAGCATGCTCCGGCGGCCAATCCAATAGAACACCTCGATGTGGTGCACGCCACTCAGTGTGATTAGCATCAAGCATGATGACAAATGGCGACTCCAATCCTTTAGCCCCATGAATTGTCATTAAGCGTACGCGCTGATGACGATCCTCTTCTGACATCTCGCTTTGCTCATCCACCTCGCCAATATCATCACTAGCTTCAGCCTGCACCTCTACATCACCCTCATCGGGGGTTTCGTCATCATCACCACGACGCATTGCGTTCATGTCATCAATAAAGCGGCTTAAGCTAGGGTAACGACCGCCATCTTGATTTAAGGCTAACTCTAAGAAGGCATCTAAATTTGCCAGGACTTGTGCGCGAGCAAGATTTTGGGCGGTAATCGCATAACTTACCCGTAGATTGCTCTCGTGATAAATCAAATCTAGCAAGTCATGCACCGGCAAGACCTCCCCGAGGCCACGCCAATGCTCTAAATATCTTGCCGCCTTCAGAACGAATGGATTTTGACTGGCTTGCAAAGCATCCCACCAAGAGCGGTAACCATCACTGCTAACACTCATGCTGAGCTCCTGCATCTGCGCCTCAGTGAAACTAAAAATAGGACTACGTAGCACTTGAGCCAATGGCAAGTCATGTCGTGGAGACACCAAGACTGTGAGTAAAGCAATCAGATCATCAATCTCGAGTGTATTTAAGAGGCCGCCTAAGCGTGAACTGTCATAAGCAAGGCCCGCTTCTCTTAAGGCCCTTTCAAACTGAGGCAAGTATTTACGGCGCTTGACTAATAAGATGAAGTCACTCGCCCTTGCAGGCCGCCAATACTCTTTTCCATCTTTTTTATCCATCACTTGACGGGTTGCAATCACTTGATGAATTAAGCCGCTAATTTGCCTCCCTTCTTCATAGCGCTGCTGCACGTCACTTGTTTGATTAGCATCTTGAATTGCATTATCAAAAGCCGTTCCAGATCGCTCCGCCTGAATGTTCTCAACACGCGCAATAAGCGGTAGCAATTGGACTTCGCCTTCGGCCGCATAAGCCGGCTGTGGAAGACCTTCTGGCGCAGGTTTCCAGGCGGTAGTTTGTTTGGCATATTGATAGCTCTCTGGCAAAGCCCCCGCCAGAAATACCTGATTCACTGCATCATTAATTGCAGGCGCATTTCTACGGGTTTTATTTTGCGATAAAGCTTTGGCATTTAATTTGTTCACCAAAAAATCCCTGGCGCTAGCAAAGAGTCTTGGATCAGCACGGCGAAAACGATAAATAGACTGCTTAGGATCGCCCACAATAAAGACACTTGGCATGGAGCTGTCATCACCGTAACCATCTAACCATGCACGTAATATTTGCCATTGCAAAGGATTGGTATCCTGAAACTCATCAATCAGAATATGTTTGTACTTAGCATCTAAGCGTGCCTGCAAATAGGAGGCATTAGCCGAACTTGCCATCAATTGACTTACGCCAATTTCCAGATCATCAAAGTCACGGACACGCATTGCCTCTTTTGCTTTTTCCATATGACTCAACATGGCTTCGCTCATGGCAAACCAAGCCGCATTGAGATCATGAATGAGGTGCTCACTCTGCCAGGTAAAAAAAGCCTCATAGGCTTGCACCCAGGCATTCCGAATAGCGGTGATCTCTGCCGGGTCCCCGCCAGTTTTGGCTAAATACTTCAGCATGGGGGTAGAAGTTTTGGCGATATCAGCCAAAGGGGTGAGAGCCTGCGTGAAAAAGTAAGTTTCAAACTGATCGGCAATGTCCATTACTGATCTGCCCGCAGCATGGTGCGCAATCACCTCTTCAAGATAAGCAGCTTTTCCTATTTGCGTTGGGGTGCCATTACTAAAACACCGATAGAGTGTCTCTAGATTATGTTTGGTTTCGGGTCGCTGCCAAAAATCTTCCAGCGGATTCTGTAAACGCAAAGAGGGTAAGACTTTATCTAAATATTCAATGGGCTCAATATTTTTGGAAGCGCAAGCTTCTTTAAAGAATGTCCATGCACCTCTTTGCTTAAAGAGACTGTAGTTACCCATCAAGAACTTTTGAGTCTCGCTCGCACCAAATTCAGCCAACAATACGTCATAGCGTTGCTTGAGATCCTCGGACAGATCGCCCCACCAGTCCCCCATACATTCTTCTTGCAAACGCTTAGCGTCTTCTCGTAAATTAAAGCCTGGCTGAACCTCTGCAGAGACAGGAGCTGCACCTAGAAGACGTCCAAACCAACCGTGGAAGGTGTCAATGACAATAGACTGCGGGCTCGATAGAACTTTTAAATACAGAGCTCGCGCTTGAGGTAGCAGCTTGATAGCCTCTTCTCTTGCCAAGCCTCTGATATGCAACTCATGTATGAGCGTATTGTCATCAGCAGTTGAAAATTCTTCTAGCAATCCATAGAGACGATCGCGCATTTCTTGCGCAGCCTTACGTGTAAAGGTGAGCGCTAAAATTTCTTGTGGTTTTACTCCAGCTAAAAGCAGTCGAATCATGCGGGCAACTAATAGCCAAGTCTTACCGCTACCTGCGCAAGCAGAAACAATCACCGATCTTTCGGGATTGCAGGCTAATGGGTAATCGAACTCTTCGCTCACCACATACCCTTTCTGCACACGCCCCTAGCCTCACAAAACTGACATACGCTATCTGGTGCAAATGCTTGCATGGGTTTACGCGCCCACAAACTATTTAAGTCTTTGGCGATCTGCTCAGAAAATTGCTCCATTACATTTGGCATGTCTTCGACAATGTGAGCCCGAATATTTTTATCCTCACCTTTATCAAGCTCCGCCTTGAGAGAGACCCACTCCGCTCTATCAACTGTGCGCCCTGGCAGGTGAGCCGCTATGGCATTCTCATTGGCGGCGCGAGCATAGATTAAGAGCTGCGGATCATCCAAAATATTCTCTGCGCGATCCACAATCTTTTTCACTTTTTGATTTTTATAGTCGACCACTGCCGCTGCAGCGCTATCAAACTTATGAATATCAAATCGATCTGCACGCCCGGCAATGCGAATATTCCTCTGCACACCATTGGGATCCAATAGGCTCAACGTGAAGCCAATCGGCAACTCAGCATCGTGGTAACGCCACCCTTCATTCTCTCTTTGGATCTGCCAATCAATGAAGCTAGGAATTTGTTTTTGCCAATCCCTAAGGGTTCCCAAGATTCTGGCATCACCAGCAATCAAACGCTCGAACTCTTTTTCTGAATACCTCATTAAGTGATCGATCATCCACTGACGTCGCACCTCAATACCCTGATGTATTGGCGAATGTGTTTTCTCTTCCTCAGTCTTCAGCGCCTGGAAAAAAGTTTTGAGTAAGGCATGCAAAGTCTGGCCCGCCAAAGAGGCGTCAAATCCTTCTTCAAATTCTTTTGCCTTACGCAACCCAAGCAAACTAGTAACGTAATAGCGATATGGGCAATCACGTAAAGCCTTATATGCGCTGGGTGAAACGGTCATTGGAATGGCTAAATCTGGATTAGGCGTACTTACCGACATCTGAATTGGCTGAGAGCTACCTTCATAGCCTTCTGGCTTTATATCAATGACTCGCCAATCTTTTAACTTGGTCTGCAAACGTTGAATCCAAGCTGATGGCCTAAGAGGCTCACCACCCTTGCTTTTGTTCTGCCATAGAAGATCTACATTTTTGCAAGACGCTAATAACTGGGAAAGATCCCTGGCCTGCTGTATATATTGCGCGGCAATCGTAGATGATTTGAGATAGCGATTGAGCGTATCCGAGAAAAATAATGGTGGCTCAGAAAAAGCAGGAAGCTGCTGCTCATCACACCCCACCAAAACGACAGCATCAAATTGGCGAAGTCTTATTGAGCTCAGCGGCAAAATGCTCAGGGTCGCCTGCGCTTCTTTACCAGCCTCTTCATAAGCCGACTCTTCAATAACTGTTTTAATGAGACTCAACCATTCAGGCAGGCGCATCTTAACGTCTTTATAAGTACCGCCTCTGAAATCAAAATCTTTTAAAACTTCAAGTAGCTGTTTGCCTGCTGCATCGCTTTCCAAGCTTGCTGTCATACCAATATCTTGCAGGTTTTTTTGCAAAAGGTCATAAGCACTAGAACAATTTACAGTAGGCTGTTGCCAAGCAATATGAATACGTCTTACAAACTTGATGAGATCAATTAGATGCGCATTGGGAGAATCGCCATTGGTTGCCGCATAAGTATTGGCACGCTCAACTGCAACGATGAAAGTTTCCCAACCAGACTTTGCTTGACTAGCAATCAATATATCTTCAAGTTGAGCAACAAGGCCGATGCAAAGCTCAGGGGACTTATTTAGACTGCCCGGGAGATCCAAATAGGGATTTTGCAAAAACTCGAGTAAGGCGCTGGCACTCGGACCCTCCTTAGGTGCACGAATCAACTCCAAGAAGCTGTCAAATGCTGCGGCAGCTCTCGTGGTTGATAACTTCCAGCCGGTTTCATCTCGAATACGCAGTGCATCACCTAGGCGACTTAAGAGCGCTCGAGCGCGGCGTGCAGCCAAGCGATCTTGCGCAACCAATGCAATATTTTTCTTACCAGCGATCAAATGCGACTCAATCGATTTGGTAGCAGCCCAAGCCAACTCCTCAAAGCGTCTTGCTGCTAGTAAACGCCAGCCATCGTGACTATTGGATTGAATATTGCTATCTATTTGGGATTCTTCTTGCAAATTGGCAACCGCTATATGCCCCTCTGAATCCAGTCCACACAGGGCTTCAGGCCACAATGCAACCGATTGCCAGTCCATATCTACTCGAACCACTGGCGCGAATTGTGCGTAATCACTTAGATAGCCATCAATCAACTCTTGATCAATGGGCTTTGGATCAGCGGTCTGCAGCCAGATGAATGGACGCACTGTATTGCGACCTTTCTCTGTATTGACTTTTGCCAATTGCATATGCGCAGCCATGGCTAAATGTTTGCGAATGACCGGATCACCAATGTTTGTCAGATAACGCCAGAAAGTTAAGAGTACTGCAGACTCTTCATCTACAACATTTCGTGAGAGCCCAACATAGGCTTTGGCGATGGCCTGATCTAAAACGAGCTCTACTTTTTTAAGCCATGCTTCAGTATCGAGTGCATGGGTTTTCAGTGCGTTATTTAGTTCGCTTTGTAATTGCGGTACAACAATTTCTGAGAGCGAGTCACATGCATCAATGACAGCCTGAGCCAATCCCCACGCCCCCGCCTCACTCTCTGCCTTAAACCAGCTTTGCAAAACTTTGTGTTTGCGCAAATTAACAAAGACCGATAACCATCTTTCTAAATCCGTTTGCTTCTTTGGAAACTTCCATGTGCCTGGCGCTGCTTCTAACCAATCTGCAAAACTAATGACTTGCGGCAGGAAGGCGATATTGCCAGGTAAATCTTTTGGTCGGCTTTGCTCCAGAGCCGCCCGCACCCCAATCAGTGGTCCTGCGGTACTGAGCACCACCAAGGGGCGCTGATTGGTTTGCATTGCACAATCCCAAATCCCTTCTGCTAATTGGGTAAGCGCTTGACCATTGGGCGTAATCGCCCAAGCGTGTGGCTGCTTTTGATCAGAAATGGTGGGGAAAGGTTGAGGCATTAATTCGGTAATTTATCTATTTTGAGCAGAATGTTTAGCTTATTGCTAATATAAGCGCTGTAACGCCATAATTAAATAACTCGCTAAATAAGTCTAAATAAGGAATTTTCATGAGTGCCGGCATTAAACATGTAACTGACGCCTCTTTCGAACAAGACGTCCTCAAGTCCGATAAACCTGTACTGCTCGACTTCTGGGCTGAATGGTGCGGTCCTTGCAAAATGATCGGACCAATCCTGGAAGAGCTCGCCGGCGAATATGGCGACAAGTTGCAGATCGCAAAAATGAACGTGGATGAGAACCAAGGTGTTCCAGCCCAGTTCAATATCCGCGGCATTCCAACTCTAATTCTCTTCAAAAATGGCACTGTGGCTGCTCAAAAAGTAGGCGCTTTGGCTAAATCCCAGTTGTCTGCCTTTATTGATAGTCACCTGTAAATAGTCACAGACCACAGGTTCACCCGTTGAGCCTGTGGTTTTTCCCGCTTTACATACTTGTATGACCTGTTTTTTAGTGTAGTATTGCATTTAACAGTAGTTCAGCGCTTTCAATAGAGCGCCCAATTCCAGCAATTTATCTCCCCCTTTCTTAAGCAAATTCCCAAAATTCTGTTTTTCCACATCTGTCTGATCTCCTTCAGCGCAGCGATACCCCAAAATCAATTTATCTAATCATCTTTATCAACACCCGAGAACCACATGCAATTAACTGAACTCAAAGTCCTCCATGTATCCGCTCTACTCGAAATGGCAGCTAGCCTGGAGATTGAAAATACGCAACGGATGCGCAAACAAGAATTGATGTTTGCCATTCTGAAGAAACGCGCGAAGGCTGGTGAAACAGTATTCGGAGACGGTACTTTAGAAGTGCTTCCTGATGGTTTTGGTTTCTTGCGCTCCCCTGAAGCTTCTTATATGGCTTCTCCTGACGACATCTATATCTCTCCTGCGCAGATCCGTCGCTTTAATTTGCACACCGGTGATAGCGTTGAAGGTGAAGTACGTACCCCTAAAGATGGTGAGCGTTACTTTGCATTGGTTAAAGTAGACAAGATCAATGGCTTGGCTCCAGAAGCCCTCAAGAACCGCATCATGTTCGAGAACTTAACGCCATTGCACCCGAACCGTGTGATTAGCTTAGAACGCGACATCAAGGCAGAAGAAAATTTGACTGGTCGCATCATTGATATGATCTCCCCCATCGGTTATGGCCAACGTGGTTTGATCGTGGCATCACCTAAGTCTGGTAAGACAGTGATGATGCAACACATTGCTCATGCAATTTCTGCGAACAATCCAGATGCAATTTTGATTGTCTTGCTTGTTGATGAGCGTCCCGAAGAAGTGACCGAGATGCAACGCTCCGTTCGCGGTGAGGTAGTTGCCTCTACTTTTGATGAGCCAGCTGTTCGTCACGTTCAAGTTGCCGAGATGGTGATTGAAAAAGCAAAACGTTTAGTAGAGATGGGTAAAGATGTCATCATTTTGCTTGACTCGATTACCCGCCTTGCTCGTGCATACAACACTGTTGTTCCTTCATCAGGCAAAGTACTCTCTGGCGGTGTGGATGCAAACGCATTACAACGTCCAAAACGTTTCTTTGGAGCTGCCCGCAATATTGAAGAAGGCGGATCATTAACAATTATCGCCACTGCCCTGATTGAAACTGGTAGCCGAATGGATGACCTCATTTATGAAGAATTCAAGGGCACCGGCAATATGGAAGTTCACCTTGAGCGTCGCCTGGCTGAACGTCGCGTTTACCCATCGATTAACCTCAATAAGTCTGGTACCCGCCGTGAGGAGCTCTTGGTTAAAGCTGAGAACCTCCAGAAGATCTGGGTATTGCGCAAATTGCTGGCGGATATGGACGATATCGAGGCGATGAACTTCATCGTAGACAAGCTCAAATCCACCAAAAATAACGGCGAATTCTTCGACCTCATGCGTCGCGGAGGCTAATTTAGGGGTCCTGGGGCTGTTTTAGCCCCTTTTAGACCCCGAAAGTGCGCTTTGTTATTGATTTCATGGCATAATTTCGCCTTTGTTGCACCCTTTATTGCTTTTAACTTGGGTAAGTATTTAGGTTAATTAACTTAAACGGCTACCCGCTCATAGGACTCAAAATGAAACCTGGCATTCACCCCGAATATCGTGAAATCGTCTTTGTAGACGTTTCCAATAACTTCAGCTTCAAGACTCGCTCCACTATGTCTACTAAAGAGACAATCAAGTGGGAAGATGGCAAGGAATATCCTTTGGCCAAGATCGAGACTTCATCTGAATCACACCCTTTCTACACTGGCACCCAGAAAATCATGGATACCGCTGGTCGTGTTGAGAAATTCCGTCAGAAATTCGGTACTAAAGCTGTTGCTAAAGCTACCGGTGATGGCGCTGCTAAAACAGCTGAGAAAAAAGCTGCTGCTGCAGAAGCTAAAGCTGCTGAAAAGCCAGCTAAGAAGAAGGCTTAAATCACTTCAATTCGCAGGGTATGTGAAATACCTGCACTGCGAGATAATCAAGGCAGCGTTTGCTGCCTTTTTTATTTTTTGTTTTTGCTTAAATAGAGCCCATGGTCAAACTTACCGCCGCTGCTACTAAATCAATTCCCCGCATTATTATTTTTGCGCTGACATTGATTTATGGTTTTGCTGGCCTTTTCTTCCGAGACCCCTGGAAGAATGAAGATGCAATTGGCTTTGGTGGTATGTGGACTTTATTTCGCGGTAATTCCGTAGATTGGATCGTTCCACACATCGCCGGTCGCGACGTTTCTCTTGGCGCGCCACTTCCCTATTGGATTGGTGCAACTTTCATTGATTTATTTGGCTGGTTGATTGGCGCTGCCAACGCAGCACGCCTTTACTCTGCTGTTTGCTTCTTCTCCGCCGCCCTAGCAATTTGGTATGCCACTTATCTTTTAGGTCGTCGCCGTGAAGTGCAGCCGATGGCACTTGCAGTTGGCGGCCAACCTGATTTAAAGAGTTATGGCATGACCTTAGCCGATGGCGCACTGCTCATTTTCTTGGCCTGTGTCGGTCTAGCTCAACGCGCTCATGAAACTACGCCAATGATGGCGCAACTCATGGGCATTAGCATCGTGCTGTACGGAACAGTGCGTGGCTTAGATAAACCTTGGCAAGGCGGACTTTGGACTGGACTTGGAATTGCAATTGTTGCCTTATCTAGCAATCTCGCGCTAAGCCTAATAGTAGTGAGCTCGACGATCATTGCCGTTCTAGCAAGCAACGCTAAGCTACGTTTTCGCTGGACACTAACCAGCACTGCTTTAGGTTTGATTGGCTTTGCTATGTGGCCAATCATTTGGCATTTAGCAGATCTTCCCGTTCATTTGCGTCACATTGCCGAAGAAGGCTGGCGCAATGTTCCAGAAATGAGGGCAACTCCTTCGATGGAATCCCTGGGGTTCCTCAGCGTGAACTTCTGGGCCTATGCCTGGCCAGTATGGCCACTTGCAATGATTTCATTAGCGCACTGGGGTCGAGTCAAGGAGGCTGGTGCATGGCGCGCCCCCCATCTTTGCATTCCGCTGAGCTTATTTATTGGCAGCTTCATTTATGTATTGTTCCGCCTAGAGGCTAATGAACATGACTTGATGATTTTGATCCCAAGCCTTTCAATCATTGCTGCATTTAGCTTACCGATCTTAAAACGCAGCATGATTAGCTTCATTGATTGGTTTGCGATGTTTAGCTTTACCCTCATCGCGATTGCTATTTGGATTATTTGGCTAGCAAAGGTAACTGGCTTCCCAGAATCGACTGCTGCCAATGTTAGTAGATTGCTTCCTGGCTTTGAAAGTCAATTCAATCTCCTTGCCTTTGTTGTTGCAATTGCTATTACTGGAGTTTGGCTTGCAGTAGTCCGCTGGAGAACCTCTCGCGCCCCCAAAGAAATCTGGCGCTGCCTGATTATTTCCGCATCTGGTACTACCTTGATGTGGGTACTCTTGATGACACTCTGGTTACCAACCATTAACTACGCGAAGACCTATCGTCAGGTGTCTGCTCGCCTAGTCCAAGTAGTGCCATCTGGCGCTGGTTGCATCAACACCAGTAATATCGGTGATTCCCAGCTGGCCTCTTTTAGTTATTTCACTAAACTTCCTCTACGTGATGACTCCAATTGCCCTTGGATGCTCACTCATAATCAATCTGAAGCCAAGGCCTTCGCAAAGCTCAATAAGAAGAAGCTACATTTACTTTGGGAAGACCGTCGTGCCGCTGACCGCGATGAACGATTACGTCTTTACGAAGTAATCCCGGAATAAAGAGTGCTGCACTTCAAACTATCGCGACTACGCGAGGATATTCCTGCTTTACTCAAACTTGCTGGCCCTCTGTTGATAGGCCAGTTAGCGGTGATTACCTTTGGTGTACTAGATACCGCCATGACTGCTCGCTACTCTGCTGAAGACTTAGCCGCCTTAGCTATGGCTTCGGCAATCTTTATTAGCGTTTATGTTGGTCTCACTGGCGTGGTATCTGCACTTGCGCCAATCGCTGGACAACTCTTTGGCGCTAAACGGTATTCCGAAATCGGCGAAGAAGTCAGGCAAGCTACTTGGCTTGCACTAGGACTTACCGTTCTTGGTTGTTTGATTTTGACCAATGCAGATCATGTACTTGAGATTTCTCGCTTGAGCCCAGATATTGAAGACAAAGCAAAGTTGTATCTCAATATCTTGGCGATTGGATTACCTGCCAGCATGGTGATGCGCGTCTTGATGGCATTACACAATGCGGTTTCTCGCCCTGCTGTCATTACCATCATTCAACTCATTGGCCTCGGACTAAAACTACCCCTGAATCTGCTCTTTATCTACGGTGGCTTCGGCATTGAAGGTATGGGTGGCCCTGGCTGCGCAGTTGCTACCGTGATCATCAACTGGACCTGGATGTCATTGACACTGGGCTTCGTTCTATTTGATCGCTTCTATAAGCCTTTTGCGATCTTTGTTCGCTTTAGTCCTCCTGACTGGCATCGGATTTGGGTGTTACTAAAACTGGGGGCACCCATTGGCTTTAGCTACTTGATTGAAGTCACTTCATTTACCTTCATGTCCTTATTTATTGCGCGCTTAGGAACAACCGCATTAGCTGGGCATCAGATTGTGGCCAACATGGGTACCGTCATTTACATGGTGCCACTCTCACTCTCGATCGCGACTATGACATTGGTATCACAATCGATTGGTGCAAATAAACCAGAACGTGCTGAAGAAATTGGCTGGTCTTCAGTTTTCTTTACAACTACTACTTGCATCACGATTGGTATTGCGGTGTGGCTCTTCAGAATACAACTGCTCGATCTATATGATCCGCCGGCTGAAGTGAAAGCTTTTTCAATCCCACTCTTTTTGTTTATTGCCTTCTATCAAGTTTTTGATGCCTTGCAAGTAACTGCTGCATTTATTCTGCGCGCATATCGAATTGCGTTCTGGCCGATGGTCATTTATGCAGGATCGCTTTGGGGTGTCGGCCTTGGTGGCGGATACCTAATGGGCTTTAATGTTTTTGGAAATGTGCCCACCTTCTTACAGGGCGCCAATGGCTTCTGGGCTGGCAATAGCTTAAGCCTTGGATTAGCTGCCTGCTTCTTACTCTATCTCTTTAGAAGAACAGCGGAGCGCTATGAAAAAACGCATCCGCCGCTCAAGGTATAGCAACTGAACTGCTTGCTGCTTACTTGTAGAACTTTAAAGTAGAAGCATCATCATCCAGGCGGCGCTTAAGATTGCGCTCATATCCAGCAGATCCTGGGTTATTGGTAATGAAATTCTGAGCTGCTAAGTTCTTACGGACATCTTCAGCCAAATCTAAAGAGGCCAACTTCATCAGTTTTGCAGTGCTTGGCTTATAGCCAGTGCCTCTACCATCAATTTGGACATCCTTGCCTTCGCCAGAAGCCACAAATGAGGCTACGATTTGGTCCGTTTTAGCATCAACAATATTAAAGTCCACAGTTACCTCAAGGGTTATCTGATGTGAACTAGATTTTGTAGCAGGGATATCAGAAACATTGTCTGTGTTTGAGACTTCTGCCAAAACACCATAGAGAACATAGTTGGCATCCCCAAAATCTCCGGCCTTGATGCGCTTCACAATATCAAAGAACTCATCGCCCTGATTGGGCATAGCCACTGTTGGCTTGGCTTGAACCACTTTATAGCCCGATTGAATCAGCAAGCCGCGAATAGGGTTAGCTAAGTAGCGCAACTCGCCATATTCCACCTTGCTCTCATAACCAGACTTCTTGGAAGTTTGCGTTTCAGCATTAGAGCTGTTACTAGAGTTCTGGGGATCTACAGGGGTGACTACTGGGGCGGTCGACTTTGAATCAGCTAGATTAGTAAACTTTACCGGAAATTGGGAAGAGTTTTGTCCACCCGTTAAAGCAGAAGCATCGGCCTTATCCGCGTCAACCTCAATTGTTCTAGGCGCAATGGTTGAGGTGATGTTGTTATTAGTTTTATGACGAGTCTCTTCAATAAAGACTAAGTTCTTGCCCTCTTTTTTGAAGTAGATATCTGTTACTGCAATTGACTTAGATTCCGCTTTAAGAGCCTCAGCATTGATCACTGGGTTCTTAGGGGGATCAGCCGGCACCCTTCCAACAACAGCCTGCTCTGGTACGGCTGCAGGAGGCTTAGAAGCACAGCCAGCCAAAAAGACCAGGCCTACTACCGCACAAACTAGAAACAATTTTTTAAGCAATGACATTAATTAAATTCCTTGATTAGCGGGTGGCAGTCTTGCGGATCTCTTTTTCATCAGACCACTCGAGCAAGCCTGACTCGTTATTGATGAGATTTAAATTAAAGACGTAGTAGACATCCTTAATATCTTTTGTATTCTTCACGATAGAGGCAATGGAACCTTCAATACGGTATTGGGCTCCCTGCATATTGCCAGTTTTAGCAATCGTACTGTTCTTATAGAGGCCTGATTGATTTTGACGCTTCAATTCATCAGTTTGATTTTGCATTTCAGAAACGCTCACCGCAAAACGTACTTGACCGCTCTTCGTGAGTTGCGTACGAATCTTATCGGTAATCACACGCGTATCAATATATTCAGAAGTCTTATTTTTAACGTCTGCCAAAGTCACAATCGGCGCGTCCTTGCTTCCAGCTATGGCTTTTGATTGCAACAGCGATCTCGTCATGGCTTCGGCAATGATTTGCAAATCGGTTGAACCGTAATTGGCGTTGACAGTTTCAACCGCTTTAGCATCGCCATAACGAACTTGTGGTCCCGAGCAGGCTGCCAACAAAACAGCCGCCAGCGCAAGTGCAGATAAATGAATAGTTTTAGTGTGGATTTTCATGATCATGTTCTCTATTAACCGAGGTTTACTCTGAAGTTTATTTGTACTGATTTAACTCAAAACGAAAATCAGTAGCATCTGGTGTTGGTGCGATCCCCATAATGATAGTCGACTGGCCTTTACCAATGGTTACAGGCTTCCAGGCCTCTTCATCAGTTACAGCCATACCGTTCTTGCCAATCCATTTAAAACGATACGCAACCAAGTTGGACTTGCTATCGTTCTGAATCGTGACCTGCGCTGTCAGCACACCATTGCGCATTAAGCTACGCATATCCGTAACCTGAATACTGTCAGTGTCACCCATGCGCACCGTCATATCCTTCATTGAAGGGGTTGAGCTACAGGCAACTAATGTAAGTGCTGCCAGTACGATCAATAGGTATTTTTTCATTCTCGGTCTTTCTTAATTAAAAAGCTGCTGAAGGCTATTGAGTAAACTGGGTGGCTCATAGGGCTTCAACCCATCCATATTACTGCTTGCAGGGTTGGGTGTGGGGTTTACAGCTGGGGCTACGGGGGTAGATTCATGCTCTACGGGCGCTGCAACCGCAGGGGCACTCAGAGTTACCTCCTCTGGTTTTGGGCCCATAAAGCCACTGAATAACTTCTTAAATCCATCTAAGCCACCCTCTTTTGGCTTTGCCTGTTCTAAAACTGTTTTAGGGACTGTCGAAACAGGGTTAGCAATTGTTGGCGGTGCAACTATTTGAGGTTGAGGAGGTAGCGCTGCTGGATCATTTGAAGTTAGAACGGTTGCTCTGTTTCTAAACATGCGGATATAAACCACGTTATAGCCACCGACTAATTTCACTGTTTGACTCTGCATCACACCGGATGGCAAAGTGTATTTGAGTGTAGTTTCCCCAATCGGCAAGCCCATTCTGGTCATATACGTTTGCGCTGGAAGAGTTGACCAATGGCGTACGTCAGTCACATTAATTGCCTGTAGACCATACCCTGTAATCATCCCTGCAATAGCCCCAATAATTGCCGCATTATTGTTTTGATTATTTTGATTGTTTTTTCTAGCCGACTGCTGTGCAGCTTGATCAGCCGCATATTGGGCTGCCAGGGACACAAGCGCACGAGAGGTCGCCCTCAAAACATAGGCTGGCATCTCGTCTTGTAGATTCTTCCTAGCCATTGCATCGATATTGGCTACTAATTCTGGGCTAGCTACTCGATCGCCGAGCTGAACATAGCCTGGCGTGAAACGCTCACTCGATTTTTCAATAACAGGAAAAGTCAGGGTCACTAATTTTGAATTTCCACCCAAAGCAACTGACTGGCTAATCTGATGGGGACTAATTTTAGGCATATAACCCGTATCAACAATGATCAGAGTATCTGCAAAGCTTTTTTTAGCTTGATTGGCAATATTGGAATCTAACTTAGCGATGCTGGTCTTGAAAAAGTTGACTGATGGTCGTAACTCAATTGCCAGGCGATAACCGGGAGCAGCTAAGCTGGCCTCGCCTTGGGATTCATGAATAAAGCCAGATAAATAATAGGCCGCAGGACTTTGATAGGAATTCTTCAGACTGCGCGTCTCTTCATCATCCAAGAGATTGATTGGATACCCACCAATATCTTGGATGCGACTAGTAGCACCCCTCGTATTCTGATTATTTTGCTGCTGTTGTTCCACCTTGGATACTGCTGTGACCTTACTTTGAATGAGCTCCTCGATGATTTTTTCTCGTTGCGCCATTTTTTTAGCCTCAACCATCGCATCATTCCAGCGACCTTGTGACAAATGATTTAGTGCAATCGTCTGACTTAATAAACTCACCTCATACGGCTTGGGATCGTAATTACTACTGAAACCCTCAGATAAGATATATGAACTTGTATCTGTAAAAGAGCGCTTGAGCTTATCGCCGGTTGCAATCTCCCATTGCTCAACCAATTGATCTGCTACCAATAAGTTCTGTGTGCTACTGGGAATTTGTCTTGCGCCCTGCAGTCTCTGCACCCCACCTAGCTCTAGGTAATACAGAGTATTTTTATCCTTAAAGACGCTTTGAATAGTAGCGGCAGTGCTTTGCATGTCGCCATTCTTAAATTGCTCTTTTGACTCATTCATCTTGATTTGCTGAGTCTGGGTTGCACACCCAGCTAATAGGCAAGCTCCAATAATGGATGCGACCACTCCGAATTTAGAAAAGTCTAATGCTGAAAATTTAGGCAAGTTGGGTCGACTAGAAAGGGTCTGATTAATAAGTTTTCAATCGAATGTCGTGAAATTCGTGCACCTTAGCTGTGTCTTATCTATATAACGCCTTAGAGAGACATAAGCTGACAAGAAAAGAGGAATTTAGGGCTCTACTTTGGCGCCAGACTGCTGAACCACTCTACTCCACTTTCTTGACTCTGCTGCAATCAATTTGGAAAGGTCTTCAGGGCTGCCAGGAGCAGGGTCCAGGCCTCCTAACAAGAGTCTATTTTTAACATCCGGGTTTTGCAAGGCTTGCCGGGTCAACTGGTTAAGGCGTTTTTGAATAGATGACGGCAAATTGGCTGGCGCCATCAAAGAGAACCACGAAATCGCTTCAAATCCAGGTAAGCCTTGCTCAGCTAATGTCGGAATCTCAGGGGCGGCTTGTGAACGCTTCAGAGTTGTAACGCCGAGAGCCTGCACCTCCCCCGCTTTAATCAAAGGCAGCGATGAAGATAAGTTGTCAAACAGCATGGAAATTCGCCCGCTCACTAAATCTGGTAATGATTGCGCACGCCCCTTATAAGGAATATGACGAATATCAATACCCGCCATTTCTTTAAACAACTCACCGGACATATGCAAAGAAGTGCCAACGCCAGAAGATCCAAAAGTCAGCTGGTTCGGCTTAGCTTTTGCAAGCGCAATCAGCTCATGAACATTAGTAACGCCCAACTGCTTATTCACAATCAAGACATTAGGCGTGCTTGCCAAGAAACTAATCGGCGTGAAATCTTTAACAGGGTCAAAAGACATCTTTTCATAAAGAGCGCCATTAATCGCATGAATACCTACGGTACCAATCAGTAATGTATAGCCATCAGGATCACTCTTGGCCACTAACTCAGCGCCAATATTGCCACCGTAGCCAGGACGATTTTCAACGAGCACTGGCACCCCCAGATTTTGCTGCCAATTTTCAGCTAGGACGCGCGCCAAAATATCAGGTGCACCACCGGGTGTAAAAGTAACAATGATCTTTATAGCTTGCTTAGGCCAAGCTGTCTTTACCTGTGCGTGAGCGCTTGATACACTAAAACCAATGAACGCAAGAAGCAAGAGGCTTTGAATTAGCCTAGAAAATGGTGTCATTGCCTGAATTAAAAACCGAAGCGGTTACGTAACCAGAGCCAGCCCTCATCCTTCACAGGATCATCGGCACAAGGACCTACGCCACACTCTAGTAGAGTGGAAAGCAAATTACCTGCCACTAATAGGATAAAGATCATCACTAAAGCATTTGCAAAGATAGAGCGAGAACGAACATCGCGATTGGGAAGCATTAATAAAATTGCAAAGCCGAATAGCAAGCCGATATAAGCCACAAAGGCCCAAGTATAAAAATGCAACTCTAGAAAGGTAGATCCATATCCTTTATCACCAGGCGCGATATGTAAAAGTACCTGGCGCAACGAAACCATCATCCCCACTAGTCCGCCAATGATGCCCCAACCATAGTGCGCTGAGTGGGCACCACAGCGGATATTGAGAACTAAGGCAAAGCCGATAATGACAAACCCAATACGCTGCATCAGACAGAGTGGGCAAGGCAGCTCACCAAAGTAAAACTGGTCAACAAAGGCATACGATAGAACGCCAATAATCGCAACGAGGGCCAGTTGATTGCCAAGCGCAGCCAGAGAAGTGGAAGAAATCTTACTCACAGACTGATGTTGAGATGGGTAGTTGCATGAGAGTGGAACCAGACTAGCAAGATTCCAACAGTGATAGCCAATACGATTAGTCCTGCAAAACGCCTTTCAAACCAGACCAAAATAAGTCCGATCAATGCTGTCAGAAAAGGCAGGAACATATACATAAGAGAATTCTAGCCCAGGAGACTCAATATTGAGGCAAATTAGCCTCTTTTGAGCAAGGGCTAAAGCAAGCCTTAACTCTTCGAGTTCAAAAACTCAACTACGGACTTCACAAATAGATCCGGCACTTCGACATGAGGTACATGACCCACCCCATCAATAGGCAGTAACGTCGCATTCGGTATCGCAGCTTGTGCTTTTTTGCCTAGCTCTGGAAAGTTACCTAAAGACTTCACAGCTTCCGGTGGAGCAAAACGACGACCAAAAACCGTTCTGTCCTTTTGGCCAATCACCAATAACACTGGCATCTTTAATTTTGGCAAATCATTGACAACTGGTTTTTCTGCAATCATCTGATAGGTTAAGACAGAGGTCTTTGCATAAGCAGGATAGTCAGACCCCTTTTGCACTCGTACGTATACCTCTACAAACTTTTCGTAACTAGGCTGCCATGTTGGAAAGTAGCTCTGCAAGAAACGTCGATAGCTTACTTCCGTTTGAGCCATTTCTAATTTAAGTAAATTGTCATTTTGCTGCGGCGGAATGTCTTTGCTGTAATCCTCAAGCCCTAAAGGGTTCTCAAGCACAAGCTTCTGCACAGTATTTGGATATAAGCGGGCAAAGCGCACACCAACCATGCCGCCCATCGAGTTTGCAATAACGGATACCTGCTTGATATTCAGGGACTGCAATAAGGCTTTGGTATTGCCAGCCAGATCATCAAAGTGATAGGCCACATCTGGCTTAGAAGACTTACCAAAACCAATTTGGTCTGGAGCAATCACGCGATACCCAGCTTGCGTTAAGCCGGCTATCGTTGGGGCCCAATAATCACTAGAGAAGTTCTTGCCATGAAACAGCAGCACTACACCCTTTTGCCTGCCAATAGCAGGCACATCCATATACACCATGCTAGCCGGCTGACCTTGCAAACTAGTCTTGAACTCTTTCGTGGGATAGGGATAAGGCCAAGTACTTAAACGTAAGTCCAATGGCGCTGCATTACTATAAAGATTAGCAGGAGCAGCTTGGGTAGCTGTTGGCTGCTCTGTGCTAGCGCATGCGGCCAATAACAACGGTATAGCGCAAACTAGCGTAATGGTTCTGAGCAGTGACTTCTTCAAAGACATATCAATTACAAAATTTTAGTTTTGAGATTTGCCAGGCCTTCAACAATTCCCTCAAGTACATCACCCTTCTTCACTGGGCCAACGCCCGCAGGAGTGCCTGAGTAGATTAAGTCTCCTGGCTCTAATGTAAATAAAGTAGAAAGATAGGCAATGGTATCGGGCACGTTCCAGATGAGTTGGTTTAAGTCGCCCTCTTGACGCACTTCACCATTGACCAATAGTTTGACAGTACCTTTTGTTGGATGACCGCATTTGGTCACTGGAGTAATCTCTCCGCAAGGAGCTGCTTGATCAAACGCTTTACCTGTATCCCAAGGACGCCCCATCTTCTTGGCTTCACCCTGCAAATCACGCCTTGTCATATCCAAGCCAACGCCATAACCATAAACATGATCTAGGGCTTTATCGGCAGAAATATTTGCACCGCCTTTACCAATGGCAACTACCATTTCAATTTCGTGATGGACATCTTTTGATAAATTTGGATAGGCCATGTCTTTGCCATCGGTCACGATAGAGTTAGCTGGCTTCATAAAAAAGAATGGTGGCTCACGATCCGGATCATGACCCATTTCACGCGCATGATCTGCATAATTACGACCAACGCAGTAAATACGATTTACTGCAAAACGTCGCTCATCCCCAGTCACCGGTAGTGAAATTACTTTTGGTGGGTCAATCACAAATGCTGAACTCATAAAACCCTTTCTATCTGCAGCGGTGAATTAGTGTTTATTTTCGATATTTAGAAGTATGACGCAATTTCAGTAACAAGATACTCAGAGCCAAAGCAAAGGTTAAAGCATTCGCCAATATCAAGGGCCACTTCTCAATAATGAGGCCGTAGATAAGCCAAAGCCCTACCCCGGCAGTAAACAAGGAGTACATACCCAGAGACACTCCTGATAAATCCCGGGTGCGCCAGGACTGTATTGCCTGGGGCAAAAAAGCGATTGTGGTCAAGAATGCGGCGCAATAACCAATAACTTCAATCTGGTGGGGCTCAAGGTTCATAGGGCTATTGTAATTAATGAAATCAATCATCCCTTGATCTAGCACAGGAAGCTCAATTTTGGTCATAATACAAACTCGTATTACAAACCTATATAAAAAAATAAGCTATGAGACAACTAATCCAAAAATCCCTATTTATCGCGCTTTGTACCACTGCCCTTTTGAGCAATGCTTCAGCACAAACTGATGCGGCAACTAAAAACTATCCAGACAAGCAAGTGCGGCTAGTCATTCCATTTCCTCCAGGCGGCGCAACTGATGTGATTGGTCGCATCATGGCACAAGAGCTGTCAAAGTCACTAGGTCAGCAAGTAGTGCCCGATAACCGCTCAGGAGATAGCGGCAATATTGGCGCTGATATGGTCGCCAAGTCACCAGCTGATGGTTACACCTTACTAATGGGGGCTCTTACATCCCATGCGATTAATGCCAACCTCAACAAAGATGGCATTAAGTACAACTTAGAAAAAGATTTCACGCCTGTAGGCGTCGTTGGTGTGGTGCCATTAGTCTTTGTAGTGAACCCTTCAGTTCCTGTGAAGAATATGAAGGAATTTATTGCTTATGCCAAAGCGAATCCTGGCAAGCTCACCTTTGCATCATCGGGTGCAGGTGCGCCACAACGTCTGGCAATGGAGATGTTCCGCGCACAATTAGGCTTAGATCTATTGCATGTTCCCTATAAAGGTAGTGGCCCTGCTATGACAGACCTCGTAGGTGGTCAAGTGCTGAGCATGTCTGAAACAGTTCCAGCAGCGCTGCAATTTATTCAGGCTGGCCAATTAAGAGCATTGGCGGTAACAACTGCTAAACGTATTAGCCAACTACCTGATGTGCCCACTGTTACCGAAGCTACGGGCTTACCAAACTTTGATGTTGTGAGTATGTTCGGCATTTTGGCTCCCGCAGGTACACCAAAACCAATCATCGATAAGCTAAATGCTGATATCAAAGTAATTTTGCAGCGCCCAGATGTGCAAGAGCGCATGTTGGCTGCCGGGGTATATGTGAACTACCTCACGCCAGCAGAATCAGCTAAGCGTATTCAAAGAGAATTGAATATGTGGGGCAAGGTTGTTAAGGATGCCGGAATTAAAGCGGACTAAATCCTCTAACAAGCCAATATATCTGCAAGTGCATTGAAATCACTTGAGTGGTAATCGATCCACTCCTCTTTGTACAAATCGTTACGAAGATGAGTGGGTCCAAATTCTTTTGGCCGCTCTATAAATGCAGTTTGCAAACCAAGCTGATGAGCGGATTGCAAATCATCCTTGTGGGCGGCAACCAACATCACCTCTTGCGGCATCACATCAAAGGTTGCTGCTACGCCTAAATAAGTTTCTGGATCAGGCTTATAGTGATGAAACACCTCGGCTGACAAAATGAGGTCCCAGGGTAAGCCAGCACTCTTGGCCATATTAGCCAAAAGACTTAAGTTCCCATTAGATAAAGTAACAATCGTAAATTTTTGCTTGAGTCTAGTTAATCCCTGAACCGAATCGGCCCAAGGCTGCAAGCGATGCCAAATAAAATTGAGGTCTTGTTTTTGAGCCTCGCTCATTGAATCAATTTTGAATTTATCTAAAACTTCATCCAGGATCAAGCGATGTAAGTCATCGATTTTGGTCCACCCTAACTCACCAGAGCGAACCCTTGCCATAGCTGGCTTATAGCCATCTCTCCAGGCAGTAGCAAACGCATTTGAATCGACAGGCAAGCCAAGACGAGTCACTTCATTTGCAATTGACCCATGCCAATCTACGACCGTACCAAAGACATCAAAAGCCAATACCTTGGGAAGCATCTTAGACATTAGCTTATTGCTTCTTGTTTAAACCCGCTTTTCTAGCTTCAACTTCTTTATTGATGGCCGCTATGGTTTGAGCATTAGGCGATGTCCATTTGCCACCTGAGTTATTCACCATATAAACCAGGGCATCAGCAAAACCCTCAATACTTAAATTAGGATTACCGCCTTTAGGGGGCATGGCACGCACTCCAACATAGCCATGGGCAGTAAGCGTAACTTGCCCTTCAGCAATGAGCGGCGCCCACTTTGCTTTATCTCCAAACTTAGGCGCATTCAGAACGCCCGCTCCATGGCAGCTTGCACAAACCTGTTTATAGGTATTTTCACCAGACTGGGCGAGCGCTGAGCCAGCAATAGCGATACCCAAGAAGCTGGATAGAGCAAATAAAGTGGACTTGAGTGTCATATAAAGGATCTCTTAAACAATTGAATGTATAAGAATGTAGCCTAAATTGAGAAAAGTGGCACTGAACCCCTGCAGGCCAGGCTTAGGCTAAACCTAAGGCAGTTGCGACCCTATAGGTAATAAAGGAGGCTAAGTAGGCCAAACCAAATAAGTAACTCAACATGATTGCTGGAATCTTCCAGCCCCCTGTTTCACGTTTAACGACTGCGATGGTAGATAAGCACTGTGGCGCAAATACAAACCAAGCCAATAATGAAAGCGCCGTTGCTAGAGACCAGCCCGAGGAAATTAAGGGAATGAGGGCTTCCGCAGCATCGGCACTTGAACTGGATAAGGCATAGACGGTAGCCAATGAACTCACTACTACCTCGCGCGCTGCCATACCTGGAACTAGCGCAATACTGATTTGCCAGTTAAAACCAATTGGTGAAAAGAGATGTGCCAGGGCCTGCCCTAGCATGCCGGCAAAACTATATTGGATGGCAGCCTCTGTCGCACCCTCAGGTGGAAGTGGAAAGCTGGACAAAGCCCATAAAGCAATCGTCATGATAAGAATGATGCCGCCAACGCGTCTCATAAAAATCTCTGCGCGTTGCCATAAGCTAATTGCCAGATTACCCAAACGCGGCAAGTGGTAACTAGGCAATTCCATCATGAGCGCATTCATACGGAACTGCTCGCTTGTGAAATGCTTCAGAATCCAGGCAACGGCCATCGCACCCAAAATACCAGCCATGTACAGCAAGAATAAGACTAAGCCTTGCAAATCAATATTGGCCCACAACTTTCTTTCGGGAATAAAAGCAGAAATCAATAATGCATAAACAGGCAAGCGGGCCGAGCATGTCATCATTGGCGCAATCAAAATGGTTACTAAACGATCGCGTGAATTAGAAATACTTCTGGTTGCCATAATGCCCGGGATGGCGCAAGCAAAGCTAGATAACAAGGGAATAAATGAGCGCCCAGAAAGCCCTACGGACCCCATCACCCGATCAAGCAAATACGCAGCTCTGGGTAAATAGCCAGATTCCTCAAGCAAAAGAATGAAGAAAAACAGAATCAGGATCTGGGGCAAGAAAATCACCACGCCACCAAGTCCCGCCAAAATGCCATTAATCAATAAACTGCGTACCCAATTGTCTGGCAGGATCTCGGTAATCTGAGCACCCAAAAACTCAATAGCCGTCTTAATCATCTCCATGGGTAAAGTTGCCCAACTAAAAACTGCTTGGAAGATGCAAAATAGAAGGCCAATCAAAATGAGGGAGCCAAAAACTGGATGCAGCAATACAGCATCTAAGCGATCACTCAAATGATCCGGAATGATTTGATCTAATTTAAGATTCTGCAATATTTTTTGCACTTGAATATTGTCAGACTCAGTATGAGCAATATGAGAGGCTGCGTTTTCTAGAGTTGCATCCCTTGTGCCTGTTTGTAGCGCATCCAAATTACGCCAATCCAGCTCTGATAAGAAGTGTTTCAACTCATCCGCCCCATCTGCTTGAATGCCGATACTAGTAACTACCGGTAAACCCAACTCCTGAGAGAGTGCGGCAGTATCAATCTGCACCCCTTGGCGCTTTGCAATATCGAGCATATTGAGCACCACCACACATGGCAGTCCTAGACGCTTAGCAGCTAAGACTAGGCGCAAGTTGCGACGCAGGTTCATGGCGCTTAGAACGCACACCACTAGATCAGGGCGCTTCTCACCCTCTGCTCTACCTAATAGAACATTGCACGTGACACGTTCATCTAGTGATCTTGGATAAAGACTGTATGCGCCCGGCAAATCCAGAATACGGATGTTCTTACCAGAGTTGAGACTCAGGCGCCCTTCTTTGCGCTCTACAGTGACACCAGAATAGTTGGCAACCTTTTGACGGCTACCTGTAAGCAAATTGAATAGAGCAGTTTTCCCACAATTGGGATTACCGAGCAATGCAACAACAGGTTCACTGGAGAAAAAATGGACTTTAGATTCAGGCATGTAATAAACATTCGACTGTAATCATGCGCGCCTCTGATTGACGCAAAGCAAATGTTGATGCTCCAACACGAACCATGTATGGTCCATTACCAAGCAAGCCTTTACGCAAAACAGCAACCTGCTCACCTGGCAAAAAGCCAATATCTTCCAGCTGCCCCTTAATTTGCGGGGCACCTTTCGGGGCATTTACTTCACTCACGCGGTAAAGACTGCCAAGTTCGACTTGATCCAAATTCATTCAATCTGCTTATTTAGTTAGCCTATAAAGGAATTATATCCCCAAATGAGAATGAATATCATTCGTGGAGAACCCTGACCTATCCAGCAATAATGGGCCATTTAGGACTCTGAGAGCTTGATCCAGAGCAAAAAGGTGGGCTCAAAGAAAGAAAAACTAAGGAGTGCTGTAACCGTACTTCTGAAGAATCAATTTCGCCTGAGGACTTTGAATGAACTGATAAAGATTTACCGCCTCTCGTGGAGCGCCTTTGATTAAAACCATTCTCTGTTTAATTGGCGCGTACAAATTGCTATCGAGAAGAACAAAGCTTGTCTCTTTAGCAATTTCAGAAGACTTAGCTAAAGATAGCGCAGTAAAACCTAAATCAGCGGCGCCTGTGACTACATACATCGTTGCAATACCGATATTATCTGCGTAGATCAACTTGTCTTTAGCGATGCTCCAAAGCCCTTCTGTTTTTAGATACTCTACAGCAGCTCTTCCATAGGGTGCTAGCTCGGGCTTGGCAATCGCAATCTTATTCGCCTTATGGATTGCTTTAATTATTTCAGACTTGTTATCTTGTAATCGTATGCCAGCAGAGTTTTTAGAGATGACTGCTAACTTACCAATAGCGTATACAACACCATCGTCAACTGTCTTACCCTGTCTATAGAGCTCAAGCGGAAAGCTTTCATCAGCCGATATCAATATGTTAAATGGGGCACCATTCATAATCTGCGCTGAAAAATTTCCTGATGAGCCATACACAACCCTCAGGCCAGAATTACCCGCAGCCTTAAAGGCTAGATTGATTTCGCTAAACGCATCCTTCATATTGGCTGCAACTGCTACGGTTGTTGTTTGCGCCCAGGCAAGATTTGCACAAAGCAATAAAGGAGCAAATAGGGAGAAGAGGCGTAGTTTCATGGCAAAACTATTCTAGCCCTGCTATTAATTTATAGCCAGCCTTCGATCTGGCGGTTGAGACTAACTGCTTTATAACCGGGCGTCTCGCCAGAGTAACTCCGAATCTTCCGAATCAGTTTTGAAGCATCAGACTGAGAGGCCATTTCTCTATGCATGGCGATGAAGAAAATTTCATCCCTCAAAGGTACAAATCCTAGCCCATTCTCCATGGCCACATTCTTCACGCCCATCCCTACATCGGCCTTACTTGCCAAGATGGCATTTACTACTGCGGAGTGAGTGAACTCCTCATGTAAATAGCCATTAATGTCGGAAGGCTCTATTCCCTCTTCCATCAGTAGGGTATCTAAGAGTAATCTGGTACCAGAGCCAATTTGGCGATTAATAAAGCGTACTTTGCGGTCTATCAAGTCATCTATCGAACGTATTCTCAAAGGATTGCCCTTTTTAACAATGAGTCCCTGAGTACGCTTCATGACAGGATAGATTTGTATTTCACTCTTCGATAGTCGACGATGAATAGCCTTTGAACTTTTTTCATCTGAGACATGGTAGCCAGCAATGTGTGCTTCATTATTCAATAACTTTTCCAGAGATTCTCCTGAGCCAGCAATTTTTAAATCAAAACCTTTAACCTCTGCTACCGCTCTTTGAATAATGGAATCACTACTCGATAGAAATTTCCATCGAGCACTTTCTGATTTTTCTATCTTTTTAATTTCTTTTAGCAAAACGTCCTGATAGGCATTACCACTCTCATGATGATTGGCTTGCATCTCATCAATAAACTGAAGGAAGAAAGTTCCAAATTCAGTCAGGATTGATCCGTGCCCTTTCGTTCTGACAATCAGTGGCATGCCCAAGCTAGCTTCAACTTGATTTAATTTTCCCCAGGCGCCCCGATAAGAGCTGCCGGATTTCTTACTTGCCACTACTAAAGAGCTGCCACTTCCTATGTCCTTGAGGAGGCGCGAGAGCCAAATCAAGTCTATAGAGCCCCTGCCCTCAGCCTGGGATTGAACAACTAACGTTGGACGGATCTCAATTTGCATATGTAATTTTTTGCATATTCAATAAGCATTAATGTATGCGATGATATCGTTTTAATCAACTACTTTTTGAATCCTATGAAAAAGCTAATCGCAAATCTATTTATTGGTACCTTGGTAACAGTCTTGATGGGCAGTTCTCAGGTGTATGCCCAAGAAAAAAGCATTGTGGTGTCTTCCACCACCTCCACTGAACAAAGTGGCCTCTTTAACTTCATCCTCCCCATTTTTAAAATGAAGACAGGAATTGATGCCAAAGTCGTTGCAGTAGGTACTGGTCAGGCTCTCGATATTGGACGTCGTGGCGATGCCGATGTTGTGTTTGTTCATGACAAGGCTGCTGAAGAAAAGTTTGTTGAAGACGGATTCTCCACAAAACGCTATGAAGTGATGTACAACGATTTTGTCCTCATCGGGCCTAAATCAGATCCTGCAAAAGTGGGTGGTGGTAAAGATATTCAGGTTGCTCTACAAAAGATTGCTGGCGCTCAAGCGCCATTTGTATCGCGTGGCGATAAGAGTGGCACACATGCTGCTGAACTGCGTTACTGGAAAGGTGCTGGCATTGCTATCGCCCCTGGCACTACTTGGTATAAAGAAACGGGCTCTGGCATGGGCCCTGCCCTCAACACTGCTTCTGCTATGAATGGCTATATCTTGGCTGACCGTGGAACTTGGATTAGCTTTAAGAACCGTGGTGATTTAACAATCCTAATTCAAGGCGACCCCAAGCTCTTTAATCAATATGGCGTGATGTTGGTCAACCCAGCTAAGTTTCCTCATGTGAAGAAAGCTCAAGGCCAAGAGTTTATCGACTGGTTGATCTCTAGAGATGGTCAGGAAGTGATTGCCAGCTACAAGATTGATGGTGAACAGCTTTTCTTCCCGAATGCCAAGAAATAACTAGCAAAGAAAAAGCCCGCAGATGCGGGCTTTTTTACTAGCTTCTGGCGCTAAGCCAGAATTGCCGTATTACTTCTTAGGCGTTACAAAACCAATCGCTGTATCATCCACGAACTCAACGATTACGTCATCACCAGCTTTGAATTTCTCGAGACCGAGTACTGCTGGATCAACCTTAACCTTTTGCTTCTCGCCGCTTGGCATTGTGAAAGTAACGATACGTGTTTTTGTATCGATTGTGGAAATCTTCACAGTTGCATAGATAGTGTCAGTAGTTTCTTCAAACGGCTTAGCAGAACCTTTGCCTGCTACTGTTACAGAGCGCACACCAGAAACACCAGGTTTAGCATCTTTAGCAGCAGCTGTTAAGCCAACAGCAATCGCTTGTGCATGCTCAACTACAAAAATATCGCCCTTTTTTACCTTCTCTAAATCATTGACTGATTTAGCAACATTCATTTGTGCTGTGTTGCCGTTTGCATCTTTTAATACAACGATGCGCTTTTTCACATCAACAGAATCTACGGTTGCAGTCAGCACAATCACTTCAGCAGCCAAAGGCAACATCTTTGCAGGCGCCTGAGCGAAAGCAGAAGTTGCAAAAGCTAAGCCAGCTGCGGCGAATAAACCAGCAAGTAACGATTTTTTCAAAATAACTCCTAAGCAAGAAAAGGTTGGATTGAGTCCAAATAAGGACCACAAATCATTGTAACCATGACGTATGTAATTTCCTGCGCTTATTTGGTAAATTAAGCCTATAACCCTACTAAAACTTACGATTACTTACCGAACTCTTTGAATCCCTTAGAAATTCTCATTAAACCTTGGCAGGAGGCCGCTCAAGAGGCCTACCTCATACGAAAGCAGGTATTCGTCGAAGAGCAAGGAGTGCCTGAGGACATGGAGCTCGATGAGCATGACCTCTCTGCAAAGCATGCTTTAGCCTACAAAGATGGTCTTTGTGTAGGGACTGGGCGATTAGTGCAATTGGATAATCACCAGGCGCAAATTGGGCGCATGGCAGTACTAAAAGGTTATCGCAATCAACATATTGGCAAATCGATTTTGAACAGCTTAATCAATCAATCCAAAATAGAAGGAATCTCCAGGGTCTCACTTCACGCCCAGGTATCCGCCATTCCCTTTTATGCCAAGCTTGGATTTTTAGCTGAAGGTCCAATCTATGATGAGGCAGGAATTGCCCATCGTAATATGATTCTCTTATTAGAAAAAACCATTTAACTATCGCCCACCCTTATGACTACGACCCACTCTGCATTTCCATATGTTCATCGTGTGTGCTACTCTGATACTGATGCCGCTGGCTTTGTTTACCATGGCCGCTATCTTGAAATCTTTGAACGCAGTCGTGCAGAGTGGTTAGCACAGCGTGACCTCACCCCAAGCAAGCTCATCAATGACTTTGGTATCTTGCTACCGGTTCGAGAGCTATCGATGCACTTTTATAAGCCCGGTCGTTTAGATGATCTTTTATATATTGATCAAGTCATTGAGCATCGTGGGCGTACGCAGGTAGTAGTAAAACAAAATGCACAGAGAAAAATTCAAAACGGCGATGTGCAAGAGATGCAAGTGATAGCCAGCGCCACATTACACATTGTTTGCGTGGACACCACCACCTTAAAGCCCAAGGCCTTGCCAGATTGGCTCTTTCTGGCCAATTAAGCCTAATGACTTAAAATAGAGTTCTTACTGCAAACGCTCTAGCGTGGCAGCTCACCCCATTGACCGGGATAGTCGTTTAATTGAATACGGGTCAATACTTTATTGGCCCCTATGTTATTTACAGACCTCGGTTTATCCGAACCCATTCTTCGCGCTATTGCTGAGGAAGGCTATACCAGCCCCACCCCAATTCAAGCGAAATCGATTCCCGCAGTACTCAAAGGTGGAGATCTTCTCGCCGCAGCACAAACCGGCACCGGTAAAACTGCCGGCTTTACGCTTCCTATTTTGCAACGTCTTAGCGCTTCAAAACCAAGCTCGGGCAAGCGTCTCTTGCGTGTCCTGATTCTGACCCCCACTCGCGAACTAGCAGCACAAGTTCAAGAATCAGTTGTTACTTATGGCAAATACACCGGCTTGAAGTCGGCTGTCATTTTTGGCGGCGTTGGTGCCAATCCGCAAATTAAAGCAATTGCTAGTGGCCTCGATATTTTGGTTGCCACACCAGGACGCTTACTTGACTTGATGTCACAAAAATGCGTCTCACTCAACGATATTGAAATCCTCGTTTTAGATGAAGCCGATCGCATGCTCGATATGGGCTTCTTGCGAGATATCAAAAAGATCTTGGCTGCCCTACCCAAGCAACGTCAGAATCTCCTATTCTCAGCCACCTTTTCTACTGAGATTAAAGCGCTGGCAGATGGTCTCTTAAATTCACCGGCACTGATTGAGGTAGCACGAAGCAATAGCGCTAACGAGGCGATTGCACAGTTGATTCATCCGGTAGATCGGACTAAGAAGCACCCGCTATTAGCCCATTTGATTCAATCGAATGATTGGAAACAAGTCTTGGTTTTCACCCGTACCAAGCATGGCGCCAACAAACTCGTCACTCAGCTAGAAAAAGATGGCATCACGAGTATGGCCATTCATGGCAATAAGAGTCAAACAGCCAGAACAAAAGCATTGGCAGATTTCAAGGCAGGTAAGTTAACTGCATTAGTAGCAACCGATATTGCAGCGCGCGGTATCGATATTGATCAGCTACCCCATGTAGTGAACTACGATCTACCAAACGTATCTGAAGATTATGTCCATCGTATTGGACGGACTGGTCGAGCAGGATCCAATGGTGTTGCAGTATCTTTGGTCTGTGTAGATGAGCATCAAATGCTCAGAGATATTGAAAAGCTGATTAAGCAAAAATTACCCCAAGAGGTCATCGCAGGATTTGAGCCTGACCCCAATGCAGTCGCTCAACCTATTCAGTTGCGTAGCCAACAACATCAGCAATCCAGAAAGCCTAAAGCTGCTAGTGGCGGCGGAGCTGGTCGAGCACCAGCTAAGAAAGCGCCAGCAAAGCGCTCTAGCCCAACGAAGAGAAGCTTCAATCGGTAGAACTATTCAGATATAAAATATTTCCATGACCCAAGATATGCAAACCACTGAACCCCGCCTCACCTCCCTCTCCCATGGTGGTGGCTGTGGCTGCAAGATTGCGCCAGGGGTTCTTTCTGAAATCCTCAAGAACGTTCCGCAACTACCATTTCCTAAAGAATTGCTCATCGGTATTGAAACTTCTGATGATGCGGCTGTTTATCAAATCAATGAGTCTCAAGCGATCGTAGCAACGACGGATTTCTTCATGCCGATTGTGGATGACCCATTTGACTTCGGAAAGATTGCTGCGACTAATGCAATTAGCGATATTTATGCAATGGGTGGTACACCTTTGTTTGCTCTTGCCTTGGTCGGGATGCCAATTAAAGTTTTATCTAATAAAACAATTGCTCGCATTCTAGAAGGTGGTGCTGAAGTCTGCCGTAGTGCCGGAATTCCGATTGCGGGAGGCCATACGATTGATTCGGTTGAGCCGATTTATGGTTTGGTTGCCATTGGCTTGGTTGACCCGAAGCGCGTTAAGAGCAATGCGAGCGCAAAGCCTGGGGACGTCCTGATTTTAGGTAAGCCATTAGGTGTAGGCATCTTGTCTGCAGCCCTTAAAAAAGACCTACTAGGTCCGGATGGCTATCGCGAGATGATTTCCAATACCACTAAGCTCAATGCTGCAGGACCAGACTTGGCAAAACTTGCTGGTGTGCATGCCTTAACAGACGTCACTGGATTTGGATTGGCGGGCCACACGCTGGAACTCGCTAGAGGATCGAACTGCACTGCCCATATTGACTGGAGCCAAGTCCCCTTGCTATCTAATGTTCAGACACTGGCGGATGATGGTGTCATTACTGGCGCATCGGATCGTAATTGGCAAAGTTATGGATCCGATGTCGGCATTCCAGCAAACTTCACGCCAGCACAACTGGCTTTATTGACTGACCCACAAACCAGTGGCGGCCTCCTCGTTTCTTGCGCCCCTGAATGTGTTCAAGAAGTCCTTGATATCTTTAATCGACATCACTTCTTGGGCGCACGCGTCATTGGTCAAATGAGCAAGCGACAAGAGAAACCTTTAGTAGTGTCTTAAGTGCTTAATGGCTTCCTAGAGGCCAGATAGATTACTCCTGTAGAGCTATAACTTTCTGAGTGCGACTCTTCAAACCCCAGTTCAAAGACATCCCCAGCTGAGTATGTATTGCGATTGCCTTGGATTGAGATATTAATACTGCCATCGGTGACCAATGCTTTGACTGCAAATGGATGGGTGTGCTCACCTAGCGAGCCATTGGCGACTTGCCTGACTTCAACAGGTTCAGGGAAGCCCTCCTGCTGCAAGATCTGAATAAACTCTGCCTTGTTCATTCCACAACTATAGCTTAGCTATAAACTGATCTCATTGACTACTAAAAGCGAATCCCTATGACAGTAAAAGTAATTGGACTAATGGAATTGACAGATCAAAATGCGTTTGCGCTATATCGCAGCAAAGTTGGCCAAACGGTTGAGCTTTATAAGGGCAGCATTCAAAACCGCGGCAGTGTTACAGAGGTATTTTGGAATGAATTGAATTGCAGCAGATTTGGCGCGTTTGTAGAGCTTATTTTTCCGAGCCAGGAAGATGCAAAAGCTTGGGCCATTAGTCCGGAGTATCAAGCTTTAGTTGCAATACGCAATGAGGCAATGAAGTTGACACTCTTTACAGTAGCCATTTGAAACTGGCAAGAAAAAAGCCTAGCTGATGAAGGCTAGGCTTGCAGATGAATTTGCTTGAGAATTACTTCTTAGCTTCCATCGCCTCTTTTGTAGCAGTAATTTCTTTGCGACGCTCTTTGCATGCGCCGGCGATTTCTTGTAAGGCTTTACGAGCACGTGCTGCAGATGCCTTAATGCCTTTTTCAATAAATTTTTCGTTTTCAGCTTTATATGTTTCAAAAGCAGCCAACAATGTATCGTGTTGTGACATCTTTTCTCCCGTTATCAAATAATTATTCCTACCTACAACGGAGTCAGTATATCCCCATAAAAACAGCGGGAAATAGCCTCTTTTATCAGGGATAACGCTTAGAAACGGCACTTAGGCCAAAATGATTCAATTACAAAAATACATCACGGAGATATTCAAAATGCTCAGAAAAGTCCTGCTTTTGCTGATTACTAGCGCCCTGTCACTTGGGGCTAGTGCCCAGACTACGTCCTGGCCATCCCCTAGCAAGCCCATTACCTTTATTAACCCCTTCCCTCCAGGCGGGGCTGTAGACGCTTTTGGGCGACCTTTAGCCAAGCAGCTCTCTACCCAATTAAATGACTCCATCGTGGTCGATAACCGCGGCGGCGCAGGCGGTACTGTTGGTGCTGCAGCTGCAGCAAAAATGGCACCTGATGGCTACACCTGGTTTCTTGGTGCAGTACATCACTCCATTGCTCCAAGCATGTATGTCAACCTACCCTACGACATCACCAAAGATTTTGAACCGATTGCCATTATTGGCAGCGTTCCCCATGTCATCGTTGTCAACCCAACAAAGTTTCCTAAGAATGATTTGAAATCCATCATGGAAGCAATTCGCAAAAATCCAGGGAAATACAACTACGCTTCTACTGGTAATGGCACCTCACAGCATTTAGCGGGTGAGCTATTTAAGATGCAGAACAAATTATTCATCACCCACATCCCCTACCGTGGCACTGGCCCTGCATTGCAAGACTTAGTAGCAGGCCAAGTCGACATGATGTTTGATACTTTGGCAGGCGCGGCACCCTTCATCAAAAGCGGTCAATTGATTGCAGTTGCAGTGGCTAGCAATAAGCGTAGCGAAGCATTCCCAAATGTACCAACCGCTCAGGAGTTAGGCATCTCAGGCTTTATCGTTTCCAGCTGGTATGCAATGTGGGCCATCAAAGGTACGCCTAAAGAAATCATTGAAAAAATGAGTAATGAAGTTCAGATCGCCCTAGCTTCACCCGAAATCAAAGAACGTTGGGCGGGAATGGGGGCAAGCGTTCCAAAAATGACTCGCCCTGAACTAGCGGCCTATATCAATCAAGAAATCGTGCGCTGGAATGAAGTCGTTAAAAAATCTGGCGCAAAGCTGGATTAACCAAGAGAAGATATGAGTATTCCAACTAAAAATTATGCGTTTGTCCGCAATAAGCTACTGAACAAAGAAGAGATTGCTTTTTTAGATGTGCGCGAGGAAGATCCGCATGCGCAAGAGCATCCATTATTTGCGGCTAACGTTCCACTCTCTCGAATTGAAATCGACACCTATAGCAAGCTGCCCAGAAAAAATGTACCCATCGTCACGCTTGATGATGGCGACGGCGATGCCACATTAGCAGCACAGCGATTAATTGCTCTTGGCTATACCGATGTCTCCGTATTCGAAGGTGGAGTTCAGGGTTGGAAAGCTGCTGGCGGAGAGTTATTTCGCGATGTCAATGTGCCCAGCAAGTCTTTTGGTGAGCTCGTTGAATCTAAGCGTCATACCCCTTCTCTATCCGCCCAAGAGGTTAAGAAACTCTTAGATGATCAAGAAGATGTCATCGTTGTGGATGTGCGTCGCTTTGATGAATACAACACGATGAGCATCCCAAGTGGCATCAGCGTTCCAGGTGCAGAGTTGGTATTACGCGTTCCTGAGCTAGCACCTAACCCAAAAACCAAGATCATTGTGAACTGCGCGGGAAGAACTCGAAGCATCATTGGTACACAGTCTTTGATCAATGCAGGCATTCCGAATGAAGTCAATGCACTACGTAATGGCACCATTGGGTGGACTCTTGCCGGCCAAGAATTAGACAAAGGCCAGAGTCGTAAATTTAAAGAAGTGAGCGAGAGCACGGCAAGCACAGCATCCGATCGGGCCCGCAGTGTTGCCGATAGAGCAAACGTAAAACGCACTAGCCTTGCCGAAATTGAAAAATGGCAATCTCAATCCGAGCGCACGACGTATTTCTTTGATACACGCACACCTGAAGAATATGAAGCCGGACATCTTCCGGGCTTTCGTTCTGTGCCTGGCGGCCAGCTTGTTCAAGAAACGGAGATGGTAGCCCCAGTGCGTGGTGCGCGCATTGTCCTAGCAGATCCCAGTAGCAGTGTCAGAGCTAATATGCCAGCTTCTTGGTTGGCACAGATGGCATGGGATGTTTACGTTGTCGATGGCATTAAGACATCTGACCTAACTGAAACAGGAGCTTGGAAAGCGTCTCTACCTTCGCTCCCGCAAGTTCAACTTGTAGATGCTGCTACGGCCTCACAGTGGCTGCAGTCCGATAGCAATACGATTGCTGTGGATTTTAGTACCCACGCCAACTATGTGAAGGGTCATATTCCAGGCAGTTGGTATGCATTGCGCTCACAATTGGCCGATGCAATCAAAAAGATTCCTCAAGTCGATCGCTATGTACTCACTAGCGCTCCAGCTGAATTGAGCATTTTTGTTGCCCAAGAGTTTCAATCTCTTACTAATGCTGAAGTACTGGTATTGGAAGGTGGGAATGCCGCATGGACTGCTGCCGGCCTTGCCCTCGAGAAAGGCCCGAGCCACTTAGCCTCCCCTCCACTAGATCGCTATAAGCGGCCTTATGAAGGAACAAGCGTGGATCCTGCAGCAATGCAGGCTTACTTAGATTGGGAGTTTGGCTTAGTAGAGCAACTGGGCAAGGATGGAACCCATCACTTCTGGGTTCTCTAGTCCTTGCTTTGTAATGCAGTAGTGCTTAAGCGATCTTATTGCGAATAATTCCGACGCCAGTGATCTCGGTTTCCATCATGTCGCCCGGCCTTAAGAATTCAGGCGGCTTTCTGCTGTAACCCACGCCTGAAGGCGTGCCAGTTGCAATGATGTCGCCCGGCAATAAAGTCAAACTGCGCGACAGCTCAGCAATAATCACCGGGATCTTGAAATACATTTGCTTGTAGCTTGCATTTTGTTTTTCTGCACCGTTAACTCGACAGATGATTCGAGTATCTTGCAAGTTCACGCCGCCAGCAGTCACAATCCACGGCCCCATCGGTCCGTGACCATCCAAACTCTTGCCCTTGAACCACTGACCTGAGTGACGCTTTTGCTGAACATCGCGTGCCGTCGTATCGTTATAGGCGGAGTAGCCAAAAACATAATCCATCGCATTTTCTTCAGGAATGTTCTTGCCCTTTTTACCAATCACAACAGCTAGCTCTGCCTCCCAATCAATTGCCGTAGAGTAACTAGCGTCATAAGGAATGGAATCAAAAGGTCCATTCATTGTTTGTGTACCCTTGGTAAAGAGCACAGGCACTTTTGGATACTCTTTAACAGATTTATCCTCACGATTCTGCAGACCTTCCTCAAAGTGATCTAAATAGTTCCAGCCAACGCAATAAATATTACTTTGTGGCTTCGGAATTGGTGATAGCAAGACCACACTATTCACGCTCACTAAATTAGATCCACGGTTTTTAAAAATAGTCGCCAACTCAACAAGACCGCGATTACCAGAAGCCGCCAATGAAATCATCGATGTTGGATCAAAAGAAAGCTCAATCTTTTGACGCTTTGCTTCAGCAGGAATATCAACGACGAGACCATCATTAGTCACCAGACCCAATCTCGATGTTGCGCCCATCTTTGGTAAATAATTAGCCACACGTAAACCAGCTTTGCCAGTCATTGACGGAACTACGATTGTTGGCTGGTCGCCAGGCGCTGCCATCGCGCTAGAAATAAACATGCCACTGACAGCTGCTGTAGCACCTAGCTTTAGCGCATCTCTCCGATTTGTATCCACAAGCTCTCCTTTGATATCTTTATCTTTATTCTTATTGCCGTTTTAATTGCTTGTTTAGCCAAGCAATCTGACATAAATAGTAATACCAAATTAAAAGTCTCGGGGAATTTTAGGGGTGCCTCAGCAGGCAATCTCAATATTAGCTATGCTAGGCCTATGTACTTACCCTTTACTAGACCGACCATCCTCATTGTTACCCTCTTTGGCCTATTGGCCTGCGAGCGTGAAACCTATACCAGCTGGAGTTGCAATTCCACAGCGGAGATGAAGGTGCCCATGGTACTCAGAAAGGCGCGTATGGAATTTAAAGATCTTCAGCTGGACTACTGCGGTAGTCTGGGCAATCGAAGCTACTTTGACCAAAAATGTCCCCCAGTGATCCAAAATTCTAGTCATGTCTTTACTCCATCATCTGGCGAACTCATCGCCGGGGAGAAGAGCTACCTATGCAGTGCCCTCTAAAACAGCCATGAATCCACTGAGCCCCAAGAAACTTTTACTAACTAAATGGACAGCAGTGAAACCCATTGCCAAACAGAAGCATTTTTTGGTGAGCAAAGTCATCGTTCCAGAGCCGCCAAACGAAAAGATTGAGTTTGTTGAAATTGAGGCAGTCTATACAAAAAAGGTTTCTCTGATTGCCTGGCGCGACCTTACCAATAGCGAACTATGGATACAGGGGTGGCAATAAAAAACCGCCTCGATATTTGAGGCGGTTTTTGACTATTGCGATGGTACTGAGTTAGTGGATTAGTCAGTCTTTTTCTTTGACCCTGAAGATTTCTTAACCATATCGTCAATATTTTTTTCTGCAGCATCCGCCACTTCATTCACGATGCGGCGACCTTCCTTAAACATCTTCTGTCCGGTAGTAGACATCTCATGCACTACTTTTGATAATTTATCTGCATGTGTTGGCATTTTATTTTCAGCATCTTCAAGCCAAGTTACCAAAGAGTTGCGGACTTTTTCCAGGTGCTTCTCTGTCTCATCCGCAGCGCTATCACCTAGATCTTTTAAAACAGATTTGACCTTCTTCTGATAAGCGGCTGCACGTTTAGCAGCCTCTTTAGCAGCCTCTTCCTGTAAGTCCTTGAGCTTCGCTAAATCATTTTTAGCTGCTGACTTTGCACTCTCCAAGGCATTTTTCATACCCCACTCCACCTCAGCCAGATGGTGCTCGCTAAGCTTCTTCGCGGCCTCTAGTAGTGTGTGTGAGTAATCAAACATTTCTTTTGCTTTTTCGCGCTGCCATTTTTGCAATTCTTTTGCATCCATTTTTAGGCTCCTATCAATAAGGGGTTATGAAAGTCTTTTCTTCAACTCTATACCGAAATTAGCAAACTGCCAATTTCCCCTAATTTAAGGCATTAAAATGACAATATGACTAAAAGACAGACAATCTATGAGGCAATTGGTGGCATCGATCGAGTAGATGAGATTGTTGACCGCTTCTACGATTTAATGGATCTAGAGCCTGGATTTGCTGATTTGAGAGCCATGCACCCCCAAGACCTTTCTAGCTCTCGAGAGAAACTGAAGTTCTTTCTAACCGGATGGATGGGTGGTCCAGATGTTTATTCGCCCAAGTATGGTCACCCCATGCTCAGAGCCAGGCACCTGCCCTTTAAGATTGGCTTGAATGAACGTAATCAATGGCTTGCGTGCATGTATCAAGCACTAGAAGAATGTGGCATTGAAGGCAATATTGCCAAGCAGCTAGAGGAATCTCTATTTAATACTGCAGATTGGATGAGAAATCAGGCTAATTAATCTAATTTAGCCCCAGCCTGCTTTACTACTTTTGCCCAGCGCGGCATCTCAGTTGCAAGAAATTTAGTAAATTGGTCTGCATTCAAATATGCTGGATCAGCTCCCTGCTCAATCATTTTTTTCTGAATCTCAGGTGACTCCAGGGTTTCCTTAAAAGCTTGACTTAATTTACTTGTCACATCCGGTGGCGTACCCTTAGGCGCCAAAATTCCATAAAACCCAACCACCTCTAAATTAGCCACGCCTGTTTCAATCACGGTGGGAGTATTCGGCAATGCAGGATTGCGTTTAGCGCTAGTAACCGCCAAAGCCTTTACCTTGCCTTGTTTGGCGTAGTTTGCAGCTTGTGGAACAGACTCCGCCATAAATTGAACATGGCCAGCAATTAAATCCGTGAACGCTGGCGCACTACCCTTGAATGGAATATGCACCATGAAAATACCAGTTTCACTTTTTAGCATCTCAGGAACAAGATGAGAGATCCCACCATTACCAGCCGAACCATAGTTGAGCTTTCCAGGATTTGCTTTAGCGTAAGCAATCAATTCTTTTAAAGAATTTGCGGCTACGTCTTTGTTCACAATCAAAGCCAAAGGTTGTTGTGCAGTTCTTGCAATCGGCTGAAAGTCTTTGAGAGTGTCGTATGGTGGCTTAGTATAGATGGCTGGATTAATTACCATTGTTCCAGTGTTGGCCAACAGCAGCGTGTATCCATCTGGCGGTGACTGAGCTACAAACTGCGCTCCAACAGCGCCACCTGCACCCGCCTTGTAATCCACAATCACGGTTTGCCCAAGTGCTGCTTGTAACTTATCAACCAAAAGGCGAATGTGGGCGTCTAATGGGCCACCAGCCGGGAAACCAATAATGATCTTGATGGGCTTGTCTGGATAGGCTGCTTGTACATTTAATGCGAGAGCTAACATACCACTCAGCAGCAATATCCTAATAATTTGTGTGGGCTTAAGCATAGAAATCACAAAATGAATTTACTTGGATACACTTTACCCTAAGCCCAACATAGGAATAAAAATTCATGGACAGTCTTTTGCAGCTGATGAGCGATCCCAATGCATGGGTTGCCTTTTTAACGCTTTCCGCCCTAGAAATTATTCTGGGCATAGACAACATCATTTTCATTAGCGTCATTGCCAATAGATTGCCCTTGGAAATTAGAGAAAAGGTGCGGCGCTTTGGCCTCATCTTTGCTTTAGTTACCCGCATCTTATTGCTGCTAAGTCTATCTTGGGTCATGAGTCTTACCAACCCACTCTTTAGCATTAATGATCATGCCATTAGCGGTAGAGATCTCATCTTATTGTTAGGAGGATTTTTCCTAATCTGGAAAGCCTCAAAAGAGATTTATGTTGAGGTCGAAGTTGGTGAACATGACCTCGAAAACAATGACGCAAAAACGAATGTAAATAAGTCGATGTTTGCATTATTTGCTGGCTCAGTTTTACAAATTGGCATTCTAGACATCATCTTCTCGCTTGATAGCGTCATTACCGCCGTAGGTATGGTTGATGAAATTGGCGTAATGATTGCAGCCGTTCTAGCCTCAGTGTTCATCATGCTCATTGCTGCAAAACCGATTGGTGATTTTGTACATCGCCACCCCTCTATTAAGGTGCTCGCCCTATCCTTCTTAACTGTCGTCGGCGTGGTATTGATTGCAGAAGGTATGGGGGTTCATATTCCTAAGGGCTATGTCTATGTTGCGATGGCCTTCTCCCTCTCTGTTGAGCTATTAAATATACGCTCACGTCAAAAGAAGAAAAAACGATAGTGACTTATAGCGCTTGGGCACAGACAAAACCACTAGCCCAAGCCCATTGAAAGTTATGGCCGCCCAAGTGGCCAGTAACGTCAACGCACTCACCGATAAAAAATAGCCCGGGGTGTGCGCGTGACATCATGGTCTGGCCATCAAGCTCTTTTGTATCCACGCCGCCCAGCATTACCTCCGCCTTTTTCCAGCCCAAGGTTCCAGCAGGCTTCACCGACCAATTGGTAAGCAACTCCTTCAGGACTTGACGATCTTTCTTAGATACTTCAGCCCATTTGCGACCGCCTAGGTTTCTTTGTTCAGAAAATGCTTTGGCTAAGCGCTGCGGCAAAACGGAAGACAGTATGGTCTCAGCCAGTTTCAAGCGATTGTCATCATCATTAAATAACTGATCACAATTAAATCCACCCGCTACCTCAATGGCGCCGAGCCAATCAATGTGAATTGGTTCGCCCTCAACCCAATAACTACTTGACTGTAAAACTGCTGGGCCCGATAAGCCCTTATGGGTCAAAAGTAAGTCTTCATTAAATCGGCAGGCACCATAACGATGGCCTTTTGAGCCCGATGCAATTCGGACAGGAACGCTCAGACCAGCTAGATCATTGAGATTGCCAAAGGTATCCGCAGTAAACGATAGCGGCACCAATGCAGGCCTTGGGTCTACTACTGCAAGCCCAAATTGTTTTGCAATATCTAAAGAGTAGGCAGTCGCACCAATTGCTGGAACCGGCAAGCCACCTGTAGCCATCACCACTGCCTTGGTTTTTTCAATTCCCGCATTGGTATGGATATGCCAGCCAGATGCATCTTGAGTAATAGATTCAACAGAGACAGGATTACGAATTGTGACCTTACCTTTAGCGCACTCCGACATAAGCATCTCAATAATTAGCTTGGCAGAGTCATCACAAAAGAGCTGCCCTTGATGTTTCTCGTGATATGCAATGCCATATGCACTTACTAGCTTGATAAATTCTTTTGATGGATATTTGGCAAGTGCGCTTTTGACAAAATGGGGGTTTAAGGAAAGAAAATTGGCCGGGCTGCTATGTACATTGGTAAAGTTACAGCGCCCACCGCCACTGATACGGATCTTCTCACCTAATACTGGAGCGTGATCGAGGACTAATACTTTTTTTCCTAATTGACCAGCAACCCCGGCACAAAATAAGCCGGCTGCCCCTCCGCCAATAATGACGGCATCCCATATCTTAGTCATGCTTTATTTGAAACGATCAATAATTTCAGAAGAAATATTGAGTTTTTCCATGTGGTGCTTGGTATAGGCTTGCCGAAAGTTTTTTGTCATTGAGATCATGACTGAAGCAGTCCAAGCAAAAGCAAACATGCCGGAGAAGGCAATAATGACAGCCAACATTTTCCAGCCCTCGGGCAGGATATCCTCCATGAATCCCATGGCGGTATAAGTACTGCCGCTAAACAAAATACTTTGGCCCAAGGCTGGAACTAGCTTGAAAGCATATAGTGCAATACCCCAAATAATAATTTCAGCAATATGCGTTAAGAATAAGCAAAAAATACTAATGTAAAAACATAGGCCAACCTCTGAATATTTCTTTTCAGCTAAATATAAAAAGGATTTGACCTCATATCGTTTGGCAATTTGCAGCAGCACAAGGCCGTGGAAAATCATCACCAGCAATAGCATGATGGCACCCAGGAAGTAGCTGGGGAGATCAAGAGAGGTAGCGATGCTGGCGTCTTGTGGGGTCATGATTAGGCTTTAGCGTATTTTACAGGCGAACTCTTTGACCGATGAACGTCCATCAAGTTAATTGATAATGATTTTTGATAATCGCCCAGGCCTCCCCTGCCGTCTCAGCAAAGCGGATCACCTTCATATCATCCTCATCAATCACGCCGAACTCAATCATCTCCTGAAAGTGGACCATCTGAGTCCAGAACTCCTTACCCATGAGAATCACTGGAAAGCGGGTTACTTTTTTAGTCTGCATCAAAGTAAGTACCTCAAAGAGCTCATCAAAGGAACCGAAACCCCCTGGAAATGCAACGATTGCTCTTGCCCGCAGCATGAAGTGCATCTTACGCAAAGCAAAATAGTGGAAGCGAAAACTTAAGCCCGGACTAATGTACGGGTTAGGATGCTGCTCTCGTGGCAAGCTAATGTTGAAGCCAATGGTTTTATCGCCCGCTTCAAATGCACCACGATTAGCAGCTTCCATAATTCCAGGGCCACCGCCAGTACAGATATGCAGTTTATTAGAAGCCTCTGTCTGAGTACCGTTGTAGTGGGCAACAATGGAGCCGAACTCACGAGCAGATTCATAGTAATGAGAATGAAGCAATGCTTTATTTGCTTTAGTTTTCTCGTCCGCAGTCTGAGCGTTCCTCTCCATTTCTAAGGCTTTCTCATGACTAACAAAACGGGTTGAACCAAAGACTGTGATGGTGTGATCAATCCCATGCTCATTGAGCAGAATTTCTGGCTTCAATAACTCTAATTCGAAACGAATTCCAATGGTTTCTTTACGCGCTAAAAAGGCCTCATCATCAAATGCAAACTTGTATGACTCTTCTGAACTTTCTTCAGAAATTTGATGTGGCTCAAGACTTAAAAAATCGGTAATGGTCTGCGCGTTATTAACGGGGAGCTTTGGACTCATATGCTTGCCTTAGGTATCAGTGTCATGCCCATCTTACCCCTTACATTTAAGGAAATAAGACCTAATCACCCGGTCTAAAACTTAGTATTAATACCTAAATAAGCCCCATGAACCGGCCCTTAGGGGAAGTTGGGATTTACCCAGGCTCCAACAAGGGTTAATATTGGCCTAATTTCAACCAAACCGAAGGAAAAGCAATGAGCAACCGTGCAATCATCATCATGGTACTGGTATTAATTAGTGCCACCGCCTATTTACTCATCAAAGGCGACGGCGACATTGATATGGGCGGCGAAAAGCATGGTGCAGAAGCAGCTCACATGGAAGATGCTAAGAAAGCGGCTGCTCCAGCAGCCCCTGCAGAAGCTCCTGCAGCACCAGCAGCAGACGCCAAGAAGTAATTTTTTTCTTTAGCTAAATCAAACCGCGGTCCGCCGCGGTTTTTTTACGCCATTTAGAACGATGTAAGTGACTTATGCCATCATCCTAAAACTGAGAGGCGAGAACTCCATCAGCATCTAGCAAGAGTAAGTATGTAAGCGTTCTGGGATGATGACGTTTTTCCATCCCAATTCATCCCGGATACATTCAGCAAATACCGAAGAAGACTCGGGCTCCCCATGGACTACAAAGACCGATTTGGGTGGAACCTCAAATCCCTTTAGCCAATCAAGCAAACCTGCCTGATCTGCGTGAGCCGATAATCCTCCGATGGTATGGATGGATGCTTTAACAAGTACCTCTTCACCAAATAAGCGGACCTTCTTGGCTTTATCTACTAGGCGTCTACCCAAACTTCCATAGGCTTGAAATCCCGTGATGATGATGGCATTTTGCTCGCGCGGTAGATTGCTCGCTAAATGATGAACAATTCTTCCTGCATCACACATGCCACTTGCCGAGATGATGATGGCACCACCTCTGATTTTATTGAGTGCTTTAGATTCCTCAACATCGGCAATGAAGCGTAAATCAACAGATTCTGAATTAGCCTTGAACCACTCAAATGTTGCCTGAGACTGGCTATCTAGCTGTGAAAAGAAGTGCTGCGTCAGATGGGTAGCAGCAGTTGCCATAGGTGAATCTACCCAAATACTTAAATGAGGCAAGCGCCCCCTTCTCACTAAATCAATCAAGAGAAATAAAATTTCTTGGGTACGACCAACCGCAAAAGCAGGCATTACAACATTGCCATGTGCTGTCATCGTTGAGGAAATCACTTCAACTAACTCATCCTCAGTATCTTGCAAGCTGCGATGCTGGCGATCCCCATAAGTTGATTCAACAACCAGTACATCAGCATTTGCAATTGAATCCGGGTCAGGCATCAGGACTTTGCCTTTCATCCCAATATCGCCCGAGAAAACACAGCGCTTTTTCTGGGCATTATCTTCAGCGATATCAATAATGGCTATTGCTGAACCTAAGATATGTCCAGCATTGCGAAACTCCAGCTGAATACCCGATGCTGGCTCAACTACTTGTCCATATTCCAGAACCTCAAATTGCGATAAAGCAAGATCCACCTCTTCACGTGAATACAGGGCAACAGGCATTTCTCCATGCCACTTTCCGGCCTTCTGTTTGCGCTCTGCTCTATCAACATCAGCACGCTGTAAATACGCGCTATCAGGCAGCAGAATTTTCAGCAACTCAAAAGTGGCAGTAGTGCAATAAATAGGACCAGTAAATCCCTGAGCACACAAACGTGGCAACAAACCACTGTGATCAATGTGCGCATGTGTCAACACTATAAAATCAAGATCTTTGGCCAGGAATGGTAAGGGCTCTATATTTTTATTCGTAGCTTCCCGACCACCCTGAAACATTCCATAGTCAACCATAAAACGCCTCTGTCTTCCGGCAAGCAAGAGCTCTATGGAATGACGTGAACCAGTAACCTCACCAGCAGCACCAAGAAATTGGATCTTCATATTTTCAGCATACTCTCTCTTACAATGATCTCAAACGCCCCAATCAGGGTGATACTACTAATATGACCTCATTGCCATCAAAACTGAGTACTTTTGAATTAGCCAAGCGCCTAAAACGCGTTGCCAGCGAACATAAAGGTAATGCGGGTAAAGCTCTTTTAATAGGCGGCGCGCCAGGTATGGCAGGCGCCCTCTTGCTTGCTGGTAATGCCTGCCTACACCTAGGTGCTGGCTGGACTGTTTTAGAGATGCTAGACCCTGCGTCTGCAAATGCATGCCCCGAGTCTCCTGAACTGATGATTCGATTAGCGAGCACACAGGTTGATGATGTCTTAAAAACCACTAAACCCGATGTCATTGCGATTGGCCCAGGACTTGGCAAGTCTGCTCTGGCCTCGACATTACTCATTGGGGCACTTCAACATCCAAGCATCCCTTTAATCATTGATGCAGACGCACTCAATCTCATTGCAGAATCAAATGATCTATTGCTGGCATTACAAAAACGTAATCAACAATTTCCCGGCCAGACTGTGCTAACACCACATCCAGGTGAAGCAGCCAAACTACTTGGTATCACTACCGAGAATATTCAATCGGATCGTTTAGCTTCTTTAGAGAAGTTAATTGCACTGACGCAATCCATTGTTGTCCTCAAGGGTCACAACACTTTAATAGCCTCACCCAAACACCCTGCTCTGCAGTGCCAAGAAGGTAATCCAGGAATGGGCACCGGAGGTATGGGGGATGTTCTTACGGGGAGCATTACTGCGATCGCGGCCCAGGGAGCTCGCCACCAACTCAATTTATGGGAATCCACGGGTATTGCCGTACAACTACATGCAGCAGCAGCTGACAGTCTAGTGGCCAAAGGAATCGGCCCTATTGGTTTAACCCCCTCAGAAACCATCCTGGAGATGAGAAGCTTATTAAATAAGCTACTATAAAGTCGTATGCAATCAGTCAGCGAAGCACATCACCATCGCCGCTACCTTTATGGCATCTTGATGGCCGGAGTCGGCTCAATGCTCTTCTCTGGCAAAGCCATTCTCATCAAGCTAGCCTTTGGCTATGGCGCCAACTCAGAAACACTTTTAGCTTTAAGAATGCTGATGGCGCTCCCCATGTTCTGGGCCATTTATTGGTGGGAATCTCGTAGAAAAGTAATGAGCCCCCTGACATGGCTCGATCGATTCAAGGTATTTTTCTTAGGCTTCTTGGGTTACTTTCTATCGAGTTATTTAGACTTTCTCGGGCTGCAATATATCTCTGTTGGCCTTGAGAGAATTGTGCTGTACCTCACGCCAACCATCGTCCTTCTCATATCGTATTTTGTCTTGCATAAAACGATATCCCGTTTGCAATGGTATGCACTAGCAGTGGGTTACCTTGGAGTGTTCATTGTATTTATTCAGGATGCTAGCTCTACCGGTATCAGCGCATGGCTCGGAATGATCTTAGTATTTGGAAGTGCCTGCTCCTATGCAATCTATATGATTGGCTCGGGTGAAATGGTTCAGCGCATTGGTAGCGTGCGACTAGTAGTCTATGCAAGCACTGCTTCTGCTGTCTTGAGCTTAATACAGTCATCGTTTTATAACCCAAGCGCCATCTTCGAACAAGCCAAGACCATTTATTGGTTAAGCCTCTTAAATGCCGGCTTTTGCACCGTGATCCCGATGTTGCTTGTCATGATCGCCATTAATCGTATTGGCTCCCCACTGGTAGCGCAAGCCGGAATTTTGGGACCAGTCTCAACGATCTTTCTGGGTTACTTTATTTTGTCAGAGCCCATCACCTGGATTCAAATCAGTGGAATGAGCTTGGTTATGGCTGCTATGTGGTTACTGGTTCGCAAAGACAGTCCAAGAAAAAAGTCATCGAGCCCCAATGAACTCGATGACCTTGATAGTACAGAGCCCCTCAACTGATTGAGAGGTGAAGTATTACTAAGCAGCGGTGTCTGAAGCGGGCTTTGATTTTTTCTTAGACTTCTTCTTCGATTTTTTCTCAGCCTTCTTTTCTTTCTTAGTTTTTTTCTTGGCTTTTTTCTCAGTAGCTTGATCAGCTGGCGCCTCAGTTGGAGTAGCTGCGGGTGCAGCAGCTGGCGTCGCTCCAGGGGCTGGATCAGCAGCCATCACTGAAATTGGAGAAATACCAATCGCTGCAGAAATGAGAGTGATCAGACTAAGGCGGACAATACGAGAAATCATGCAATTCTCCAAGATGGTTTGTGGATAATTTGATAATACTCAAAAATCTGCTGTAAATGCTTCATTTTGAAAGGGTCTGTAATGGATGATTTTCCGAAGGATATCTTTACCGAGCCACAGGGATACTCCATTAATACCCTAGAAAACCTAGGACCCTTTACTGGCATGGCTGGGATTTGGGAAGGCATTCGAGGAGTAGACCTCAAACCCAAAGCGGATGGCCCGAAGCAGCAGGCTTACGTTGAGCACATTGAGCTACAGCCAATTGACCCCCAAACCAATGGCCCACAATTATTTTATGGCTTGCGATACCACGCACACATCACAAAGCCAGAGCAAGTCAAAACCTACCATGACCAGGTTGGGTATTGGCTCTGGGAGCCGGCAACCGGCAGCATCATTCATACGCTCACAATTCCTCGGGGCATGACTACCATGGCTTGCGGCAAGGCGGAGTCTACTGATAGGCAATTTGAATTACATGCCAAAGAAGGTGATCCATGCGCAGGAATTTCTTCTAGCCCATTTTTAGATTACGCCTTTAAAACAGTAGAGTTTCATATTCAAGTCAGCATCAATGCAGATGGTACTTGGTCTTATGAGCAAGACACCGTCTTAAAAATCAAAGATCAAGAAAAACTGTTTCACCATATTGACAAGAACACGCTTTATAAGATTGGCGAAGCCACTCCCAATCCGCTGGCAAGGTAAAAAGAAAAAGGCCATCATGAGATGGCCTTTACTTGATGCGGGAAACCGTTACGCAGGCTGAGCTTCTGCCTCGGTAATCTTTTCCAAAGCTCCTGAGAGATGGCCAAGCGTACGATCTACGTGAGCTAACTTCTCCAAGCCAAATAAGCCGATACGGAATGTACGGAAGTCTGGTCTTTCATCGCACTGCAGAGGAACGCCAGCAGCAGTTTGTAAGCCAAGCGCAATGAATTTCTTTCCAGATTGAATATCAGGGTCCCTGGTGTAGCTCACTACAACGCCCGGCGCCTGAAAGCCTTTAGCGGATACTGAGTGGTAGCCCTTAGATACCAATAAGTCGCGAACCTTGGTGCCCAACTCCACTTGTTTTGCTTTCAATGCCGCAAAGCCAAGCGCTTGGGTTTCTTTCATGACATTACGCAAAATCTTGAGCGCATCGGTAGGCATGGTCGTGTGATACACGTGGCCACCTTTTTCGTAAGCCTCCATGATCTGCAACCACTTTTTGAGATCCATCGAGAAGCTAGTGCTTTGGGTAGCATCAATACGCTCGCGTGCTCTATCGCCAAGTGCGATCAATGCGCAGCATGGGGAGCTGCTCCAACCTTTTTGTGGGGCGGTGATCACCACGTCCACATTGCAGGCCTTCATATCTACCCACATTGCACCTGAAGCGATGCAATCTAAAACAAATAAACCATTTACAGAGCGAACAGCTTCACCAACTGCTTTGAGATAATCATCTGGCAGGATGATGCCTGCGGAAGTTTCTACGTGCGGTGCAAAAACTACTGCTGGCTTTTCTTTCTTAATGAAAGCTACAACCTCTTCAATCGGTGCCGGCGCAAATACGCCCTGCGTAGATGCTTCCAACTGACGACCCTTGATAACAGTAACGTCATTTGTAATATTGGCTAGGTCAAAAATTTGTGTCCAGCGGTAGCTAAACCAACCATTGCGCAAAACCAAACACTTTTGATTGTTAGCGAATTGACGGGCTACAGCCTCCATACCGAATGTACCGCTACCAGGAACGATTACTGCTGAGCTAGCGTTATAAGCATCTTTAAGCACGCCTGAAATATCAACCATCACACGCTTGAACTCTTCAGACATGTGATTTAACGAGCGGTCGGTATAAACGACCGAGAACTCTAATAAACCGTCTGGATCAACGTTGGGGAGTAAACCTGGCATAGTAATTTCCTAGGAATTTGGTGATTAGCCCTAAATGATACTGATTTAGGCGCCTTTTTGGGTGATCCTCAAAAAACCGCTTTGGGGAGGCCCTTTTTGAGCGTTTGCTGCTTTTTACTGGTGCTTTTTTCTCGAAGAAATGACAATCCCAATCACGATCAAGGCAAATGCCAGGCCATGAAAAAGCTTGGGTGGCTCACCTAGCATGGCTGCAGACAAAATTGCTGTAAACAAAGGAATGAAGTTAGCAAAGAAGGCGGCAACGGTGGGCCCTGCCCCATTCACACCCAATCCCCAGCAACGATAAGCAATCAGCGAAGGGCCAATGGCGACAAATAGAATCAGCGATGCAGTCAAGGGATTGAGCTCTAAATACGCCTGACCAGCGGCAATCTCAAAAACATCAAAGAATCCCGTCCATAACAAGCCCACAAAAACCTGCGCCATTAAAAATTGAGCCCAAGGCCATTGGCGCTCATTACTTGCACCAGGTCGACTTAACATCCAGCTGTAAAAAGCCCAGGTAATCGTAGCCAACATAATTAATAAGTCACCGAGCACCATTTGCATTGAAAGCAAAGTCGACAAATCACCTCTCGTTAATACAATCGCAACGCCAAGTAGCGAGACAACTGCACCAACTAACTGCAATAAGCCAGGTTTGGTTTGATAAAACAAGGCACCAATCAACAACATCCAGATAGGCATACTGGCACCAATCAAGGTGACATTGATGGCTGTTGAAGTTTCTAGTGCGAGGTATAAAAGTACGTTGTAGCTTCCAACACCAAATAAGCCCAGCAAGACAAAGCGCTTTTTGTTTTGCCATAAAGCGCTACTAGGTGCAAACACTCTCCAGCCCAGTGGCAGCAGTAGTAATGCCGCTAATCCCCAACGCACCAAACTGAGCGTAATTGGCGAAACAGCTGCACTAGCCACCAAAACTCGTCCAGCAATCGCATTACCAGCCCATAAAGCAGTGGCAATCAGTAAATAAGAGATGGTTGCGAGATTAAGTTGAGGCATCAAGAAGGTAGTGGATTTAGGGTCTCAATGGAGGGATACCCTAGCATTGTAGAAACAAATCCTTGGTATTGCTAAGATAGAGCTTAATTAGATAAATGTCCCATATAAAAGGCATTCAACAGAAGGATACATTGTGGCAATCATTACCAATATCGAAGACCTGCGGATACTCCACAAAAAACGCACCCCCAAGATGTTCTATGACTACGCAGATTCAGGTTCCTGGACTGAGTCTACCTATCGCGCCAATGAATCTGATTTTCAGAAAATAAAGTTACGTCAGCGCGTTGCCGTTGATATGACAAACCGCACAACCAAAACAACCATGGTCGGTCAAGAAGTGGCTATGCCTGTAGCACTTGCACCAACCGGACTTACCGGAATGCAACATGCTGATGGTGAAATTTTGGCTGCTAGAGCTGCAGAAAAATTTGGAGTGCCTTTTTGTTTATCTACCATGAGTATCTGCTCTATCGAAGATGTGGCAGAACGCACTACTAAACCATTTTGGTTTCAGCTCTACGTGATGAAAGATCGTGGATTTATTGAGCGCTTAATTGAGCGCGCAAAAGCTGCCAAGTGCTCAGCCTTAGTTCTGACGCTTGACCTTCAAATTTTGGGGCAGCGTCATAAAGATTTAAAGAATGGGCTCTCCGCTCCCCCCAAGCTGACGATTGCCAACATGATCAATATGGCTACTAAGCCACGTTGGTGTCTTGGAATGGCTACGACACCACGCAGAACCTTCCGCAATATTGTGGGGCACGCAACTGGTGTAGGAAACATGTCCTCCCTCTCCTCTTGGACTGCAGAACAATTTGATCCGGGCTTAAGTTGGAATGATGTGGAATGGATTAAAAAACTGTGGGGTGGAAAACTAATCATCAAAGGAATCTTGGATGAGGACGATGCGCGCATGGCTGCAAACTCTGGTGCTGATGCCTTGGTTGTTTCTAATCACGGCGGCAGACAATTAGATGGTGCCGTCTCTAGCATTCAGGCCCTGCCAGGAATAGTGGAAGCTGTTGGCAAAGATATTGAAGTATGGATGGATGGCGGCATTCGATCTGGCCAAGATGTTCTGAAGGCATGGGCCTTAGGTGCTCGTGGCACTATGATTGGTCGCCCATTTTTATATGGCTTAGGCGCCATGGGTGAAGCCGGCGTTACCAAGTGCCTAGAAATTATCAAGAATGAATTGGATATCACTATGGCATTTACTGGCCATCGTGATATTCAGAATGTCACTAAAGATATTTTGTATCCAGGAACTTTTTAAATTAACTCCATACTCAACTACCCTCTACTTGTTTTCGGAATTTCATTCCTAGTATTTGCATTTTGCGTTTGGTTTGGTAATGCAGTCCTGGGTCGCTATCGCACTAAAGATACCGAAACTTCTGAAGATCTGGGAATTATCCAAACAGCCACATTAACTTTATTAGCACTGCTTATTGGCTTCACCTTCTCCATGGCAATTGACCGCCATGATCTACGAGAAACCCTGGAAGAAGGAGAGGCAAATGCCATTGGCACTGAATATTTGCGGGCAGACCTACTGCCCCCAAAGGCAAATGAAGCAACCAAAGATTTACTCAAACAATATCTAGATCAGCGGATTCTGTTTTATTCGAAACAAGATCGCGAAACTATTAAAGAGATTCGCCTTAAAACTGACCAACTGCAAAATGCCTTATGGAATGAGGTTTTACCTGTTGCACGCATTAACCAGAGCCCTACTATTGCACTGGCGGTCTCGGGTATGAACGATGTTCTCAACTCACAAGGCTATGTGCAAGCTGCATGGTGGAATCGTATTCCTAGCACTGCATGGCTCCTCATGGCAGCCATCGCTATTTGTGCAAACTTGCTAGTTGGATTTGGAGCGAGGAACTTCCAGAAGAACATTGCCCTATTTATGATTTTTCCTTTTGTGATCGCCATCTCTTTTTTCTTGATTGCAGATATTGACAGCCCCAGAGGTGGTGTCATTCGGATTGAACCGCGAAACTTGATTACACTGAAGAACGCACTAAACACTCAAACAAAGACTGAAATCTCCTCCCCTAAGCAGTAATTAAGCATCACCACAAAGGCGGTACATATGAAACGTGTAGTTGATGTCTTTAAGAACCGCGGTCGCGAGCTTGTCTGGACTTATGTGATTGACCTACAAAATGATGATGAATTTCATCCCGGTCAGCTCGACTTTGAAACAGAAGCCCTCAGACTCTCCCAAGTCGATAAACGGGGCGCCGTTAACGAACTGAGCGCTAAAGTAAGGCTGAATTAACCGGGCCCACCCCCTAAAACCCCAAAATAAGGGGGTTTAACCATGGGGTTGTTATTGTTAATGAGATTCATTATCATTTATGGAGAATCTACATTTTTAATAACTCAATATGTCAAAAGCCCGCTATCACCCCGTTTCCATCTTTCTTCACTGGTTTGTGTTTCTACTGATCATTGCAGCATTGATTACCATAGAGTTAAAGGGGCAATTCCCCAAGGGAAGCGAGGCGCGTGATCTTTGTAAAAGTATTCATGGCGTCTTCGGACAGCTCATTTTTCTAGCTATGGCTCTGCGCCTAATATTCCGCCTCACCTATGGTGTTCCTAAGCCCACAAATCCAAAACGGGTGTTCATCACATTAGCTCAGGCAATGCATTGGCTCATGTATGCCCTACTATTAATCTCCCCGATCTTTGGCATTCTCTATTTTCAGTATGGCGGCAAAGAAATCAATTTCTTTGGATTGGTCTGGCCTCAACTAGTTACCCCTAATCCAGAAATGAAAAAACTCGTTGAAGGGATTCATGAGTTTTTAGGAAATACCCTGTACTTCCTGATCGGCGCTCATGCATTGGCAGCTTTATGGCAACATTACGTCGTAAAAGACGATACACTTTGTCGTATGCTCAATAAAGTTAAAGCGCAAGCTTAGGAGTTAGTAAGAGATGAAGCCTTTGTCTAAGAAAGCGAAGATGGCCGTCGGCTGGACAATCTTGATGACCGTTATAGGTACGGCAATGCTTCATCAATGGCAGTTCTTCGCTATGGGCTGCGCTTCTATTGCTTTATTACTGGTTGCAAATCATTACGATCTTCTAAAGGATCCTGAAGACAAAAAATAAACCCCGCCTCTCAGGACGGAGTTTATTGAATCAAGCTGAATTAACTTACAGAGTTGGGTAATCGGTGTATCCAGCCTCTGCACCGCCATAGAATGTAGCGCGGTTATAGGGATTCAGAGGAGCATTCAATTTGAAGCGCTCTGCTAAATCTGGATTAGCAATATAAATACGGCCATAGGCAACTGCATTAGCCAAGCCCTCCTCAAGCGCTTTTTCACCTAGAGCCTGATCATAGCCACCTGCAGTAATAAATTTACCCTCATACGCTGCGCGGAAGAGCTCTGATGTTATTGGCGCCTCCTCATTAACTTGATCACCGCCACCAGCACTAGTTGCCCTTGGCTCAATCATATGTACATAAGCCAATTTATAAGCATTTAATTTTTTGATTGCTGCAGTAAACAGAGCAATCGGATCACTATCGGCAATATCATTAAAGGTACCGTACGGAGAAAGACGAACGCCGACGCGGTCACTCGAGAACACTTTGCTGACAGTCTCGATCACCTCACCCAAGAGGCGCAGTCGATTTTCTACTGAGCCACCATATTGATCGGTCCGCTGGTTAGTCTTGTCTTGCAAGAACTGATCCAATAAATAGCCGTTGGCAGAGTGAATTTCAATGCCATCAAAACCAGCCGCTTTAGCATTTTGTGCGGCAGCCTCAAACTCTTTTAGTAAGCGGGCAATGTCATCAAGACTCATTGCCTTAGGAGTCTCATAGTTATGTAGCTTCCAATCGGCACCATAAGTTTGTCCTACGGGAGCAATCGCAGAAGGCGCTTCCGGAATACCTTGCTCTGGGTGTAAAGAAGAATGAGAAATGCGACCTACGTGCCATAGCTGAGCAACAATTGATCCACCCTTTGCGTGAACTGCCTCAACAATCTCTTTCCAGGCAGCAGTTTGCGCCGAAGAATAAATACCAGGCGTTGCTGGATACCCCATGCCCAGCGGAGAAATCTGCGTTGCCTCGGTAATAATGAGGCCAGCGCTGGCACGCTGGGCGTAATAGGTCTTTGCCAAAGGATTTGGCACATCACCAGCTACTGCACGCATTCTGGTCAATGGCGCCATTACGAGACGGTTTTTGAGCTGAATTGAACCGAGAGCAACCGGGGTGAACATGATTTCTTTACCTGACATCTGAAGCCTTTTGTGAGTAAGTATGAGATCGACCACTGTAACAAGAATTGGTGACTTTTGCCGAATTTAGCCAAATCACCCGTCTCAAGAAAAAAACTCAGATTAAATTTAAAATTGAGGTCTGATATTAAGGAAATCAATATGAAAACTTGGCAATGTATCGTGTGCGGCTTTATCTATGATGAGGCTCAAGGCTTACCAAGCGAAGGTATTGCGCCTGGGACCGCTTGGGCTGACGTCCCTGATAGCTGGGAATGCCCAGATTGTGGCGTATCAAAGTCTGACTTTGAAATGGTTCAGGTCGGCTAAGCACTTGCACCAAAGTACTTCCTATTGATACTTCACCCATCTGGAGCTCGCATTTGACTCAAAATACATCTCAATCCTCCGGCATTGTCATTATTGGCAGTGGCTTGGCTGGATACACCCTGATACGTGAAATTCGCAAACTAGACAAAACAGCAGCCATTACCTTAATAACCAGAGAGCCTGGTTATTTTTACTCTAAGCCAATGCTTTCCACTGCCCTTGCCAGCAATAAAGAGGCTGCTCAACTCATCTCTACGCCGGCCGAAGGAATGGGAACGCAATTAGAAATTAATATTCTTGCCGATACTGATGTCTCTGTAATTGATGCAGCTACCCAAACAATACAAACGAGTAAAGGCGCCCTCTCTTATACAAAGCTAGTGCTAGCCTTAGGTGCCGATCAAATTCGGATACCGTTTGAAGGTAGCGCCGCCAATGAAGTCCTCACTGTTAATGACTTAGAGGATTACGCTAAATTCAGAAGCGCTATTGCAAATAAAAAGAAAGTAGCAATTCTTGGGGCTGGCTTAATCGGTTGCGAATTTGCGAATGACCTAGTATTGGGTGGCTATGAAGTTGATGTGATTGATTTAGCGCCACAAGTGCTAGGCCGCTTATTACCTGAAGCCGCAGCAAAAGATTTACAAAAAAAATTGAGTGATTTAGGAGTTCGCTGGCACTTTTCTACAACTGCCAAAGCCATTAATCGCAATGGCAATACGATAGAAATTAGCCTAGCTAATGGTGAATCTATCTCGTGTGACGTAGTGCTGTCTGCGGTTGGCCTAAAACCAAGAGTCGACTTAGCTAAAGCAGCAGGCATTAAGACTGGACTAGGTGTTCAGGTAAATCGCGAGTTAGAGACTAGCCACAAAAATATCTACTCACTGGGTGATTGTGCGGAGGTTGAAGGCCTAGTTCTCCCTTATGTCATGCCCATCATGCAGGCTGCTAGAGCATTGGCACCAACGCTGCTTGGACAAGTGACGACACTTAGCTACCCAGCAATGCCCGTCATGGTAAAAACTCCTGCCCTTCCAACCATAGTCTCACCACCAGCTAAAGATGCGCAAGGTCAATGGAAAACTACCGCAATAGAAGGCGGTATCGAAGCCCGCTTCGAAGCTGCCGATGGCAAGCTACTCGGATTTGCCTTAATGGGTACAGCCACCTCGCAACGCGGAAGCCTAACAAAAGAGTTGCCGCCAATACTCCAGTAGTTTGACTAACCCGTCTGAAGTTGAAGAAATAAAAAGGCCCGCAATGCGGGCCTTTTATCTATTACAACAGGGTGATTAGGTGATTAAGAAACGATCACAAACCAAGTTGTATTGTGTGACTGAGCAACCATCAAGAACAACATTGGCACTGAGAGCAATGTATTCAAACGGGAAGTCAACATTGCAACGCGTGCAGATTTTGCTTTCACATCAGGTTCAACAGCAACGATGCCAAGAGCGCGCTTCTGATTTGGCCAAATAATGAACCAAACGTTGAATGCCATTACCAATGCAATCCACATGCCCAAACCAATTGCGCGGAATGGAGCCTGCAATGTGAAGGCCTGATGTGCATAGCCATTGACGATTGCCACGATTACACCTGTGAGAACAGTAAGAAGCGCTGCCCAACGGAACCAAAACAATGCTGTTGGAGCAATCACTTTACCAATTGCTGGCTTTTGCTCGTCAGGAATTTTTGGCATAGAAGGAATTTGCACGAAGTTAAAGTACCAGAGCAAACCAATCCACATCACACCAAACATGACATGCAACCAACGGAAAATGAATGGCAATTCGGTAGAACTAAAGTTGCCACCCAAAGCAAGGATGATGAGAACGAGAAGTACGAAACCAGCTAAAACAGTACGTCCCAAAGAGGTCAAGATTGATGCCATGAAAGGATCTCCTATGAGTAATAATGGGTCTAACTATAAACGATTCTGGCGATTATGTTCAATCCTGCAAAATTTCAGAAATCATACTTAAAATAGAGGCCTAGCCCATTTGAGGCATCAAATCTGCACTTCAATATGACAAGCACCCCATCCCCTCAAAACTCAAAACGCATCTACATCCAAGAGGTCGTCACTCGGGATGGATTTCAGGCAGAAAGTCAGTTTGTGCCTACTGAGGAAAAAATTGCTCTGGTCAATCGCTTAAGTCGAGCTGGATATGCCAAGATTGAAGTGACCTCTTTCACCAGCCCTAAAGCCATTCCCATGCTTGCTGATGCTGAAGCTGTAATGCGCGGTATTGATCGAGTCCCCGGAGTTGAATACACCGTTCTCATTCCAAACCTCAAGGGTGCCGAGCGGGCATTAAGCGTTGGCGTAGATGAATTCAACTTAGTGATGTCAGTGAGCGAGGCGCATAACCAATCCAACCTCAAAATGAGTCGCGAAGACTCATTCAAAGGATTAACTGCTGTAATTGATCTGGCTCATACAAACAATACCGCTGTAAACATTTCTCTGTCTACTAGTTTTGGTTGCCCTATGTCAGGCATCACTTCTTTATCAGAATTAATGCATTGGGTGGATCGTTTTGCTGCGGCTGGTGTTCGTGGCATTACCGTCTGCGACACAACCGGCATGGCCAATCCGGCACAGGTACAAGCTGTTTGCGAAGCAGTTCAAGCCAAATATCCCAAGTTGCAATGGACGTTACATTTCCACAATACGCGTGGGATGGGGCTTGCCAATGCCCTAGCTGCAGTCAATAGCGGCATTGATCGCTTTGACTCTTCACTAGGCGGCTTAGGGGGCTGCCCTTATGCACCAGGCGCCACCGGCAACATCTGCACTGAAGAGTTAGTGCATATGCTTGATCTTATGGGCTTTAAAACCAATATGCAGATCGATGCATTGCTAACGTGCTCAAAAGATTTGCAATCATTATTCGGCCGTACATTACCAAGCCAATTATTAATGGCAGGTAAAGTAGATCGTGTCTATGAGGCGCCCTGCCAAAGCTGAAGCCTAAAAATAAAAATGCCAGCAAGATTACGTGCTGGCATTTATCGATGAGGCATCTTTCTCTGCTTATTGAGCAGCCCAGCCACCATCCATATTCCAAGCTACTCCACGTACTTCAGATGCATCTGGACCACAGAGGAATACTGCCAAAGCAGCTAATTGCTCTGGCGTCACAAATTCTCCAGAAGGTTGTTTCTCGGATACTAAAGCGGTCTTTGCTGCATCATTTGAGATGCCTTCTCGTTCAGCTCTTGCGTCTACCTGCTTTTGAACCAAGGGGGTCAATACCCAGCCAGGGCAGATTGCATTACAAGTAATGCCAGTTCGCGCATTCTCAAGGGCGGTGACTTTAGTCAAACCAATAATTCCATGCTTAGCTGCAACATAGGCAGATTTTTGTGTAGAAGCTACTAAACCATGTACAGAGGCAATATTAATGATACGGCCCCAGTTCCGTTTTTTCATACCCGGTAATGCATGATGGGTTGTATGAAATGCAGAGCTCAGGTTAATCGCAATAATGGCATCCCACTTGTCTGTTGGAAACTCTTCAATAGTAGATGTGTATTGAATGCCAGCGTTATTCACCAAGATATCTAGCGAGCCAAAACGTTTTTCAGTTTGCTTAATCAAATCTTCAATCTCGGCAGGCTTGCTCATATCAGCACCGTGATAATCCACCTCTACTCCGCATGCTTTGATTTTGGCGATCGCCTCATCTTTCTCGCCAAAGCCATTCACCATGATGTTAGCGCCCTGCTTAGCCAGAGCAATTGCCATTCCCAAACCAATACCACTAGTAGAGCCTGTTACCAGGGCTGTTTTACCTTTTAAAGAAGACATATCAATATTCTCAATTAGTGAAATAATAAAAACGTAGGATACAACGAATAAATTTAGATTAGATGTAACCAATGTCCCAATTGATGCCAAAAACTATCTGGGACCAAGGTGAGCAACCAGGTCATGGTCAGGTAACGGAGTAGCTTACCGATGAACATGTAGATCAAGCACGGAAACCAAGCCAAGCGAAGCCAACCAGCGGCAATACAAAGCGGATCACCAAAACCTGGCAGCCAAGAAAGTAAAAGCATCTTGGGGCCCCACTCTATTAGCCATTCTCGTAGATGCCCATCGGTCTTTGCTACATCCGATTTAATTCCTTTGTTTGCGACATAACCCAGCCACCAATCAAACATTCCACCGAGCGTATTGCCGATAGTTGCAACAAAGATTGCAACCCAGTACAAATCTGGATTAAGGGTGGTGTATCCAAAAAGAATAGGCTCAGAACCTACAGGGAGCAATGTTGCTGAAACAAATGCACTGATAAACACAGCAGGCAATCCAACGGATGGCAAACCAAACCATCCGAAAAAATGCTGGAGTGCTTGATCCATTAAGCGAGGACTCCAGATTTTTTCAGAGTAGTAATTTGTTCTTCAGTGAGACCAGCGGATTTAAGCACTTCATCAGTATGCTCTCCTAATGTAGGAGCGCGATAACGAATTGATCCAGGATTTTGAGAAAGCTTTGGAATAATTCCAGGAACCTGTACTTCTAAGCCATTAGCAGCCTGCACTGTCTCAATCACACCCCTGGCTTGGTAGTGAGAATCTTCAGCGATATCTTTTGCGGTATAAATCTTGCCAGAAGGTACTTCTGCTGAAAGCAGACCTTTAAGCACTTCATCCAGAGTTAAGGTTTGAGTCCAGGCATTAATCGCCGCATCAATTTCAGTCACCCTTTTGGCCCGACCATCATTAAAGGCCAATGTAGGATCCTCACCCAAATCCGATCTACCAATTAGGGTCATCAAACGCTTATATATAGAGTCTCCATTGCCAGCAATCAATACATATTGGCCATCAGCGCATCGATATGCATTAGAAGGAGCAATCCCTGGCAAAGCACCGCCCGCAGGCTGACGTATGGCACCAAAAGCGGAGTACTCTGGCAGCAAGCTTTCAGTCAAATTAAAAACTGCCTCATATAAGGCAACATCAATCATTTGACCCCCACCACCACGGGCATCCCGTTCATACAAAGCGAGCAATACCCCGAGAGCGCCATGCAAACCTGCGATCGTATCGCCAAGAGATACACCCGCCCTTACTGGCACCTCATTTGGGTGGCCAGTGATGTAACGCAAACCAGCCATCGCCTCTCCAATTGCCGCAAAACCTGGCTCATCACGTCTAGGCCCATCCTGACCGTAACCAGAGATACGCAACATGATTAATTTTGGATTTGCTTTGTGCAACTCCTCCCAGCCCAAGCCCCACTTCTCTAGCGTACCTGGTCGAAAATTTTCAATCACGATATCTGCTTCAAGCGCTAACTTTCTGGCGATTGCCTGGCCTTCTTTTACACGGAGATCTAAGCAGATAGATTGTTTGTTGCGCGATTGCGCCTGCCACCAAACGGATGTCCCCTCATGAAGCATGCGCCACTTGCGCAAAGGATCGCCAACGCCGGGTGACTCCACCTTAATGACCTCGGCTCCAAAATCAGCAAGTGTCTTTGAGGCAAAGGGTCCAGCAATAAGCTGACCTAACTCTAAAACTTTGACCCTAGCAAGGATTTGTTGGCGATTCGTTTGCATTTAAAAGTTCACGTCCCGTATTTATCTATTTATTCAAAATATTCAATTCAGAATAAGGCTATTTTCGCCTGATTTTGATCATTCTCCAGGATTTTCAAATCTTGCTTAAACTAGTGCCTAAATTACAAAATAAACCATAAAACGAGCCCTTCATGAATCACCCTATTCCCAAGCCAGATCAATATCAGGACATGCGCGAGGCCTTAAGAGACCTCTGCGGGAAATTCGACTCTGCCTACTGGCAAAAAGTAGATCACGAACGAGGCTACCCAGAAGCCTTTGTAAAAGCGATGACTGAAGCAGGCTGGCTGGCCGCATTAATTCCAGAAGAGTATGGCGGCTCCGGATTAGGTTTAGCTGAAGCCTCAGTCATCATGGAAGAGATTAATTTCTCAGGCGGCAACTCTGGCTCTTGTCATGGGCAAATGTACAACATGGGTACTTTGCTGCGCCATGGATCTGATGTGCAGAAAAAAATGTACCTGCCAAAAATCGCCAGCGGTGAATTGCGCCTACAAAGTATGGCCGTTACCGAGCCCACTACTGGTACTGACACTACCAAACTCAAAACGACTGCCGTCAAAAAAGGTGACAACTATATTGTGAATGGTCAGAAAGTTTGGATTTCTCGCATTCAGCATTCTGATCTCATGATTTTGCTTGCTCGCACCACTCCACTGAGTGAAGTACAGCGCAAGTCTGAAGGTATGTCCATCTTCATCGTCAATCTTGCGGATGCCATTGGTAAGGGCATGGAAGTAAGGCCTATCGCCAATATGGTGAATCATGAAACCAATGAAGTGTTCTTTGATAACCTGGAGATACCTGCAGAAAACCTCATTGGTACTGAAGGTCAGGGATTTAAATACATTCTGGATGGTCTTAATGCTGAACGCGTATTAATTGCAGCTGAGTGTATTGGTGATGCTTACTGGTTTATTGATCGTGCACGGCGTTACGCTAATGATCGCGTTGTGTTTGATCGCCCGATTGGAAAAAACCAAGGCATTCAGTTTCCGATTGCAGATAGCTATATTGAAACTGAGGCAGCTAATCTCATGCGCTTTAGAGCCTGCGAGTTATTTGATAACCACGAGCCTTGTGGACCCGAAGCAAACATGGCGAAGTACTTGGCTGCTAAAGCATCTTGGGAAGCGGCTAATGTGTGTTTGCAAACCCATGGTGGCTTTGGCTTTGCCAATGAGTACGACGTGGAACGTAAATTCAGAGAAACCCGTCTCTATCAAGTAGCTCCAATCTCCACCAACTTGATCTACTCCTACATAGCCGAGCATGTTCTTGGCCTACCAAGATCCTTCTAATAGACCATTATGAGTATTCGCCCGCTGGATGGAATCACTGTTGTTGCACTAGAGCATGTTATAGCTGCCCCCTTCTGCACTCGCCAGCTAGCAGACTTAGGTGCGCGCATCATCAAGATTGAGCGCCCCGGAGAGGGCGACTTTGCAAGAGGCTACGATACTCAAGTCGATGGACTTGCATCTCACTTTGTATGGGTTAATCGATCCAAAGAAAGCCTGACGCTCGACCTCAAGCAAGATTCAGCTTTAGCAGTACTCAAGCGTCTACTCAAGACCGCTGATGTCTTTATCCAAAACCTTGCCCCTGGCGCGGCCGCTCGCATGGGTCTTACTGCTGAGGCTTTGCAAAAAGAAAATCCCGGGCTGATCTTGTGTGCTATTTCAGGTTATGGCAACGATGGCCCCTATCGGGATAAAAAAGCCTACGATCTCTTGATCCAAAGTGAGGCAGGCTTTCTGTCAATTACAGGAACACCTGAAACCCCTAGCAAGGCTGGAAACTCGATAGCTGATATTGCAGCAGGCATGTATGCCTATACCAACATCTTGGCAGCCTTATTGCAAAGAGGAAAGACTGGTAAAGGCACCGTTATCGATATCTCGATGTTAGAGGCGCTAGGTGAATGGATGAGCTTTCCGATGTACTACGCGTACAAAGGCGCAAATCCACCAGCAAGAAATGGCGCATCTCATGCAACCATTTATCCCTATGGCCCCTTCAAAGCTGGTGACGGTAAGACCGTCATGCTAGGTCTACAGAATGAACGCGAATGGGTGCGATTTTGCGAAATAGTATTAGAAAATCCAGCGCTAGCCAAAGATGAACGCTTTGATCGCAATTTCAAGCGCAACGATAAGCGCGCTGAATTACTCGAGATTATTAATACTTGCTTTAGTAAGCTGGGTTCAGAGCAGCTTATCGCGAGACTAGAAAAAGCGCAGATTGCTAACGCCCATCTGAATGACATGGAAGGCCTTTGGAAGCATGAGCAGCTGAAGGCTCGTAAGCGATTTACAGAAGTGGGCACGCCCAATGGCCCTATTACAGCGCTATTGCCACCAGGACTAAATGATAGTTACGACTACCGTATGGACCCTATTCCAGCGGTAGGTGAACACACCGACTCTATCCTAAAAGAGTTAGGCCTAACAGAATCTGATATCGCCAGCATGCGCACCAGCGGCGCAATTTAAAGTAACGGCGATGTGAGATGGGCAGCATTTTCAAGGTAATGATGCCAACGCGGCCTCTTTAACCATTTAGCTAGCTCCACGTAATCTGATTTCTCTAAATAAGAGTTAATCAGCTTTTGGAGTTTGACGCAGAAATCCTCGTTATACACAATGAGGCTAATCTCGAAGTTCAAACGCAAACTTCTTTGATCAAAATTAACTGATCCGAAGATGGCAGTTCTTTTATCAATTAAGAGGCTCTTGGTATGAAGTAATCCGCCATGAAACTCGGCAATCTTCACGCCTGATCGCAATAAATCTCCGTAGTAACTTTTACTACTCCAGGCAACCAATGTTGAGTCATTTAACTTTGGAATAATTAAAGTGACATTCACACCTCTTCTAGCTGCTGCCATGAGCGCTTGTAGCAAGCCATCATCCGGCCCAAAGTAAGGGGTCGTAATAGTGAGCTCTTCTCGAGCATCAAGTATTGCGGAGAGCAGCACTTGATAGAGAATGTCATCTCGATAAACAGGTCCGGACGCTAGTTTCTGGGCAATAACATTGCCCTCATGGGGCGAGCTAGCCGGAACACACTCATGAAAGTGAGTGATGCTAGGGTTATCGACACTCCAATCAAAAGCAAAGGTCAGCTCAAACTGCGCAGCAACCGGCCCCTCAACACGTACCATGGCATCAACCCACTCACCTACTCCTGAGTCCTGCTTAAAAGTACGTGGATCCACCAGATTCATACTGCCTGTCCAGACAATGGAACCATCAACTACAAATATTTTTCGATGCAAGCGTAAATCGGCTCGGCGAAACTGGAATCTTCCAATCTGAATTGGCAAAGCCTCTGTCACTTGAATGCCAGCATTACGAAAACGTCCCGGCCATTTGGATTTAAACCAATCTTTACTACCCAATGAGTCAAGAAGCACGCGGCATGCTACGCCTCTTTTGGCAGCCGCTATCATCGCCTCGCCCACTGCGTCCGCAGATCCACCTAAAGCCCAAATATAAAACTCCAGATTTAAGCTTTTCTTGGCCTGATTGATTTCATTAATAAAGCACTGCAAAATCTCTAGGGAATCGGTATGAAGCTCAACCTTATTGCCGGCCACCACGGGCGATCCATTCTTGGCTTCTGCCAAAAGACTTAAGGCCCTACCCTCCAAAGGTATCTGCTCTCTATCTTCCGCATAGTCTTGGCATACCTTCTCGGTAATGTGTGCATACTCGCGATTCATACGGGTAATTTTTCTCGTCAACTTACGCCCAACTGGGCGTTCACCAATGAGAACGTACAAACCAATTCCCAAAACCGGGAAAGTCATCACAATAAAAATCCAGGCAAACGCTACTCCTACCGGCCTTCTAACGGAAATGATGACACCGATAAAGTATGTAACTAATATGAAATGGAGAAACAAGAGCCAATTGATATTGAGTTCAAAAATATGCTTCAAGAAAATACTGAGTAGGTCGTTCATCTGATTTCCAGTTCTGCTGCTATACCTAAATGATCAGATAGCTTCATCCAATCGTGCAAAATTTCTGCAGAATGAATCTTCATCCCGCGTACATAGATTCGATCCATGGCTAATAAAGGTCTGATGCTCGGGAAGGTTTTCGCGGGCGAGCCAGTAAGGGTCTCAAATACCTCTTCAAAGCCAGCCTCTCTCATAGTTGCGCCCACTCGATTACGCCAGTCATTAAAGTCACCAGCCACAATCGTCGGACCATTCTGCGCTAATTCAGCGATGTATCTCATAATTTGTTCTAACTGGCGCTCTCTACCCCGCTCAAAGAGCGCTAAGTGCACACAGAAGCAGTGAATTGGCTGATTCACTCCTTCTAATTGAGTTACGCTATGCAATAAGCCTCGTCTTTCAAAACGATAGGCGGAGATGTCGTAATTCAGACCTTTCTGCAGTGAATGCTTAGACAGAATGGCATTACCGTGATGACCATCTGGATATTCCATATTTTTTCCATAATGCCAATCATGCCAAAAATCTTCTGACAGAAAGTGGGTTAACTCCGTTAGTGGCCATTGCCCAAACCGCCTAACTCTGCCTCGATGCTCTTGTTGTAGCTCTTGAAGAAACAATAAATCTGGATGATGGCTTCGCATCCTTTGGCGCAACTGATGAATAGTGGAATGTCGATGTAAAGGAGAAACGCCTTTGTGCATGTTCATGCTGATGACCGTGAAACGAGCACCTCTATTTTGAGTCATTAAAACTGTCCTGCTGCACGCTGACGTCTTACCCGGGCTAAATAGATCTCACCCTCTACCAATTCCTGGCATTGCATGCATTTGTTACAAATGGATGCCTGCTCCCGCAACTCCTCTATTGAGTCGATTGGATGAGTATCTAAGTACTCGCGTAGATCCTCGTCAAGGATCTCGTTGCAGAGGCAAACTACTTCGGCCATCAGTCGGAAAATAGGGGTATGGATTTCATTAAGCTCATTTTGCCATTGCCTTGATAGAATCAAGCCCATGTTGACCTCTTTTCAAGATGCGATTACCCTGCTTGCCCACCTGGATCGGGGGGTTTTAGGAATCGTCCTGGTTTCCCTACAGGTAAGCTTAACCGCCCTATTCTTTGGGACGCTCATAGGCCTGCCTATTGGAGCGCTTCTCGCTACAGAAGAATTTAAGGGCAAGAAGTGGATCATTGTTGTCTTAAATACCCTGATGGGGGTCCCTACAGTCATTGTTGGGGTGCTTGTATATCTCATGCTATCTCGCTCAGGGCCCCTAGGAGGCTGGGGCTGGCTATTTACTACTAAGGGGATGATCCTTGCCCAAATTCTGCTGACAACCCCTTTAATTGCAGCCCTAAGCCGTCAAATTCTGGAGGACTCCTGGAGAATTCATCGTGACTCCTTCTTAAGCCTCAGATTGCCATCACTTTCACGATTCAAATGGCTCATTTGGGACTGCCGCTTCTCTCTCACGATTGCCATCCTAGCCGGTCTTGCCAGAGCAATTTCTGAGGTCGGTGCCGTCATGATTGTCGGCGGCAATATTGATCATTCGACCAGAACGATGACTACTGCGATCGCCCTAGAGACCAGCAAAGGCGACCTCCCTCTAGCGCTAGCACTGGGCATTGTTTTATTGGGAATTGTTCTATTGGCAAATCTGTTTACGTTTGCAGTGCGTCAAATTGCGGAGCGTCGCTATGGATAATATGACTGAGCAATTTGAGAGGTACATTGAACTCAAAGGTATTACGGTCGTGAGTAATGGCAGAACTATTCTGAATATTCCTCATACCATCATTCCAGCTGACCGCATCACTGCGTGCATTGGCCCGAATGGTGCAGGCAAGACTACTTTATTAAAGCTCTTAGATGGATTGATCAAGCCGGATACCGGAACAGTGAGCTACTCCTTTTCCAATAAGACTGCATTAGTCCTCCATCACACTCCGATGATTAAGGCCTCTACGAGAGCCAATTTGAGCATGGTCATGGATACAGACTCTGCTATTAGCGCTGTAGAAATTGAACAAGTGCTGGAGCGAGTCGGACTGAAAGGTCTAGCCTCTACACCTGCCCACAAACTCTCTGCTGGCGAGAGGCAGAAGCTATGTCTAGGTCGAGCAATTTTACAAAAGCCCAACTTAGTGTTGCTAGATGAACCCACTGCTAATTTAGATCCCAACACAACCGAGCAGGTTGAAGAAATGATTCGTGGGTTTGATGCGCAAGATAGCGACGTGATTTTTTCTTCACATCAACTCGCTCAAGTGCAAAGACTTGCTCAATACATCATCTTTATTGATCATGGCGAGATAAAAGAAAAGGGACCTGTAGGCCCCTTCTTTTTAAATCCCCAAACACAGGCAGCTAAACGCTACCTACATCAAGAGCTCCTAGCGGACTAATTACTTTGCCGCTGGTGCTGCCGCTACAGGAGCAACAAATGGTGGCGGCGCTGTACAAGCGGCAGGCGCTGCTGTACCAGACACTCTAAAGCGATCAGCCACTCGATTTTGCGCTTGGCAGAGCTGAAATGCTCCCATCCTATCGCCGTAAGCGGCTTTTGCTTTAGCTAATGTTGCAGCCTCTTGCGCTTCTGGAGTTAAAGGAGGCAATGCAGCCATAACTGATGCCGCAGTAAATGCACAGAATGTAAAAGCGATGATTTTTTTCATGGCCTTGTCCTTATTTATTCAATTTGTCATACCAGAGCTCATGGTGCTCTTTAGCCCAAGTAGCATCAACATAACCAGTCTTCATACCATCAATGGATCCTTGCATACCAATAGTACCGATGTAGATGTGTCCCATAGCCATAGCTGACATCAAGATTGCAGCACTGCTATGAATGATGTTAGCAATCTGCATAGTCCCGCGTGTGTATTCAATCGTCATGAATGGCACGATCATATCGAGCACAAAACCTGATGCAGAAACTACCAGCCCTAAGAAAGTCATACCAAACCAGAACCAAACTTTTTCGCCGCCATTAAAGAAGCCGGCTGGCACATGCTTACCACTGAAAATTCCACCGAAGGATAAAAACCAATCCAGGTCGCCCTTGCCAGGCAAATTCTTGTGCGCAAATAGCAAGAAGAAAACGACGATACAGATCGTAAATAGCGGGCCTGTGAAGTTATGGATATTTTTACAAACATCTAAGAACGAGCCATACGCCATTCCACCCATAATCGGCATTGCAAAATATTTACCATACAGAATCATGAGGCCAGTAAATGCCAAACCTAAGAAACTTGCTGCCATAGTCCAGTGAACAAAGCGATCAAAGGCGCTGAAGCGCTTAATTTTTACGCCCGACATCGGTTCATGCAACTTGATTGAACCTTTAACCATGTACATCGCAGCGATACCAAAGAATGCAATTGCTAACAACCAACCACCGTAAACAGTAATTACGCCATTACGAATCACGCGCCACTGTTCACCAGAACGCTGAATCAGAACGCTAGCCTCTTTGTCAGGAATGCTGACATAGTTGTATGGATCGCTATTAGCAGTAGTAAAGATAGACGGATTAGCTGGCTGCGCCTGAGCTTGAGTCCCATTTGCTAGGCTATTGGGATTGGCTGGTACTGATTTAGGAGGAATATCAACTCCACTAGGAGAAGGCAAAGGCGCCATTGCTGCGCGCTCTGCATAACTAATTCCACTAGCCAGAGTCAGCGACAAGCCAGCCGTCACTATCAAAGTGCGTAGAACTTTAGAAAATGATCGTTTCATACACATGTCCTTAAACGTTTTCGTTTTATTTATTGTTGTTTAGTTGATCACTTAACGCGACTGTATTCGTTTTGACCCTGAGTGCGCTTATCAACAGATTCAGTCCAACTGGCTTGATTCTTTGGTGTCCAGTTTTTAGTCATGAAGCCATTATCAGCACCCATGTAAGGCGCTACATCAGGACGCTTTGCCGCTTTGGCTGCAATCTCTGGTGGCTCAGAACAAGCCGCCAACAGAGTTGCTGCTGCAAAACATAAGCCGAGAGTTTTGAAATTGAATTTCATTATTTAGCTCCTGGAATTTTTGCAGCAGGTGTTGGTGTTGGCGCCGGAGTATCTGGTCCGCCATACGCAGTAGTCCAACCAAACGCTTTAGAGCCTGCATACTTGCCATTCTTCTCGCGTGTTGCAACCCGGTTATTGAAAATACCGGAAATAATGTCGCTGTCACCACCAATCAAAGCCTTGGTAGAGCACATCTCAGCACAGAGAGGCAATTTACCTTCAGCAAGGCGATTACGGCCATATTTCTCAAACTCAGCAACACTGCCATTCTCTTCTGGACCACCACTACAGAATGTGCACTTATCCATCTTGCTGCGTGAACCAAAGGCACCCTTACTCAGGAACTGTGGCGCACCAAATGGGCAGGCAAACGAGCAGTAGCCGCAACCAATACAAATATCCTTGTCATGAAGGACAACGCCTTCATCAGTGCGGTAGAAGCAATCTACTGGGCAGACAGCCATACAAGGAGCATCTGTACAGTGCATACAAGCTACTGAGATCGATTTTTCTTGACCGATGATGCCGTCGTTAACCGTAACAACACGGCGGCGATTCACGCCCCAAGGTACTTCGTTATCATTTTTACAAGCAGTCACACAGCCGTTGCATTCGATGCATCGCTCTGTGTCGCAGATAAATTTCATTCTTGCCATTGTGTTCTCCTGACTTTATTTTTTAACTTAGGCAAATTTCTCGATTTGACACATAGTGGTTTTAGTCTCTTGCATCATCGTCACCTGGTCATAACCATAAGTCGTTGCAGTATTAACCGCCTCACCCAGAACAACTGGGGCCGCACCTTCTGGATAGTACTTACGCAAGTCATTACCTTGCCACCATCCTGCAAAGTGGAACGGAATAAACGCAGTACCCTGGTCAACACGCTCAGTAACTAATGCACGCACCTTAATTTTGGCGCCCGTAGGAGATTTAACCCAAACATAATCCCAGTTCTTAATGCCGCGATCAGCTGCTGCCTTAGGATTAATCTCTACGAAGTTTTCTTGTTGCAACTCAGCCAACCATGGGTTAGAACGAGTCTCGTCTCCTCCACCCTCATATTCGACCAAACGACCTGAAGTCAGAATAATTGGGAACTTCTCATACAACTTCTGATTCAAGTTTTGGTCTTGAACTGTCTTGTAGAGAGTTGGCAAGCGCCAGAAATTCTTCTTATCCGCAGAGGTTGGGTACTTACGCATCATTGGAGCATTAGTACTGTAAAGCGCCTCACGGTGAATAGGTACTGGATCAGGGAAGTTCCAGACCACCGCACGCGCTTTCGCATTACCAAACGGATGGCAGCCATTCTTCATTACAACGCGCTGAATACCGCCAGACAAGTCAGTCTTCCAGTTCTTGCCTTCAGCGAGCTTCTTCTCATCTTCAGTTAACTGATCCCACCAACCCAGCTTCTTCACAAACACGTGATCAAACTCTGGGTAACCGGTTGTAATTGCAGAACCTTTAGAGCAGGAACCATCCTCTGCCAATAAGGTCTTACCTTCGCGCTCAACACCAAAGTTTGCGCGGAAGTTACCACCACCCTCCATCACACTCTTACTGGTGTCATAGAGATTTGGTGAGCCTGGGTGCTTAATTGCGGCTGTACCGTAGCATGGCCAAGGCAGACCATAGTAATCACCAGTTGTGTCATAGCCAGTTACTGGATCAACGCCACCGCGTGATTTCAAAGTCTTCGGATCAAAAGTTGCCACCATTCTCATGTGCGCTTTGAGGCGCTCTGGAGTTTGTCCGGTGTAACCAATGGTCCATACGGAACGATTAATCTCGCGCAAGATGGATTCAATCTCCGGCTCTTTCCATTGCTTACCAGCAAATTTAGAGTTGAGCATCTTGAAATTCTTTGACAACTCCTCACCGAAACCTAGGCGATCAGCAAAGGCCTGCATGATCACATGGTCAGGCATAGATTCAAAGAGCGGATCAATTACTTTCTCACGCCACTGTAATGAACGATTCGATGCAGTAGCAGTTCCACAAGTCTCAAATTGAGTTGCGGCTGGCAACAAGTACACACTGCGATTCTTATTAATCGTATCGCCCTCAGCAGGTGGCATTGCTGCCATTGCTGCAGTAGCGCTTGGATACGGATCAACCACAACCAAGAGGTCTAACTTATCCATCGCGCGCTTCATATCTAAGCCACGAGTTTGTGAGTTAGGCGCATGACCCCAGAAGAACAAACCTTTAACGTTAGTTTGTTGATCAATCAAGTCGTTCTTCTCAAGAACGGCATCAACCCAACGAGAAACAGTAGTTCCTGACTTCTCCATCATGTCAGGTGCATAGCGACCCTTAATCCACTCATAGTCAACACCCCACACTGTTGCGAAGTGTTTCCATGAACCAGCAGCCAAGCCATAGTAACCAGGCAATGAATCTGGATTAGGACCTACGTCAGTTGCACCCTGAACGTTATCGTGACCACGGAAAATATTTGTGCCGCCGCCAGATTTACCAACGTTACCAAGGGCTAACTGCAAAATACAGGAGGCACGAACCATGGCATTACCAATAGTGTGCTGAGTTTGGCCCATACACCAAACCACGGTGCTAGGACGATTCGTTGCCATAGTTTTAGCAACTTGATAAACCTGCGCCTCTGGAACACCGCAAGCCTCTTCAACGTTTGCAGGAGTCCACTTCTCCATCACTTCTTTGCGGATCTCATCCATTCCGTAAACACGGTCATTGATGTACTTCTTATCTTCCCAACCGTTTTTAAAGATGTGATACAGCACGCCGAATAAGAATGGAATATCAGAACCAGAACGAATACGTACGTACTGATCAGACTTAGCCGCAGTACGTGTGTAACGTGGATCAACCACAATCACCTTGCAACCATTTTCTTTCGCATGCAACAAGCTCAACATCGAAACTGGGTGAGCTTCAGCAGCATTTGAACCAATGTACATAGCAGCTTTAGAGTTCATCATGTCGTTGTAGCTATTGGTCATCGCACCATAGCCCCAGGTGTTTGCAACACCGGCAACTGTTGTAGAGTGACAAATACGAGCTTGATGGTCTGTATTGTTTGTACCAAAGAAAGAGACCCACTTACGGAGTAAGTAGGCCTGTTCGTTGTTATGTTTTGATGAACCGATAAAGAACATTGCATCTGGAGAATATTTCTCACGAATGCTCTTCATTTGGGCAGTAATTTCAGTAAGGGCCTGATCCCAAGAAATACGCTGATACTTTCCATCCACCAACTTCATTGGGTAGCGCAGGCGATAGTCACCATGGCCGTGCTCACGCAATGAGGCTCCCTTAGCACAGTAGGCGCCCATGTTAATTGGTGAGTCGAATACAGAGTCTTGACGAACCCAAACACCATTCTCAACAGTCGCATCGGTAGCGCAGCCTACTGAGCAGTGGGTGCAAATCGTTCTTTTAACTTCGATCTTGCCTTTGCCGTCGAGCATCGCCTTGCTTTGCTCAGCAGAAACCTTTTGCACCATCGTCAACTGGCTTGCAGCGATACCAGCACCAACGCCAACACCTGAACGCTTCAAGAATGTTCGGCGATCCATGGTAGGTACTGCGGCTTTTAGACCGCGCGACAAGCTACCAATCAAATGTGATGTGGAGCGACTGCTTTGTGGGGTGTTTGATTTACGAGTCAGACTCATATGTTGTCCCTGAAAAAGTTTTTTTATTTATTTAGTAACAGTTAAAACAATGTCTAGTAATGCGACTATTTACAGCATGGTGCTTTCGTAATACTTACGCATATGGGCGGTAATCGTTTGACCTTCGCCCTTGCCTTTTACGGTGCTACCAATTTCTTGGATGACGGCTTTGCCTATGGAGGTTTGTGAGGCGACTGCAACAGCCCCTACAGTAGCGCCCGCACCAATAAAGAACTTACGGCGTGAAGGCTTGTTTTCTTCGCTTGAAGCAACTTTGGATTTCGTGCTCATGGCATGCTCCTATTTAATTATTCTTGATCTGCAGCAAGTGTAATTCGTATTTGCATTTTTAGCATATATGTATATCTAAATGCATCTAAGGGTTTTCCCGCAAAATGACACAACATCAAATCATGTCGAAGCTCTGCCCCTCGATTGCCAGGAATTCTCTAGTCAGCGCGGCGATTGGATGATAGAGATGCATATCGGGAATACCCTCGATAGCATTACAAAAATCGTCATACCAAGGGCGAATGTGGTCATTGAAAAAAACCCTTTGATTTGTAAGGTTTGATATCTCGACATCATCACCAGCAATCAAGTAGCGCATCACTTCACACAGAGCTGAGATATGGTCTTCAGTCTCAGTCACCTCCTCGGCAGCCTCAAGACCAAATTCCTCAAGCGCCCTACGAATATTGACGAGCGGCTTCTCATTCAAGTGCCCCGCCATGTAATAGGAGCCATTTAGAACCACATTGGGCTTACCAACGCTGATGAAATTCAAATCAAACTCATCATGCCAAGCCTTTGCTGGATTGTTTTTTGCTACTTCAACCACATCCATCCAGACTTTTGCTAAAGGTGCCTCATCAGCAGCATCCTGTTGATTGGCGGTTGCAGCAATTTGATCCAGAAGTTCTTGATCTGGAGGTGATTGAAAAAATCTGGCGATTAAGCCATAGAGGTCAGCTCTAGCCAAATCCTCTGGTAAACCAACATCTCCCACCTCTGTTGAGGACTGATCTTTTGCTTCTTTTGAGATTTCGCTCATGTTTCTTTCTTCACCATATCTACCACTCGACAATCACCACACATCTTGAGTCTATCCATTGCCGCACCCGCAAATGCGCCATGGGCACCCAACTTAGTCAACATCAGATCAACCATCTTCAGGGTTCCAAAGGGCTTGCCGCAGCTAATGCAATGAAAGGCTTGAGTCTCGTTTAGCGTTATTCTTTGTTTGCGCTGCTCTACTGTTTGCAAACGGGGGTTCAATGTCAAAGCTTGCTCTGGGCATGTCTGAGCACAGATGCCGCATTGCACGCACTGCTTTTCGATGAATGAAAGGATTGGCTCATCTGGATTATCCAGTAGCGCACCCTCAGGACAGCTGCTGACGCAAGACATACATAAAGTGCAGGCATCCTTGTTGATATTGAGGCCGCCCAATAAAGATGAACTGGGTAGAGCAACGCCCGCCTCTGGCAATGGAGTCTTGGCTTGTTTTTGCAAATGCTCAAGCACTGCCTCAATCGTTTCACGCTTTTGATTGGATAAGCCAAAACTTGCAGGGGTGCAAATTGCACTCAAGGAGCCACGCTGACGCATAGCACCCATTGCTTTAGAAACTGTTTGTAAATCATCAGCTGATTGAGCCATGATTAAATGAATGCGCTCATCAAAGCCATAAGCCTTCAATATCGCATTAGCAAGATGAGCCTGCTCTTCAAGCGTTGCGCGATAGGCGGGATCTTCATCGCCACTTAAAAGCAAGGTTACCTCAGCAAAACCATAGCTGAGCGCACCCAGCCATAGATCCAAACCAGTAGAGGCGATATGCTCTATGCCATAGGGAATCACAAATGACGGCAAAGCCTCAAATTGTTTAGGCATTACATGTGCAACACGGCCCAAGCCATCAATCATTTGGGTGCCGGCCTTTAAGGTATGCAAAAGCAGACTTGGCGCAGCAGCTTGATTCAGCTTTTTAGCTTCTGCAGTAAATACGGTAGCGATTTTTTTTAACTCTTTACCTTGATGAGGCACGCTAGGATAGTTGTAGCGCATTGCACCTGATGGGCAAGCCGTAGAACATGCTCCACAACCCATGCAAAGATTAGGATTTACCTCAACACTGCCTTGGCCATTCTTAAATAAAGAGCTGATCGCACCAGTCGAGCAGACATCAATACAAGCACTACAACCTACTTTACCGTTGCGGCCATGGGCGCAAATTTTTTCGTTGTAGACAAAATATTTTGGCTTCTCAAACTCACCCACCATCTCTAACAATTGATTGACTACCAATGCTTGATCTAGCGGATCCTTACCCGGAGCGAAATATCCCTGTGGCGTTTGGCTCATGCGCATTTTAGGATCAACACGTAAATCCAAAATTAGATCGAATTCTGCATTACGCGCACGCTCCTTGCGATCAAAGGAGATTGCGCCAATACTTGCACACGCAGTCACACAGGCACGATGTGACTTACATTTATTCAAATCAATCTGAAACGAGAGGTCAATCGCATTCTCTGGGCAAGCTTCAACGCAAGCGCCACAACGAGTACACATCTCTGGATCAATTGGATTTTCTAGATCCCAATCAACGGAAAAATTACCGAGGTAACCATCTAGCTTAGTAACTTTGCCTGTATATATCGGATAGTTGCGTACCAAAGGCAAATCACCGGGCTCGGTACACAAAACAGAAACATCTAATGAAGCGCCGAGCTTTTCTGCCCAATGCAGTGCTAAAGACCCTGCGCCAACAATTAAGAGTCGGCCTTGGCTTTCATAATTGACAACTGGAACAGGCTCAGCTTCCGGCATATCCGCCAAAGCAAGTAATGCGGCAATCTTCGGCCCGGATAGTTTGGCCTCTTGAGTCCAACCAGCAACCTCACGAATATTGACAAAACGCAGTGGGGCCACTAAAGCTTTTTCTGACTGCTCCGCTAATTCATTAAATAGCGCGCCCTCTTGGGTGCAAGCAATAACCAAAGAATCCGATCCATCGAGCGCCTTTAAAAAAGAGCCGACCTCTTGTCTGCATAGAGACTGATGCACTGGAACGCCAAGCGCCTTTGCATCCAAAGGCATGGTGCCATTGCAGTTACATACTAATTTTTGACTCATGCACTATCTTCTTAAGTTTTTTTCTGGGCAGGCTCTATGGGCACTTCGTCCAAGTGAGCAGATTTTATCTGCGCCGTTGAATCTGTGGATGTTAAATCAGTTTGGCCCGGAACTTCCAAAAGCTTCTCATTTGACTCAGAGGACGCCGTTTGCTCTTCTGCCTGCTTTTCCCCATCAGCCGGAGACTCAGACTTACTGAAAAGCTTGAGCATATCGCTTTGCACCATTCTCTCAAGCATGCCTGGAGGTAAAGGATCAGGCTTTGAGTAGTCATCTATATAGATGTCTAGACCATCCATCACATTGAAATGTGGATCGGTGAACATCTTTTTGAGTGCGGCCTGCTGCACAGCGGGATCTAAATCTGGCTTCATAAATGCAGAAAAATCAGGATCGAAACGATCGATCTTCTCCACATCTTCTAAGGTTACCGGTGGCGGAGCTTGCTCCTCAGGAGAAATAGGCGCTGGGCTCTTAGCAACTTCTTTGGGCTGCTCTACCGGATCATCCAACTTTCCAGCTTTGCGCTTAGACCAGCGACTTAAGAAACTATCAGCCATCATTCCTCCGCTGGACGCTGGGCGCCTTTGAATGAAGCTGGCTTATGTCGTTTTTTAGGTTCAGGCCGATAGTTTTCGTTTACGTATTCTTGCAACCAAGAGGCATGTTCATCAGTCATCGGAACGGTATCAACCGATTCTCCACCATCAAGCAATCGGGCAGCCTCGTTATAACTTACGCAAATGCGATGCGGGACTGCCATGTTTGATTCAACTCTAGCGAGGGGGAGAGATTGCTCGTCAATATAACGTTCAATATCTTCTTCTAATCTCCACATTACAAACCATGCTGGTGTAGTCGCCGAAACATTGAGGTAGTAACCTTCAGTTTCATCAGGGAAAAGATGCAATTCAAATCCGGTAAACAACCAAGATTCTCCATCCTCATCCCGCCCGAGAAACTGACCTGAAATCGAATTACTTTCTAGATTTTGAGGATTGAATTGCCCAAAATCAGGCAAGACCTCCCGAGGCACCCATCGAAATGAGACCCATGGGTTGTCCAGATTTTGTTTACGCATCACTACTGCAAAGCGCATAAATACTCAGGGCCTTAAGTGTTTTGAACAACAATGCTTGGAAATTTACTACTCATATCTTTTGACAGAGTGGCAACACGAATGGCAACTTGTCGAGCGATGTTCTTATAGATTGCACTAATAGCGCTATCAGGATCGGCAACTACGGTTGGACGTCCAGCATCAGCCTGCTCACGAATGGATAGATTCAGTGGTAACGCGCCCAAGAAATCGACGCCATATTCTTTACACATTTTTTCACCACCGCCCGCGCCAAAAATATGCTCCTCATGCCCACACTTTGTACACACATAAGTACTCATATTTTCAATAATGCCGATGATGGGTACGCCCACCTTCTCAAACATCTTTAATCCTTTGCGAGCATCCAACAGTGCAATATCCTGAGGGGTGGTCACAATCACAGAACCAGTAACAGGCACTTTTTGCGAGAGGGTCAACTGAATATCACCAGTGCCTGGGGGCATATCCACAATTAAGTAATCCAAATCACGCCAGCGAGTTTGACGAAGAAGCTGCTCTAGAGCGGAGGTCACCATGGGGCCGCGCCACACCATAGGTGCATCTTCTTCAATCAAGAAACCAATGGAGCTGGCTTGTAAACCATGGCCTTCCATTGGCTCAATTGTGTTTTCTTCAATAGATTCTGGTCGGCCCGTAATGCCGAGCATCATTGGCTGACTTGGTCCATAAATATCGGCATCTAATATTCCGACTTGTGCTCCTTCTGCGGCGAGCGCCAAAGCCAAGTTCACAGCAGTAGTCGATTTACCTACCCCGCCCTTACCACTAGCAACAGCAATAATATTTTTAACGCCAGGCAATAACTTCACTCCGCGCTGCACCGCATGCGCAACAATTTGGCTACTGACATTTACACTGACATTTTTAACGCCAGGCAATTCTCGCACAGCATTAATGACAGATTTACGAATCAAGTCAAACTGACTTTTAGCGGGGTAACCCAAAACGATATCGAATGAGACATCGCCATCTTCAACACGCAAATTCTTGAGATTTTTAGCTGTTACAAAGTCAATCTTAGTATTGGGGTCCAGCAAATTCTTAAGAGCCCCTTGAACAGCTTCTACAGTAACTGACACTACTTTCTCCTATACCCAGTCATTCTGAATAAACCCTCAGAATTACTTTTGTTAATTTCTATTGAATAGCAGCTAGATTAACCGCACCAGCGAAAAATTGCTTAAAAGGAGGCTAATCGCTCTCGCTTTTGAATTTAGAAGATGAGCAGGCTAAGGTAATAAACAATCATCGACATCAAAGCCGTTGCCGGAATCGTAAAAATCCAAGCCCAAATAATGTTTCCTGCCACACCCCAACGAACTGCACTAGCTCTTTGGGTCGAACCCACACCAACAATAGCCCCAGTGATTGTATGGGTAGTAGATACTGGGATACCAATTGCAGTAGCAGCAAACAAAGTAATAGCTCCACCGGTTTCAGCACAAAAACCGCCCACTGGTTTGAGTTTAGTTAACTTCTGACCCATGGTTTTCACAATTCGCCAGCCACCAAACATGGTGCCTACAGCGATTGCAATGTAGCAGGAAATAATAGTCCAAGTTGGTGGCATTTTTGCGCTCGCCTCTGCATAACCAGTGATGATCAACAGTAGCCAAATAATGCCAATCGTTTTTTGAGCATCATTACCGCCATGACCCAAGCTGTATGCACTAGCTGAAACCAATTGCAAACGACGGAACCAGCGATCTGTTTTTGCCAGGTTAGCATTTTTGCAAACCCAGGCTACCAACAACATCATTAAGGAGCCAAGCAAGAATCCAACAAACGGAGAAATAAAAATAAAGGAAACGGTTTTAATAATGCCCGACCAAACCAGGCCATCTGTACCCGCTTTAGGCAAGGCAGCGCCGACTAAGCCTCCTATCAAAGCATGCGAGGAACTTGATGGAATACCGTAATACCAAGTGATGACATTCCAGATAATGGCGCCAACTAGAGCGCCAAAGATCACATGCAAATCAACTGCTGCAGGATGAACAATGCCCTTACCTACTGTCGCCGCAACGCTCAGATGGAAAATAAATATTGCTAAGAAGTTAAAGAAAGCTGCAAATACTACCGCCTGCTGTGGCTTGAGAACACCAGTAGAGACAACTGTTGCAATAGAGTTCGCTGCATCATGAAACCCATTCATGAAGTCGAAACCAAGCGCTAATATGACTAATAGCGCTACTACCCAAAAAGCTACTTCTGTCGCTGGCAATTTAATTCGCCTTAAGAGTTTTCAAGAACGATGCCTTCAACCAAATTGGCAACATCTTCACATTTATCAGTAACTTCCTCGAGCAATTCGTAAATACGCTGGCACTTAATGAGTTCGCGCACTTCAATATCTTCGCGGAATAATCTTGTAATAGCAGTTGATAGCAAGCGATCAGCGCCAGATTCAAGATGGTCAATTTCATCACAAGTCTTAAGGGCTGCCTTAGCAACCTCTGGATCAGAAATATCCTTTAAGGCAGCAACTGCATTTCTGACGCTAAGGCAGCACTAGTTACATAACTCAGCCATCTGCAGCATTTCAGGAGTCGTTTGCTTGACATCGTACAAATGCATTGCTTCTGTACCATTCTGCAATAAGTCAGCCACATCATCCATCGTATTGATCAGTGAAAAAATTTGATCACGATCAATCGGGGTGATGAATGTTTTATGTAGGCGGCGATGTACTTCTTTCACTACATCATCACAGGCATGCTCTGCCTTATCCACCTCTTGCGTGTACTTTGCACGAAGGGCTTCATCGTTATAGTGTTCAACAAACTTTAAAAAAGATTCTGACGCTTCAACAATACTGTTAGCGTGCTGATTGAACAGCTCGAAGAAATTACCATCGTGAGGCATTAACTTACTGAAGAACATAAATCACGATCCTTTGGGAACAAAAAATACGGGTTTTGTTAGGTTTGCTGACATTCTAAACAAAAGCTTAATTAGTAACGGGAAAGCCGGCATCTGTTATAAGCTGGCTGGCCTGGGCCTGGGATAGAGTGGTATCAAGGGAGACGGTCTGAGTAGCTAGATCTGCTTGAACCTTGGCGCCTGGGTCCTGGGCTTGAATCGCCCGAGTAACAGCATTAATACAGCCCCCACAAGTCATTCCAGATACTTTTAAACTCAACATATAAGCCTCTTATTAGTGAATAGGGTCGTATGGAGTAGATTATCTTCTATATGAACACCCAAAAAGAGATCAATTCTGAGTTATTTACTCTAGATATAGGCGGAATGACCTGCGCATCCTGTGTGGGTAGGGTTGAAAAAGCGCTAGATAAGATCCCCGGGGTTGAAGCTGCAAGTGTCAATCTAGCGACTGAACAGGCCAGAATTCGTCTGAATGCATCATCGCCGACAAAAATTGAAGAAGTCATTGCGGCAGTACAAAAAACTGGTTATGAGGCCCAACTAAGCAGCTCTCACGCAATTGCTGCAGGCAAGCCCTCGCAATCTTTTTGGGGCAGTGATGGCCTGGGAAGGGTGTTACTAGGTTTTGCTCTTTCGGCCCCATTATTTTTACCAATGCTTCTCATGCCGTTCGGGATTCATTGGGCGCTCTCACCAAAATGGCAATTACTATTAGCAAGTCCAGTGCAGTTCTTTTTAGGGTGGCGCTTTTATAGAGCCGGTTTTAAGTCCCTCATGTCTGGCGCTGGCAATATGGATCTACTAGTTGCACTGGGAACTAGTGCTGCCTATGGTTTAAGTATTTATCAAATGCTAGCTTCAACCCATGCAGCACATGAACTGTATTTTGAGGGATCAGCAGTCATCATTTGTATGGTCCTTTTGGGCAAGTGGCTAGAGGCTCGCGCCAAACAACAAACCAGTGAAGCCATTCGAGCGCTTCAAAAGCTATGGCCAGAGCATGCCAAAGTTCTCAACCCTAACATCGAAGTCGCAGAGGGTGCCCCACTAGATCAATATCGCGACCTACCACTAGAGCAGGCCTTTCCTCAAGATCGTGTGTTGGTATTACCAGGCGAACGGATTCCAGTGGATGGTCTAATTCTGCTTGGTAGTAGCCATGTAGATGAATCACTGCTGACTGGTGAAAGTGCTCCCGTCAAAAAATCCATTGGCCTCAAAGTCATCGGCGGATCCCTTAATGGTGAAGGCGTCCTAGTCATTGAAGCCAAAGCTGTCGGCGTTGAAAGCGTCCTCTCTAAAATTATCTCTTTAGTAGAGGATGCGCAAACTCAGAAAGCACCAATTCAAAAATTAGTTGACCAAGTCAGCGCAATTTTTGTGCCGAGTGTCATTGTGATTGCCATCATCACAGGATTAGTCAATTGGTTTTATTTGGATTCTGCATCAATCGCAATCTTAAGAGCAGTGTCTGTGCTGGTGATTGCTTGCCCATGCGCTCTTGGTTTAGCAACACCTGCGGCAATTATGGCGGGAACTGGCGTTGCGGCACGCTTTGGTATTTTGATTAAAGATCCCCAAGTACTTGAACTTGCGCATCGCTTGAACATTATTGCCTTTGATAAAACAGGAACACTGACGATTGGCAAACCCAGACTTCTCAATTTAATCTCATTTACCAGCTCGATTGATGATGACACCATCTTAGCTAGCGCTGCAGGTTTGCAATTAGGCAGTGAACACCCTTTGGCTAAAGCCTTGCTAGATGCAGCCAAGCAAAAAGGAGTGAGCCCCATCCCACCTTCAGAAAGCAAAGCACTACCAGGCATAGGCATTAGCGGCAAACCTGGTACTGGACCATGGGCTGGTCAAAACCTCTACTTACAAAGCATTGCGTCACTAGAGGCAAATCCCAATCAGGCGAGCATTATCCAAAAAGCTCAAGCTTGCTTTGAGGCGGGGCAGACTGTCTCTGTATTAATGAATGAATCCACATCAACACCAATTGCGATTATCGCTTTTGGCGATGAGCTTAAAAGTAATGCCAGCGAGTCCATTGCTACCTTACATAAACTACACATTCGTACCGTCATGCTCTCTGGAGACAATACTGCAGCAGCAAATCGAGTGGGTCACCTCATCGGTATTGATGAAGTCTTTGCGCAGGTCATGCCAAATCACAAAGCAGACATTATTCGTCAATTACAAGCATCTGGAAAGAATGGTCAACAACATTGGGTTGCAATGGTGGGTGATGGTGTAAATGATGCACCTGCTCTTGCTACAGCAGATGTTGGCATGGCGATGTCTACTGGCACAGATGTTGCCATGCAGGCCGCAGGAATTACTTTGATGCGTGGAGACCCTAGCTTAGTTGCTGATGCTATTGATATCTCCAAACGCACTTGGAAAAAAATTCAGCAAAACTTATTTTGGGCTTTCATATTCAACTCCACTGGAATTCCCCTTGCTGCTCTAGGCTATCTATCGCCAATGCTGGCAGGAAGCGCCATGGCACTTTCCAGCTTTTGCGTACTCAGCAATGCATTGCTACTAAAACGCTGGCGCCCCGCTCACCCCTAAGAAATCTTTATTTAGAATTTTTGCGAATGAGTTCAATATCGCCGTAAATAGCGCGCGCTTCTGATTTCGTATTATCGGTATCAGTCAACAAGGCGATTCCAATAATCTCGCCCGGAGCTTCGCCATAAGCTAGTTTGTAATCAGCAGCAAGATCACGCTGATGTTTGTGCCAGCTGCCTAAATTTTCCCAACCAGAGTCGACCACAATCATCTTGATGCGCGAGGTGTGCGCATTGGTAATAATGGTATCTACCGGAGATTTACCAGACCAGATATACATTAGCGTTGCATAAGGCATCTCTTGACCGCTAATGAGGTTGGCCATTTCAAAGTTCATTTTTTCTTTTAAAGGCAACTTGGATTTATTGCCATCAAACGCCACCAGAATTCTGAGAGGTGCATCATCATGGTAACGCTCTGAATTGTCTGCTTCGGGAATAGCGCTCAATGCTTTCCACTCCCACTGTAGCCATAAATTATTTGCTTGCCTTGGACGCAGCTTTACCGCCAAACCTGATGCAGATGTTTTCGAATTAGCGCTTAGAACAGTCCTACCTTGATAATTCTCGAGGCGGTAAACGGTATTCTTTTTATGGGGTGCTATACGATAAAAATTCCAGCCATTTGGGATGCCAGCACGAGCAGTCTCAGCAGAAAATTTAGGCAACTCATCCTGCGCTGTAAGCTTATTAGAATCAAAAGCCTGCCCAGACTCATCTTGAACTGACCCGCCGCCAAAACCGGCACAGCCAGCCAAAGCTAGCAGCACAGAGAGCATCAAGAGAGATAAAACACGTTTGATCATATTGTTAATTGTCCCAAAGAATTCCCTGAGTAAGTCTAAAATCGGTTTATGCGTCATCAATCACCTTCAAGCTGGGCCGCAATCTGCATTTGCCTAGCAGCGCTAGTGCATTTTGCCCTGGGTTTCTCAATTGAATTCTCAGTTGATGAAGCGCACTACGCCTTATATGCTCAGCATTTAGCTTGGAGCTATTTTGATCACCCGCCATTGGTAGGCTGGATCCAGTGGCCACTGGTTGCCCTTACCTCATCGGAGGGCTTAATTCGCTTAGCGCCTGAATTTCTCTGGGCACTCGCCTGTTTTTTGGTTTACCAAGTCACATTAGAAATTCACCACTTCATCCAAGGTAGAAACTCGGGCTATCTCACCAGCGCACTGCCTTCTGCCAACACTTGTGGTCTGATGGCTGTTCTAACTATTATTGCTGCGCCAATGCCTCATGTTCTGGCAATTGGTTTGTTACCAGATACTTTGTTGGCACCCTTAAGTCTTGGTCTGATGTTGATGGCACTGCGTTGGTTAATTCAAGATCACTTCACGATTGGCGATTGGCTCTTGACCGGCGCATTACTTGGATTAGCTGGTCTAAGCAAATACACCGCCATCTTTACCGCCTTTGCTCTTCTACTGGTATTTGTTAGCGCTCGTCGAAAGCCTTGGATTGGAAAAATAGGGTTTTGGCTAGCCGCCCTTCTAGCCCTACTCTTCATTGGTCCTGTCCTGTATTGGAATTGGGTCAATGACTGGGTTTCATTCAAATACCAGATCGCTCATGGTAGCGGTGGTGAATGGTTGTGGCGCAGATTAGGTGCATTCCTTGGCATCCAGATTATTGCGTTTGGCCCACTACTTATCGTGGGTAGCTACGTCTTTCTCAAAGACTGTATGCATACAACCAAGCTTTCTTTACTGTCTTTGCTTGGATTCTTCTTTATTCCTTTTATTATTTTTGCAAGTCTTTCTGGTGGTGGTGGACTACCCCACTGGACAACTCCTGCATGGTTTTGTTTGGCGCCATTTGCCGGCATTGGTTTAGCAAAGGCGTGGTCCATTCAACATCGCACCGTCATACGTCTTTTATTGATATTGCAAATTACGCTTTGCCTAATCGGCTTTGCATTTGTCTTATCTGGCGGTATTAGCTCAGCATCCATGAAATCCAATCCAATTGCCGATCTTTATGGTTGGAAAAGCGCGGGGCAAAAAGCAGCTGAATTAACTCAAGCTACTAAAGCAGATGGCATTGCCGTACAAAACTGGACATTGGGCAGCCGCGCTGCCTGGTACGCAAAACCGATCCCGGTATTTGTGCTTGATCAAAGAAAAGACCAATTTGATCTCTGGTTTGGACAACTTCCTTCGGGAGCAAATATCCTGCTAATCAATTGGTCTGGCATGGCGTTTTCGCCCCCCATTGCTCAGAAAGCAGGCTTTGAACGCTGCGAGCCTCTAGATAGCCTAGAAATCCAGCGCTTTGGCCAGGTATTGTCCAAATTTGACTTTAGCCTGTGCAGTAATTGGCAAGGGCCGTCCACAACAGAGTAATTCCCCTCAAATTCAGGACCTTAGGCGCCCAAGGCATTATCCTTACGCCTATGAGTTCAATACCGCAATCCACCCCTAAAACCCCTTCCGGGTGGAAATCAGTTCTTAAGCGCGCATGGCCGACGATCCGGATTTTGCTTTCAATTGCACTTCTTTGGAAGGCAACTAGCGGAATTGATTGGCATGCTCTTTTAGATTCAGAAATCAAAATGGAGCCAATTTGGTTTTTAGCTGCTCTGGCTAGCATGATGACCGCCTTTGTTTGTGGTGGTTACCGCTGGGGATTATTTATGCAGGCAGTCGGATTTCCACGTCGTATTCATTCCTATATCGGCCTGTATTTTGCAGGTGGATTAATTAACCAAGGCCTACCAAGTACATTGGGCGGTGATAGCTATCGCGCCATCACAGCAACCCATCTTACAAGCTCAGGAAACTTCAGTGACCGCAAAGAGTTGGACGAAGAGCTTCATCATGCAGTTGATCTGGGGCATGCAACCCCTAAACTCCGCCTAAGCTTTGCAATGACTTTAGTTGATCGCCTTTTGGGTCTAGCTGGAAATAATTTATTAGGTGGTATTGGTTTAATCATAGGCGGCGCAACTCTTGCTGCCTGGGGTCAAGATTTAGGCTATGCCGTCTTAGGCATCATGCTTTTGGCAGGAGTCCTGATCGCCTTCATCCTGGCATGGTCCAAAACCAGACAGCTATTACAAACAATGTTAGACCGTCTGCAAATGAGTAATGCAATGCCGGGCATTCGACTGGCATTTTCTTGGCCAACCAATATTGCACAGGCCTTTTTAGCTGTTGGAATTCACTGCCTGACCATTCTGACGCTATTGTTCTGCATGAAGGCCTATGGAGTTGATGCGCCAATTGAGGGTTTGATGATTGGCCTACCGGCATTGAGCCTGCTACTCATGTTGCCCATTAGCATTTCAGGATGGGGCTTGCGGGAAGCGACTCTTTCCTCTGTATTAGCACTATGGGGTGTTAGCCCCTCATTAACAGTGTTGGCGTCTATTAGCTATGGTGCAATTACTGTTTTATCAGTGCTACCTGGCGCATACTTTTTACTAAAACGAAAATAATTTCTTTAGAGCAAAACTATGACTATTAGCGTCAACACCATGCGTGCAATCGATCATTGGGTCGGTGTGCCGCTCTGCGCAATCGCTAGTCCTCTAGTCGCTGTCATGGATGGAGTAAAGAATATCTTTGGTAGCGAGCCGGAGACTCCCAAGAAATTACTTTTTATTGAACTCTCAGAAATGGGCAGTGCAATTTTAGTTGACCCGGCTATGCGTAATGCGCAGGCCCGTGGCGCTGAACTTTTCTTTCTCATTTTTAAGAGTAATCGCGCCAGCCTAACTCTACTCAATACTGTCAAACCAGAAAATATTTTTACGATTGATTCCTCTAGCTTGGGTGGCTTGATTAAAGACACCTTACGTTTTTTAATCATCGCCCGACGTCATCGCATTGATACTGTGATTGATTTAGAACTATTTTCACGTTTTACTGCCCTACTAACTGGCTTATGTGGCGCCAGACGTCGCGTGGGTTATCACATCTTTCATGGTGAAGGCTTGTGGCGCGGCTTTATGCTTACCCGTAAGGTGCACTACAACCCACATATTCACATTACTAAGAACTTTCTTTCTTTAATTCATGCTGCTTTTGCGAAACACATTGAAGTGCCATTTAGCAAAATTCAGATCCCAGATTCTGAAGTGCGCTTAGAGCAAGCCGTGATCAACCCAACAGTCCTTGAGAATGTTCGAGAGCGAATTGAAAAATTAGCTAATGAAGCTGGGGTTGAATATATTCCTGGCAAGAATCGCTTAATTCTGATTAATCCCAATGCTAGTGATTTATTACCACAACGCCGTTGGGCACAACAGCGCTTTTCAGAATTGATTCAAGGAGTTCATCAACAATATCCGAGTGATCTCATTTTGATCACAGGATCTCCTGCTGAATTTGCTTATGTTGAAAAAGTTCGCACAGTCGCTAATGTCAAAAATGCCCTCAACTTTGCTGGTCAAGTGAGTTTTGCAGAGTTGCCGCCGCTTTATACCCTTTCAGATGTTATGGTGACGAATGACTCTGGCCCAGGCCACTTCTCAGCAGTGACGCCATTAAGAACAGTTGTTCTCTTTGGACCGGAAACCCCAGCTCTATATGGCTCCATAGGAAATTCTATTGCAATCACAGCCAACTTAGCATGCTCTCCATGCGTCAGTGCTGCAAATCATCGCAAAACACCCTGTCACGATAATGTCTGCATGCAAGCGATTACCGTTGCTCAAGTTTTAGAAAAAGTTGCCATTCAATTACAAGATGCAGATCAGGCTAAGGGTCGCTAAGCAGGATGGGTAAAAAGGCAATTCCAGCATTAGCTTGGTTCATTCCATTAGCCCCGCTAGCACTCGCATTTGCAATCTATTTTGGTGAACTCCAAAACAGTAGCTTTCTATTTCTGAATCAGTTAGCAAGATCGCTGCCAGATACACTTTGGGCATGGCTGACATTCTTGGGTAATGGATGGGGGGTATTTGCGATTGCATTTCCGCTCCTTTTGCTGGCACCTCGTGCATTGAGTGCAGCAGTTTTTGCCGGCGTTCTCAGCGCCCTTACCAGTCCACTGCTAAAAAATTATTTTGCCCTCCCAAGACCTGCTGGAGTTTTAACGGAGGGTAGCTTTTACCGCCTTGGGGAGCCACTGCTTCATAATGCATTCCCCTCTGGCCACACTATCACTGCTTTTGCTACGGCCACTGCACTATATTTTTCTTGCGATAAAGACAAACGCAAACCGGCATTGCTCCTCTTTTTTATTGCAGCTCTTGTTGGTTTATCTCGTAGCGCCGTTGGGGCTCACTGGGTAACGGATGTATTGGGTGGCGCAGGATTTGGGATGTGGTGCGGGATGCTCGGGGCTTTATTGGCCAGCCGCGTCCCTGAAAAATACCTCTCTCCTCAAGGCATCTGCTTACGCATTGTGGCGATTGGCGGCATTGCTGCCATCTATGCCCATCTCACGCAAATCATGGATCATCAGCTCAACCAGCCGCTGCAATATGCCTCCGTGGTCATTTTGCTCATAACCTTGGTTTTATTTATTAAAGCTCAGTTTAATAAATCGCCCACTCGCTCAGAGTGATTCACTATGTTTAGCTACCGACATGCGTTCCACGCCGGCAGTCACGCCGATATTCTGAAGCACCTCACACTGATTCATTTGGTTGAATATCTTCAGGAAAAACCTGGTGCCCTAACGATTGTTGATACCCATGCTGGTGCCGGAATCTACAGCTTAAAAGATGGCTTTGCTGCTGTGAGTAATGAGGCTGAGGGTGGAATATTTCGACTACTCAAATTTATTGAAGCAGGCAATCCAGCTGTAGAGAGTATTCGCAAGTATTTGGAGTTTTTTTATGCAGAAAATGTGGATGGCGAACTTGCTACCTATCCAGGCTCTCCTTTTATCTTAGCTCGCCTACTTCGGTCACAAGACCGGCTCAAGTTATTTGAACTTCACCCCAAAGAAATTGACATTCTTCGGCACAATATTGGCGAGCTAGAGCAAGCTAAGCAAATCGATGTTTATGCCGCAGACAGCTTTAGCAGACTCAAAGGTTTGCTTCCGCCGCCCAGCAGGCGTGGGCTAGTTCTGATTGATCCTTCTTACGAAGACAAACAAGACTACCGTTATCTTGAAGCGGCGATGGAAGAAGCTCTGCAACGCTTTGCTACTGGCTGTTATGCAATTTGGTATCCCATTCTCTCTAGGAGAGAATCGGCAGCACTCCCAGATCGCATGAAAAAAATTGCTGCGAGCCATAAACGCTCATGGCTTCATACGGAGTTGAGGGTTGAGAATGCACCTGGTGAGCGACGTCTTCAGGCAAGCGGCATGTTCATCATCAATCCACCCTGGACCCTAGAAAAACATTTATCAGAGGCTCTCCCCATTCTGACTAAAGCATTAGGGGTAGATGGTGGCGCTCAATTTTTACTGAAAAGCTTCGAAGCTTAGAGAATTCACTACAAGAAGTTGCTAGTCGCGAATATCAATCATGATTTCATTGCGACGCATAAAAGGTATCGACCAGGGTGGGTTATAACGAGCAAATCTCGGAACGCCAACTGCTTGAAGATTTTTACTCCGCATCCACTCTTCTAGCTCTAATGTTTTTTCAGCGACCTTATTCTCACTATTAAAGCCAGTAAACATAATCACTGCACGCTTTACAGCTGGGATCTGACGCAACTGAACTCTCGGATTCAGAGGCTTTGGCAGGCTTTCCATGGTGTATTCAGATGGCATTACAAATGAAACGGTCCATTTGCCAGCATTTGATTCAATATTCACCGGGGCTGTCATGGCAATCTTTGCACTCTTAGGCGCTTGCTCTTCAACCGCCACTGGTACGGTCATCGCAATTTTTTCACTGACCTGATTCTGCCCAAAGATATAGCCAGCAATCAGTCGAAAGCCCTGACTTGAGGCCTCGTCTAAGCTGCCTTCTGTTTGCGCTTCAGCCAATATCATTGGCGCATATGACCTCAGTTCAAATGGAGGTGTTTTTTCTAAAACAGAATATTTAGGCTCTTCGATTGCCATTACAGCCCCCATAAAAGTCAGCGCAATAGCGCTTAGAATAATTCTCGAAAGAAGCGATCTTAAGCACATTTACCAGGTTGCTTTAATGGTAAATCCGCTAGGACTGTAATCAAGGGTTGCTTGAGCACCCATAGGTAATGTGAGCTTGTTGGCTTGATGACCAAATGGTAGATCCGTCAGCATTGGAATACTCTCCGGCAAACGCTTACGGATTGCCTCAATTGCACTCTCTAATGAATACTCTTTGTCGTTATCGTATAAACGATAAGCAGAGAAGCCCCCTAGAAGGATGGCTGATTGGTTACTGAGTATGTTGGCATCCAGTAACTGCATCAGCATGCGCTCTATACGATAAGGATGCTCATTCACATCCTCTAAAAATAAAATGCCATTCTGGGTTTGCTGCTGAGATGGTAAATAGGGAGTTCCCACGAGACCAGCTAAGACCGTCAGGTTGCCACCCCATAACATCCCTGTAATTTTGCTGCTACCGGAGTTCGCCAGAAATGATTGTGATACAGATACGCTGCAATCGAGTTTTCGCTCTTGAATGGAAGATTGAAAGTGTTGCCACATAAAGCCATCAGGCTCAATTGCCTTGCCAGCCTCATCAATCTTGCCAAAATCAAAATTTAGCATTGGTCCGGATAAAGTGATAGCGCCGGTTTTAGCCAACAAACCCAGTTGAAATGCTGTGAAATCACTGTGCCCGCAAATTTGCAATCCGCTGGCAATTGCTTTAGAAATACCAGCCCAATCAATCCTGGGAAGCAAGCGATGAATACCATAACCACCACGCATCGCCATTACTAGAGTCTGAGGATCTAGAGTCACGAGATTATTCAAATCACTTAAGCGCACCTCGTCGCTTCCTGCAAAACGCTCATGTACACGCTTCACACATTCTGCATTCTCAATAGCGATACCTTGACGCTTTAGCCAGTCGATCCCAGCTAAAGGACTTTTATCATCGAGACTTGCTCCAGAAGGAGCAATCAAGTGAATAGCTTTCAACGTCGCTCCTTAAAGAAATCACGTAATAATTGACCGCACTCCTCACCCATCACCCCACCCTCAATAGCAGTCTGATGATTGATTTGTTTGGATGAGAATACATCTAAAACACTACCAGCGGCACCTGTTTTTGGATCCGCAGCCCCATACACAATACGGTCTACTCTAGCATGCAGCATGGCACCAGCGCACATTGTGCAAGGCTCCAAGGTGACATAAAGAGTGGTCCCCGGTAAGCGGTAATTTTCTTCAGATAAAGCCGCTTGTCGAAGCGCTAACATTTCAGCATGGGCGCTAGGATCATGATTGGTGATGGGCTTATTAAATGCTTTAGAAAGCACTACTCCATTACGCACGATGACAGCACCCACAGGAACTTCACCAGCAATGGCAGCTAACTGAGCCTGCTCTAGAGCCTGCTCCATAAATTGGCGATCAAGCTCTGCTTGTTTCATTTAAGGGTGATGTACATCAGCCCAACAATTGGGGGTCTCGTATAAACGGAGAGCAGAAAGCTCAAGGCGCCCACCAAAAGCCTTACTAAAAACTGGCTGCAAAATACCAAAGGCGGCATTGGCTAAATTTTCAACAGTAGGAACATGCTCCATCACTACGGTCTTGTGATTGGGTAATGTTGACAAAAATGCAACCAAACCTTCATCCTCTTTGGCCACCAAAAATGCATGGTCCCAAAGGTCAACAACGTATTGATTGGTGAGGCGCTTGATATCCCCAAAATCGAGGACCATACCATCATCAGCTTTGCCAGGATGGTCTGCAACTTCCCCGGTTAGAGTGACTTCAATCGCATAACGATGCCCATGCAAATGCCTACATTGCCCATCATGATTGGGAATGCGATGTCCTGAGTCAAATTCAAGACGCCGGGTAATGGAAATTGCAGGTTGTTTACTTGTCATTCAGGTCTAATCAATACGTTACTGGACTTAGCTAGATTATCGAATACTTTAGCGAATACCGATGAGTTTATGGGATTGGAGGCTTAATCTCCAAAGCGGACGTTTTTGACAGAGGCTAATGGCTAATTCAGTATTCATTTTGAGGTTTGGCCCATCCATGGGCTGTAAGAAGCGATTGCGATAGTCCATCTTCTCAAAACGAGCCAATAACTTCTCCAATGAGTCTTGTCCTTCTTGGGGAATTACTAACTTAAGCTCATTCGCCTGAAGAACAATTAAGTCAGAACCTGCTTTGGGGCTGACACAAACCCAATCAACCCCTTTGGGAACCTTGATGGTGCCGTTTGTTTCAATTGCAATTTCAAAGCCTTTTTCATGCAGCTCTGCAATGAGCTCGTCATCTAACTGCAAAAGTGGCTCTCCGCCTGTAAATACGACATAGCGCTGCTGAGGTCCTGCTGAAGTACTTTTCCACGCAGACTCAATTGCATTTGCGAGATCAATAGCAGATTCAAACTTTCCACCGCCATCACCATCGCTACCTATAAAGTCGGTGTCGCAAAATTTACAGATGGCAGTCGCCCGATCCTCCTCGCGACCACTCCATAAATTGCATCCAGCAAAACGGCAAAAAACGGCAGCTCGTCCAGTGTGGGTGCCTTCGCCCTGAAGCGTAGGAAAGAGTTCTTTAACGGTATACACAATGCCTCTATTTTAAGCGCATTGTTACTTCCAGGAGATTAGCTCCCATTGGAGATAATCTTCCCAGTAAGCAGTGGTCCAAAAGTCACCAGACATTAAATAGCGTCCATACCCTCTGCGTATGACCCAGCGCCCAATTTCGGGGGCAAGCCATAGATCCTCTTGACGATAACTTGCCATCCTAAAGACGTCATCACTTTCAAAAGAAGGTATTTCATTATGGTATTGAATCGTCAGAAACTTTCCTGCTGGAACTTGGATTTGCTCCCAATTATTCGCCACCATGCTTAGCCCCCAATAATAATTAGCGTTTGGGTAATTCAGCACTTGATACTTGGTGTTATAGAACCGAGACCAACCTACTTGTAATTGCTCCGGCCAAAGAGGGATTCCTTTTTGAAATGTCTGGGGAGGATTCCAATGGGGATCTTGCAAAATGACGCCCCAAGGCGATTGGATTTCATCTGGTAGTTGACCGGCATTCATTCCCGATCTTGCAATACGAACTTCATTACCAACCGAGACAACTCTCTCAGTTACGGTATCAATAATGGCTTGATTAAATACATTGCGAACCTGATATACCCATTCCTGCCCAACTTTGGGCGCCCTAACGACAGGTGGAGATGTTGGCTGCGCTACGTTCACGCCCTCAGGAAATGGTTGCGCAGATATACACCCCGCCAAAATAATTGGCAGGAGCAAAACTAGAAATTTTCGTAAGCGGTCTGTTTTCATTATTTATAAGAGCTTAGTTGCCACTGATAACTACCCTCTTGAAACACAGCACCGATTGAACCTGCTATTTGATAGGAGCCTGATGCCTCTCTTGCGACCCAACGGCCAATTTGAGGAGCAAACCAAACTGTTTCTTTGCGAATGCAATCAACGATATTCGGATCCGAATTTTCAAAATTGATCAGAGTTTGAAAACGGAGTGCAATAAAAACTCCTGCAGGAACTGTAATCTGCTCCCAGCCCTGCACGCTCATATACTCCTGCCAATTCATTCTTGACTCAGAAAAACCAGGAATACTGTACTTGGTAGTAAATTGCTTGCTCCAAGCAGTTGAGAGTTCAAGCGGCCATAGCGGTAATGAGGGGCTAAAGTTCAGCAAGCGTGGCCATTGCGTATCAGTAGCCACCATGCCCCAAGAGGTTTGAATCTCACTAGGGAGCATCGCACCATCTGCAGAACTGCGATCGAGGACAATAGTCGAGCCAATTTTTGAAATACGCTCCGTAATAATCCCAAGAGTCTTTCCATTAAAAACATCTTTCTTGATGTATGTCCACTCTTGACCAATTTGTGGAGGACGAATCATCGGAGTCGGCTTGGGAGAAGCAACGGGAAGACCCCTCTCATAGGATAGAGGCACGCCACATGCTACCGGAGCTAATGCGGCCGATGCAATGAATGTTCGACGAGATAAATTCATATATTCTCCAGACGTTTTCTAATTATGTTCCAAGTAGACTTAATTCTTCAGTAGTAAATCCTGCTTCCTTGCGAGCCTCTAAATTAAATGGCCCCCTTAATGCAGGAGCACGATAGGCTTTAGCTAAATCTTTATAGGCTTTGATTGGCGATAGCCCGTCCTTGACGCATAAGAAATTAAACCATTGATTGCCAATCAACACATGCCCCACTTCATCTCTTAGGATAATTTCTAAAATCTCAACAACTTGAGCATCCTTAACTTGTTTAAAGCGATCACGAATAGCAGGCACCGCATCCAAGCCTCTGGCCTCCATAGTCCTAGGGACCAAAGCCATTCTGGCAATGACTGCATCTGCAGTCCTCTCAACCATCTCCCACAAACTATTGTGCGCAGGAAAATCACCGTAAGCAACACCGACAGATTGCAAATGATCTTCTATCAAACTAAAGTGGTAAGCCTCTTCCTTTGCGACCTTCAGCCAATCTGCGTAGTATTGCGTTGGCATATCAGGAAATCGCCAGATTGCATCCAGCGCAAGATTCATCGCATTAAATTCAATGTGGGCCAGTGAGTGCAGCAAAGACAGCCTGCCTTCAACGGTATCCATCTTTCTTTTGGGGACGGTTAATGGAGGAACTAACTCCGGCTTTTGCGGGCGCCCAGGAAGCATGAGATCTTTTGAATTTAAAGCAGCAGAAACATCCAGAGCAATGTGCTGTTGATCATAATCATCAAATAGTTTCTGAACCCGAGAAACCTTCGTTTTCGGATCTGTGATAACTAATATTTCAAGGGCGGTTTGGCGTAGCTCCAACATTTACAACAGATATCTCAAATTCAATGGGGGAAAACAAAAGTGCACAAGGCTGACTAGTGCAATTTTACAATTGAATGTGTTCTACGATGAATCAATCGACTTAGGGTGTCTAGAAAAACCTTAAACCAACCATGCAAAGCTAACTGATGTAGCTTGTAGAGGCTGATATACATCAATTTGGCGAATAATCCCTCAACCATCAGACTTCCGCCAATGAGACCGCCCATCATGCTCCCCACGCTGCTGTACTCCCCAAGCGAAACCAAGGAGCCAAAATCTCGATACTGATAAGGTTTTAGGGGTTGATGATGAATAATTCGGTTGATTTGTTTATAGAGGTGCGATGCCTGTTGATGGGCTGCTTGGGCCCGCGGCGGCACAATACCTCCCTTGCCATTATTTGCCTCAGGCCAAGGGCATGCAGCACAGTCGCCAATAGCAAAAATATTTTCATCTAAAGTAGTTTGCAATGTTGGTAAGACTAAAAGCTGATTGACGTGATTAGTCTCTAAGCCGCCTATACCTTTTAGAAAATCGGGGGCCTTCACTCCTGCAGCCCAAACAATCAGCTCAGCTGGTATCTCCTGACCATCGGCAAGCACTACCTTATCTGCTTGAACTTGTTGCACCTTGGCATTTGTCATTACCTTCACGCCAAGATCAGTCAATAGTTTCTCTGCCGCAAGCGAGATCCGCTCTGAAAGGGCTGGCAAGATTTTAGGAGCGGCTTCGATGAGGACTACTTTCAGATCTTTTTCAGGATCAACTCTATCCATTCCGAAAGAAATGATGGCGCGCGTTGTGCGATGCAGCTCGGCCGCAAGCTCAACGCCAGTAGCTCCTGCTCCAATAATCGCAACCTTTAATTGATGCGGGGCTAATGCGCTAGTTTGAGCTTGGGCCCTTAGGCAAGCATTCACTAGGCGAAGATGAAAACGTTTAGCGTCGCCCAAGGACTCTAGTCTTTGAGCATATTGCTCAACACCCCGAGTTCCAAAGTCATTGGTGAGGCTACCAATTGAAATGACTAGTGTGTCATAAGGAATGGCTTGGGTAGGTGTAACCAACTCACCCGACTCATCTATATAGGGCGCTACCTGAATTTCTTTCTTTTCCCTATCGATGCCAACTAGCTCACCCAATCGAAACCTGAAATGGTGCCAATGGGCTTGAGCAATGTAATCTAGCTCTTGATCGGCAAGATCCATCGATCCCGCTGCTACTTCATGCAGCTTTGGTTTCCAGATATGCGTTCTATTTTTATCAACTAGGGTGACGGCTATCTTATCGGCACTATAGCTATCGCCCAACTTGGTGGCTAATTCAAGCCCACCTGCCCCACCACCTACAATCACTATTCGATGCGCACGAGACATATTAAGATTTTGAACTAGCGCAATCGCTCAACGTAAAAAGTGGCTTTCTCCAGCGCATCCTCAGCATCCATTCCCACCATATCTGCGCCGAGATCATCGATGAGCTCAGGAAATTGATTAAATACTGGGCTGCCTATGATGACACCTACATTGGGATTCTTTGATTTAGCTTTGATGCTCTTAATCAACTCTTTGAGTTGCGGAAATTGCTCCCGAACGCTGGCTGATAAACCTACAACATCAAACCATTCATTGGCAGCCATCTGAATAATTTCTTCTTCTGTCGCAGCCAACTCGCCCCAAATTCGCCATCCAGCTTTGGCAAAGAATTCAGAAACCATAAACAGGCCTAAGTTGTGCTGAGAGCCAGGCAACGGTACCAACATAATGCTAGAGCCCGTTTTATTTTGCTCAGCATACTGTTGGAATATCGGACTTAAGTCATACATCAACTGCTTAATACGCCAAAGTCCTATGGTCACATCTGTAAAACTGGATTCATCCTCCTCCCACATTTCCCCGAGCTTTCGAGCAACTGGGGTTAGCAAGAGCAAATAAATATCTTCTAAGCTTGTTCCTGAGGCATGAATCTCTTTTACGAAATTAACGGAGGCACGCGCATCCTCCTGGAGGACTAAAGCAGTTAACTCAGCAATAATTTTTTCATCGGCAATTGCCTTTGCTTGCAAATCCTCAGGAATGGAAGACTCAAGATGCTGCTCAATGATATGGGGCAGTATGTTGCCCTCAATCGTTTTGACTAGGGACTCGAGATACTCACTTTCTGTACAAGCTTTTTCAAGCGGGTGGATATCTTGCTCTTTTTTAAAAGTTGTCTGCGATGGCGCATTAGATACCAGGCAATCTTCCCACATCCTATCTGATGTCTTTGATGACTGTTGTTGGTCCAACTTAAAGTCATCCCGCTTGGATTTCTTTATAAACCCTGCAATGCTCACCAGCCTAGATAAATTCATGAACATCACCAGATCAAGTCACGGTCTCAAAAAGACTTTTGAAAATTACCGTGGCTGCCTAAGAGCCTATTAATTAGAATCCTTACGTTATAAATTCTTTCTGAGAAATTCACAAACACTTAACTGTAGGTGCTTTCCCTAGAGTCCTTGATTTCATCGTTTCTAGGTTCTAATCCGTACTTCCGGACAACTTGCCAAACATGACTTGGCACCATATTCTTAATTTTGTGCGGCGCAATATTACGCAAATGAATGACGGACTCAATAGCCTTCATTTCAACTCTCGCTTTTGCAAACTCCAGACCACGAGGTCCAAATCTCGGCATCACCCAGGCAAAAATACTTCTCATAAAGTTAGGCATTCGTTGCAGGGGTAAGCCTCCAGCAGCCAACTCGACATTCTTCATAAAGCCTTTTACTGGTCCCAAGCGGTTTCCGGCTGACTGCAAAGCTTCAAGATGGATTTCCAGGCCCAATAACTTGGCAAGTTCCTGGCCGCGCGCATTCCGTACAATTAACCACTGCTCTCCTGTGCCGGCCATATACCCAACCGTAATATCCGAAAGCGAATTGACGTAGTCAACACAGGTCTTACAAGTGGTCGGGAAAAAATCACCTGGCAAATCTGAAAGTGGCAGCTTCAAAAAAGGAATCTCCTGAATACGTCCATCTGCAAAACGTAACTCGACGTGGTAATCGGCTCTAAATTCTAAGTAAGTGATTTCTTCTGGCTTCTGAGATAGCAAGCCTAAAAAATGGTGAAAATTTTCTGTGGTTGTGTTGTCCGAGCAAGGTGAGCCAATAATGAATAATTTTTCAAAGCCCAATTCTTTCTCAAGCGCTCTGGCGGCGTAAACCTGGCACGGTATGCCAACCATCGCAACCCTTTGGTGACCCAGCTCTTTGGCTTGTTCGAGGTATTGAACAATGGGTGCGTAACCCATTTTCATTCCCCTACAAAGCTTCATATCCTGAGCGCGATTAATAATCACTGGTTGAGGTCGCCATTTATCCTCTGGATCGGATGCCATCGTGATCACCGCATCCACAAGGCCCCGCTCTAACAATAGCTCACATAATCGAGTAATAATTCCAGTCCACTGAGCACCTTCTAAAGGTTGATTTAATCGGGCCCTATACATCTGTAGATAAGTACCAAAAAAGACTTCATCTGAGTCTCCAGCATTGCGAACTCTGCCATGTGTCGAGATCTCAAATTGTGGGTAATTTGGTTGAATAAATTGACAAGCAGTGGCACAACGCTTTGGTTGTTTTGTTCTAGATACTCCGCAGTCAGTACACAACTCGCGAAATGGGGCAATCTCAATGGACTCCATTGTCGATTAACTCTTAGAGGAATCGAGCTGCAACTCTTTGCTTCATTTTTTCGGATGAGAGCCCATAGAGATCTAATAAGAAATTGACATCGCCATGTTCAACATACTCATCGGGCAAGCCCATTTGTAAAGATTCAATTTGAATATTTTGATCGGCCAGGACCTCAAGGCAGGCGCTACCTGCTCCGCCCTTCACAGCACTGTCTTCAACAAACACTAAGGCATCGTGAGTACGGGCGATATCACACAGTAAACCCTCATCCAAAGGCTTCACGAAACGCATATCAACAACGGTTGCATTGATCTCTTTTGCAACTGATAGAGCGTTATAAAGCAGCGGCCCAAAGCAAATAAAGGCAATCTTTTTCTGAGGGAGAAGTTGTTCAGATATTGACCTGACAACGAGGCCCTTACCAATTGGCAAAGACTCTAATGCTTGGCCAGAAGTCTCAAGTCCGATGCCAGATCCGCGGGGATAGCGGACAGCCGCAGGACCATCATGCTCAAAGCCGGTTGTGAGCATTGCTCGGCACTCTTGCTCATTGGATGGTGTCATGAGAACTAAATTAGGCAAGCAACGCAAAAAGGCGACATCAAATGCGCCTGCATGCGTTGCGCCGTCTGCGCCAACCATGCCAGCACGATCAATTGCAAATACTACTGGTAAGTTTTGCAGAGTGACATCGTGGATTAGTTGATCGTAACCTCGCTGTAAAAAAGTCGAGTAAATAGCAACGACCGGCTTTAATCCTTCACAAGCAATGCCCGCTGCGAATGTCACAGCGTGTTGCTCTGCAATGCCTACATCAAAATATCGCTCAGGAAAGCGCTTTTCAAATTCCACCAATCCGGAGCCTTCACGCATCGCAGGGGTAATGGCCATTAATCGCTCATCTGCCTCACCCATATCGCATAGCCACTCTCCAAAAACCTGAGTGTAGGTTTTTTTGCTAGCAGGCTTAGCTTGTATACCGACGATTGGATCAAATGGGCTTGGGCCATGATAAGCAATAGGATCGGCCTCTGCTAGCGTGTAGCCCTTGCCCTTTTTGGTAATGACATGAAGAAACTGTGGCCCTTCTGTTTGAGCAAGAACCTTAATATTTTCTAGTGTAGATACCAAAACATTCAAATTATGTCCATCAATAGGACCGTAGTAATCAAACCCAAACTCTTCAAAAATCGTTGCTGGCCCCAACATGCCCTTTGTATGGCCCTCAAGTCTTTTGGCAAACTCACGAATCGGCGGAGCTACAGAAAGAACTTTATCTAACCCTCTCTTCGTAGCAGCGTACATAGAGCCAGAAATTAATTTCACCAAATAGCGATTCAATGCTCCCACCGCCGGGGAAATCGACATCTCGTTATCATTAAGGATCACAATGAGGGGAACTTTTTTATTGACGCCAGCATTATTCATGGCCTCAAATGCCATGCCGGCACTCATCGCCCCATCACCAATAATGGCTACGACATTGCGCTGCTCATTTTTATTTTTTGCCGCTACTGCCATACCCAAAGCAGCTGAAATACTAGTAGATGAGTGAGCCGTACCAAATGCATCGTACTCACTCTCACTTCTCTTAGGAAAACCTGAAATACCGTCAAACTGGCGCAGTCCCGACATTGCCTCTCGGCGACCCGTCAATATTTTATGGGCATAACTTTGATGACCTACATCCCAGACCAGGCGATCATAAGGCGTATCAAATACGTAGTGAAGCGCTAACGCTAATTCCACTGTTCCCAGGTTTGATGAGAGATGTCCGCCAGTGCCCGAAACAGAAGTTAATATGAAATTACGCAGTTCTTGAGCAATTTGGGGGAGCTTGGAAACCTCTAACCCCCTTAATTCATCGGGGGCTGATATGGTCTCAAGGAAGTTTGTCATTTTTAGCATAGCAACCTCACTTCGATGAGTAGATTTTGGAAATAATTTTTTTATATTCTTCTAAATTTTCATCAGAAGACTGCTTCAAAGCATGAATTGGGGCATGCATAAACTTATTAGCAAGCGCTATAGCCATATGGGAGAGAACCACCATCGGATCATCGCCATTTGCAATTCTTCTGCTTGCCTTTTCTAGCTCAATCTTTTGATATTGCTCACCTACATCTTGGATTGACCTAATGATGGGCACTACTGCCCTCTTCTCCAGAGTTTCATAAAACTCTATGACCCCTTTTTCAATAATCTTTTCTGCCTCACCGATTGATTCAAGTCGGTTAGCCTTTCCAGCATTGACGATTTCACCGAGATCATCGATGGAGTAGAGATAAGCATTTTTTAAACTCTTAATTTCAGGCTCAAAATCTCTTGGCACCGCCAAATCAATCAGGGCTATCGGGCGAGACTGCCGGGCTTTTAGTGCGGTTTTGACCATTCCCATGCCTACAATCGGCAAGGAGCTCGCCGTACAGGAGACCACCACATCATATTGATGCAAGTGTTGAGGCAATTCAGCCAAAGGAAAGACTTCGGTCTGTAAATTTTGGCTGGCAAAGGTCTGAATTAATTCACTACCGCGATCAATGGTGCGGTTGGAGATCGCAATCTTTTTAGGATTTTTACCTGCAAAATGATTTGCGCACAAGCCGATCATCTCACCGGCGCCAATGAATAAAACATTGCATTCACTAATTGGTCCAAAGATACGCTCCACTAACTTGATAGAGGCGCCTGCCATTGAAACAGAATTCGAACCTATTTGCGTATTTCCGCGAACCACTTTTGCTACAGAAAATGTCTTATCAAACAGCGGCTTTAAATAGGTTCCTAAAGTCCCGACTTGGTTTGCATTCTCAATCGCTTTTTTCATTTGCCCTAGGATTTGAGTTTCACCTAAGACCATCGAATCCAAGCCACTACCTACTCTGAAAGCATGCTTGACTGCATCACTCTCCTTGGCGGAGTAAATATAAGGACGCAGCTCATTTTTATGCACATTGTTCTGAGCAGCCAGCCATTCAAAGGCACGACTCTCTAAATGATGATCCTCGTAATCAACATCATTGGCAGCACAATAGATTTCCATGCGATTACAGGTAGAAAGAATTGCCACCTCTGGCTGATGCTCTGCATTCTCTCTGTGCAAGTACTTACGTAAGTCAATTAAAGAATCTTGCAAAACTTCAGGCGCAACTGCCACACTCTCCCGAATATCAATTGGGGCAGTATGATGATTCACGCCGAGGTTGAGCAATTTCATGCTTGGCATATGCTTAGTAGGCCCCAGGGTTCAGGACAAGTGTTTCCCAATTGAGGCACATGGCAATCGTTACCCAAATTAAGTACGGGAACATCAGGTATGCAGCGAGTCTACGAATTGGCCACATCACGAAAATAATGGCGAGTACAGATCCCCATAGGAAAAATGCCTCTATCAATGACCAATCAGGATGCTGCATCCGGAAATATAGGACGCTCCAAAGCACATTGAAAAAGCCATTCAACCAAAAAAGAATGGTGATTTTGTTTTTCTGAGACTGACTAGCGCCACCATTGAAAGCAATCATCCATGCTAATGCAGAGAGAATGAAAATAGTGGTCCAGACGATACCAAATGCCCAATCTGGTGGTTTCCAAGGTGGCTGAATCAAGGAAAAGTACCATGGCCCCAACTTCGTGGCCAAGCCACCCAAGACTGAAGTGGTCACCATCCAAGCTGCAATTAGCCAGAGATACTTCTGTTGAAAAAACATCGTCATACTTTAGCTAGGCCCAATAGATGCCCCATATCCTTAATAAAGATTTTGAGATGCGCCATTGGCTTCTTGCGAACGAGCTTTTTGTTCATATAAGACTCAAATGTGAGTTTTTGAACGTCTTTGTCCTCACACATCTTGACGAAACTCTCACGTCTTTTATCGGTCGAGTACCAAAAATATTGCATGATGCCCAAAACAATAAAGGTCATGCGATGCTCTTTCATGAATCGCTTGCGAGCCAACTTCAGTTTTGCTGGATCATTGCTTTCTACAAATTCAGCAACAGCTTCACCAGCCAGTTGACCACCAAGCATCGCGTAATAAATACCTTCGCCAGATGCTGGAGCAACTACTCCAGCAGCATCACCTGCTAAAACTACTTGCTGGCCGTCATCCCATTTTTTTAAAGGCTTCATTGGTAATGGTGCCCCTTCATGCCGAATCAATTCAGCGCCTTCTAAGCCAATATCAGCACGTAACTTTGCTACCGCATTTCTCAGAGAAAAGCCTTTATCAGCACTTCCAGTGCCGATGCTGATAGTGTCGCCATGAGGAAAGACCCAACCATAAAAATCAGGGGAAACTGGCTTTTGATACAAAACATCGCAGCGACTTGCATCAAAAGAATTTGGCGCATTAGGTGGGGTTTTAATAATCTCGTGATAGGCGAACACATAATTTGCCTCAGCACATCCCTGCACGCCTGCACTTCTTCCTACCTGAGATTTAGCGCCATCGGCACCAATGACTGCTTTAGCCAAAACACTCTTTAAGCTGCCATGATCGCCATCGCGAGCACCTCGTGTGCGATAGTAAATGCGGGCATAAGGACCTTCTCTGGTGAGACTCTCAAATAAACCATCCTCGCGAGTCGCTCCTGCAGTAACTGCGCGCTGTCTTAACCACTCATCAAAGTGAGATCGATCGACCATCCCTACAAAGCCGTTCTCAATAGGTATATCCACTGTTTTTCCTAATGGAGATACCATCCGGGCGGATTTTGCTTTCGCTACCAGCAACTCATCTGGAATCTGAAAATCTTTGATTAAACGCGGAGGAATCGCACCGCCGCACGGTTTAATACGCCCACGCTTATCCAGCAGCAAGACCTGCTTTCCTTTTTGCGCAAGTGTTTGAGCCGCAGTAGCCCCAGCAGGACCACCACCAACAACTACTGCGTCATAAATAAATTCAGTTGTCATGTTTCACCTCACTCCACTAGAACTACCAGTTTTGCTCTCAACTTGAGATGCCATATATGCAGAAGCAACAAACAGAATTGCTTCAATGAAAAAAACAGATGCGTATGCGTATGCAGGGCTTGTAAAAATAGATCGCGCAAGATCACTAGCGCCAGCGCCTAGAAGACCACCTAAGCCAAAAGCAATTGCTTGAGCTCCACCCCAAAGGCCAATCCTGACGCCCTCTTTTCCGCCTCCACCCACAACTGCTAAACGCATCATTGAAGCGATGGCAGCGATAGAGAAAGCGCCGTTCGCTAATCCCAAAATAAATACATTCAGCTTTAATGGCCAATTGCCTTCCAAGATTCCAGCAATCACTAAGCCAAACATTGCTAGCGCAGAGGCGAGGCAGCCATAGATCATCCAAGATCTCAGGGACCCAAAGTAAGGCCGCAATCTGCTGGAACCACAAACTGCCACCAATAGCATTCCGGTGAGCACTCCTGAGTGCTGAATGCCAGATAGGCTAGTTGTCTCACCTAAAGAATAGTTAAAAATCATTCCAGCAAAAGGTTCCAAAATCAAATCCTGTGCACTAAATGCAAACATGGATAGGAAAATGAAGATGGTGAATTTCTTAGTATCGGAATCGGCCAAAATATCGCTTAGCGCCTTTCTGAAAGGCACCTTTTGAGCGTTACTTGCTGAGGTATTTTGTAGCTCGCGCCCCTCTAATTTATAGAGTGCTACTACTGTAATAAAACACGCTATTGATGAAATGATTCCTGAAATGAGAATGACTTTCTCTGGCGAGTAAGGGTCAAGAAATTTACCTGCAATACCACTCGTAAGAGCAAAGCCAAAAATCATCATGAGCCATACAGTGGTTGCTGCTGCAGCCCTTCTCTCATCGCTAACACCCTTTGCCAACAGCGCTAGTAAAGAAGTACCACTCATACTCACGCCGATACCAATGAAGAAGAAGGCAACGATTGCTGCTGCAATACCAAGGATTAAGTGAATACCCATGAGTGATGTGGCAATAGCTGCACCAAATCCACCCAGAGCTAGTAAACCTACGCCGCCAATAATCCATGGGGTTCTTTTGGCTCCGCTATCAGACTCAAATCCCATCCGCGGTCTAATCACTTGCACAAAATAATGAATTGCTACTAACAAGCCAGGCAGACTGGCAGGCAGCGCTAACTCAACCACCATGATACGATTTAAAGTGGAGGTCGTCATCACGACTATGGCGCCAATGCATGCTTGCACTAAGCCAAGACGCACAATACTGAGCCAACCAAAGGTTGATGACTGATAGAGTGACTGTGTCATAGCAATACTCATGACTCAATCCCCATGCCATTGACTGCAAATGCGGCCACCATCATTCCGGAGACCAAGATTGGAACGCCAAAGCCGCTATAAAAGAGAGCTTTCTCAACTGGTCTTTTGAGGAAGTCTCTTAATAAAACGATTTGTCCTAATATCAATCCACCAATCACCATTGCGTAGATAGGCTTACCCCACATCAGCAGTAAAGCCAATACGATCACTTGTGGGATCAACATAAAGGCTGCAGATACTTGGGCCGCTTTCATTGCGCCGAGTTGCACGGGCAAGGATCGCACACCCATTTGTCGATCACCTTCAATCGCCTTGAAATCATTCAAGGTCATGATTCCATGTGCACTAGCGCTATATAGACCAGCAAGTAAGAGTGATGGCTTGCTTGGTAGCACTCCTCCGGAGAGTAAAGTTGCTCCAGTAATCCAAGCTAAACCTTCATAACTTACACCGCACGCAAGATTGCCAAACCAACCGTTATTTTTAAAACGCATCGGTGGCATGCTGTAGAACCAGGCCAACACTAAAGCGAGCAAGGTAGCCAGAAATCCAATGGGGCCCAAGTAAGTTCCGACCCACAATGAAATCAGTGACCACAGTATTGCGATATAGAGACCCCATCGACCAGGAATACGTCCTGACGGAATGGGTCGATTAGGTTCATTAATAGCATCAACATGTCTGTCGTACCAATCATTTACCGCCTGACTGGAAGCACACACAAGAGGCCCAGTAAGCAATAAACCGAGGAAAAAGATTGGCAAATTTTCAGCAATCTTGTCAGTACCAGTGATAGATCCGCAGGCAAATGCCCACATTGGCGGAAACCAAGTGATCGGCTTTAAAAGCGTCAAAATTGCTCGTGGCTCTGGCAGATTCATGTAAATGATTTTGTCATTGACATATTAAAGTGTCAATTAAATTTGACACTTTTAAGCCTGATTTTTACCAGTGAAAACCCTTATATATCAAGGGAAAAGGCGAATTTAGGGGGTTTAGGCCGCTTCCAGCAAACCCTTAGGGAGGGAAAAATTCACGATTTCCTCAATCCCTAGCATTGGGACTACTGAACCCCGATAAAGACCGTTGATTGCCTCAATTATTTGGGCTGTCAAAGCCTCAGGTGCAGATGCGCCCGCCGTGACCCCAACGCTATTCATCGATTGAAACCACTCAGCCTGAATCTGCTTTGGATCATCAACCAAATACGCCGGGACATTCATGCTACTTGCTAATTCTTGTAGTCGCTTTGAGTTGGAGCTATTTTGACTGCCAACTACAACGACCACATCCACATGGGGAAGCATCGCCTTAACAGCATCCTGGCGATTCTGAGTGGCGTAACAAATATCCTGACGCTTAGGCGCATGAATCTGTGGATACTTCTTCATCAGGGCAGCAGTAATTTCTTGTGTCTCATCAACGGATAATGTTGTTTGAGTGACATAAGCAATTAATTCATTCTCATCAAAAGAAAGTTTATCGACATCTTGTACATGCTCTATCAGATGAATTGAGGAATCAACCTGTCCCATAGTGCCCTCAACTTCTGGGTGACCACGATGTCCAATCATAATGATCTGATAGCCACGTTCTTTTAAACGGACGACTTCTGCATGGACCTTGGCAACCAATGGGCAAGTGGCATCAAATACTTGGAATTGGCGTTCATCTGCTTCATATCGAACGGCCTTAGATACGCCATGTGCACTAAAAATCAGAATTGCGCCCTTAGGCACCGCATCTAGCTCATTAATGAAGATGACGCCACGCGACTCAAAATCTTTCACGACATAAGCATTGTGAATAATTTCATGTCTGACATAAATTGGAGCGCCATATTTCTTCAGCGCCTCCTCAACGATGAGAATGGCCCTCTCTACTCCCGCACAAAAGCCGCGCGGCTGGGCTAGATAGATAGTTTTATTCGAACGCATAGATTCTGATTGCTCAACGATGGTTCTTATAACCCCACTTCCACAACAACTCACTAGGAAATGGCATGATCAAGAATAAATGCTCTAACAATCCAAGCGCCAATAGCGTACCAAGCAATGCTGATGAGGTCATCTCATAGACTGATGACTCAGATGCTGCATGCGACCAAATGGGCACTAAGAAAACTACTGAAACCAAAATAGAGAATGGCATCAGCAAATTCATTGCCTTACGTCTGAAATAAGTAATGAGATATTTCAAATGCTGAGGCAAGAAGGCTTCATTGAAATTCAAGACGCCTAAGAAGATATTGATTTTGGTGCTTTGGCGCATTCCCCAGAGGATGATGTAAGTCCAAAAACCAGTCTGATTGACGGCTTCTAGATTCATCAAGAACAAGACAATACCGAGACTGAGCAAAGTCAGCTCATGGTAATTAATAGTTTGGAATGCATACCAAGCACGCCTCATTCCACTCAGGCCATGAGGGCAATCCGAACGTCTTGATCCAGTAATGTAGCCTAGTAAAAAAGCAAGCTCTTGCCAACCCCAAATCACAATTGCACAAGTGAAGGAGCAATAGGCTCCTGCAACCGTGGCTTGTTGACTCGAGATTTGTAATCCCCAAAACGCCATCAATAAGACGCCAATCGAAAGCGCAAAGATTGCCTTAAAGTAATGTCTTGGCAAGCTATTAATTTTCAGAATAAAGCCCGTACTAAACCACCACACAAAGATGGTAAAGATTAAGGGGCTTATCCAAAAATACATGAAAAATTACCAAACAGGCACTAAGCGAATATCTGTTGGCAGCTCATTTGGAACGACTGGCAATAGATAAATACGCAAGAAGGTGGTAGCCGCAGCAACCGCTAATCCACCACGCTTAATCGCAGACAGAACTCCACCCCTCTGCTTAAGTTCTTCCACCTCATCCGATATCTTTCTCAGTTTTTCAAAGCCTTCCCAAACTCTTGGATCATCCAGATTAATGGTGAAGGGGAATACTTGCTTAGAAATATCAGAGGTGATTTGTAGAACTTGACGGTCATAGTCTGTTGGAGAAACGCCTAATGCCTTATGAAATTCTGGTCTGGAATGATCGCGAACATACATCGTTGCGTAAACAGCGATCAGGAAAAAACGGATCCACAGACGATTCACACCACTGAGCAACTTCGGATTAGAGCGCATTAGCAATGCAAATGCTTCGCCATGACGGAATTCATCATTGCACCATTTTTCAAACCACAAAAATATCGGGTGAAAACGCAACTCAGGTTTCTTTTGAATAATGCGATAAATCATGATGTAGCGTGCATAACCGATCTTCTCAGAAAGATAGGTTGCATAAAAAATAAACTTAGGCTTAAAGAATGTATATTTTTTGGTTCTCGCTAAAAATCCTAAATCCACGCCGATACCAAAATCCTTAAGCCATTGATTGATGAAGCCAGCATGTCTACTCTCATCCCGGGCCATATAGGTAAATAGGCTTTTCAGTTCTGGATTATTGATGGATTTCTTAATCTCTGAATAAAGTACACAACCTGAGAATTCAGAAGTAATCGAGCTAATTAAAAAGTCTAAGAATTCTTGATAGAGACCTTCTGGAAGATGCGAGTAGTCCTTAGACATATCTTCAGGACGCTGAAAATGGGCTTGATTAATATCTTGGTCAAATTCCTGCATTAAGCGATCCCACTCTGGCTTCACAGAGGAGATATCAAAACGGTCCATTTCATCAAAGTCAGTTGTATAAAAGCGCGGACTCAGAATGGTATTTTCAAGGGCCCGGTCAGTTGACTCGTTAATAGGACGTCCCATTGGCATGGTTGGCGCATTTGCACTCATACCTTCACTCCTTCATTCAAAATAATTGGGGCAATTTCTTGACTAGGTGCTGGGCGAGGATATTTCTTAGCCTTACTAAATCGGGTTGTCGAGAAACTTACCTCATACAGCATAGTGACCTCTAATCTTGCAGTGAGGTACACCCAAAGACGTGAAAAAATACCTGCTTTAGAAACAGTGGCGGTTCTGTCGTAACTCAATACTTCGCCAAATGAGATATCGGTAATAGGGTCGTGAACCAGAACTTCGTCTCCCGGTCCTACTTGAACCCCATTCAAGTCTACGTGAGCGTATAGAAACTCAGAGGTATTCGACATATCAACGTGACATTGAACCTTTTGCTTTGACATAGTTATCTCGCGCTAGTTAAAAAAGCAGCAAACTCAGCTGCGTTATCTTTTCCGAATGACTCCAAATCAATTCGATTATTTGTTGCTAAATCAATCAAGGTCAACCTTCCATCGGAACGACTGACTAATTCAAACGCATCATCACTAGAAATCTGACGAATCCGACGATCACGAGCTAATGCTCTCAAAATTCCCCTCACAAAGCCAGCCTGACCTTCAACCTGGGCAATCATTTGTCCATTATCCGCAGAAATCACGCCAACCGCACCATTCGGAAGGTCTCTAAAGTGCAGGGTTTTCTTGGTAATTACAGCAGCATCAACCTGAGGCTCTAACTTTCCAGACTGAACATAATTTGCGATCAACAGAATGATTGCCATCAACAATGAAGCAATAAACAATGCAATATAGTTTTGCATCTGAGTGGCATTCATACGCAAAATCATGCTGTTTCAATTCCTGAGTAAGGACTCTTTGAATTTACTTCTTTTGACTCATTCTTCTGTACTGTGCGAGCAATGACATTATTTTGGGCTGCCCATGCATCTACCAAGATCTGAGCTACTTCAGAGCAATTCTTAATACTTCTAAAGGTTGGCTGAGGGACGGTCCACTTACCCGGTCTTGCGTGAGGCCATAAGTGGAAAATTGCAATTTTGGTGCCCTTGCTTAACTTGAGATAAATATCGCCAGAGCCCTGCTTGGCGACACCACAATCCGCTGATTCAATCATCTTGAGCGGAAAATTAAAGGTCATATTCAGCACAATTCCAATCCGCATCACAACGCGCTTATTGGTAATCGTATAAATCGCTGTTGAAGCCATTAAATAGGCAATGAGTGCAACCAAACCCAAGCCCAAACCTGAGAGAGCCACAATATTGAGGGCGGCAAACAGAATTTCAGTGAAGGCTTCACCCTCACTGAAACCAGTTATCAAGCGATAAGCCAATAGCAGACCAAAATAGATGCCTAACATTTTGAAATGAAAGACTCTAAACAGGAGCGCCTTAGTATCAGGCGATCCTTGCCACAAAATACGCTCCCCCTGCGGCAATCTTTCTGGAAGACCTAGCTCAGGTTCGAACTCATGCTCTGGACTGTTATGGATATCGAGACTCATGCCAATGGCTCCTGACGCTCAGGTGTGGCATACAAAGTACCTGCTCCAAAGTAAGCCATGATTTTTTCTTCTTCCAGCAAAGTAACCTCTTCTGGATGCTTGGTTTTTGGTACCAGTGCAAATTGATCTGACAAGATCGATTGCACCTGAATATCATGCTTACCAATACGTGAAAAGTTAATTGGTAACAGTACCTTATTACCATTTGCATCAAGCTCAAGATAACGAATCATCATTTCCATATGGTCTACCCATACGTCAGTTACCGTGCCGCCTTTATTACCATCTGCGCCAATAACATCCAGACCAATCGGATTGATATCGATGGTTGAGATGGCAATATGCGGAAGCTTGCGCAATGGTCGAATACGGGCATGACCCTCTAAGTCATAATCCACATGATCTGCCCGATTTGCATAGGAGCCAGGACCAACACCTGCCAACAATGGATTGCCGACTGGAGATAAAGGCGCGCCATTCCATGGATGAATAGGAACTGCAGAGACTTTTTCTGGCTCTGGAGGAGTTTGAAGCGGAGCGTAATATGTTTTACCAAACTCCGTCACAAATTTTTTCACTCTTGGCATACCTAAAATGCCGTCTTCACAACGCACTTGGCCATAACGCTCGGTTTCCAATGGAAATCCTTCGCGCTTACTTTCTAGTGTTAGATAGATAATCAATCCAACAAAGAAAAGTAAAAATATATAAAAAACGACTTGAGCCACGTCGATATATTGTGTAATTGCACCCGTACCCATATTTCTCCCCTTCCTTAAAAACTAGCCTGGAAAATCAGCTAGGCCAAACTTACCGATTTTTGAAACCCCTAAACTTGTCCTTATTGCAACTAAAGGACCTAATGCAATCAAAGTAATAAACAACAAATAAATCTCAATGTGATAAACAAAGCTATAACCAATGGCTGGACTCATTAAGGCGGAGCCAATTGCTCCACTCGTTGCCAATTGACCTACGAGATCCCGAATGCCACCGCCCAAGGACATACCAATACCTGAACAAGTGGCAGTAACGGCGCCCCAAGCACCTATTACCATGCCACTCATATTGTCTTGTTCCATACTCATTGCGATGGTTAGAGTGCTGACAGCAAATAAGCCTCCACTAAAGCCAATCAAGAGCGCACCCAATCTAAATAGATTTGGGGAGCCTAGTGGCTCAGAAAAAATCACCATACTGAATGCGATTAAACCCAGCAATAGACCTAATGCAGCAATTCTGTGTGCGTTGTGACCACGGCTTAGCCATCTTGCTGAAAGTGAAAAAGCCAATAAGGATCCGAATGCAATGAGGGCTGTTAAAAAACTGGTTGCAGAAACATCAAGCTGCAATATCTCACCGCCATATGGCTCCAAAATAATGTCTTGCATGCTAAAGGCGGTTGTCCCGAGACCCAGCATGACTAAAAACCGACGTACGTTCGGCTTTCTGATGAACTCATGCCAGCTCTCGGTAAATTTAGGCTGAGGAATTTCGGGAGAGGTATTTCTTGGCTGCCGAGCTTCTTGCTTCCACAAAGCAAAAAGATTGAGTAATAAAGTGAGGATAGCTACACCCTGTATCACCCTGATTAATTGCATTGGGCTAAAGGGATTCAAAAATACACTGAATAGAATTCCACTAAACACCATACCCACTAGCAACATGACATACATCATGGCAACAACGCGGGGTCTATTTTTCTCATCCGCTAAATCAGTTGCTAAGGCCAAACCAGCAGTTTGAGTAGTTTGCATACCTGCACCAACTAGCAAAAACGCTAAAGTGCTGCCAAGGTAACTGAACCAGATAGGCCAGTGGGTATCGCCAGATAACAAGATGAGGGCAAATGGCATGATGGCAAGCCCGCCAAACTGTAACCAAGTACCAATCCAGATATAAGGAACTCTTCTCCAACCCAATATCGAGCGGTGAGTATCAGACTTATGACCAATCAAGGCTCTAAATGGGGCAAAGACCAAAGGTAAAGCCACCATTAAGGCCACTATCCATGCGTCTATGTTCATCTCAACAATCATGACTCGATTGAGTGTGCCAACTAGTAATGAGGTAGCCATACCAACAGATACCTGAAACAAAGATAGTCTGAGCAGGCGCCCCAAAGGTAAGCTAGGAGTCGCCACATCGGCAAAAGGCAAATAACGAGGATTAATCCTCGTCCATGCTTTGGCGATCTTGAACATGCCCATCATGATTTCTTTTGCAACTCCATCAATTGAGATTTATAAAACCCACTTGAAACTAGATGTGTAAATGGCACTTCCCAATCAACAAACCAAGGGGACTCCTTGATTGCTTGATGCAACCTAGTTTGGCTAATAGGCTCAATGAATGGAGCCCTATCTCTTCTTGGAAATAGGCGACCAACCCGAATCATGAGCTCAAGCGGCAATGTGCTTGGGGCAAAGGTAAAGAGAATTTTTTCACTAACGCGTGAGGATAATTTCTCTAGTACTACTTGCATATCCTTGGCGCAGTAATGAATCATAGAATCCATGCCGATGACATAATCAAAGTCACCGTAAGCCTCATCCAACATGTCGCCAGCATAGAACTGAATGTTCTGGCGATCGGATTCAGGAATTCTGCTTTTTGCAAGTTCAATGAGATTAGGCGACAGATCAACTGCGGTAACTAAAGCCCCCTTATTAGCAAGCTCAAGCGCTACAGCACCAGTTCCACAACCCGCATCTAGGACTCTTTTACCTGTGAGATTTTCGGGTAATCGACTAATAATGCTGTTACGCATTTGGTCGCGCCCTGCTCTCACAGTAGCCCGAATGCCACTAACTGGAGCATCTGATGTCAGCTTTGCCCAAGCGTCGTTAGCAGTACGATCAAAATAGTCCTGTAACTTACTGCGTCTAGTTAAATAAGAAATAGCATCCATGATTAATCAAATCCTAGTAAGTCAAAGATTTCACGGTCTTTTAGAGATTCCATCAACAAAGGATCGTCATCTAAAAGTAGACTAGCTGCTAAGCGGAGATACTCCTCTTTCACCGCCTCAATTTCAGGCGTAGACTCCATCTCAAATATTGTGCATTTCTTTAAACGGCTCTTACGAATAGCATCTAGATCAGGGAAATGAGCCATTTTCTTCAGGCCAACTCGATCATTGAATTTATCGATCTGATCGGTATCTTGGCTGCGATTGGCAATCACACCGCCTAAGCGAACGTTATAGTTTTTTGCCTTTGCGCTAATTGCTTGAACGATACGATTCATCGCAAAGATGGAGTCAAAGTCATTTGCGGCCACAATCAGTGCGCGGTCAGCATGCTGTAATGGAGCTGCAAAACCACCGCACACAACGTCACCTAGCACATCAAAAATGACAATGTCGGTGTCTTCTAGTAAATGATGCTCTTTTAAGAGCTTTACAGTTTGACCGACTACATAACCACCGCAGCCAGTTCCTGCTGGAGGGCCACCAGCCTCAACGCACATTACGCCGTTAAAGCCTTCGTAAACGAAATCTTCAACACGCAACTCTTCAGAGTGAAAATCAACCGACTCTAGAATATCGATCACTGTTGGAACCAACTTTTTAGTGAGCGTAAAGGTGGAGTCATGCTTCGGATCGCAACCAATCTGAATAACCCGTTTTCCTAACAAGGAAAAGGCTGCAGAGAGATTAGAAGAAGTTGTACTTTTCCCGATCCCACCTTTGCCATAAATCGCGAATACCTTCGCATTGCCAATTTTCTCGTTTGGATCAAGGTGAACTTGCAAACTGCCCTCACCGTCCAATGGCTTACTTCGAGAATTAATTGAAGAAATTGGTACGTTAACAGTTTCCATTAAATAGGTACTCCCTCATATACACCTTCAAGTCGATCTTCAAAGTCATTGGCAACGCGACGTAATGTCTCTAATACCGATGGCTCTGGCTTCCAATAATTTCTTTCTGATGCTTCTAATAAACGGCTCGCTACTTTCGCCGATGATGCAGGGTTAAGACTCATTAAACGCTCACGCATTTCTGGATCTAATATGAATGTTTGGGTAAGGTGCTGATATACCCAAGGCTCGACTTGCCCGGTGGTTGCAGACCAACCTACCGTATTTGTAAGATGACTCTCTAATTGGCGCACGCCTTCGTAACCATGCTTCAACATGCCCTCATACCATTTAGGATTGAGCATGCGTGAGCGAGTCTCTAATGAAACCTGCTCATTTAGGGTCCGTACTACTGCATCGCCCTTAGTCTGATCGCCGATATATACCGGCGCTGCTTTGCCACCCTTTGCTCGGCGTACAGCACGACTCACGCCACCTAAGGTATCAAAGTAGGTATCAATGGTTGTTACGCCTAATTCAATTGAATCAAGATTTTGATAGGTCAACTCGACATCCGCAAGAATGGAATTTAATAATTCACTTTGAACTACCGGCCTACCAGATCTTCCGTAAGCAAAGCTTTTACGACGGGTATAGGTTTCTGCTAATTCATTTTCGTCTTGCCACAAGCCGTTATCAATCATCATATTGACGTTGGCACCATAGGCACTTTCAGCATTACCAAATACACGCAACGCAGCTGTTTCAAGATCACAGTTATTGCTAGCTTGATAAGCAAGAGCATGCTTGCGAATGAAATTCTGCTCAATTGTCTCATCAGCCGCTGCCGCTAAATAAGCGGCCTCAGCCAGAATCTTGATTTGCAATGGCATGAGGTCTCTGAAGATTCCAGAAATTGACACCATCACATCGATCCGTGGACGACCTAACTCTTCTAGCGGCACAAGTTGAGCGCCCGCTAATCTACCGAAGCTATCAAAACGTGGTTGTGCGCCCATTAAGGCAAAGATTTGCGCAATTGGGCCGCCCTCTGTTTTTAGGTTATCAGTACCCCAAAGAACCATAGCGATCGATTCTGGCAATGGATTTCCATCGGCTTGATATCTTTCTAAAATTTTATTGGCCTGGTATTCACCATCCTTCATCGCAAACTTACTAGGAATGCGGAATGGATCAAAGCCGTGAACATTTCTACCAGTAGGAAGTACTTGAGGATTTCTGAGTACATCGCCGCCTGGTGCAGGACGGATATAGCGACCCTCCAGCGCTTTCAGAATGCCTTGCATTTCGCTATCGGAATGTAGGTCACGATACATATTCAATACCTGGTTTAGCTCCTCTTGCAAGCTAGACGTCAAGGTAAGCTTTTGCTCTTTAGCAAGCTGCTCAATACTTTGGCAGTGAATCAGTGCACTCATCGACTCTCTAGACAAATCTTGAATCTGCCCTTCCTGAACAGACGCATAGCTCATCAACATATCCAGGCTTTGATCTTCACTCATTTGGCCGCCCAGTATGTGCAAGCCATAAGGAATCAATGTGTACTCTAATTCCAGGATTTGCTCGCTTAAATGCATCACTGCTTTATTGACTGTGTCTGCATCCAAAGTTTTCCATACCGGCTCAGCAGATACAAACTCCAATTCGACCGCCTGTGCTTGGAGAGAATCCAACAGTTCCTCTGCATTAGCATCCCAAACTTGAGTATTAGCTTGGCCATCGTCCTTAGGTACTGCTTTACGCCAATGTTCGACAGCCTCTTTGAGCTCTAACAAGCCTTGATACAGACCTGCCTGAGAAACGGGTGGAGTTAAGTAACTGATGAGTGTTGCACCAGCACGTCTCTTCGCAATCGCTCCTTCTGAGGGATTGTTTGAGGCGTAAATATATAAATTAGGTAAATCATTAATGAGGCGATCTGGCCAGCAAGAACCGGACATACCAGATTGCTTGCCTGGCATAAACTCAAGCGCACCATGCGTACCAAAATGCAAGACTGCTGAAGCAGCAAAATCTTCTCTTAGATAACGATAAAAGGCTGAGAATGCATGAGTGGGCGCAAATCCCTTTTCATAAAGTAATCTCATTGGATCGCCTTCATAGCCAAAGCCAGGCTGAAGTGCCACAAACACATTACCAAATTGTTTACCCAAGACAAAAATGGATGATCCATTGGTCAGGAGTTTTCCTGGAGCTGGACCCCATTGAGCCTCAATCTCTTTTAACCAAGGCTCGCGCTTAATATGATCATCAGTACTAATTTGGCTATGCACATTCGCATCTGTGCCAAATTGCTTAGCATTTCCGATCAGAATCTGATCCCTGAATTCGTCTAAAGAGTTAGGAATATCAACTGTATAGCCTTCTGCTTTCAAGCTCTTCAGCGTATTGAAGACAGATTCAAATACACTTAAATGTGCAGCTGTTCCAACTCTTCCTGCGTTTGGTGGGAAATTAAACATTACTAAAGCCACCTTACGATTAGCGCGCTCAGATTTACGCAATGCAATGAGTTTGCTAACACGTGCCGCCAACATCGCAGTACGCTCTACACAAGTGTGCATGTCGTGGCGATTAATACTGGCTTCAAATACACATGCTTTATGACATCCTGTGCACTGTACATCTGCCTCACCAGCACGACCACCAAATACCATTGGGACAATCGCGCCATCCAACTCCGGAATCGCGATCATGAGAGTGTTCTCAACTGGCAATAAGCCACGATCTGAACCACCCCAATCATTTAAGGTTTGGAACTCAAGAGGTTGCGCCGCAAGATAAGGCACATCCAGTGAAGCCAATACCTCTTCTGCAGCCTTCGCATCGTTATAAGCAGGACCGCCCACTAGAGAAAAACCGGTCAAGGAAACCACAGCATCTACTGTATTTTTTCCGTTTTGGAAAAAGAATTGCTCAATCGCCGGTCTTGCATCTAGGCCGACTGCAAAAATCGGTAACACTTGTAGGCCTTGAGCCTCTAGAGCAGCAATTGCTGAATCATAGTGAAGAGTGTTGCCAGCCAAGATGTAGGATCTCAACAATAAAAGACCTACTCTGCCTTTGGATTTCTTATCACTTACGAGCTTTGGTAAATCAGCTAGCGATTCACTCATGCGACCCTGTAGGCGTGGATGATAAATACCATTGTCTGGATAGATTACTGGCTCAACTAACTTCTCTTTAGTTTTAAATACCTCACGCTCACCAGTAGCGTAACGATTCACTAAATTCTTGACCATGTGGTATAGATTCTCTTCGGAACCACCCAACCAATATTGCAAGGTTAAGAAATAGGCTCTGACATCTTGAGCGCCACCAGGAATAAACCTTAAAATTTTTGGCAAACGACGCAACATTCTCATTTGCGCTGCACCACCAGTTTGAGATTTTTCTTTATTTCCTCTGAGTCGCTTAAGCAAACCAAGTAGGCCGCTAGCAGGTTTACCCATGTCAAAGCCACCCATGCGGGTTAGACTCACCACCTCGCCTGCTGACATTGCACAAACCATTGCATCACAATGGTCACGCCTTGCTTTGAGCGCTTCGATCACTGGTTTAAAGTGGTCTTCCATAAAGAGCATGGTCACAATCAAGATATCGGCTGATTCAATATCCTCAATACAGCTTGCTAAAGCTTTGCTATCTACTGTCCAACTTGATGCCGCATGAATTGTTAATTCCAGACCAGGCATTTTCTTTTTGAGAGCATAGCGAGCCCGCTCGGTCGCGCTAGCCAAGTGCGTATCCATAGTCACGATAGTGACTCTCATTGAAATACGCTTATCTGCCATAGTGAGCCTTTGCGTCATAGAGAGTTTCGATCGTAATTTGACTAATGCCATGCTCTACTGCAAATTTTTCAGTATTACGTCGCGCCTTACCTCTCACAAAGAATGGAATCTTTCCCAATTCTTTTTCAGCAGCAGCATCCCAAAGATTGGCTGGATTACCACCATTAAAGACTTCAGCATTGACTTGGGCTGATTGAGCGGGAACTGCATTGTTAGTGTTTGCTACAGCCGGAGCATGCTCTTTTACACTAGGGCTTCCGTGACCCAAGTGAGATGGAGCTGCTTTAGCAGTAAATTCAAAGTCATCCCGGAACATCATGATGAGATGCTCTTCCAAGCCCATCATGAGAGGATGAATCCAGGTGTCAAATAAAACATTGGCGCCCTCAAATCCCATTTGAGGAGAGTAGCGTGCAGGGAAATCTTGTACGTGTACTGGAGCTGAAATCACTGCGCAAGGAACGCCTAATCTCTTGGCGATGTGGCGCTCCATCTGAGTTCCCAAAACTAAGTCTGGACTTAACTCGGCAACCTTTTGCTCAACTTCTAAATAGTCATCTGTAATCAGCGCTTCAACATCGTAAGTTTTTGCAGCTTCACGGACTTCACGTGCAAATTCACGACTATAAGTTCCCAGACCAACTACTTTGAAACCAATTTCTTCTGCGGCAACCTTTGCTGCTGCAATGGCATGGCTGGCATCGCCAAAGATGAATACTCGCTTATCGGTTAAATAGGTTGAGTCAACTGACTTGGCATACCAGTGCGCTCTTTCTTCTTGAGCTGCTAGCGTAGCTTCAGGATTGAGATTAGCAAGCTGTGCCACCTCTTGAATAAATGCCTTAGTTGCCTTGGTGCCAATCGGAATAGTCTTTGTGAATGGCTGACCGAAAGTTTTAGTGAGCCAAGTACAAGTCAACTGGCTAATTTCAGGGTAAAGCGATACGTTGAAGTCGGCTTCTGTGATCCTAGCGAGATCAGATACGGATGCATTTAATGGTGCTACTACCCTCACCTCTATGCCCATAGATTCAAGTAAGCCGCGAATCTCCTGCACATCATCACGATTCCTAAAGCCTAAGGCTGTTGGCCCCAAGATATTGCAGCTGGGTTTTTGGCCTTCTTGCTTGCTCGCAACACGCTTCTCTTGATACTGCTGTGCTGAAATGGATTTATCAACACTCACCAAGCCACGAACAATGTGATAGAAGGTTTCTGATGCTCCCCAGTTTTCCTTTTTCTGATACGAAGGCAATTCCAAAGGAATAACTGGAATAGGCAGGCTCAATGCTCTTGCCAAACCACCTGGATCGTCTTGAATCAATTCAGCAGTACATGAGGCACCAACAATCATTGCCTTTGGTTGAAAACGCTGATACGCATCATTCACGGAGTCTTGGAATAATTGCGCTGTATCACCACCCAAGTCTCTTGCCTGAAAAGTAGTGTAGGTAACTGGAGGACGCTTGCGTGAACGTCCAATCATCGTAAATAAAAGATCTGCGTAGGTATCCCCCTGAGGGGAGTGCAGAACATAATGCATATCTGTCATTGAAGTTGCAATGCGCATTGCTCCAATGTGAGGAGGTCCTTCATATGTCCACAGAGTTAATTGCATAGGATTCCTTAAGCAGCCAATCTCATACTGCGATTCAAAGGACGTGCAAATAGCTCTGCTAAGTCTGCAGCCTGCTCATAGCCGTGCACGGGACTAAACACCAACTCAATCGACCACTTGGTTGTAATGCCCTCTGCTTCCAGTGGATTGGCCAGCCCTAGACCACAAACCACAATATCGGGCTTATCACTACGACATCTATCTAATTGCTTCTCGACATCTTGGCCTTCCACGATTCTGGAATGCTCAGGCAATAATTCCAACTCTGCTTCAAGATGCTGTTTATGCAGATAAGGTGTTCCAATTTCCAGCACCTTCATGCCACATTCTTGTGACAGAAAACGTGCCAATGGAATCTCTAATTGAGAGTCCGGGAAGAAAGAGATACTTTTGTTTTCCAACATTGGTAAATAGCGCGCCAAACTCTTTCTAGCGCGCTCTATTCTGGCTTGCGTGACCTGCTCGAAATGGGATGAAGTAATACCCCACTCATTCGCTGCAGCCTTTAACCAAGCGGTAGTTCCCTCAACACCAAATGGGAATGGTGCAGAGATTCTTTTAGCGCCCCGCTCTTCAATTAATCTGGCTGTTTCAGCCAAAAATGGCTGTGCAAGCAAGTATTGTGTATTGCCATCAATCTCAATTTTTTGCTGAGAATTTTTAGGCGGGAAAAATGAAACTTGACCAATACCAAGCTCAGTAAATAGACGCTGAAATTGATCTTCCACAACATCTGGCAAACAACCGACAACCAATAACTTTTTCTCACCCACTGCCGTTGGTTTTGGAATCTCATTCACCAAAGAGGCCAAGCATGCATCCTCTCCTTGGGTAAAAGTGGTTTCAATACCGCTTCCTGAGTAACTCAAGATGCGACAGTGATTTAAAAACTCTTTGTTTAATCGTTGCGCAGCCCTTGAGAGGTCTAACTTAATGACCTCAGACGGACATGAACCTACTAAAAACAGCATTTTGATATCAGGACGACGTGCAAGTAAGGCCTTCACAACCCGATCTAATTCTTCATGTGCATCCGCAATTCCAGCAAGATCACGATCATCAATAATGGCAGTAGCAAAACGTGGCTCAGCAAATATCATCACGCCAGCAGCGGATTGAACCAAATGGGCACAGGTGCGAGAACCCACTACCAGGAAGAATGCATCCTGAATCTTGCGGTGCAACCAAATAATTCCGGTAAGCCCACAAAACACTTCTCTTTGTCCGCGCTCTTTATAGATAGGAATATTTTTTCCCACTAAGCCCGTGTGATCTTTTGGTAAATCTACGATGGCATTCATGCGGCAACCCCTTTATTCATCTGCAAACGAGCGATGCGCAGTTTGTAAATGAATTGACCTGCATTAATAAAGTAAGAGGCGTAGGCTGCCAAAGCAAGATACATCAAGCCACGCTGACCCATATCTCCTAAGATAAGGAAATAGAGATAGAGGGTATGCAGAAAAATAACCAACATACTAAAAACATCTTCCCAGAAGAAGCTTTCTGCAAAAAGATATTTTCCAAAAACTACTTTCTCCCAAATACTTCCTGTAAGCATGATTAAGTAGAGAAACACGGTCTTAATCACTACGGAAATAGTTGCCAATTCATAACCATTTCCAGTAACGAGATATCTCAGCACCAAACAAAGACTCACAAGACAAACTAAAAACTGAATTGGGGCCAGAATTCCCTGAACTAATGTCCAGATAGTGGCATCGCGTCTTGCGCGTTGTTCTGGGTTATATAGGGGCTTACTTGTCTTCATTTTTTGAGGCTGCCTTGTTGGCTTTGTGTAAACAAAACTTTACGCCAAAATTGCCTTACAAAAACTAGTATTTACCCTGATATTTATAGGTATAAACCCTATTTTTAGCAAAATAATTGCCTTATTCTGATTACAAGTGTAATAATTATTTTACATTTTCATTATCGCTCATGACGCAATTACTATCCTAAGGGCTATTTAGTGAATAGATTAGCTAAGAAAGAACTGATCAGGGAAGTGGTCAGCACTCAATTACCAGTCTTAATTGGGGAGATTGAACGCAAAGTAGACGGCTCAGCGTCTAGGACCTCCTCTAATCAAAATTGGCTTCAGGCCCCATCAGATAAGCATGGCAAAGCCACCAACGCTCTCGATGAAGAAGAAGTTAATAGAATCGCCAACCTTTTACTCAATGCTGAAGAAGGAGCATTTGAGCTGGCGATCACAACCCATAAAGCCCATGGGGTAGCAATTGACTACATTGTTTTAGAGCTGATACCAGAGCTTGCTCGAAAACTAGGAAAGCACTGGGAGGAAGATAGCCTGAGCTTTGCGGATGTATCCATTGGCGTCAATAAGCTCGAAAGAGTTATTTACAAATTAGATTACCTATTTCAGGCAAATCAGCTAGAGCGGCAACAAAATAAATCCATCTTTATCTCTGGCTGCCCTGGCTCTCAGCATTCGCTTGGCACGCTCATCTTCGCTAACTTTCTGACATATTCTGGCTGGCAGGTGCATCGACCAAATAAAGTCAATATTGACTCCATGGTTGAAGGAGTCGAGTCAAAAATATATCAGGCGCTTGCGATCTCAGTTTCGACGAATGAGCAACTTGAAGAACTTCCAAAGTTGATAAATTTACTCAGACAAAAATCAAAGAACCCAAAAATCGTTGTTCTCATTGGGGGGCCGCTTTATAATAAGGCGCCCGATACGTTTGATCATATTCAGGCAGATATAAAGGCTTGTAGTCCTGAGGAATCGGTTTATCAACTTGAGCAGTATCTCAGCCAATTAGAACAAAAAACTTAGATGAATAAGTAGAAGACACTGTGACCAAAATTTATCATTCAGATTCTTCAAAACTAAATAATATCGATATTCATTTAGCGGCTGAGCTGCTTGCCTACTCAGTTGACATAGCACTCATCATTGATAAATCTGGCGTGATTGAAAAAGTAATCGATGGTGCCAAACCCATTTCTAGCAATACAGCATCTTTAACCAATAAAAAATGGCTAGATACCGTTGCCATTGATAGTCAACCAAAGATTAACGCTCTTCTCAAAACTAATGAAGATCGTGACGAGCAAAAATGGCGTCAAGTAAATCAAGAAATAGATGGATCTAACTCAATTCCCATTCAATACAGCACCGTCTTTTTCCCGAAAGAAAATAAGTTAGTTGCGATTGGTAAAGATCTCAGCAGTATTTCTACCCTACAGCAGAAATTAGTTGAGTCTCAACAAGAGATTGAGCGTGATTATGCAAATCTTCACGCGATTCAAAATCGTTATCTACAGCTTTTCAATAGCATTGATCAAGCCTATTTAATTGTAGATAGCCAAACTTTAAAAATTATTGAAGTCAATAAATCAGCCGGTTTTTTAGTGGGTGATCTGAAGAAAATTCAGGGCAAACTCTTCGTCAATTTATTTCCTGCAAAAGATCATGAAGCGATTCAAAGCTACTTGCTAGAATCTAAGTCTGGAATATTGCAATCTTCCATTCAAACAACTCTTGAGAATCTAAAAGAGAATGTTGAAGTTTCGAGCGCACTTCTGCGCGAGGGAAATCAAAATATATGTCTCGTATCCATTAAGCCAAAATCTCAAGCTGCCCATCTTGGGACAGTCAATGAGCAGGCAACATTACTTGCCCAAGCAATGGAGGATTTTCAAGACGGCTTTATCGTTTGTAGCACCAATGGGGTTGTGCTTACCACCAACAACACGTTTGTATCGATGTCCCAATCCACCCAAAAAGAGGGCATCTTAGGCAAGTCACTAGAAATATGGCTTGGAAGAGCCAGCATTGATCTCAAGATTATTCTCGGCACAGTGCGTGAATACGGCTCCATCAAAGATTATGCAAGTACGATTACTGCGGATGATGGCAGCTCGCCTTTAGATGTCCGCATTTCTGCTGTAGGTTTTAATAGCGGAAAATTGTCACTCGTTGCAATTGGTATCCATCAATTTTCTAAAGCTTCGAATCAGCCGACCGATAAGCCAGAGAATCTCGGTAAGAACGCTAAAGAATTAACGCAATTAGTTGGCAAGGTACCGCTCAAACAAATCGTTACCGAGACCACCGACATCATTGAAAAACTCTGTATTTTGGCTGCGCTCGACCTCACCATGACAAATAGAGCATCGGCAGCTGAGTTGCTCGGCTTATCACGCCAAGGTCTGTACATCAAAATGAGACGTTTCGGTATTGTTGACAGCAATGCCAACGATGATGCTGACGCCTAAGATCGAATGAATGAGCAGACAGCAGTATTAGGCTTAATTGATATTGCTCCCAATGCCAGAGGATGGGGATTTTCTCGGTACATCTTAGGTAAACGCCCCTTTAATCACATTCCCGGTTTGCAATTTTGTAAAGTGCTGGGCTCCGGCATGAATGGTGGATTTAGCACCACACCTAGCCTTACTAAACAAGGCTTCTTCTGTGTCTTTGATTCTGCGCAAAATGCCACACGGTTTGAGGAATCATCATCGATTCTGAAGGCCTATCAAGATCATGCTAAAGAGTTTTTTCTGACCTCGGTTCAGCCCTACTCTAGTCGTGGCTCTTGGTCTGACTTCTCCTTATCATGCTCAGACCCAAATCCTCCGGCATTAGGTCCCATTGCATCCTTGACCAGAGCCTCTATTAGACCAAGTAAAGCAATGCAATTTTGGGCAAAGGCAAAACCAGCAGAAGATGCTATTAATCTTGCTTCAGGAAAAATTCTGACAGCGGGAGTTGGTGAGGCCCCGTACTTTCGTCAGGCCACCTTCACTATTTGGGATAGCGCTCAGTCGCTTGATCAATATGCTCAGCAAGGCGCGCATCTATCAGCAATTAAAGCGGCTTATGGACAGGCATATTTTTCTGAATCAATGTTTACAAGATTCAGGGTAATTAAGGCGCAAGGTATTTGGCAAGGTAAATATGTCCAAATCTCCTAAGATCCTTGTTGTTGGGGCAGGTATTGGTGGACTCACTGCCGCACTTGAGCTTGCGCATCGCGGTCTTGATGTCACTGTATTGGAAAAAAGTAATGCTCCCGGAGGAAAGATTCGGGCCATTAAAGTAGATGATGCACCGATTGATTCTGGGCCCACCGTATTTACGATGCGCTGGATCTTCGAACAACTCTTTGCTGACTGCGGTGAAAGTTTTGATGCAGAGTTTGAATTAGAGGCGCTGGATATTCTGGCTCGGCATAGCTGGGGAGATGCACCACTTGATCTCTATGCGGATACTCAAAAAAGCGCTGATGTGATTGCTCAATTCTCCAGCCCTAAGCAAGCTCAGTTATTTTTAGAGTTTTGCAAGACAGCGAAAAAAGTGTATGAGTCACTAAAAGATCCGTTTATTGAATCTCCGCGTCCAAACTTACTCGGCATGATGTCTGCACTAGGTATCCAAAAGAGCAAAGTACTTTGGGATATTGGGCCGTTTAGTAATCTTTGGTCTGCGCTTGCAAACTATTTTCCAGATCCGCGTTTACACCAATTATTTGGTCGCTATGCAACCTACTGTGGCTCATCCCCCTATCTGGCACCAGCTACCCTCATGCTCATTGCTGAGGTAGAAATGAAAGGAGTATGGTCCATTAAAGGTGGCATGACTAAAATTCCGGAGGTTATAGCCCGTTTAGCAGAGAAAAAAGGGTGTCATTTTCAATATGGCGCTGAGGTTCAATCGCTCCAATTTTCGGGATCCAAGATAAGCGGCGTTCAACTCACTTCTGGCGAGGTAATTGAATGCGATTATCTGATCTTTAATGGCGATATCAACGCCCTGCAACATGGCTTACTGGGTAAGCAGGCAAATGCTGCCATTCCCCAGAATTTAAAGCAAACCGATTCACTTTCAGCAGTGACCTGGTCTATGCGCGTCAAAGCATCAGGCTTTCCACTGGTAAGACATAACGTATTCTTTAACCAGCCCTACCAAAGTGAATTTACCGATATTTTTGAAAAGAAAAAATTACCTAGCAATCCTACTGTCTATATTTGTGCTCAAGACAGAACGGACTTTGCAAGTGAAAATAATGACTATGAAAGAATTTTTTGCTTAGTCAATGCGCCTGCTAATGGCGATATTCAATCTGATGATGAGGAAATAGAACGATGCGAACAAAAAGCTTTTTCACTCATGCGCCAGTATGGCCTTCAACTGCAGGATGCGCAGATTACGCGAACCTCACCCCAGCAATTTGCCAAACTCTTTCCGGGGCGAGGTGGAGCTCTTTATGGCCAAGCAACCCACGGTTGGATGAGTTCCTTTCAACGATTAGGTTCTCAGTCTCAAATTCAGAATCTACTTCTAGCAGGGGGCAGCACTCATCCGGGTCCGGGAGTGCCAATGGCAGCTATGTCAGGACGACTGGCGGCCGCAACCTTAATGGAACGCCTCGGTTTGATCAAGCAGTAGATCCTGGCAACTATCTCTGGTGGTATATCGACGGCCTCAGTGATGATGGGCTCTATGGATTTAGCATTATTGCTTTTGTAGGCAGTGTCTTTTCACCCTACTATGCCTGGGCTAACAAAACAAAACTGGCGCCTGCAGATGATTACTGCGCAATTAATGTAGCGCTCTATACCCCCACAAAAAAATACTGGACCATGACTGAACGTGGTCAAAATGCGATTGATAGAAAAGCTCATCAATTTACTGTTGGGCCTAGTCATTTGCGCTGGGAAAATGATGTTTTAACTATTCAGATTGATGAACGCGCTCCTCTATTAGGGACAAAAGTTCAAGGAAGCATCAAAGTATTCCCCGAGCAACTCTTTAATCATGTTGTAGCACTTGATGACCATCAAAAGCATCGCTGGGGCCCTATCGCGCCGTCAGCAAGAGTGGAGGTTTCCTTTACAAACCCCTCTCTTCAATGGCAAGGAAATGCCTATTTTGATTCTAATGAGGGTGATGAGGCCATCAGCAAGCCTTTTAGTGAATGGGATTGGTCAAGAGCCCATCTCAAAGATGGCAGTACAGCAGTCATCTACGATGTGAGACAAAAAAATGGTAACGAGCGCATCATTGCGAGCAAATTTAATCCCAACGGGACTATAGAGTCCTTTGAGCCACCAGCAAGAGTGTTGCTTCGAAAAACAGGTTGGGGCATTAAACGCAATATGCGCTCCGAGCAGCCCGGGAAAGAACCCGCCGTGACTCTTTTGAATACCTATGAAGACACGCCCTTTTATGCACGCTCAATGATCAAATCCCACTTACTAGGTGAGGAGGTCGTTTCTATGCATGAGACGCTCAATGTCAAGCGCTTAGAGTCCAATATTGTGCAATTTATGCTGCCCTGGAGAATGCCCAGAAACCCAACTCGCCTGTTTTAATTAGCAGTGTGGGAATGTTGTTAATGCTGGGCTAGGGAGTTGTAGGACTGCACTTTGCGACGCTCTATCTTTTCCATCAGCCCAACAACCCAAATCAACCGATCTTCTACTGAACCACTGTAGTGAGCATAAGGCTCTTCAGGCTCAACCGCATCTACCAGGAATTGAATTGATGGAATTTTGCTGAGGCTATGATTTAATTTTGAGCTGTAGATAGTCGATTGCAAAGACTTGAGCAATAGCAATATTTTTTTCTGCTTAGAAACCACCGCCCTATTGCTAATACTATCAAGCCCTTGCCGCTCAATTTGTCGACTAATCTCAGAGTAAATTAAGCTAGCAGCAGAAATGGCGGAGCGACAATTGCGTGGTAAGCCAACGATGCCATATGAGGCACGCTCATACATTTCATCTGCGTGCGATATGAGTCTTTGAATCACTCTGGATATCGCATCGTTAAAGACTGGATTTTGTAACCAAGTATCTGGATCAATATTTTCAGCCTCAAGCCACTCTCTTGGCAAATATAAGCGATGATTTCTGGCATCCTCGCCGACATCTCGAGCAATATTAGTGAGCTGCATTGCTAAACCTAACTCACATGCACGCTCTAAGATATCGCGATCACGAACACCCATGATGAGCGTCATCATTGCGCCCACTGTCGAGGCAACTCTTGCGGCATAGTCACAGAGCTCATCAATTGTTTGATACTGACGTCCGCTGCGATCCCATCTAAACCCCTCTACTAAGGCTTCTAATATCTCACGGGGAATTAAAAACCGTGAGACCACAATTGCTAAGGCTCTGTCAGCCGGAATATCTACTGGATTTTGTGCATAGATACGATCAAGACGATATTCGATTTGTTTAATCACATCTTCAGGAGCATGCTGATCATCCACCATATCATCAAGCATGCGACAAAATGCATACAAGGCTATGGCTGAATCACGAATCTTCGTTGGCAGTATTCTGGCTGCAGAAAAAAAGGATTTAGAACCATCCCGCATCAGATTCTCGCAAGTCTCTAGATCAATCTGAAACCCATACTCAGAGGTAATAGCCCTATCTAGCATGATTGGATACCATTTTTGCCGGGGTAATGAGTGAATCTAATGCTTTTGCTGAAGATAAGACTCCCGGAATTCCGGCGCCTGGGTGTGTGCTTGCACCAACCATATAGAGGCCTTCAATATCTTCACTGCGATTGTGAGGTCGGAACCAAGCACTTTGTGTCAGGAGCGGCTCCAGGCCAAACGCAGCGCCTTTATAAGAAAGGAGTCGATCCTGAAAGTCTTGTGGTGTCATCACAAATGATTCCACTAGATTCTCTTCTAAACCAGGCAGAACCGTTTCGCCAAGCATCTTAGCAATCGCTTTTCTGTATGACTCGGCCTCTTCGCTCCAATCAGTTCCGCTATCCAAATGTGGCACTGGTGACAAGACATAGAAAGTATCGCAACCCTCTGGAGCCAAACTAGGGTCTGTAGCAGTAGGACGATGCAAATAGAGGCTGAAGTCTTTTGCCAAATGATGGCGCTTAAAGATATCCTCTAATAGTTCTTTATAGCGCTCACCCAACAACATCATATGGTGCGGCACTTGAGGATATTGTTTTTTAGTCCCGAAGTACCAAACAAATAAACTCATTGAGTACTTGCCATTTTCAATTTTTTTATCTGTCCAAACTTTACGATATTCAGGATCAATCAGATTCTTATAGGTCCAAGCAGTATCAGCATTTGACACCACTTTGTTGGCATATAAAACATCGCCATTTTCTAAGGTCACACCAGTGACTTTGTTCTCAACAATATTAATTTTCTTGACAGTACTTGCATAACGGATGGTGACGCCTAGGCTGTTTAATAAACCAACCATACCTTTAATAATGGAACCTGTCCCACCCATTGCGGAATGAACTCCCCATTTACGCTCTAGAGAATTGATTAACGCATAAGCAGAGCTGACAGAAAAAGGATTGCCGCCAATCAATAGAGGATGAAAACTCATTACTTCACGTAATTGAGGGTCTTTAATATACTTTGCTACCACGCTATACAAACTCTTCCAGGCGCGCATCTTAACCAAATTGGGCATGGCTTTTACCAAGTCCTTAACATTATCAAATGCAACATCGCCCAAATCTTCAAAAGCCAGCTTGTAGCAACTCTCTGCCTCATCTAAAAATCGGAGATAACCAGGCAAATCTTTGGGGCTAAATTTAGCGACTTCTTCTTTCATGCGCTCTAAATCGCCGGTGTAGTTAAAAACACGTCCATCAGCAAAGCGAATTTGGTAGAAAGGATCCATTGCCCGAAGGTCAACGTCATCTGACATTTTTTTACCGCACATATCCCATAGCTCCTCTAGCAAGAATGGTGCAGTAATGATGGTTGGACCCGCATCGAATGTAAATCCATTCCGACGATGAACGTATGCACGCCCACCTGCGCTGCCGAGCCTTTCAAGGACCTGAACATCGTAGCCTTTGAGTGCTAACCGAATTGCTACCGCAAGGCCACCAAATCCTGCGCCAATCACCAAAGCGCGCTCAGAATTATTGACATGGCTGTAAGCCACTACATTTTCTGGAATCTTAAAATGATCGACCTTTTGGTCCATCAGGTGCCCTTTAAATTAAACCCCCATCGATCTAATCGATGGATGGGGGTTTGGTCATTAGTTTTTTGCAACTTGATTACCGTCTTTTGACTTGTTATTGCTTGGAGCCAAGAATGGGTAATCTGGCAACATACTCTTGCCTAAAAGTGGCTTATTAACGCCCTGGTGACAAGTGGCACAGTTTGCTTTACCAACATCCCCATCAGGTCCCTTGCGATGAGCAGGGGATATAGAAGCCAGAGGTGAGATAAAGGTTGTGTTGACATCTTTCAGCATCTGAATACCGTGCCAAGCCTGGATACGCTGTGGAGTACTCTCCTCCCAACTATTAAATGCACGACTGTTATGACAGTAGGTGCAATTCACCCCAAGAGAATGCGACATATGCGACATCACACCATAAACATTCTCGGTGCTTTGCAAGGAGCCCTTATTGCCTGTGGGCAATGCAGTATCTCCGATGATGCGAGCGGCACCAGCATTTGCTACAAAGTAACTTGAAAAGGGTTGATTAGGCAATGAAGAGTAGCCGTTCGTTTTTTGCGGATCATTTTGACCATTGGCATTGCCCAGCATATTGCCACCCCGTTTTTCAACGGTATTAAACCAAACATTTTGCGGGATGTTGTTACCACGGTGGCAGGTATAGCAGGTTACACCAGTAGTCTTAACGTGATCACCCCAATTGCCATTAATGCTTTGATTCATCTGAATCATTCTTCTCGCAACGTTTTTGGTGTAAAGCGAGTCATCAGCAAAATTTTGGACGTTGTGACAGTAGGCGCAACCTTGCTCAGGAGCAACCCAAGAGGTCATAGTCACCATAAAGTTAGTAAATTGTGCGGTACTTAAATTATTTAATACCTTGACATTTTGATATACCGCACCAGCTCTAGGGCCATCAGCTGAGGCTGGAATCCCGGGAGGTATTTCATTAATTTTTTCGAGTTGCGCTTGTGTCCGCGGATTAATGATTTGATCCATACCAGTTCCACGATAGCCTGTTTGCTTTGCATCTATCGGCGGTCTCTCGCAGGCAGTCAATGTCACCATTGCAAAGATACTCAATGCAATCGAAATTTTTTGAGTCAAATTTTTCATTTTTTGTCCCCTTTAGCTACTGGGGCTGTCGGCGCTTTTAAAGCTGGGTCAGCTACAGTCCCATAAATCGCTGGATAGGCAGGAGCAATATTGTGTTTCACTCCCCACAAATACCAGTTGTCCACTACCGTACCGGTTAACAAAATTCCAATACCACCGGTTAATGGGGTTAAGACTGCAAACCACCAAGCCCAGCGATGGATAGATTCCATGGTTGCATTAAAGCCCATAGTCCATCTCCAGAACAATGCAGCTCTTTCAGATGCAGTTCCACGATCAACAATCTGTTCAATCTCTCTTTCACCACCAAAGCGACTTACCGCAAGAATGGTAGCGCCATGCATTGCAAACAACAGCACTGAACCGTAGAGGAAAACGATTGAGAGCATGTGAAATGGGTTGTAGAACAGATTTCCGTAGCGAATGGATAAAGCGGATGTCCAATCTAAGTGAGAGAAGATTCCAAAGGGAACGCCCTCACTCCAACTACCCATCAATACCGGACGGAATAAACCAAGCACTAAAAATAGCCAAATTGCGGAGGCAAATGCCCAAGGTACATGAGTACCCATTCCCAATGCTTGTGCCCTACGGAATGTACGCAGCCACCACAACATAATGGAGATTGTGGTGAATAAACCAACAATCAACCACCATCCCCCCTCATTCATTGGCGGAAATGTCAGCCCATATTTTGGCGCTGGTGCATCAAGTGATAACCAGAATAGTTTTTTTACAAACTGCAGTGGATTCCAGTTCACTTGCGCCAGCATATTCATGCCAATAATGAAAAAGGCAGTCATGCCAAACATCAATGACGCGACGCCAAGACGTCCAAGATAGATAGGGCCTAGTTGCGCATTGCCGATTCGCCCCATGAGATGACTAAAACCAATGGTCTTAGTTCTTTCGCGCATATCGTATGCGTTAATTGGAACGCCATGACTAGCGGGGCCGGTTACTTGCGTTTGTGTAAATAGATTTTGATATTCCATCATGCTCTCCGCATTTTCAATTGAGCTAAAACTATCCCCAGATTGGTAAATTCAACCACCATGTCCACCATTCTGGCCATCCTTTAGTCCAGAATGGTCCACTAATGACGATACATACTGCGCTCCAAAATACTGCTGCTAGAGCTAGAAATAAACCTAAGCGATGGATACCCAAGGTGCCAACAGAGTAGCCCACAATATCCCTAAAGAATGTGTCTTCGTGCTCAGGCGTTCTAACCGTGTGTCCAGGCTGAGGATTGGTTGACGACAAGATCAATGCGCCATGCAATGACAGTGCTAATGTTGTTGTAAAGAACAATGTCACTGCAATCATATGTGCAGGGTTGTAATGAAAGTGCAGATACTGATAACCCGTATTCGATACCCAGTCTAGATGACTCAAGATTCCATACGGAAAACCAAAATGCCATGCACCCATCAAAATTGGTCTGATGACTACTAGAGTGAAGTAGGCAAAGATCGCCATACTAAAAGCAGCAGGTACATGTAAGCCCATGCCTAATTTGCGAGAAATCTCAACCTCACGCATTGCCCAGGATCCAAAAGCGCCTAAGGCACAGATGGTGATGAGCTGCCACAGTCCACCCTCCATTAATGGCGCTACCCCTAGTCCATACTTAAGATCTGGCGGAGCAATATTGATCTGCCAAATATTCCACACTCCCATTTGAGAAGTGCCCCATAAAATCATCGCGGTACCTAAGAATGCGAAAAATATGGTTGTTACACCAAAAAATCCAACATAAAAAGGACCTACCCAGAAATCAAAAAGATCTCCACCAATAAGGGTTCCACCGCGAACGCGGTATTTCTTTTCAAAGTTGAGCATGGCCATTTTGTGCTCCTAACATGATGAGAATTTTTCTCAAAATAAATTAATCGTACGTAGACGAATGGCTATTTCTAGATATTCGTCTACGGTTTTCACTTCTAATTACTTCTTCGCTGCTGAGATTGCTGCTTTGTACTGCTCTTGACTCATTCCATCCAACCATTTGTATTGAACTGTGCTCAATAAAATGAGATGAATCATGGCCGCCAAAGCAAAAAGAAAAACGCCCTGTGCAACCATCGCACGTAACGGGTCGTATAACTTCCATACTCTCCACATAATATTTCTCCTAATTTAAGTAAGACATAAAGCTGTAAACGCCTGACTCAACTGACTTTAAAAATGATGCGCCGTCAGATTCAGAAAATAACCAACTTTTCTGAGAGGAAGGCAACACAACCAAAATGAGGGCAACGATAAAGATCACCACATAACTAACTAAGAAAATGAACTTGAAGGACATGGTGTCCTGAAAATCATTTTTATTCATTAAATCTGTATTGGTCTTCATATTCACTACTCCTTTTAGCTGCGCTATTTACTATGTACTTACTACTGCATCAAAAGAACCATGGACGCCATGCCCATACAAGTATGTGCGCGACGACTGCGATAGCAACAAACCCTAAAAGACCTTGCACATAAAATGCATGGAATTCTTGAGCCTCTGCATCGGTAAGCCCAGATATAGATCTGTTTTCACTCATGATGACAACTCCTTGAAACTGACCTTGCGGTCTTTTCTACATCACCCCTGTAGATTTGAGGATATGACCTGGAAAAGTCATATTGGTTTAACCCTTGATCAGGGTAATTTCTTTGTGCTGAGCTCATACAACCTCTCCTGCTGTAATGGAGAACGATGACTTCTGCACACAATCTACTGTGACTCTTTCGATATTCTGTTTACGTGCCTCAAGCTCTGCCTCATCTCGCATTCTTTTCGCTGCAGAGATTTGCGTAAGTACAGGTTGATTGCTAATTAACTTATTAAGTAGAGCCTGGGCTTCCTGCTCCCAAGGCATTGTCTTGATCGAGCTTTGTACTTTGGCAGGTGTTTTATCAACCTTATCCATCTCCGAGCCTAGCGGGAGAATATTGAATAAGGCATCAAACAGAGAGTTACAAACTTCTTGGATCAAGTAGACGGAGCCTCCATAGCCCATGAAGGGGGTGCCAGTATGTCTACGAATAATTGCCCCGGGTAATGAAGCAGGAATGTAGGAGAAGCGTGCGCCGATTTCACTGCCATACATGCGTTCGTTATAACTTCCAAACATGACTAGCGGTGTTTTCTTCTGCACTAACTCACGAATCTCAACGTTATTCGTTTTATTCCCTGGCATTCTAGAAACTGCGAAATTACAAGGAAGTCCCATTTCCTCTTCGAGGAAATTTCGAATTCCTCGGGTATAGGTTTCATTAGCAACAATGGCAAAACTGGCAGTGCCAAAAAAGTCTTGAGTAACAGAGCGCCACAAATCCCAAATGGGCTTGAGTGTGGTGTGTTTTTCTTTTTCAATAAACTCCTCTACATCGAGTTCACAGAGCTCTCCTAACTTTCTCAGGAAAGCCGTTGTGGATTGCATACCAATTGGGGCTTGTAGATAAGGGCGTTCTAAAGTTTCACAAAGTAAACGTCCATATTCGCGATACATGCAAACATTGACATCAGCATCAGCTAGCTTGGGAACATCGGCAAGATGCGATCCAAGCGGGAATACCATATTGACTTCTGCGCCGATGCCCTCAATCAAGCGTCGTATTTCGGCTAAGTCACTATATAAATTAAAGCTGCCATAGGAAGGGCCAATAATATTGACTCTCGGTTTTTCGCCGGCAACTCTTTTACGTTCTGGGATTTTTTTAAGACCGTACTCTGTCCATAACCAATTCATTGCACGATTTGCACATTGCCACTGGTCTTCATCAATGGTTCTTGGTAAGAAGCGCTTAATCCCTGTGCCCTCTGGAGTCACGCCGCCGCCAATCATTTCAGCGATCGATCCTGTGACTACTACCGCTGGCAAATCCGGATCCAATACTTTATGGGCACGCTTCATTGACTCTTCTGTGCCCTCTCTACCTAACTGCTCCTCAGCTAAACCTGTTACTACGATAGGCAGCTCATGGGGAGGTAAAGCATCGGTGTAATGCAATACGGATGTCACAGGCAAGTTTTCGCAGCCAACAGGACCGTCAATCACCACCTGTAAACCCTTCACAGCGGTGAAAACATATACTGCGCCCCAATAGCCGCCAGCGCGATCGTGATCAAGAACTAGCATTAGCCCATCTCCTCAGCTTTTTGCTTGGCCTTCGCTTTTTCCATGCGACGCCTTACATCCGCTTTAAATTCAGGACGATCAACGGGCACAGACTCCCAAACACCCGTTGCATGCTCTTTCCCAACACCTTCAAAGAAAGAGTTCATCGCATCAAAGCGATTTTGATTTGCTAAGGCAGCATTGATGACTTGAGCTAATGAGCCAGCTCCAGCTGCACCCATTAATGGTCTTGCAGAAATCAAGTTCGTGAAATATAGAGAAGGGATTGCCAATTCTTTGGCTTTTTGTACAACCGGCGTTGTACCGATCACCAGATCTGGCTCAAACTCTTTCATAGCAGCAAGATCTTGCTCGAGAGAGGCGCGATACTCTACATGCACACCATGCTGCTCTAGCCAATCTAGGTCGCTACTACTCCAAGCTGTTTTTGGACATGCGCTACCAACATAACGAACATCCGCTCCACTCTCAACCAATAAACGGGCTACCAATAACTCTGAACCTTCGTAGCCACTAAGCGTGATCCTACCTTTGATCGGCTTAGCTTTGAGCGCTGCTTGGATCATTGGCAGGAACTTATCTTTTGCATTCCCAATTTTTGCTGTACTGACACCAGAGGCAGCTCCGATATTCTCGAGCCACTGCGCTGTACCCTCATATCCAATTGGTGCCGATCCGACGATCGCGCGACCAGCACTTTCAAACTCACGAATGCTAGCGGTATAGAAAGGATGTATTGCAGCTACTACTTTGGAATCCATGGCTTGATAGAGTTCACGCCATTCTCTAGTAGGCACTACAGGACCAACTGCTAAATCCATTGGTTCTAACATCATGCCGATACTGATTGGGTCAACTGGGAACATCTCACCTAACAAGGTGATAGTAGGCTTATCGGAAACTCCATTACGTGGCGCGGAAACTGGGCCACTTTCAATTTCTGTGCGGGCATAGCGCAACATCGCACTTGCTAAAACATCTTTTGCTTCCGCATGAGTTGGAACGCCGAAGCCTGGAACATCAATACCGATAATACGTACGCCATTAATTTCTTTTGGCAACAGCTGCAATGGAACACCACTAGCAGTTGGAACACAGAGATTGATGATGACAATCGCATCATAAAGCTCTGGATTCGCTTCCTTGTATACCGCATCTCGAATATCTTCGAAGAGTTTTCCTGTCACCAAAGACTCGGAGTTAAATGGCACATAACCAACGCTACGGCGCGCACCATAAAAATGGGAAGTAAAGGTCAAGCCATATACGCAACAAGCGGATCCCGACAAGATCGTTGCTGTACGACGCATTCTCAAACCAACGCGCAATGATCCAAATGCTGGACACATGCTTTGCGGCTGATCATGCGGACCTTTTGGATAGTCTTTAGCGTACTGACCTAAGATTTCACTCTTATTCGCTGATTTAGCGGCAGCTAATAAATCCTCCGCCCCCGAGTGGCAGGAAATCCCAGACGTATTATTGGTCTGGTCTTGTATCGGGATGACTTTATTGGATTTCACGATGAGTTCGCTCTTTACGCTTTGTCGTAAATCACTTCGAGGGTTGGCTTAATAACTTCATTTTTGCCAACCATGTCAAAAATCGTTGCAGGCTCGAGAACTACGTCTCTACCCACTTGATTGGCCGCAAACAAACCTAGCAAGTCATCTGGAGTCATCGGCTTAGGTCTAACAGGCGGTGCCGCAGCAACATTACTTGCCAAACCTTCGAAAAGAGGTCCCCATTGAGAATCAGGCTTGCCAATAATTTCGTAGCTCGCACTCTTTCTTCGAATGTCATCATTTGCAGGAATCACAGAAAGAACTGGAATACCAACTTGCTCTGCAAAGGCTGTTGCCTCACCAGTACCATCATCTCTATTGATGACCATGCCTGCCACGCCCACATTGCCGCCTAATTTTCGGAAATATTCGACTGCAGAGCAAACGTTATTGGCAACATATAGGGATTGCAGGTCGTTACTAGCAACGACAATCACTTTTTGACACATATCTCTAGCGATAGGTAATCCAAAACCGCCGCAAACTACGTCGCCCAAGAAGTCGAGCAAGACATAATCAAAGCCCCAATCATGGAAGCCTAGTTTTTCTAAGGTTTCAAAACCGTGGATGATTCCGCGACCACCACAGCCCCTACCAACTTCTGGACCACCAAGCTCCATCGCATACACGCCATCTCGCTTAAAGCAAACATCCCCAATCTTGACTTCTTCTCCAGCCAATTTCTTTTTAGAGGAGGTCTCGATAATGGTTGGGCAGGCTTTACCGCCAAAGAGTAATGAGGTGGTATCGCTTTTCGGATCGCAACCAATGAGCAGTACTTTCTTGCCCTGTTGAGCCATCATGTAGGACAAGTTGGCAAGCGTAAAGCTCTTACCAATTCCGCCCTTGCCATAAATGGCAATAATCTGAGTCTCTTTTTTGATTTCGCCGGTATGAACCTTATCAGGTTCAATTGCAGCCTCTTTTTTCAATTGTGCAAATTGAATTGTGATTTCTTTTGGGACATTTGGCGCATTCATAATGCTTCTCTCCAATCAACAACCATTTTGAGACAGCTAGGATCTTCAAATGCAGTCCGATAAACTTCATCAATTGAAGACGGCTTGCGATGATGGGTAATCAAGCCACTGAGACTTAACTTTCCATGTGCAATAAGTTGTTTTACATCTAGTAAATCTTGAGGGGCCCACTGCGCAGCAATCCGGAATTTGGCTTCCTTCATAAATGCTTTGGGGAAATTAAACTGAATATCTTTGTCGTAAAAACCTGCGAGAGCAATCTCGCCACCAAATTGCAATTGGCTAATTAATTTATTCAAGACGCTTACTTGTCCGCTAGCATCACAAATATTTTTATATTTATTTTCTTGATCATCGCTAGGATGCAGAACTGTGTAACCTTCCGCACCACCCATACGATCTGTATCGATCTCCCAAACTACGGGCTTATGCCCCAATAGCACGGCGATTCTGGCTATGAGTCTTCCCAATACGCCATGACCTACTATGAGATCAGGCTGTAATGCTTTTTTACCTTGAGTGACGTGATAGGCTGTTGCTGCTAGTGCCAATAACACGCCCTCTTCACCAATGGCTTCCGGGAGTGCAACCACTCTGTCACCCGGCACTACAACATGAGATGCAGCTCCACCAAATAAACCTTTGACATCTCCAAAACATTTGGCGCCGGGCACAAACACTCGTTGATGAAGATCTAACTTAGAATTTTTCCCGGCTCGAGTCACTCTTCCGACCGATTCATAACCAGGTACTAAGGGGTAACCCATTCCTGGAAAATCTGGCATCGTTCCATTCCACAGCATCTTTTCAGTTCCTGTGCTGATGCCACTCCATTCAATTTGCACGACTACATCCGCATCTGTTGGTTCATCCAACAAAAGACGTTTAAGCCTGAGCTCCCGGGGGGACTCAAGCAAAACTGCGGTTGAATGTAGTTGACTAAGCATATGTATATTTTAATTTACTCTCTTTATGTAAACTAATTTATACACTAATAAAGCTCTAGTCATTAGTAATTACCCTGATTTATTTGCTAATTAGCAAAACTTGGGCATTAATTGGCATGCTGCAGCGCAATACTTCTACCCCCTTAAATCCAGCATGTACCGCTAAATTGCTTATTTCTTGAATGGTTCTAGGCCTACCCCTGCCCATGGCTAGCAAATAGAAGCCAAAATAGGCATGTCCCATGGCGGGATGCTCGGGTGTATCAGCCATCGGCTCTGCTACCAATAACTTGCCACCTGCTGGCAAAGCCTCAAATATTGACTTCAATAGAATTTTGACTCGCTCATCATCGTGGTCAAAAATCACACGAATTAAGGTAATTAAATCTGCGCCAGTTGGCAGTGAGTCTTTGAAAAAATCCCCTGAGTGCACTTCAATACTCTGATGATCGGGAGCAACCAAAAAATTATCTTTAGCCAGGTTAGCAACGCCTGGAAGATCAAATAGTTTTCTTTGCAGTTGTGGAGCACTTGAGAAAACCCGCTTTAAAAATGTTCCTTGTCCACCACCAACATCCATTAAGCATTGATGCTGAGAAAAATCATATGCATCTACTACTTGGTCTGCCACTAATGGCAAAGAAGCTGACATCAAATCAGAATAATTTTTGACACGCTCTTTATCTTTCAATGCCTCTTGATCTTGTTGGTCAGGAGAAACGTAAGGCCAAAACTTCTCCATCCTCTTAATCTCAACATCACCAGAGAGAAGCAATAGTGGATCACGCAGGTCTTCATAGAGAACGGTATGGTGTTCGATCATGGCTGATAGCGCAGTGTTACCCACCATCGGTGCACCTAATTTACCTAAACCATATCGTTGTTGCGAACGCATCTCCAATAATTGAATCGAGGCAGCTGCATCCAATAATTTTTTTAAAGGGATCGCATCAAGACTGCAACTCTTTTTGATATCCGCTAAATCTAATGGACCATCTTTTAAAAGATTAAAGAGATTTAAACGTACGCATGAGAGAAGTATTTGTGTGTACACAAATCCAGCCATGACATCAAATAATTGATTGGCTCTTTTTTTGGCAATATTTTTTAAGAAAGGAATTTTTGCAACACGATTTTGAAATCGCGTATCTGCAATTAACCGATCTCTAAGAATGCAAAGTCGCTCCCAAAGACTGTAGTCGTGTTGACTATCTGGAATCGACAGAGATTGAGTTTGAGCCATTCTTACAAAGTATTTGTTTTAAGCTGCTTGTCTTTGAACGGCAATCGCGACTTGTCTTTCTCCGCGCTCAAACCAAGAGGAAGGCAATAATCTTTCAGCTTCAAAAGTAACGAGTTTCTTTAGATAGCCATCACCCGGACAATTAGGAATGGAGCCAATTGCCTTGCTAACGAGATGATCAAAATGTTCGACGGCGCCATTTAAGCCCAACTCTTTAGCTGAGCTTGGGCGATGATGTTCTTGATCTTGTCCAGAAGGCTTTCCAAGAAACTGTGCATCACCGAGTACATCGCGAATGTCATCTGCAACTTGGTACGCTTCTCCAAGCCACTCACCTAAACCTTTCCAAGTTTCGGCGTCTGATCCTGCTGCTTGAGCACCCGCTGCCGTTGCTGCGGAGAATAATGCGCCCGTCTTAGCTCTCTGATAATCACTCAGAACTGCTTGATTCTCACACTCCCAAGCCTGTCCAGCGATGATTCCAAACGGAGCACCAACCCCCTGTGAAATGGTTTGAATGATCGGCGCTAAGCGCTGTGAGGATCTTCTTGAGGCTGCGGCAATCGTTTGATACGCCATCACAATGAGCGCATCGCCGGTGAGTACCGCCAATCTTTCGCCATATTCTTTATGGACAGAAGTTTGACCACGACGCATGTCTGCATCATCAAAACAGGGCAAATCGTCATGTACTAGAGAGGCGCAATGAATCATCTCCACCGCAATCGCACTAGCCATCGACAGCTGTGGATCATCATTGCCACAAGCTTGGGCTACTGCTAAAGTGAGCTGAGGTCGAATGCGCGCACCCCCCGGAAAAACGGCGTGCCGAATCGCTTTACTCAATAGCGCTGGACCCTTGGCGGATTCATGCGACTTCAAGGCGTGCTCAAGAGCTCTCTCTAAATGCTTGATGGGTGACATGACTTTTACCCCTTTAAAAGAAATAGGTTTCTTTGTCTAATTTAAAATACAATTTACTATGTAAAAAAATATAGACACTATTTCTGTCACTGTCAAACCAAAATACAAGGGTTTACCCTGATAAAAAATGGTTTTTAAAGAAGATGATTACTGGAATACCAGAAAATTGGCCCAATAGATCCTTCAGCCGCAATATTCAGACTGGAGATTTATCTTGGCACGTGCAAATAGCAGGTAACTCACCTGTTCACGTACTTCTTCTTCATGGCACCGGATCCTCTGCTCATACCTGGGGAAATTTATTTACCGATCTGGCAAAAAATTACACTGTAATTGCGCCAGACCTGCCGGGTCATGGATTTACCAAAAATCATGGCAAGAAAGATCTCAACCTAGATGCTCTAGCTGACAAACTCTCAGAACTCAGAGAGGCTCTCAAGATTGAGTATTTCGACCACATCATCGGTCACTCAGCAGGAGCTACCTTAGCTCTGAGTTACACGCTCAAAAAAAAGCAAGCAAAGACCATTGTGGGCCTAAATCCATCGCTCATTAGTTTGCCGAGTTTTTATCATAAATTTGTCGCGCCATTTTTAAATCCGATAGTGACATCCTCATTCTTTACTGCCGTACTGAGTGATCTCCTGCCTCACACCAAAATGATCGATAGCCTCATTGACTCAACCAATACCAAGCTGGATGCTGAGAAGCGAGAGAGATACAAAACCTTATTTAAGAATGCTCATCATCTCAATGGATCTATGAGCTTCATGGCGGGCACGGATATACCAGGCTTACTTGAGAAATGCAGTCAAATTAAATCTCAACTGACGTTCATCTTGACTGAGGATGATGGCTGGATTCCAGCGCCAGCTTTACGCCAAGTGATTCAGGAGTCTTTCAATCAAGCAAAGATAATTGAAATTAAAGGGGGGCATATGTTTCATGAGGGGAATGAAAAACTTGCTCTTAAATTAATTAAAGAAGCTTTACATGAACAAGGAGGAAGCCATGTCCACAGTAGTTAATATCTTGTTGGGTTTAGGTGTACTTGCTGGCTTGGGACTTTTTGCCAATGCTTATTTCAGAGGTCAAAAAGTTCTTAAAAAATTATCGCAAAAGAAAATACATTAATAATTTGCCAGCTGAATCGCTGCCTGCGATATTTTTTTACCAGAGCTAGTAAATGGCAACGGAAAATATTGTGCAGCCATAGCACTGGATAATTCTTGAGCTAACACCTCGGGCTGAGGCGAAGTATCGACAAACAAGAGTCGATGTTTTTTAATGCGTAGTTCTTTGGCCGCCATCAAAGCATCGCTGTGAGCGCCCGCCCTTCCTCCAACACCATTGAGATTCACATTGGCTTTGCCATCACTCATGATGACAATAATGGGCGTTAAACCTTTGCGCTCAAGTGAAATGGCCATCTCATTAGCGACTCGAAAACCTGCAGCTAGAGGTGTACCGCCCCCGCCTGGAAGGGTCGCTAAATTCCTTTTGGCCCTAGCAAGTGATCGTGTGGGTGGTAGAACAATTTCTGCCTTGGCACCGCGCATTGAAACCATGGCAACTTCATCGCGCCGGATATAGCACTCAGCTAATAATTCTTCTAAGGCGCCTTTGGCTTCAGCTAAACGCTGCGTTGCAGAAGACCCAGAAGCGTCAACCAAGAAAATAGTGACGGTCCCTCGTCTTCTTAAATACTGCTTAATGTGGAGATCTTCTGATCTAAAGTCGATCTTGCTGCGGACTGTTTTCTGATGACTATCACTAAGCGCCATACCTCGTAATCGCTGCCAAGGTATAGCCGCTCTAATGCTTTTAAGAATATCGAGGCGCCTGCCATCATTAGGCCTGCCCTTGCAGGAAGTGAGCGGCCTCCCACTGAAGAAGCTTTTCTGAACAGCTCCCGACTTTCCTGAGCTGTTTGAAGCAGTCTTACCAGACCGCGTGCTTTGCTTGGCTTGGCGTAAAAACTGAGGCGGAATTGAAGCCTTAACAGCCTCCACAATAATATCCTCCAAATCTTCTTTAGATGGCTGCTCCTGATTCTGCTCATCCGATGTCTCTGGCTCGTTTTGAGAATCTTCAGGTTGATTATTCGAATCGCGGCCATCTTGATGATCATCAGCATTTTGATCCGCCTGATCATTCTGCTCCAGCTCGGGAGGAATTTGCATACGTTTAGAGGGGGTGTATACCAAACGTGCAGCATCAATCACTTCACTCTGACCAACCTCCTGCAAACCTCTCAATGCGGCCAAGGTTTTTGCCGTCTCTAGTGCAAATAGATTGGCCCTTAAGGAGATCACGCCAAGACTAAGACCTGCTTTTGTCATTACCTCGACATACTCGTCATCACACTTGACTGAAGGCAAAAGTTTTCTTGCCTCATGAATATCTTGCGCATCAACCTCAAGAGATTGACTGATATCAGCCATCGAAAATTGGTCTAAGTAAAGCTCAAAGGCTAGCCTGTCTAAGAGTCGTGGACTAATAAGCTCATCCGCACTATCCGACTCATCAAATGCAATGACTCCAAAATGCTTATCTGCATCAACAGCATTTTTTTCATCAAGGGCTTGGGAGATCAGCGCTATTACCTGTAAATCCATGCGCTCTACCATGGGGAGCAAAAGGAGATTACCTTCTACCCTCTCTAAAAGACCCTTACTCATGATTAATGAGCCTGCCTGTAGACTGGCCTCAATATCCAATGCACCCATGAGTTGCTCAGCCGAAATATTGGCGGGAGCTTTGAGTATTTGCATGCCGCACGCTGCAGATAAATCCTTTGCATACCCAAGCCACGCATCTCTTATTGGGCCAAATTGACTTTTGACCGCAACTCCCTTGAGACCCCTGGGATTAATTGCCACCAGAATGGCAATTAAATTTGCATCAAACCAAGCTGTTTGATCTGGTTTCACTTTGTTGCAAAGAACTCTTGCATAGCACGATCAATACGTGCTCCTGAAGAACTATCATCAAGTGGATTACGTCGTAATCGGTGACCGAGAGCAAGGGGAGCAATTTTTTTCAGGTGCTCGAGATTGGCTTTCTTCTTGCCCTCAAATGCCGCTAAGGCTCTAACACCTCTTAATAGCGTCAACTCACCCCTTAAGCCATCAGTTCCTAAATGGGCGCAAAGCTTGGTAGCAACCTCTAGCAAGCTATCATCTACCTCCACCTTGTCTAACAGTTTTTGAGACTTCAGAATTTTTTTCTTGAAATCTTCTTCTGCATTGTTCCACTTGGCAATAAAGAGCTCTGGATTTCTTTCAAATTCATCGCGTCTTTTAATGATCTCTACTCGCTCTTTAAAGTCACTGGGTGTCCTTACTTCGGTAGATAGACCAAAGCGATCTAGCATCTGCGGGCGCAACTCACCCTCTTCAGGATTGCCACTGCCAATCAATACAAAGCGTGCAGGATGACGAATACTTAAACCCTCGCGCTCAATAATATTTTCACCGGAAGCGGCTACGTCAATCAATAGATCAACCAAGTGATCTTCGAGTAAATTGACTTCATCGATATATAGATAACCACGATTGGCTTTTGCAAGAAGCCCTGGTTCAAAAGATTTAATACCTTGTGTCAGGGCTTTTTCAATATCCAATGCGCCGACTACTCTGTCTTCTGTCGCACCAAGCGGTAAGTCTACGACCGGCACAGCAATGCTCTCCACTTTTAACTTAATACCCTGCGCTTTTTTAGCCTCACACTCGGTACAAAGATTTTTTGATTCTGGGTTGCAGTGGTACTGGCATCCGGCAATCGATTTCATGGAAGGTAACAGTGCCGCCAGGGAACGAATAGTGGTGGACTTTCCAGTTCCGCGATCGCCAAAGATCAGAACGCCACCGATCAAGGGATCGATTGTGCAGAGCGTAATCGCTAGCTTCATTTCCGCTTGTGAAACAATTGCTGTAAAAGGAAAGTTCAGGGGCATTGCTATTCCAAGACAAATTAATATTGAAGATCAAATTTAGTTTAGTCTAACTAAATGTTAATGTTTCAATTGCTTATTAGTAATATCCTCTAGATTTAGAAAAAAAATTAGTGATATTTAATTAAATGCTATGTCCCAAACCCTAAATTCCCCCTCTGGCACTACCCCTGCGGCCCCCAAGCGCCTAGTCATTGCCTCCCGCGAAAGCCGCCTAGCCATGTGGCAGGCCCAGCACCTGCAAGCCTGCCTGCAAAAGCTCTATCCAGGCTGTGATGTCCAGATTTTGGGGATGACCACCCGGGGGGACCAGATTTTGGATAAGGCCTTATCTAAAGTGGGTGGTAAGGGTCTGTTTGTCAAAGAGCTCGAAACTGCCCTAGAAGACGGCAGAGCGGATTTGGCAGTCCATTCCTTAAAAGATGTACCCATGGTCATGCCAGACGGTTTTGATTTAACGTGCGTGATGGCTAGAGAAGATGCCAGGGACGCCTTTGTTTCTAATGACTATGCCAGTCTTGAAGATCTTCCAAAAGGTGCCATTGTGGGGACATCGAGTCTGCGCCGTGAGTCAGTGCTGCGAGCAAAGTTTCCCCATCTAGTGATTGAGCCACTACGCGGTAATTTAGATACCCGCATGGGTAAGCTAGATCGTGGTGAGTACCAAGCCATTATTTTGGCAGCAGCTGGCTTAAAGCGTTTAGGCCTTGCCTCTCGCATTAGAGCCTTCTTGCCGTACGATCCCTATACCCCAGCTGCTGGCCAAGGCGCCCTAGGTATTGAGACTCTTACTGCCCACCCGCATATCAAAGACTGGTTGGCCCCCTTAAATGACATGCCAACGCTGTTGGCAGTGTCTGCCGAGCGGATGGTCTCTCGCCAGTTAGGTGGATCTTGTGAAGTGCCCTTAGCTGCTCACGCTACTTGGGATCAAAACCAACTACAAATCCGCTCTTTTGTGGCTAGTACCGATGGCAAAGCCATTTGCCTCGCCCATGGCAAAGGAGTGGTGCAATCGCTTGCTGATGCAGAAGCACTAGGCTTAGCTGTTGCCCAAGACTTACTCGCGCAAGGTGCGGCGGATTTGATTCCGAAGCCCCTATAAAATCGCTAGAATTAAACCTATGTATCAACTTTGACTCACCCCAACATCAAGAGGTAGACATGTTCTCCAAAACAATTATTAGCCTTGCGTTTCTGTTCATCATGTTGCTCGGTCTCATCCTAGCGATACGAGATCAGGAATATACCCTCTTTGTTATTGGCCTAGGTGGGTATTTTCTGTCTGCTATCACTCCAAGTTTATGCAAGTGCTACAGAAAATTAAACTCATCTAATGAGTAGTTGACAGCATGAGCAATACCAAAAATAAATTTCATTTTTGGCGCTTCATTCCTTACTTGCTTGCCAGCATTATTGGGTTTGGCTATGGGTTTAAGTTTGGTTACGAAATCAGTGGAACAGGTCTCGCCGTTCTGACCGGCATAGTCACCGCACTCATTTGTAATTTCATGATGGAGTATGTGGTGCACAAAATATTCGGCCCACAATAAACACCTCACATATCAATATGAGGTGTTTCAAGTAAATCTTTTACTTGTATTTGCTAGTGAGGCCTTTTGCCATTGATGCAATAGTAATAAGGCAAACAATTACCCAAGCTGTTAATAAAATTCCAGTTACATTCATCTCTGTCTCCTCGAATAAAACGCATACTTCATAAAATAGATACAACGCCTAAAGAGGATTTTATTTCCTCTTCGGCAAAAGCGTTGCCATAGAAAAAATTGTAGCAATCAATAGACCAATTTCCAAGAAATATACAAAAGAATAGCCTGTGGCTGGGCCTATTACCCCCTCAGGGAGCCAATTTGTGGCGCCAATTGCAACAACAATATCCCGAATTACCCCGCCCAGGCCAATTGCAATCCCGGCTGCGGTTGCCTGTACCGCGCCCCATGCCCCCAATGCAAGCCCCCTTTGATTAGAAGGAGCCAACTGCATCGTTGCAGTTAAAGTCCCGTGACTGAAAAGACCGCCACCAAAACCAATCAAAAAAGTACCTAATAAGAAGAGCGCTGTCATAGCCAGTGGTGCAGACAACGCAATCAATAGAAATGCTGGAATACCCACTAGTGCGCCCATAGTGGCCATATAGAACGGATCAGTGCCTTTACCAAGCACACGAGATGCCCAGCTAAATCCAATTAATCCCCCAAGCGCTAGGATTGCAGTGAGCATGGTGGTATCACTCACACTCATACCTAAAATCTGCCCACCATAAGGCTCAAGTAGAACTTCATTCATACTAAAAGCCATTGTTCCAAACCCAACAGCAACCAGCCTTCTCTTGGCATTACCCCCTTGCGCAAAAGTGTGCCAAGAATCTAAGAACGAAGGCTCTCTAGAAGATTTCTTTTCTACTTGACCTCTAGGCTCTTGTTTCCATAAGGAGATGACATTCAGTAGTAGCGTAATAATCGCAGCTGCTTGAATGACCTGAATTAATTTGCCGGGGCTAAATTCATTTAAAGCCAAACCAAATACCAAGGCACTCACAATCATGCCCAGCAGTTGCATCACGTACATCAATCCAACTACTTTAGGCTGATCGACTTCAGGGGCTAAATCTGTCGCTAAGGCCAATCCTACTGTCTGAGTAATATGGATGCCAGCGCCTACTAGCAAAAATGCCAGGCCAGATGCAGCCCAACCAATCCAAACTGGCGCTTGTGCAGATTGTCCAGCACCCGATAAAACCAGCAATGCGAACGGCATAATGGATAGTCCGCCAAATTGAACTAAGGTACCCATCCAGATAAAGGGCACTCTTCGCCATCCAAACGCAGATTTATGGTTATCCGAACGAAAGCCTATGAGAGCTCTAAAAGGGGCAAAGATGATTGGCAATGAAATCATCACCGAAACAATCGAAGCTGGCACATGCAGCTCCACAATCATCACGCGGTTTAAGGTGCCAACCAGTAAAACCAATGCCATCCCTGAGGAGGCCTGAAAAAGAGAGAGTCTTAGTAATCTTGATAGAGGTAAGTCATCTGAAGCAGCATCCGCAAAGGGAAGATATCGAGGCCCAAGATTAGACCAGGACTGCATGAGCATTTTTGTCACTCGCTTCATTTAATAAATTCTACCTTAGTGACCTAGAAATATATATATGAAGTAATGCTGATGATTTTATGTAAACGTAGAAACTAAAAAGGCTGGTGTTAAGCCAGCCTTGATAGTGGTCTAAAGCGTTTTACTTTTTAACCGGTGCCGCGGGTGCCGTTGCTACTGCCGCCGTCTTGGCGCCACCCTCTAAGAAACCACTAACCCAAGTTGTATGAGTCAAGATTGCTAAGTGCACACTAAAAGAACCGATTGCCACTGCTGCTAGCATGATCGGAACTCCAACTGTAGGCTTCACTACCGTCCACATTTTTCCGTAAATCATATTGATCTCCCTTTCCCTTATTTAAGCCAAGGCGAATAAATATAAGCAAGCAAATGTGCTAGTGCTGCAATCATCCCAAAAAACTGGGTCCCCTGAATCAGATTCCGATGCAACTCCTCTGATTGTTCCTCCGTCAGGCCGGTAAGGCTAATTTTTCCATCTGACATAGTTTGCGTCTCCCTATAGAAAAGACTAACTAAACGTGCAACCCCGCACGCAGGGTAGTGACCAAAATCACTGCTTCCAATTACTACATGTGTAATCTATTAAATACACTTAGAATTGTCAAGGTTAATATACATTCTTAATTTAGAATAAGTAATTTATCTATAAAAATCAGTTACTTATAGAACAATTAAATTTCTAATTGATTTTTGATTGTTGTAAAAATATATACAAAATTAGTATTTACCCTAATATAAAAATCGTCAAGATTTCTATAGCGATAAATGACTACCTATGGCAAATGGCCATAGCTTTGTAACGATTGGGGAAGGACTTACAGCCGCGCTTCGTAAATCTGAAGATAAGCTGCGTGACTATTCGCTGAAGTCACAATTCGTTGGACTGAAGCCAACAATGAATATCAAGAAGTCTTTAGATAATTGCCAAATGCAAATACTGAGTTTGGACCTAAGCGTGGCTTGGTCTTCTTCAACTCTTTCTTCTTCTGTGGAGCAGTAAAAACCTGAGTAGATGGACTAGGTTTGGCATGGTTAAAGCCTTTTGTGCCTTGCTCAATGGTAATGAATGACTTTTGCATCGCCTCAGATAAAGTCATCTGCTGCATCTGAATACTCATATGCTTATCAAGATCGGACCAAAAAATGGAGCCCAAATCCTCACGAGTACTTTCATTTCCTCCCATTAGGCATACAACGTCATACAAAGAAATATCCTTTGACTCTTTACTCAAAGAGTAACCGCCCCCTGGACCACGGTGACTTCTAATCATCCCAGCAACCCTCAATTGGGAGAAGATGGTCTCTAAATAAGAATGGGATAGTTTGTGCCGATGACACATGAGCGGAATAGAAATCGCACGGCCATGCGCAGTATGGGCTGCAATGTCCAAAAGAATTTGGAAGGCAATTTTGCTTTTACTAGAGATTCTCATGCTTTCAATATACCTCCAATAGACTCAAAGTAAAACCCCCACTATTTCAGCAGGGATTTGTTTAGATCAAAAATCTGGCCAGAGTAAAAAAGGTCATTCCCAATAATATGGTCGCCAAGATACTGTTGGTCACTAAAAATCCAATCGCCCCACCAATGGCTCCAAATAACTGGGGTGAATACAGGTTTAATTCAAATAATTGTGTTGCTGGATCTTTTACAAACAGCACATCTGGTAGAACAATCGCAATCAGCGCCGCAGTAGGTGCATAGCGCAAGAACTCATGAACAGTTCTGGGAATGGGAAATTTAGAGCCCACTAAAAGAAAAGAGCCTCTGCTCAGTAAGCTAACGAGCATTAAGCCAAAAAAAGCAATCCAAAGTTCTACTGTATTCATATGCTCTTCTTTTGAGATTGTTTATCCACCAATACTGCAGCCATCACACCCGCAATCACTGAGCAAACAATCGTTAAGCGATACGGCAAATTAATTGTTAAGACGCAAGTGACAGCTGCTGTTAGCGCTGAGATAACAGCGGTTTTATGTTTAATGGCAGGAATGATCAAGGCGATCAATGCGAGAGGCCCAGCAAACCCAAGACCCCAAGAGCTCGGAATGTAGGATCCACCAAAAATGGCGATCAATGCACCGATCTGCCAAAAAAACCAATGCGCTAAAACCATCCCCATGAAATAGAGCAGTTGAACCTGACTCCCCTGGGGATTTTCTGGTGAAGGAAACTTTTCTATGAATTTCGCAAAACTCATATCCGTGTTTAAGCCTCCGATACCCAACCTTTGCCAGAAAGAATAACGTTGGAAGTGTGGCTGAATGACTGCGCTAAAAATAACAAAGCGGGACATCACAATTAATGCTGTTAACCAAACAGTCCAAAACGGATAATCTCCAGCAATCAATGGCATCACAGCCAATTGTGAAGACCCAGCGTAGACCAAAATATTGAACCAGAATGTATTAACCGGGCTAAGCCCCGCACTCAGCAGACTAATACTCGTAACTAGCGACCAAGCGATGATCCCCGGAGATGACTCGAGCATCACTTTGAAGCCCTGAATAAAAGGGGGTTGCTGGAAAAATTTCAAGGGACTTAATGCTTTTTAGCGGATTGGATGGTGACTCAGTGGCGAGTATCTATTCCAACTCAATAGTTGCAGTCGCCAAAAGGAGTGCGTACAACTTTTGTGTAACTTGACTGAGTTGGGACTGTTTGTAATAGAGTAAAGTCCTATTCCTTTTCAATGCTTTATTCTAACGCTGTTAAACAGGTTGAAAAACTACATGAAAGCTTTCTTTTCAAAATATTAGGAGGATTAATTTATATTAAAAATCAATTACTTGTTGTGTAAAAAATTTTTGTTCGTATTGAGAAATAGAATTAAAAGCATCAAATTGAATTTTTTGTTTTAACGAATTATCTTTAATAAGCTTCAGACAACTATCAACCAAATCTTCATACTTTGAGGGGTAGATACCCTCCTTATATAAGCTACTAATAGATGTTGAATCATTGACTTCACCAACAACTGCTATAGAGTTACTTAATAAATAAAAAACTCTTACAATTTCAAAAATATGCGAATTATAATAATGATGATTCAGAACTATTTGTGACCTTCCAATCCATTCATCACGCTCTTTTCCATAAACACCAAATAAAGTCTTGACTCTCAGCCCCCTGTTTATAAGCCCATTAATTATTTCAGCCCTTCTTTCATTTATTGACCCATAAAATAAAACATCAATATCTTTATTCGTTGACATATTAATTCTACGCAGTTCTTTTTGATACCCAATCTTAAGCAACTTAACTCTATCAACACCTAACGATTTGAGTTTTTCAATATTTAATTCGCTGTAATCCCAAACTTCAAAATTTTTAACCCATACAAAAATATTACTATTCCAGCTAGTTGTATCGTTATATATTTGTTCAGTATTTACAATAATTGTGGATTTAGGGACTTGCTTTATATAACTGGGATCCAGCAGATGACATCCTATAAGGATATTCTTAACATTAAACGTTAAGTTGTTAAATCCGATTGAAACCTCATAGCCAAGTTCTTTCAATGAAAAAAAAATCAACTCCCCTAACTCAATAAAAGCATAAGAATGAATATAGTCATCAGGCTTGACCATACATATATTTATTTTTTTCATATTATTTCGAATGGCGCCTAAAGTTTGAATTTTAAGAAATAGCCAGTAGGCTAATTTTAAAATTCTGCCCAAGAAATCTAAAATTACTTAAAGCTTCCTTCACTCCCACTCAATCGTTGCAGGTGGCTTGCCACTGATGTCGTACACCACTCGATTGATGCCACGGACTTCATTGATGATGCGATTGGAAACTTTACCTAATAACTCATGGGGTAAATGTGCCCAGTGCGCCGTCATAAAGTCTTGTGTTTGCACTGCCCTGAGCGCAACAACATATTCGTAGGTTCTGCCGTCACCCATCACACCAACTGACTTGACTGGGAGAAATACTGCAAAAGCCTGACTCGTTAGGTCATACCAAGACTTTTGGCTGTCCTCATCAATCGTGTTGCGTAACTCTTCAATAAAGATCGCATCAGCACGTTGCAAGAGGCTTGCAAACTCTGCCTTCACTTCACCCAATATACGCACACCCAGACCTGGGCCCGGGAACGGATGGCGATAAACCATTTCACGCGGCAAACCCAATGCCACGCCGAGTTCACGTACTTCATCTTTGAAGAGCTCACGCAATGGCTCTAGTAACTTGAGGTGCATATCCTCAGGCAAGCCACCGACATTGTGATGGCTTTTAATAGTATGCGCGCCCTTTTTGCCTTTACCAGCAGACTCAATCACGTCTGGATAGATGGTGCCTTGGGCAAGCCACTTGGCATTTTGAATCTTGCCAGATTCACTCTGGAAAATTTCTACAAATTCTTTACCGATGATCTTGCGCTTTGCTTCAGGGTCAGAAACGCCTGCCAACTTACCCATAAAGGTATCTTTTGCATCTACCCGAATCACTTTGACACCGAGATTACGAGCAAACATTTCCATGACCATATCGCCCTCGTTCAAACGCAGTAGCCCGTGGTCAACAAATACACAAGTTAATTGATCCCCAATCGCACGATGAATCAGAGCAGCAGCAACGCTGGAGTCAACGCCGCCTGATAAACCCAGAATGACTTCTTCATCACCCACTTGCTTACGAATATTTTCAACAGCTTCGCTGATGTAATCACCCATCACCCAGTCAGGCTTGCATTTGCAAATCTCATGTACAAAGCGCTCAATAATTGCAGTGCCTTGGATGGTATGGGTAACTTCTGGATGAAATTGGAATGCATAAAAACGGCGATATTCATCTGCCATTCCAGCGATAGGACAAGACTCAGTGGAAGCCATCAACTTAAAGGCTGGAGGCATAGTGGTAACAGAGTCACCGTGGCTCATCCACACCTTGAGGATGCCATGCCCTTCGCTGGTAGAAAAATCCTGAATGCCTTTGAGTAAATTAGTATGCCCATGAGCACGCACTTCTGAGTAACCAAATTCACGGGCCTTACCGAGTGACTCCGCAGAAGCTACTGCACCACCCAATTGGGTTGCCATTGTTTGCATGCCATAGCAAATACCTAATACAGGAACACCTAATTCAAAAACAATTTGGGGCGCCCGAGGGCTGCCAGCCTCTGTTACCGAACTTGGACCGCCAGAAAGAATGATTCCTTTGCCGCCCTTTTCTTGGATAAATTGACGAATGAATTCTGGATCGCAATCGTAGGGATGAATCTCCGAATAGACTCGTGCATCACGCACACGCCTAGCAATTAATTGAGTTACCTGTGAACCAAAGTCGAGAATCAGTATTTTGTCGTGCACGAAAGAAACAGCCTTAATCAATGTGGTAATTCGGCGCTTCCTTAGTGATCTTCACATCATGAACGTGTGACTCGCGTACACCTGCTGAAGTGATTTCCACAAAATTGGCTTTTTCATGTAACTCGTCAATCGTTTTGCAACCGAGGTAACCCATCGAAGAACGAATGCCTCCAGTGAGTTGATGCAAGATTGCCAGAACGCTACCCTTATAGGGCACTTGACCTTCAATACCCTCTGGAACGAGCTTCTCCGCATTGGCAACGATGTCGCTCTGGAAATAGCGATCGGCAGAACCATCAGCCATCGCGCCCAAGGAACCCATGCCACGGTAACTCTTGTATGAGCGTCCTTGATACAGGAACACTTCTCCAGGGGCTTCTTCAGTGCCAGCAAACATACCGCCCATCATGACAGAGCTTGCGCCAGCAGCGAGTGCTTTTGCAACGTCACCGGAATAACGTACGCCACCATCTGCAATTAATGGAATGCCTGTGCCTTTGAGTGCATTAGCCACATTCACGATCGCTGTGATTTGCGGAACGCCGACACCCGCAACAATTCGGGTGGTACAAATTGAACCAGGGCCAATACCCACCTTCACACCATCAGCACCATGATCAGCTAAAGCTTTAGCCGCATCACCGGTAGCAATATTGCCACCAATCACTTGAACATGAGGGAAGGTTTTCTTTACCCATTTAACGCGATCGAGAACACCTTGGCTATGACCGTGCGCAGTATCCACGACGATTACGTCAACACCTGCACGAACTAACAATTCAATACGCTCATCATTATCAGGACCAACGCCAACCGCTGCACCTACGCGCAGCTTACCTTCGCTGTCTTTGCAGGCATTAGGATGCTCGGTGGCCTTCAGAATATCTTTAACAGTAATCAGGCCACGCAATTCAAATTTGTCATTGACAACCAATACGCGCTCTAAGCGATATTGACTCATCAAACGCTTTGCTTCTTCTAACGAGCAACCCTCTTTAACGGTTACCAAACGCTCACGTGGAGTCATCTTCGTTTTTACTGGAGCATCTAAGTCTTCTTCAAAACGCAAATCGCGGTTAGTAATAATGCCGACGACTTCTTTGCCAACCAATACTGGGAATCCAGAGAAACCATGTTCGCGAGAAAGCTGAATCACTTGGCGCAGAGTCACTTCTGGCGCAATCGTAATTGGATCGCGCAAAACGCCAGATTCATAGCGCTTTACTTTTGCTACTTCGCGCGCTTGCTCAGCTGGCGTTAAGTTTTTATGAATGATTCCAATACCACCTTCGCTGGCCATGGCAATTGCCAAACGACCTTCAGTCACAGTATCCATAGCAGCAGATACCAGCGGTGTATTAAGAGAAATTTCTCGAGTTAACTTACTTGCCAGACTGGCATCTCGAGGGAGTACCGAAGAATAGGCCGGTACGAGGAGCACATCGTCAAAAGTGAGTGCTTTTTGAATGAGTCGCATGCAAAACCCCTAGTCGCAAAAACAGATTATAGCCTCCTAGCCTTTCTTTTAGCTGCGGCAGCCTGGAATTTGGCATCCTGGTTCTGATTAGCCTTCTTACGCCTAACGCTCTTAGGGTCTATTAATAGCGGGGAATAGAGCTCTAATCGATCTCCCGAGTAAATTGGGCTATCCCAGTCCTTGCGCTTCCCAAAGACCCCAAAACAGCCTTTTCTAGCCAGAGCTGGATCATCCTGACCAGTAGCAATCCCAGCTTTCACCAAAGCCAAACCTACGGTAGGAAGCTCACCATCCTGCAGAATTAACTGAAATGGACTCAGAACTGGCTCACCCTTCCTGGCATCGCATAGTAGGAGATCTAGACTATGGCTGGCCATCAAGATCCTCTGCTCTTTTTACAAAGCAATCTACAAAGGTCCCAGCAATATGCCCGAAAACTGGGCCAATGATCTTATCCAGAATGGCGCTCTTAAATTCCCAATGCAGCTTAAATTCCACTTTGCAGGCATCCTCTTTTAGGGGAATGAAATTCCATTGCCCGGAAAAATGCTTGAATGGGCCATCGACGAAGACCATATCGATGGTTTCTGGGCGGTGATTGACGTTGCGGGTATGAAAGAACTGATTAATACCCTTGAAATTGATATTGATTTTGGCATCCAACACGGTCTCGGTCTGCTCAAAAATTTCCACCCCGCCACACCAAGGCAAAAACTCGGGGTATCGGGCCACATCAGTTACCAGACCATACATTCGGTCGGCTGATTGGCCAATTAAAACGGTCTTGTGGACGTCTGCCATAATCGATCTTGGAAGCTAAATAACTATGAGTATCGTCGATAACAAAAAAGCCTTCTTCGATTATTTTATCGAGGAACGCTTCGAGGCAGGGCTTGTTCTGGAGGGTTGGGAAGTCAAAGCCATCCGCGCAGGCCGCGTGCACATCAAGGAAGCGTATGTCGTCATTCGCAAGGCGGAGCTTTTCCTCATCGGTTGCCATATCACCCCCCTGCTTTCAGCCTCCACTCATATCGTTCCTGATAGCACTCGCACCAGAAAGCTTCTACTCAATGCCATTGAGATTCGCAAGTTAATTGGCAAGGTCGAGCAAAAGGGCTACACCCTTGTTCCCCTCAACCTTCATTTTTCCAAAGGGAATGTGAAGTGCGAAATTGGGCTAGCAAGAGGTAAAAAACAACATGACAAGCGAGCTGCCACCAAAGAGCGGGAATGGGAAGTTCAAAAAGGCCGCATTGCGAGAGGCGATTTAAACGCCTAGTAGGCCAAACTCTGGGGTAGACTGCCCATAGCATCAATATCTGAGCATATATGCACTTTTATAGTGCAATACAGCACCAAGCCGCTTCAAATCCCCAAATCCAATCTTTTTAAAGGCATTAGTTTTATAACTATGAAATTGCCTTTTGATGAAATGCTCGACGCTGCAGGTAAAGCACGTCCCCACTACCAAATTTTTCATAATTGGTTAAAGCAGCAGAGCGATTCCCTGATGGGTCTGAAGCGCGCTGAGGCCGATCTCATCTTTAGACGTGTAGGCATTACTTTCGCGGTCTATGGTGATGACCTTGGAGCAGAAAGAACTATTCCCTTTGATCAAGTGCCTCGCATCTTTACCGCCAAAGAATGGGAACAGCTAGAAGCCGGCTTGCGTCAACGGGTTAAAGCACTTAATCGATTTATCTATGACGTTTATCACGACGAAGAAATCATCAAGGCAGGCATTGTTCCGGCTGAACAAATTTATAACAATGCGCAATACCGCCCAGAAATGCGCAACGTTAATGTGCCACGTGATATCTACGCACAAATTGCTGGCATTGATATTGTTCGTGCAGGTGAAGGTGAGTTCTATGTATTAGAAGATAACTTACGTGTTCCATCTGGCGTGTCATACATGGTTGAAGATCGCAAGATGATGATGCGACTCTTCCCAGATCTCTTTCAAAAATATCGCATCGCTCCTGTTGAACACTACCCAGATCTTTTATTGGAGTGTTTGAAATCGGTTAAGCCCAACGACATTAAGAAACCAAACGTAGTGGTTCTAACACCAGGGATGTATAACTCCGCATATTTTGAACATAGCTATCTCGCACAACAAATGGGGGTTGAACTCGTAGAGGGCAAAGATTTGTTTGTAAAGAACGAACAGGTCTTTATGCGGACAACTCAAGGCCCTGAGAGAGTGGATGTGATCTATCGGCGTGTAGATGATGACTTCTTAGACCCGCTTGCGTTCCGATCTGACTCCACCCTGGGGGTTGCTGGGCTTTTGTCAGCGTATCGTGCTGGGAATGTGACATTGGCCAATGCAATTGGTACTGGCATTGCCGATGACAAATCGATCTACCCATACGTTCCAGAAATGATTGAGTTTTATCTTGGTGAAAAACCGATTCTGAATAACGTACCAACCTTTCAATGCCGTAAGACTGATGATCTTGCCTATACCTTGGCTAATTTAGAAAAGCTTGTTGTAAAACTCACTCATGGTGCAGGCGGCTATGGAATGTTAGTTGGGCCTGCATCCACCAAAGCTGAGATCGAAGAATTCAGAAAGCATTTGATTGCCAATCCCGATAAATATATTGCCCAACCCACTCTAGCTCTCTCCACCTGCCCTACTTTTGTCGAGTCTGGTGTTGCCCCAAGGCATATTGATTTACGACCTTTTGTGCTCTCTGGCAAAACCATCAAGATGGTGCCAGGCGGATTAACTAGGGTTGCCCTCAAAGAAGGATCTTTGGTCGTGAACTCCTCCCAAGGCGGCGGAACTAAAGATACCTGGGTACTAGAAGCGTAGAGGGATAAGAAAAAATGTTAAGCCGTACCGCTGATTGTCTCTACTGGATGGCCCGTTATACCGAGCGCGCAGAAAATACTGCCCGCATGCTCGATGTGAATCATCAAACCTCCCTGTTGCCACAACCCAAAGAGTTCCTTGAGCAAAGCTGGAAGAAATTACTCACCATCTCCAAGCTAGAAGATGCTTTTCTGAGTAAATATGATGTTGTGAATCGTGAGAATGTTTTAGATTTCATGATTTATGAAACCAGCAACCCATCGAGCATCGTTTCCTGCCTCTATGCTGCCCGTGAAAATGCCCGTGTGATTCGCGGCAAAATTACTTCCGAAGTTTGGGAAACCCAAAATACCACTTGGTTAGAGTTGCAACGCATTCTCGAAGCTAGACATCAGGCTGACCATAGTAGACTTCTTGAGTGGGTGAAACACCGCTGCCACCTCTTCAGAGGGGTGTTGCATGGCACGATGCTGAAAAATGAAGCCTTCTACTTCATTAATGTAGGAACACTCTTAGAGCGGGCTGACAATACTGGCCGTATTCTAGAAAACAAATATGAAGATCAAGCAGCGCTTAAAGTTCTCAATCCCAAAAAAGGTGCTGATGATGGCAGCGATGGTGAGTTCTTTGATTTCTATCACTGGGCTGCACTACTGCGCTCCGTTTCTGCTTTTGAGATCTACCGTCAAATCTATTCTGATCAAGTAACTCCTAAACAGGTTGCCGAACTACTGATTTTCAATAAACAAATGCCGCGCTCATTAGTCTGCTGTGTGAATGAACTCATTCCCTTAATTTCTGAAGTAAAGAATCAGCAATCGAAAGAGATTGAGCGTTTATTGGGCAAGCTCAAGGCTAGTCTAGACTTCTCCGATATTGATGAAGTCTTTGAGCAAGGTTTAGAGGAATTTATTGAAGTCTTTCTAGAGCGCATCAACCATATCGCCGATGAGTTTAGCAATGCTTATCTCATCCCATTAGCAACTAACTAAGAGTTAGTAAAACATGCGCTTAAAAATTCGTCATCGTACTGAATACCGTTATGAGACTCCCGTACGTTATTCCATCCAGGAGTTACGTCTGACCCCGCCATCCACTAAGGGTCAAGAGATTGATAAATGGAAGGTGAGCACCCCCATTAAATCTGCAAGCTCAATCGATACTTTTGGAAATGTGTGCAACGTATTTGTTCAAGAGAGTCCCTACACCTCAATGATGATTGAAGCCGAGGGTGAAGTCCACACTCAAGATGCCTTTGAGTTTATTGATGATGCTAAGGCAGTTTCACCCTACTATCTGTTACAGCAAACCCATTTGACCGAACCTACCGAAGAGATGCTGAAATATTTTTCAGCCAGCCTTCCAAAAATAAATTCTGTGGATGAGATTTTGAAGCTAGCTGCTGCGGTCCAAAAAACTATTGAATATTCACCAGGGCAAACAAACTTTGCCACCACTGCCGCTCAATCGTTTGCTATGAAATCGGGTGTATGCCAAGATCATGCGCACATCATGCTTGGACTATGCCGTGCATCCAACATCCCAGCGCGTTATGTCAGTGGATATTTCTTTGCTGAGGAGTCCCCCAATCTTGCGAGCCATGCTTGGATAGACTTTTGCAGTGATATTGATCGAGGTGTTTGGATCAGCGTTGATATTACTCACGCATGTCTAGTGGATTCACGCCATATTCGATTGGCTATTGGCCGTGACTACTACTCTGCAGCACCAGTCAAAGGCGTTCGATCTGGCGGCGGTGGAGAGGAGCTCAGTGCCAGCATCTCTATTCAACAAGTCACCTAGCAGCTCTATCGAGATAATTAAGGGATAATTTCAGAAAATGATAAATAAGGGCTAGGGTATGACGTACTGTATTGGACTTTGTCTAAAAGACGGCTTGGTTTTTCTCTCAGATACCCGCACTAATGCCGGCGTAGACCAAATCGGCACCTTCAGAAAAATGAGCATTTTCCAAAAGGGGAATGACCGTTTCTTTGTAATGATGAGCGCCGGTAATCTAGCAATCACCCAGTCCGTTAAAGAGATACTGCTGCAAGGACAACTATTTAAAGGCAAGAATCTCTGGACTGCCAAAAACTCCTATGAAGCAGCGGTGGTTGTGGGTGATGCTATCAAGCAAGTTTATGACCGTGATCATGTGGCACTTGAAAAAGCCGGTCTTGAATTTAATTGCAATATGATTTTTGGCGGCCAGGTAAAGGGTGAGGCGCCACGCCTATTTAATATTTACTCGGCTGGTAACTTTATTGAAGCTACCCCAGAGACCTGCTACTTCCAAATTGGCGAGTCCAAATATGGCAAGCCGATCTTGGATCGAGTACTCAATTTCACTACGCCACTAAACCTTGCAACTAAGTGTGCCTTGATTTCGATGGACTCCACTCTGAAAAGTAATATTTCAGTAGGGCTGCCTTTAGATATGCTGGTTTATGAAAAAAACTCTCTCAAAGCAACCAAGCTTGTTACTCTAGATGATAGAAATCCCTATTTCGCCATGATTCATCAATCCTGGGGCGAGAAGTTGCGTGAGGCCTTTAATTCGATACCTGAGCCCAGCTGGAGTGGCGCACATAAATCAAGTGCTATCTCTATTCCTGCAAAGAAAATAGGGGCTGTTCCAATTAACCATCCGCCATCAAAATCAAGGGCAAAGACTACAACCAATAAACCTACTCAGAAAGTAGCAAGCAAAAAGGTAGCCGCTAAGAAAAAGTAAATTTAATAGAGCTAATAAAAAAGCCTAGATTCAATCTAGGCTTTTTTATCACTATCGCTTACTACAATTTGCTTAGGCTTTTAAACTCTTACCCAACATTTCCCAAGTTTCGACTACGCTATCTGGATTCAATGAGATGGAAGTAATACCTTTCTCAACTAGCCAACGCGCAAAGTCTGGGTGATCTGATGGGCCTTGGCCGCAAATACCCACGTACTTGTTTTGCTTACGGCAAGCATCAATAGAGCGTGCAATCATAAACTCCACTGCTGGATCACGCTCATCAAAATCAATTGCCAGCAATTCCATGCCGGAGTCACGATCCAAGCCTAGGGTAAGCTGAGTCATGTCGTTAGAGCCGATAGAGAAGCCATCAAAATACTCAAGGAACTGATCGGCCAGAATTGCATTCGATGGAATCTCGCACATCATGATGAGACGCAAGCCATTAACACCACGCTTGAGGCCCAATTTCTCCATCATATCGATCACACGCTTCGCCTGATTGATAGTGCGAACAAATGGAACCATGATCTCTACGTTATCAAGGCCCATATCTTCACGCACACGCTTCATTGCTGCGCACTCGAGAGCAAAGGCTTCGCCAAAATCCTCGGATACGTAGCGTGATGCGCCACGGAAGCCCAGCATTGGATTTTCTTCATCAGGCTCATAGCGTGAGCCGCCAATCAACTTCTTGTACTCATTGGACTTGAAATCAGATAAACGCACAATCACTGGCTTTGGATAGAAAGCCGCCGCAATCGTTGCTACACCCTCAACTAATTTATCTTCATAGAACTGGCGTGGGCTGGCATAACCACGAGCCACACTCTCCACTGCGCGTTTCAGATCTGGATCAATATTTGGATACTCCAGAACCGCACGCGGATGAACGCCAATGTAGTTGTTAATGATGAATTCGAGACGAGCAAGACCTACACCTGCATTCGGAATTTGGCAGAAATCAAATGCCAACTGAGGATTACCAATATTCATGGTGATCTTCACTGGAATCTCTGGCAATACACCACGAGATACTTCGGTCACTTCAGTCTCGATTAAGCCATCATAAATATGACCTTCGTCACCTTCAGAACAAGAAACGGTTACCATCATGCCATCCTGCAAATGCTCAGTGGCATCACCGCAACCTACAACCGCAGGTACACCTAATTCACGCGCAATAATTGCAGCGTGGCAAGTACGACCACCACGGTTAGTAACAATTGCTGAAGCACGCTTCATGACTGGCTCCCAGTTAGGATCGGTCATATCAGCCACTAAAACATCGCCTGGCTGAACGCGATCCATTTCGCTTGGGTCACGAATAATGCGCACTGGGCCCGCGCCAATCTTTTGACCAATTGCGCGACCTTTTGCTAATACCTTAGAGCTGCCCTTGAGCTTATAGCGCATCTCAACTTGACCAGCCGCCTGACTCTTCACAGTCTCAGGACGGGCTTGCAGAATGTAGATACGGCCATCTTGGCCATCTTTACCCCACTCGATATCCATTGGGCGACCGTAGTGCTTCTCAATAATGACTGCATACTTAGCCAACTCAGTAATGTCAGCATCTTCCAAAGAAAAACGATTGCGCTTTTCTGGAGTTACGTCGACTGTTTGCACTTTCTCGGCAGAACCTTTAGGTGCAAATTGCATCTGAATGAGTTTAGAGCCCAAAGAGCGACGAATGATTGCTTTTTTATCTTGGGCTAATGTGGTTTTAAATACATAAAACTCATCAGGATTTACCGCACCCTGAACCACTGTCTCACCTAAACCGTAGCTTGAGGTGATGAAGACTACATCTTCAAATCCAGATTCGGTATCTAGAGTAAACATCACGCCTGCAGCGCCAAGATCAGAACGAACCATGCGCTGAATACCAGCAGATAAGGCTACTTCGGCATGGGCAAAGCCCTTGTGGACACGGTAGGAGATTGCGCGATCGTTATAAAGAGAGGCAAACACTTCGCGAATCTTCTTTAAAACATCCTCAATGCCTTCGACGTTTAAGAAGGTTTCTTGTTGTCCAGCAAAAGAGGCATCGGGCAAGTCTTCTGCAGTAGCAGATGAACGTACCGCAAATGAACCTTTACCAGAATCATCCAATACGGCAAATGCCTTACGAATTTCTTCTTCAAGCTTTGGCTGAAATGGCGCAGTCTCAATCCAATTACGAATTTCAGCACCAGCTTCAGCCAATGCGCGCACATCATCAATATTTAAACCTTCTAAACGCTTTTGAATGCGCTCTGTCAGGTTGCTATGCGTCAGGAAATCACGAAACGCCAATGCAGTAGTCGCAAAACCTGTTGGGACACGAACTCCCGTGGAAGCTAATTGAGAAATCATCTCACCTAATGAAGCGTTTTTGCCGCCGACGGACTCAACATCCGTCATGCGAAGCTGCTCAAAAGGCAAAACATAGGCATCTGCCATACTGCTATTTTGTTGCTGTTGGTTGGACATAAAATACTCTCTAAGGATGGGAAAACTGGTCAGGCAGCCACTCAAAATGGGGCATACTTCAATAAATCCTATTGTAGTGCTGACCCCGACCCTTAGACCAAAACCATGTCCACCGAAACCCGTATAGTTTTTATTGTTTCTGACGGAACCGGCATCACCGCCGAGAACTTCAGCCAGTCGATTTTGGCCCAATTTGAGGCTAGTTTTAAGCACATCCGCATCCCTTTTGTGGATAGCGTCGATAAGGCTCATGAAGCCGTTAGCAGCATTAATCAAGCATTCAATAAATATGGGGTGCAGCCTATCGTATTCACCACTTTGGTGAATACAGAACTCAACAATATTGTCGCTAAGGCGAATGGCCTCATTTTGGATATGTTCCAAACTTTTGTGGCGCCACTTGAGGCTGCCTTGGGCCTGAAATCTACTCACGCCATGAATCGGCTACACCACAATGCCGATACCGATGCCTACAAAAATCGTATTGAAGCCATCAACTACTCCTTGGCTCACGATGATGGGCAATCGAATCAAAATCTTGCAGATGCTGATGTGATTCTGGTTGGCATCTCACGGGTTGGAAAAACACCGACCAGTCTTTACTTAGCAATGCAATATGGATTAAAAGCCGCAAACTATCCATTGATTCCCGAGGATTTCGAGCGCGGCCAGCTTCCTAAAGACTTGATACCCTTCCGGCAAAAGATTTTTGGACTCATGATTGATGCCGAAAGACTTTCAGAGATTCGCAATGAACGACGTCCGGGCAGTAATTACGCCAAACTTGAAAACTGTCGCTATGAAATTAATGAGGCGACTGCGATGATGAAAAAACAATCCATTCCTTGGGTTTTAACAACAAGCAAGTCAATTGAAGAGATTGCAACTACCGTTTTACAGGCCATCAAATCCGATAAAACAATACTGGGTTAGCTTTACTTAGCTGCGCCTGACACGCATGGTCTCAAATAAGCAGACGGCCGCGGCGGTAGAAACATTCAGGGATTCAACTCTGGGGTCTATGGGAATAGATACCCCTTTGGCTTGAGCTAGAAGATCTTCAGAGACTCCTTGACCCTCGCTACCCATAATCCAGGCAACTGGGTGAATTAAATCTTTTTTGAGCGAGAAGAGTTCTTGTTCTGCATCTGCAGTGGCTGCCAACATCGGCGCAGTTACTGCGCTGAGTGCTTGCTGATTAGACCAGCCTTCATACAAATCCAATAAACGGTGTGCGCCCATACCAGCACGTAAAACTTTGCTCGACCATAAATGTGCGCAACCCGTTGTAGCGATTACTTGAGTAAAACCTGCAGCAGCTGCAGTACGCAATATGGAACCTACATTACCGGCATCCTGAATGCGATCCAAGATCACAACATCACCCTCCAATGTCGCAATCGATTGCGGTGGAGTCAAGCACGATTTTGGAAGATCAAGAAGGCCTGCGATATGCGGAGCATTCACTAGATCACTTAGTAAATCCCATAAGGCGCTATCTAGTTGATAAACTTTAGTATCTGGGCATATTTCTATATGTTCATAGACTGCCTGTGAGATTTCTACATTCTTGAGACCAAGCTCAGAGGTAAGGAGGGTTTTCAGAGCAGGATCACCAACCCAAGTCTGCACAAGATGAATACCCTCTAACAAAGCCTGACCACCAGCCAGCCTTGCTTTCTGGCCCTTAGAACCGGTTGCTTGGAGATTACGAATCTCCTTAAATAAAAGATTCTCTTTGGAGGTAATGAGGTCAAAGCTCATGCTAGTTCACCATACCCTCAAGAACTTTTCGTACAGGAGAAAAGCTTCTACGATGCTGATCACAGACACCAAACTCCTTTAAAGCTGCAAAGTGAGCTTCAGTTGGATAGCCCATGTGCTGTGCAAATCCATATTGCGGATAACGATTGTGCAATTCTTGCATCTGGTGATCACGCGTTACTTTTGCAATGATAGATGCCGCCGAAATTGCCTGCTCTTTAGAATCCCCTTTAATGATTGCCTCAGAAGGTATTGGCAACTCAGGGCAACGATTACCATCAATCAGAGCTTTGTCTGGCCAAGCGCCTAGTCTGGCAGTTAAATCCTCAACAGCACGACGCATCGCCAACATCGTGGCTTGCAAAATATTAATATCGTCGATTTCTGCAGGACTGGCCTCACCAAGACCCCAGGCTTTTGCCTTTTCCATGATCTGCTCGTAGAGAAAATCGCGGCGTACAGCAGTCAGTTTTTTGGAGTCTTTCAAACCTGCAATTGGATTACTTGGGTCTAGCACTACTGCGCCTGCCACAACCGATCCAACAAGTGGCCCACGCCCTGCTTCATCAACACCACAGATCCAAATCAGACTCACGAGCTCACTCTTTTCTGACGGCTATTTGCAATGGTTTGAGCAACCGCTTGTGCGACCAAAAGACCAGTTGGTCGGCGAAGTGTTTCATGCATTTGAGCAAAGCGTGCTTTTAGTTCAGCAACTTTACCGGGATTATCTAGCCACACTTGCAGTGCCTTGGCCAATTTTTGAGGAGTAGCATCATCTTGCAACAGCTCTGGCACCACAAACTCACCACATAAAATATTTGGCAATCCCACATAAGGCAAATAGCCTTGGCGCTTCATGATTTGCGCAGTAAGCCAAGGCACCTTATAAGAAATCACCATTGGTTTTTTCCATAAAGCCGCTTGTAAAGTGGCTGTACCGCTGGCAATTAACACTACATCAGAGGCTTCCAATACTTCATCAGCCATACCATCGAGTAAATGAATCTGAATATCTGGATTTTTGGTTTTGGTTTTGATGAGAAGCTCTTCAAGTGGCGTACGCAGTCTTGGTGTTGCTACCGGAATCAAAAAATGAAGTTTTTGACCCTTGAGCTGCTCTACTATTAGTGCCATCGTTTCAAAAAACACCGGCGCTATCAGTTCAATCTCTGAACTACGACTACCCGGTAAAACTGCAATCACAATTCCATCAAGCGCATTACTAGGAAGCTTTTGTAGATTCGTAATTTTTGCTCGAGCTTGATTTACATTTGGCTCAGGCGGAATTTCGCTTGCAAGGGGGTGGCCTACATAGGTTGATGCCACACCTGCACGATCATAAATTTCTGTTTCGAATGGAAAAATACAGAGCATCCGCTCGACAGCCTGAGAAATTTTCTTGATACGCCCGGCTCTCCACGCCCAAATGGATGGAGACACAAAATGTAAAGTCGGAATACCTGCTTTACGTAAGTGAAGCTCAACACCTAAATTAAAATCCGGCGCATCTATTCCCAAATAAACATCGGGGCGCCCCTCGCCCGTTAGATTTTGGATGAGCTCTTTGCGAAGCTTGAGAATGGCAGGAAGCTGTTTGATTGCCTCAACATAACCTCGAACACTCAAGGTCTCCATGGGCCAATCAGAACGCATGCCTTCCGCTTGCATACGAGGACCACCGATGCCATAGACCTCTAGGCCAGCCATATCCGGAATTTGATTTAAGGCACTGAGTACTGGTGCAGCAAGCAAATCACCAGAAGGTTCGCCAGCTACACAAGCTAACTTAGGCAAAGCGGAACCTTACCGAATGATGCCGCGCGTAGAGGCGGCAATGAAATCATGAAACTGGGTCAGTTTTTCTGCAGTAGCAGTATCAGCCGTATTTGCAGTAATCATTTTTTTGATTTCTACCTTAGCATCCTCAAAACTTAAGCCATCTTTGTAGAGAACTTTATATGCCTGACGTAATGCAGAAATTGTTTCACTGGAGAAACCACGGCGCTTCAAACCTTCAACGTTGATGCCATGTGGGCTGGCCTTATCACCAGCCGCAATCACAAATGGCGGGATATCTTGCACTAAAGCAGATGCACCGCCTAGCATGGCGTGTTGACCAATGCGAACAAATTGGTGAACGCCAGACATGCCACCCATGATTGCCCAGTCTTCAACTTGGACATGGCCCGCAATTTGAGCATTACTAGAGAAAATAGTGTGATTACCAACTTGGCAGTCATGCGCAATATGCACATATGCCATGATCCAATTGTCATTACCAATACTAGTAATACCTAAGTCTTGGGATGTACCGGTATGGATCGTAGTGAACTCACGAATGGTATTGCGATCGCCAATTATTAACTGGGTTGGTTCACCACGGTATTTCATATCCTGTGGAGCGCCGCCAATTGCAGCGAAATGTGCAAAATGATTGTCTTTACCAATGGTTGTGTAGCCCTCGATGACGGTATGTGAGCCCACCTTCGAACCGGCACCAATTTTCACGTTAGGCCCAATTACAGAATACGGGCCAATCTCAACATCGCCAGCTAACTCGGCTTTACTATCAACGACAGCTGATGCATGAATTCGATTCATTACGCGCCTTTCGAACGAACTGCACAGGTAATATTTCCCTCAGCAGCAATCTCACCATCTACAGTTGCCTGAACAGCAAATTTATAGATGCCTGCACGTCCACGCTCTAACTTGGCAGTCATGATCAACTGATCGCCCGGCAATACCGGCTTTTTAAAACGAGTCCCATCAATACCAGCAAAGTAATAAATAGCGTCTTCTGCACGCTCTTCTGAAAATGTCAGCAAGGCAGCAGTCTGAGCTAGCGCTTCAATAATGAGAACGCCTGGCATTACTGGGAAATCTGGAAAATGTCCCTGAAAAAATGGTTCATTCATCGTTACATTCTTGAGTGCAGTAATCGTTTCACGTGGAGTGATTTCAAGTACGCGATCAACCAATAAAAACGGGTAGCGATGTGGCAATAACTTCAGAATCTTATTGATATCGATTGCATTAGCTTTGCTCATAAATTACCTACTTAAAAGTGAATATTAAATTGCCAAGAGCTCTATGACTCTGAATGCTTGCCTTTATCCAACAAACGCAAACGTTGACGTATTTTATCTAGGCCGCGCAGTATGGCAGCATTTTTCTCCCAGGCAGCGTGTGGCATTGAGGGATAAACCCCCGTGAAATGCTGTCCTGGCTCGTTAATAGAGCGAATAATAGAGGTGTTACCCGAAACGGTAGTTCTATCGGCGATAGTGAGATGCCCTGCAAAATTGGCTGCCCCACCAATGATGCAGAAATGGCCGATTTTTGTACTACCTGAGATAGCAGCGCAGCCTGCAATTACGCAGCAACGGCCAATAGTGACGTTATGCGCAATTTGTACTTGATTGTCTATTTTTGTTCCAGCACCAATCATGGTGTCACTCATAGCGCCACGATCAATCGTAGTGGAGGCGCCAATCTCAACATCGTCACCAATGATCACCCGACCCGTTTGGGGAATCTTGACCCATTCACCACCGCTAGCAGAAAAATCTGGGGCGAACCCAAAGCCATCGGCACCAATCACGGCACCACTATGAATGATGCAGCGTTCGCCAATTTGGGTCTCATGATAAATCGACGCCGAGGGATAAATCAGGGTATCGTTTGCAATCTCGCTATTCATTGCGACACTGGTATTACCCAAAATCGCCACGCGCTCACCTAGCTTTACTCCAGCGCCAATCTGTACAAAAGGGCCAATGTGGCATGAGGCGGGAACAATTGCTGTGGCATCTATTGCAGCACTTGGATGGATTCCTGGCGCATATTTTGGCGCACTTGCTTTTGCAAAATACTGAGCCATTCTGGCAAAAGTTGCGTAAGGATTTTTAGAAACAAAGTAAACCCGTTTTGCAGTATTCGCGCCCGGGTTTGCTTGCAAAAACTCTAAATCCGCTTTGCTAACAATCAATGCGCCAGCTGCACTATCACTTGCCTGCTGACGATACAGTGGATTGGAAAGAAAGGAGATTTGCTTGGACTGCGCCCGCTCTAAAGGGGCTAGCCCATCAAATGCTGAGGATGCTTCCCCCACCAAGCTTGCTTGAAACTGTTCGGCCAGCTCGATGGCGGTGGGCATAAAACTTACTTAAGACTATTCAAAGCCTTGATGACATCATCAGTTACGTCGGCCTTAGGGCTGACATAAGCTGCTTCTTGAACAATGACGTCAATTTTTCTTTGTTCAGCAATTTGGCGCAACACTAAGTTTGCTTTTTCAGCGATCTTAGCGCGCTCTTCAAATGTACGCTGGTTGAGATCTTCCGTGAATTCCCGTTGCTTGCGTTGCAATTCGCGATCTTGATCTGCTAGCTCACGTTGACGACGAATACGCTCTGCCTCATTCATGACAGCAGCATCACGATCTAACTTTTCAGCTGCAGACTTAATTTTTTGCGCGCTGTCACGCAAGTCATTCTGACGCTTAGTGAACTCGTTTTGTAAACGGGTTTGCATTGCCTTTGCCAGATTGGACTCATTAAATACTTTTTCAGAGTTCACAACTGCTACGCGAGTACCTGCATCTTGAGCATGCACTTGGGCAGCAAAGATTGTTGCTACTGTAGCAACACAAGTGATTTGAATCCATTTTGAAAATTGACTGAACTTCATAAAACTTTCCTCAAACAATTAAAACGCTGTACCGACCTGGAACTGTAAACGCTGCACGTTAGCTGATGGATATGGCTTATACGGAATACCGTAGCTAAACTTGAGTGGTCCCAAAGGTGAAATCCATGATATACCCAAACCGTAAGAATAACTCAAAACGAGGTTGATATTTTCCCCAAAAGCATTACCGCCATCTATAAACGCAAAAGTACGCAATGTCTTATCGATACCTGACCCAGGGACTGGAACGGTATATTCCACATTGGTTACGATCTTAGATTGCCCACCAGTTGGCTGATTGCGGCCAATGACTGTGTTGTAGTACTGCGGGCCAAGCGATCCAGGCGCATATCCACGAACTGAACCAATACCGCCCACATAGTAGTTTTTGGTAATCGGGAATGGGTTATTTCCGTAAGCCTCGCCATAACCAACCTCACCATTAAAGGATAGGATATTTCCTTTAGAAAATGAATGGTACTTTTGATACTGGCCATATAAACGATAGTAGGTCATGTTGCCAGCGGGAGTGCCCACTTCAGCAGACAGTTGCTGCAAAGAACCAGTAGATGGAATTAAGGCGCTGTCACGACCATCTCGAGACCAACCTGCAGTCAAGGGAATGTTATAGGTAGTTAGAGTTGCAGGATAGCCTGGTGGCGCAATGCCATAGCTCTCAGCATAATTTAAATAAGGCTGAGGAGTATTTGATGAGGTTTGAATCTGATAAGCCTCAATACCTGTTCCAAAGAAAACTCGGTCCACTTCAGTATAAGGAACGCCAAACTTAATATTTGAGCCAACTGACTTAATTTGGTAATTTGTATCACCAACGTAATACAAAGGCTTTGAAGACCGGTAGTACAGGTCGGTATAGCGGCTAATGCCATCTTCAGTGAAGTATGGATCGTAATTGGATAAGGTGAGATTTTGATTAATCTTGCCTAAAGAAAAATTTAAGCCGACTGCTGTACCGGTACCAAATGCATTCTCTTGATTAATACCCGCTGAAAGAATCAACTTTTCCGTGGATGAAAAGCCAGCACCAATTGTTACAGCGCCAGTAGGCTTTTCAGTAACCTTCACTTTTACATCTACCTGGTCAGGAGATCCGGGGACATCCTCGGCGGTAATATCGGTTTCAGTAAAGTAACCCATACGGCCCAAACGCTTTTTAGATAAATCGATCTTGTCGCTGTCAAACCAAGAGCTTTCAAACTGACGCATCTCTCGACGAATAACAATGTCACGAGTTTTTGCGTTACCAGAAATATCTACCTGACGAACATAGATACGGCGTCCTGGATCAACTACTAAGGTTAAATCAACCTCTGCCTTATCGCGAGCTACGTCTGGCTGCGGATTAATCGTTGCAAAAGCGTAGCCATATGAACCTAGAATCTCGGCAATTGCCTTAGTGCTTTCGGTCAACTTGGCAGAAGAAAAGGTGTCACCAGACTTTAATGTGACCAACTGCATTAACTCAGCCTCTTTACCCAAAGCATCGCCAGCAATACGAACATCTTTTACTGTGAATTTTTTACCCTCATTAATACTGATAGTCAGGTAAATGCCTTTTTTATCGGGAGTGATCGATACCTGAGTAGATTCGATAACGAACTCGAGATATCCACGATTTAAATAATAAGAACGAATGGTTTCTAAGTCAGCAGTCAGTTTTTGCTTGGAATATAAGTTGTCTTTGCTATACCAAGATAACCAACCGCCAGTTTTAAGCTGCATCTCTCCCTTTAGCGTGCCCTCACTAAATGCTTCGTTGCCAATGAGACTGATTTCTTGGATTTTGGCAACAGGGCCTTCGTCAACATTGAAATAAACAGCTACTTGGTTACGCTCGATCGGGGTTACTGTAGCAACTACCTCGGCAGCATACATACCCTTACCAACATACTGACGTTTTAGCTCTTGCTCAGCCTTATCAATTAATGCCTTGTCATAAAAACGCGCTTCTGACACGCCCACAGCCTTCAATGACTTTCGTACAATCTCTTGATCAAACTCTTTCATTCCCGTAAATTCAATACGAGAAATTGTTGGGCGCTCTTCAACGATCACAATGAGAACATTGCCCTGAGCCTGAATTTGTACATCTCTAAAAAAGCCAGTGCTATATAGAGACTTAATTGCTTCTGCGCCCTTTTCTTCTGTGAAAGTATCTCCAACTTGCACAGACAGATAGCTAAATACTGTTCCTGGCTCTACGCGCTGCAATCCTTCAACACGAATATCTTTAACAACGAAAGATTCAGCCGCATAGACATTCAAGCTGAGTGCGGCAGAAAACACCAACAAAAGCTGAGCAACTAAACGAGCAGATATGCGAAGGGATGAGGTCAAAAAATTCAAGGCGAAAAATAGCGTTGTAAATCATTAAACAAGGCCAGCAGAGACAGAGAAATCAGCAGTAGAAAGCCCACTTTTTGGAACTGTTCTTGCAGCGAAATCGATATCCTCTTACCAGCGACCAACTCCCATGCATCATACAGTAGCTGACCCCCATCAAGCATCGGGAAAGGCAGCAAATTCAGCAAGCCAATGCTAATACTTATAAGTGCTAAAAATGCAAAAAATGGCTGCCAACCTACCTGGGCAGACTTGCCTGCCATATCCGCAATACTTAATGGCCCTCCGAGCTGCTTTAGGGAGGCATTTCCAGTAAATAGTGCAGCCATGAGCCTTACCGAGACTTTAGTAATTAGCCAGACCCTTTCGGCTGCAAACCCTAAGGCATCAACCGGCCCCAATTTCAACTCATTCCACTCTGCAAGGGGTGTCGACTTAGGCAGCACACCAAGAGCTAACATGGGGTCAGTTTCCGGGCCTGCCTGCGGCATATCCGAGGCTAAAAAGGTCTTCACGTGACTACCGCCTGAAGGGCTTTGCATTTCCAAGGCAAAGCCAGACTTAGCGGTCAACGCATCCAAGAGAATCCAGCGTAATGCATTCCAACTTGGTACAGGCTCAAATTCACCAGAAAGGGGCGCAGAATTTGAATTCGATAGACTCTGCCAACCAATAACACGATCCCCTTCTAAAACACCTAATTTGGCTGCCACTGAATTTTCAGGGGGTGCCTTCAAGATCGCAGGCAATTGTGGCGCACCAGAAACGTAAATCACAGCGAATAAAACTACCGCCAAGAAAAAATTGGCAAATGGACCAGCCGCAACAATGAAAGATCTCTGCCACAGTGGTTTGCAATCAAAAGATTGGGGCTGATCTGCAAAAGTAATGGTTTGCTCACGGTCTCGCCCATCGAGCAACTTCACATAACCACCCAAGGGAATGGAGGCGAGAACCCACTCAGTTTTATTGTTCGCAACATAGGTAAATAAGGGTTTACCAAATCCAACCGCGAATCGTAGTACACGAACACCACACAAGCGCGCTGCTAAAAAATGTCCAAACTCATGAAAGCTTACCAGCACGCCGAGGGTGACTAAAAATGCAGCAAGAGTAATAAGTGCCTGCAAATAAATTCCTAGTAACTTTTTAATTAAGAGTTGAGAGTTTTGATGAAATCACGCGCTACTTTTCTAGCCTGCGCATCAATCTCCAAAATAGATTCAATTGAACCTGCATCTGACATTGGCATTGTATTTAATACTTTCTCAACAACTGCAGAGATTTGCAAATAAGGCATTCCTTCATCCAAAAATGCTGCCACCGCAATCTCATTGGCTGCATTCAGAACGGTAGGTGCTGTACCTCCTACTTTTGCGGCGGCAAATGCCAAAGACAAACAGGGGAAGCGAGCCAAGTCTGGCTCGTTAAAACTCAACACTGCTAATTGAGTCAAGCTTAATGGCGCAACACCCGCATCGATGCGCTCGGGCCAAGCTAAACCATAAGCGATTGGAGTGCGCATATCAGGTTGACCTAATTGAGCAATCACAGAGCCATCACGGTAGCGCACCATGGAGTGCACTACGCTTTGCGGATGAATTAATACTTTAATTTTTTCTAAAGGCAAACCAAACAACCAAAAAGCCTCAATCACTTCGAGACCTTTATTCATCATTGTTGCTGAATCAACTGAAATTTTTCTGCCCATTACCCAGTTTGGATGAGCGCATGCTTGCTCAGGCGTGATGCTTCGTAATTGCTCCAATGGGGTATTACGAAATGGACCGCCGGAAGCAGTTAACCAAAGCTCCTCAACACCCAGTCCTGGTGCTGGCGCTTTCGTAAATTGATTCGGTAGGCACTGAAAGATGGCATTGTGCTCACTATCGATTGGGAGTAACTCGCCACCACCCTGCTTCATGGCTTGCATAAAGAGATTGCCAGACATGACTAGAGCTTCCTTATTGGCCAGTAAGACTCTTTTTCCTGCTTCAGCTGCTGCTAAGGTAGGCACTAAGCCTGCCGCGCCCACTATGGCAGCCATGACGGTATCGCATCCAGAGTCCGTCACTGCAGTTACTAGAGCCTGGGGGCCATATAGGACTTGTGTATTGATTTTCTGATCGCGCAATAACTTCTCTAGCCGAGCTGCGCCATCAGCGTCGGCAAGTACTGCAATTGCAGGCTTAAATTCTATGCACTGCTGTGCCAATAGATCTACTTGCTTACTCGCTGTCAGTGCAGCTACTTTAAATCGCTCTGGATGTGCACGAATCACATCTAATGTATTCACACCGATAGATCCTGTAGAACCCAGAATGGCAACTTGCTTTACTGTCATCAGACAAATCCCGCTAATAATGCTGCAATCGGCATGGTTGGAATTAAGGCATCTACACGATCAAGCACGCCACCATGGCCCGGCAACAACTGGCTGCTATCTTTAACTCCGGCCAAACGTTTTAACTGAGACTCGAAGAGATCTCCAAAGATACTAAAAGCAGTCAGTACAGTAACCATCACAAACATGGGTACCCAACCAAAACGAATCGCCCAAGCACCAAACAAGGTAGATTCAAGAGGTAAATAAATGACGCAGAGTAAGGCATAACCATAACAAAGCACTAGACCGCCGATGGCGCCTTCAATTGATTTGCCTGGACTGATTTGTACAGCCAACTTATGTTTGCCAAATGCTTTACCAACAAAGTAAGCGCCAATATCTGCTACCCAAACCAAAGCGATACTAGTCAACAGGAATGCCAAGCCTAGCTCACGCAAGAAGACCAATGAAAACCAGGTTGCTGGCAACAGAATCAAGCCAATCACCACATAGAAGGGGCGCAACTTCTGCAAAGAAAGATTCATGCCCTTTGCCAAAAGAAATGGGGCAATAAAGAACCAGAAGATGACTGCTAAAAGTAGCAATCCAAATTGCCATGATGCATTTTGCATACCCAGCAAGAGCAAAATAATAGCCAAGCAAAATAATGCATACAGCCAAGCTGCCCGGCCTGTCTCTGGTGTCAATAAGCGACCCCACTCCCAAGCGGCGGCTAGTAAAGCGACCAGGAAGAAGGCGCCAATATATACCGCGGGCAATAAGAATAAGGTCGGCAGAAATACTGCCAATAAAACAAGGGCAGTAATTATTCTGGTTCTTAACATTTTAGATAGCTTGAGTAATTAAACCGGATCGCAAAGGACTTGCGATGCAAGTTGAGCGCTAGTGCGCCCAAAACGACGCTCACGTTGACCAAACCAATCAAACGCCTTATGAAGCTCCGCTTCATCAAAGTCTGGCCACAAAACATCAGTGAAATATAACTCTGTATAAGCCAATTGCCACAATAAGAAATTACTAATACGCTGCTCACCGCCAGTGCGGATAAATAAATCTGGCTCTGGGGCATAAGCCATTGAAAGATGGGGTTGCAATAAATCCTCACTGACATCTTGAGGCTTTAAGTTCGGGTTAGCAGCCAAGCACTTACTCATTGCCTGCAGAATATCCCAGCGACCGCCGTAGTTCGCTGCAATGGTCAGAGTCAGCGCTTTACAACCTGCAGTCTTTTCTTCTGAAAACTGCACCATTTCCTGAATAGCCCCATCAAAACGACTTAAATCCCCAATTAAACGTAAGCGAATATCGTTTTCAGCAAGGCGTGAAACTTCACCCTTGAGCGATTTGAGAAACAACTTCATGAGAAAACCAACTTCTTCAGGCGGACGACGCCAATTTTCTGAACTAAATGCAAACACCGTTAAGTATTCAACACCAATTCGACGACATTCCTGAACAATTTTACGAACAGCACCCAAGCCTTCTGAGTGACCTGCAACACGCGGCATCAAACGTTTGCTAGCCCAGCGACCATTACCATCCAGGATGATCGCCACGTGGCGAGGAATGGCGCTTACCTCTGGAATATCCTTGGTTGAGCTAAGGTGTTGAGTCATAAGAAGCAAAAATTCAATCGGGTCCTTAAACCGTCATGATCTCTTTTTCTTTTTCAGAAATGATCTTATCGATATCAACAACTGCTTTGTCTGTCATCTTCTGAATATCATCAGTCGCACGACGCTCATCATCCTCAGAAATTTCTTTATCTTTAGTGAGACGCTTTAAATGCTCATTAGCATCGCGACGCAAATTGCGAACTGCAATCTTTGCATCTTCACCTTCACTTTTCACTACTTTGGTGAGCTCACGACGACGCTCTTCAGTCAAAGCAGGCATTGGTACGCGAATTACAGTGCCTTGTGATGCTGGGTTTAGGCCCAAATCAGAATCACGAATTGCCTTTTCGACCACTGCGACCATTGTTTTTTCAAATGGCTGAACATTGATGGTTCGAGCATCAGCTAAACCCAAGCTAGCCACTTGACTCAAAGGAGTAGGGTTACCGTAGTACTCCACCTGAATGTGCTCCAAAATTCCTGGGTTAGCACGTCCCGAACGAATCTTTGCCAAACTACTCTTCAAAGACTCTAGAGACTTTTGCATCTTTTGATCAGTTGTGGATTTAATTTCTGCTGCAGACATCAGGCCTCCTATTAAACATGTACCAAAGTACCTTCAGACTCGCCCTGTACTACCCGCATGAGAGCGCCCGGCTTGAGTATTGAAAATACTTTGATTGGTAGCTTGCGATCACGACACAATGCAAATGCAGTTGCATCCATAACCTGTAAGTTTTTGATGATTGCTTCATCAAAGGTAATAGTCTTATAAAGCGTAGCTGTTGGATCTTTTACTGGATCCGCACTATAGATACCATCAACCTTAGTTGCCTTAAGCATGACATCAACGCCCATCTCAGCACCACGCAGAGCGGCTGCAGTATCGGTTGTAAAGAACGGGTTACCTGTGCCAGCTGCAAAAATGACGACCTTACCTTCGCTCATCGCACGAATAGCGCGCGGACGAATATAAGGCTCAACTACTTGATCCATACGAAGTGCGGATTGCACGCGAGCCTCAACCCCTTTTTGACGCAATGCATCTTGTAACGCAAGGGAGTTCATCATGGTCGCCAACATACCCATATAGTCTGCAGTAGCGCGATCCATACCTGCGGCACCGCCGGCGACACCACGGAAAATGTTTCCGCCACCAATCACAATTGCCAATTCCACACCGCTACTAACTACCTGTGCAATTTCTGAAACCATGGAATCAATAGTGACTGGATTGATGCCAAAAGCATCATCCCCCATCAGGGCTTCACCAGATAATTTGAGGAGGACACGTTTGTAGGCTGGCATGTTTTTATTTTTCCGTAATTTGCCAAGTAATTTGCTTACTTAGCTTATTGATCTTTAAGCACTTTTTAATATCTCCGCCAAATTATAAAGGGCTTGAGAAAGATCAAACAAAAGGGCATAGAAACTAAGGTTTCTATGCCCTTTTGGGTATTACTGACCATCCGGGGACAACCCCAAAACGGCTAATTACGCGGTAGCTTTTGAGGCAGCAGCTACCTGAGCAGCAACTTCAGCCGCAAAGTCGTCTTGACGCTTCTCAATGCCCTCGCCTACAACAAACATGGTGAAGCCCTTGATTGTTGTATTTGCAGCCTTGAGCATTTGCTCAACAGTTTGCTTATCGTTCTTCACGAAAGCTTGGTTCAATAAAGAAACCTCTTTAAGATACTTCTGAATTGAGCCTTCAACCATCTTCTCAACGATCTCTGGTGGCTTGCCAGATTCAGCAGCTTTCTGAACAGCAACGCTACGCTCAATCGCAATAGATTCAGCAGGAACATCAGCTGTAGATAAAGCCACTGGCTTCATCGCAGCAATGTGCATTGCCACATCTTTAGCGGCAGTTTCGTCACCTTCGAACTCAACCATTACACCGATACGCGTGCCGTGGAGGTAGGAAACCAACTTGCTACTTCCAGCAAAACGCTTGAAGCGACGTGGCATGATGTTCTCACCGATCTTACCGATCAATGCGCTACGAACTTCATCAACTGTTTGACCATTCATTGGCAATGCCAACAAAGCGGCGACGTCAGCTGGATTCTTTTCAGCAACCAACTTCACGCACTCGTTTGTAAATGCTAAGAAATCATCATTCTTAGAAACGAAGTCAGTCTCGCAGTTCACTTCAAGCAAAGCACCAGTAGTGCCATTGATAGATGAAGCAACGATACCTTCAGCAGTTACACGAGAAGCAGCTTTACCAGCTTTACTGCCAAGCTTTACACGCAGAATTTCTTCTGCACGTGCCATATCACCATCAGCCTCGGTCAATGCTTTTTTGCACTCCATCATTGGAGCATCAGTTTTGGCGCGTAACTCGCCAACCATTGCAGCGGTAATAGCGGCCATTATTCAGCCTTCCCTTCTTCAACAAACTCTTCTTCACCCTCTTTAACAGCGGTCAAGATTTCTTGAACAGAGTTTGCTTTGCCTTCGAGGATTGCATCAGCAATACCACGTGCATAGAGGGTTACAGCCTTGCTAGAGTCATCGTTACCAGGGATAATGTAATCAACACCTTCTGGTGAGTGGTTGGTATCTACAACGGCGATTACTGGAATACCAAGCTTATTAGCTTCAGTAATAGCAATCTTGTGATAGCCAACGTCCACTACGAAAATCGCATCAGGAACGCCGTTCAAATCTTTAATACCGCCAAGTGCTTTTTGCAATTTATCGAGATCACGGTCGTTAGTCAAAGCTTCTTTCTTGGAAAGCTTTTCCCAGTCGCCAGCTTCTTTAGCAACTTCCATATCTTTCAAACGCTTGAGGGAACCTTTAACAGTTTTGAAGTTGGTGAGCGTACCGCCCAACCAACGGCTGTCGATATAAGGCATACCAGCACGAGTTGCTTCTTCAGCAATGATCTCGCGTGATTGACGCTTAGTACCAACAAACAAAATCGTGCCACGATTAGCAGCAACTTGTTTTGCAAATTTCAGGGAGTCCTGAAACATTGGCAATGTTTTTTCCAAGTTGATGATGTGGATCTTATTGCGATGACCGAAAATAAATGGGGCCATCTTTGGCGACCAGAAGCGTGTTTGGTGACCAAAATGGCAACCGGCTTCCAGCATTTGACGCATAGTTACTGACATAACTTCTCCTAAGGGTTGGTTCTGAAGTTGAGTCCTAGCTGCGCTAAAAAACGCCACCCTGGAAGGCTCAACTCGCGATTTCAAGTCCAAAATAGACCTGAGATCAAAATTATAGCTTAAATATCAATGATCTAGCTAGCCCAGCCCTAGATTTGAACTGAGGACACAAAGCTAAAAATGCCACTGGGGACCCTTAAAAGGCGGTAATTGCCTAAATATTAAGCAGTCTTACTCACCCAAAACTGCCCAAGTCGTTGATAATCAAGGCATGAACAGTGTATTTACCGCAGAAAAAGACATCCTTGGGATGCGAGAAGCTGGCCGCTTGGCTAGTGAAGTTTTGGATCATGTAGCGCCCCACGTTAAACCTGGAGTCACCACTAGCGAATTAGACCGCATTTGCCACGACTATATGCGTGATGTTCAAAAGACTATTCCTGCACCGCTCAACTATCAGCCTCCAGGCTACCCCCCATTTCCTGCATCCATTTGCACCTCCGTAAATGATGTGATTTGTCATGGCATTCCCGGTAATAAAGTTTTAAAAACCGGTGATGTCGTGAACTTAGACATCACGGTCATTACTCCCGATGGCTACTATGGCGATACAAGTCGTATGTTTATGGTGGGTGAAGTTTCTGTCATGGCAAAACGCCTTACCCAAATTACTTTTGAATGCATGTGGCTTGGCATTGCTCAGGTTAAACCCGGCGCGTCTCTTGGCGATATTGGTCACGTGATTCAAACGCATGCTGAAAAAGCAGGCTACTCTGTTGTACGTGAATATTGCGGCCATGGAATTGGAAAAGTATTTCATCAAGATCCACAAATTCTTCACTATGGAAAACCTGGCACCGGTGAAAAGCTTGTAGCCGGCATGACATTCACAATCGAACCTATGATTAATGCTGGTAAGCGTGATATTCGTACGATGCCTGATCAATGGACTGTAAAAACCAAAGATCGCAGCTTATCCGCTCAGTGGGAACACACTCTGCTCGTTACGCAAACTGGTGTGGAAGTCCTAACCTGGTCAGAAGGTAGTAACCCCCCACCTGATTGCGTCCAAGGTCTTTCTTTCAGGCCAGTACTAGCAAGCGCATAAATCCATGAGCGATTTGCAGCAAGCGCCAAACAAGATTACCGATGCAGCAAGTCTGCGCGCTGCGCGAGAAATTGCATACGCTGAGTTCAAAAAAACCCAGGCTGTTGGCAAACTCACTAAGCAGTTAAGCAAAGTCACAGATCAGCTTCTCATTCAAATTTGGAATGATTGTGATTTAAATAATGACGCTACCCTAGTTGCTGTTGGCGGATACGGAAGAAGTGCTTTATTTCCTTATTCCGATATTGATATTTTGGTTTTATTGCCTGCCGAAGAGGATTTAGCACGCACAGCATCAAAGAAGGTGGAGCAGTATGTTGCAAATTGTTGGGACACCGGTCTAGAGATAGCATCTTCTGTAAGAACAGTGGCTGAATGTATCTCGGAGTCAGAACAAGACATTACCGTACGCACCTCCTTACTTGAAGCACGTTTTTTGTGCGGTAAAAAACAACTCTTTAAAGAATTTGCCAAGGCATTCGAAGGCGCCATGGATCCCAAGGCCTTCTTCCAAGCCAAGCTTGCAGAACAAATACAACGTCACTATAAATATCAGAACACGCCCTACTCCTTAGAGCCTAATTGCAAAGAGAGTCCCGGTGGATTGCGTGACCTACAAGTGATTTCCTGGGTTAGTAAAGCAGCGCTTCTTGGCAATACCTTTAAAGATCTAAATGAAGCAGGCTTAGTTACCCAGCGTGAGTTGACTGAGCTCAACCGCAATCAGCGCTTTCTAGAAACACTCAGAGCCAATCTCCACCTACTCGCTGGAAGAAGACAGGACGTCTTAGTGTTTGACTTGCAAACCGCTTTAGCGAAAACGATGGGCATAGAGCAAGAGTCCTCGCGCGAAGCTAGTGAGGCAATCATGCGTCGCTACTACTGGGCAGCTAAAGCTGTTACACAGTTAAACGATGTACTTTTGCAAAACATTGAAGCGCTTCTCTTTCCTCAGGAATCAAAAACGACACACCCGATTCCAGGCGAAGGCAATGAGCATTTCATTGAGCGACAAGGTGTTTTAGATATCACTGATCCCCAGCTTTACCAAAAACATCCTGATCAGATTCTGCGTACCTTCTTAGTGTTTGCCCAAACATCTAACGTGAAGAGTCTTTCAGCAACCATTTTTAGAGCGCTTTATAACGTGCGCCAGAAGATGGACAGTAAATGGCGTGCTGACCCTGTGAATAAAGCGCTCTTTATGGAGTTACTCAAGCAGCCAGAAGGCGTAAGCCGCGCATTTCACTTGATGAATCGTAGTAGCGTCTTGGGTCGCTACCTTCCGGCCTTTAGAAGAATTGTTGGTCAGATGCAGCATGACTTATTTCATGTATACACAGTTGATCAACACATCTTGATGGTATTGAGGAATGTGCGTCGCTTCATGGTGGTTGAACATACCCATGAATTTCCATACTGTAGCAGTCTGATTGCCCACTTTGAAAAGCCTTGGCTACTAGTTATTGCAGCACTCTTCCATGATATTGCTAAAGGACGTGGCGGAGATCACTCACAACTTGGTAAAGCAGACATGAGAAAGTTTGCTAAAGACCATGGCTTAGATAAAAAAGATACTGAATTATTAGTGTGGTTGGTTGCTGAGCATCTCAATATGAGTCAGACAGCTCAGAAGCAAGACATCACCGACCCAGATGTGGTTAAAGCATTCGCCAAAAAGGTAGGTGATGAACGTCGTCTCACTGCCCTGTATTTATTAACTGTAGCGGATGTCCGTGGTACCAGCCCCAAAGTCTGGAATGCCTGGAAAGGCAAGCTCCTAGAAGATCTCTATCGCGCCACATTACGTGTCTTAGGTGGCGCCAAACCTGATGCCTCTTCAGAACTCGCACAACATCAAGAGGAATCGAAAGCGAAATTACGCCTCTATGGCATTACCGATGAAGCTTATGAGGATTTATGGAAGCAGTTAGATGTCGCCTTCTTTTTAAGACAGGATTCATCAGACATTGCCTGGTTAACTCGCCATCTGTATAACAAGGTGAATAGCGATCAACCTATAGTGCGTGCAAGGCTGTCGCCAATTGGTGAGGGCTTACAAGTCGCCGTATACGTTAAAGACCAAGAAGATCTGTTTGCCAGAATTTGCGCCTACTTTGAAAAGCATGGATTCTCAATCTGGGATGCACGTATCCACACAACGCGCCATGGTTATGCTTTAGACACCTTCCAAATCTCGGGAAGTAACTTAGTGGATGAGGGCGGCAGCTATCGCGACATCATTCAGCTGGTGGAATTTGAATTAAGTGCAGCTTTAACGAATGCCGATCCATTACCCAATCCAAGCATGGGTCGTCTATCGAGACAGTCGCGCACCTTTCCGATTCAGCCTCGCGTCCATATGGTTCCTGACGAACGCGGCAGATATTACACGCTTGCACTATCTGCTAGTGACCGCACTGGCCTCCTCTACACCATCTCGAGAGTACTAGCGAAACACCAAGTATCGATACATACTGCCCGAATCAATACTCTGGGTGAGCGAGTGGAAGACGTGTTGCTGCTTGATGCAGCGAACCTAGGTAAGAATCCAAAACTACAAATCCAGCTAGAAACAGAGTTGCTTGAAGCCTTAGGGGCTTGATCTACTTCTAAGATTTAGAGCTGGGGTAGTGCTTAAATGAATGCCATCTCTTGATGAGACTGCTCATACTTGCCCATCCAAGCTAGGCCTGCGGCAGTATTCTTTAGAGGCTTGTATTCACAACCAATCCAACCCTTGTAACCGATCTTATCTAAGAATCCAAATAGGAAGTCATAGTTAATTTCGCCAGTGCCAGGCTCGTTACGTCCAGGATTGTCTGCTAACTGAATATGCCCAATTCTGGACAAGTATTTTTGCATGGTGTTTGCAAGCTCACCTTCCATACGCTGTGCATGATAAATGTCGTATTGCAAGTAGAGATTATCTGCACCCACCTCATCCATGATTTCAATTGCTTGCTGAGTTCTTGATAAATAGAACCCAGGGATATCATAGGTATTAATCGGCTCGATTAGGAGATTCAGGTTTGCTTTTTTTAACTTCTCAGCTGCATACCTTAAATTACCGACAAAAGTATCGCGCAGTGTTTGAGCATCAACGCCAGCAGGCGCCTTACCTGCCAAACAATTTAGCTGGCCAACATTTAAAAAGGTAGCGTATTCAATAGCCTTATCTACCCCAGCACGAAACTCTGCTACGCGGTCAGGATGACATGCAATACCCCTCTCGCCCGCATCCCAATCGCCCGCTGGTAGGTTATGCAAAACCAATTTCAATGCATAAGTATCTAAGCAAGATTTAATCTCTTCCTTAGAAAACGCATAAGGGAATAAAAACTCGACAGCCTTAAAGCCACCAACCCGAGCAAGCGCAAAGCGGTTTAAGAATGCATCCTCTGTAAAGAGCATGCTAAGGTTGGCTGAGAAACGAGGCATTCGATATTCCCTATTTAATAATCAAATTACGATTGCAAAACTGCTACTGGTGCGTCTTCGATAGATTTAGCTACAGGCTCAAATTCGTTAACGCTATCGATCTCTGTACCCATCGCAATATTAGTAACTCGCTCAAGGATGACCTCTACAACTACCGGCACTCTAAATTCAGCGATCCATGCCTCCGCTTGAGCAATTGCTGGAGCCAACTGGTCTTCACGCTCTACTCGAATCGCTTTGCAACCAAGGCCTTCAACTACTTTCACGTGGTCTACGCCGTAACCCTTAACAATGCCAGCGCTTTCTGGAATATTGACGTTATCAAAGGCTAATTGCACGCAGTAATCCATATCAAATCCACGCTGCGCTTGACGGATCAAGCCAAGGTAACTGTTGTTTACCAAGATTTGGATGAACGGCAATTTAAATTGCGCACCAACGGCAAGCTCTTCAATCATGAACTGGAAGTCATAGTCACCTGAGAGGGCAACGATCTTACGAGTCGGATCAGCTGCACGCACACCTAATGCTGCTGGAACTGTCCAACCCAATGGGCCAGCCTGTCCACAGTTAATCCAATGACGTGGCTTAAATACTTTTAAGAATTGAGCGCCAGCAATCTGTGACAAGCCGATCGTGCTCACATAGGTAACGTCTTCACCAAATGTTTGAACCATCTCTTGATACACACGCTGTGGCTTCATTGGAGATTCATTGAAGTTTGTCTTGCGCTGATAGTCGATAGAATTTTTTCTACCCAAGCATTCAGCTGCCCAATCTGATCTATTTTTGAGCTTGCCAGCTTTTTTCATTTCTGTCGCAACTTCAATGAATAGATCTAATGCAGCTTTCGCGTCGGACACGATACCAAAGTCAGGAGTAAAGATTCGACCGATTTGGGTGGGCTCAATATCTACGTGAATAAACTTGCGGCCCTTACAGTAAACCTCAGTTGAACCTGTGTGACGGTTTGCCCAACGGTTGCCGATACCAAGAACAAAATCACTCGCCAACATTGTGGCGTTGCCATAGCGATGTGATGTTTGCAAACCAACCATACCAGCCATCAAAGGATGACTATCCGGGATTGAGCCCCAACCCATCAAGGTTGGGATCACAGGAATACCAGTGATTTCTGCAAACTGAACTAATTGATCTGAAGCATCAGAGTTAATCACGCCGCCACCAGAAACAATTAATGGACGCTCTGACTCATTGAGCATTTCGAGCGCTCTTTCAATCTGCTTGCGAGTTGCCTGTGGTTTATAGGCAGGCAATGGCTCATAAGTATCGATATCAAATTCAATCTCTGCCATCTGCACATCAATCGGCAAATCGATCAATACCGGTCCAGGACGACCTGAACGCATTAAATGAAATGCTTGCTGAAAAACTCTAGGCACTAATGCTGGCTCGAGAACAGTGACTGCCATTTTGGTTAAAGGTTTAGCAATCGAGGCAATATCCACCGCTTGGAAATCTTCCTTATGCAACTTAGCGCGTGGTGCTTGACCGGTAATACATAAAATTGGAATACTGTCTGCCTGTGCGGAGTACAAGCCGGTAATCATGTCAGTGCCGCCTGGGCCTGATGTACCAATACATACGCCGATATTTCCTGGGGCAGCTCTGGTATAGCCCTCTGCCATATGAGAGGCGCCCTCTACGTGCCGAGCCAGTACGTGTGCAATCGATTGACGCTCACGCATTTGGGCATATAAGGGATTAATTGCAGCTCCTGGTACGCCAAAGGCTTGAGTAACGCCTTCTTTTTCCATCACCAAAACTGCTGCCATTGCTGCCTTCATCTTTGCCATGAATCTTCTCCTCGTATAGGTATGAACGAATCATCCTCAAATTCAGCAAAATTGAGAACCTCACCAAATCTATATCTAGTATTCCGCCATGGAATAGTGTAAAAATCAGGTATCGCCACTGGAAAACCCCTCAATGGATCGCGTACAAGGCATATCCCTCTTTATTCGAGTAGTGGAAACGGGCTCATTTAGCAAGGCTGCTGAAGACCTTGGCATTACTCAGCCTACAGCCACCAAATTTGTTGCATCGATGGAGAAGCGTCTGGGAGCATTATTGCTGCATCGCAGCACGAGAGGAGTAACCCCCACCGAAATTGGAAAGATTTACTACGAAAAATGCAAGTTGATTGCCCGTGAGATTGAAGAGGCTGATGACATTGCCTCATTGATGCAATCAAAAGTGCGCGGGAAATTAACGATAAGCTCGTCTGTTGCTTTTGGGCGTCGGGTTCTAACACCCTCGATTCTCGAATTCATGTCTCAACATCCGGAGCTGGAAGTGAATCTCAATATGGATGATCGATATATCAATCTAGTTGAGCAAGGTGTTGATTTAGCAATTCGCATGAGGCGGCTACCGGACTCCTCCTTGGGCTCCAGATTTTTGGGGACCAATCCCTGGGTCCTGGTAGCTACACCGCAATATCTGAACGAGTATTCTGTGCCCCAGGCACCGGAAGATATTCAAAGGCACCGAGCGCTCATCTACTCCACTGTGCAAGCTGACCATCGCTGGAATTTCACCGGAAAATCAGGCCAGTCTGAATCTATTGAGGTGAAAGGGCCCTTTACGTCCAACAACCTCTCATCGATCTTATCTGCAGCAAGAGCTGGAATGGGCTTAGCTGCCCTACCCTCGTACGTCGCTCATCAGTCCATCAAAGATGGAGTACTGAAACCTATCCTTGAGGATTGGTCCTTACCAAGCCAAGAAATTCATGCGGTGTTCTCCTCCCCCAAGCATGTACCAACTAAAGTGAGTCGATGCATCGATTGGCTACAAGGCCAATTCAAAGGAGAGTGGTGGAAGGGATTGCCTGCAGGCAAGTCCGAATAAAAAAAATCCCGTCACGAAGACGGGAAAACACAACATAGGACTACAGAACTTCTTTAGAACTAGTGCTCGAGAGCAAGCTCGGGTAGAGCTAATCTACCTTGCGAGGTTTGAACCTTGGTATTTAACAGCTTCGTTAAGGCAAATACAGTACTCAAACAAGGCATTGGGGTCTTGGTGATGTGTCCGAGCTCAATCACAGAGCCAAGCAATGCATCAATCTCTAAGCTATTACCAGCCTCAAGATCTTGAAGCATCGATGTCTTATGCTTGCCAACCTTTTCTGCTCCAGAAATACGTCTCTCAATATCCACACGAAATACAACACCCAACTTTTCAGCAATGGTCTGAGCCTCTTGCATCATGCAACGCGCCAAATCCTTGGTCAGAGGATTTTTGCAGATACCTTCAAGATGCTCATGGGTGAGTGCACTAATCGGATTAAAAGTCATATTGCCCCAGAGCTTGAGCCAAATTTCTGAGCGAATATCTTCCAAGATAGGAGACTTAAAGCCAGCATCGGCCATCATCTGGGAAATTCTTTGAATGCGTTCAGACTGAGACCCATCAAGCTCACCCAATGGAAAACGATTGCCTTCAACGTGACGAATAACCCCTGGAGATTCAGCGTAAGTAGCTGGATACACAACGCAACCGATCACATTGCGTGGATTAATTTTTTTCATAATCTGCCCACCAGTATCTACAGTCTCCACTGGTAAGTCTTCAAATGGGCCAGGTAGATTTTGGAAATACCACCAAGGAATACCATTCTGCATCGGGATGACAATAGTCTCAGGGCCAACGATGCTCGCTAAGTCATCTACGATCGGTTCGATTTGATGGGCTTTAACTGCCAAGATAACGACATCTGGTGTACCAGCATCACGAATTTTTTCTATTGCGGTGACACGAGCAACAATCGGACGTGGCTCATCCTCCATAAAGAGGGTTAGGCCATTTTTTTGGATAGCTTCCAAAGTTTTGCCTCTGGCTACAACCGTTACCTGATTTCCTGCTCTAGCCAACCGAGCGGCTAAATAACCGCCGATTGCACCACCACCCCCAATGACGCAGATTTTCATACAGCCCCCTCAGAAATAAAAAATTAGATTAGGGGCATCTTGCGCAAAGTCTTCAGTGTTGTGAATACCAGGGATGCAATATGACATATTCCAATCAGGAATATCTGCGCTTTTAATAGCTAGGAATCACTCCATAATTTTCCTGCTGTTGCCCAGTCAGACTTTTTGACATCTTGATAGATGACATCAACTGATGCTGCAGTGCAACCCATAATTTTTACCGCAGCCTCTGTGATGGCCTTGGCATATTCCCGCTTAACGTCATCGCTGCGGCCCTCGAATAATTGCACCTGAATTAATGGCATGCTTTTCTCCTCTTAATTAGCTAACAAAATTCTTTGATATGCAGGCCACTCAAGCTGACCCTCATCATCACCATCACTACAAAGCTGTTTATAGGTTAATTCACAAATCTTTTGAGATGGATGGACCAAATTTGCACTCAATCCAGCTAAAACTTGAATCTTGGAAGCTTTATCTAAAACATCCATCAGATAAAACGCTTGCTGTACAGAAGACCCGCACACAATGCTGCCGTGATTATGCAAAAGAATTGCTTTTTTATTACCTAAACTTTGCACTAAATGCACTTGCTCATCTGAAGATAGTGCCAGACCTTGATAGTGGTGATAGGCAATATCTTCATAAAAACGTAATGCATGCTGTGAAATTGGCAAAAGGCCTTGTATTTGGGCTGATACAGCTATCACTGAATCTATGTGCAGATGGAATACACACTTCGCATCAGGTCGTGCAGCATGAACTGCACCGTGGATTGCAAAGCCTGTCTGATTCACAGGGCCCTCTCCAGTCAATATCTGACAATGAAGATTTACCTTTACTAAATTTTGCGGAGTCACTTCATTAAATCGCAAACCAAATCGATTCAGCAGATAAGCGCCATCTTCGCCTGGGACTGCAGCTGAAATATGCGTATAAATTCCATCATCCCAATTTTTTAAATACGCCAATTGATAAGCAGTTGCTAAATCAATTCGCACTTGCTTCTCTTGATCAGAAATCGGGCTTAAGTCCGCCCATTGTTCTGAATTGAAATGAAATGCTTGCTTAAATGAACTCATATCAAAATACGATCTATTTCAATAAATCAAGCATTGCCGCTTCATCAATCACCGGCACACCCAACTCTTCAGCTTTAGTTAGCTTACTACCAGCATCTGATCCCGCTACAACATAGTCAGTTTTCTTGGAAACAGATCCGGCTACCTTAGCTCCCGCCTTCTCTAGGAGATCTTTAGCCTCATCCCTTGTCATCGTCGGAAATGTACCAGTTAATACAAAGGTCTTGCCTGCTACTGCTGCACTAATCACTTTCTCCTCTACTGCGAGCTGCATTCCTGATGCCAGGAGCTGCTCAATCACTTCGCGGTTATGTGCTTCTTGCATAAAGCTAGTAATGGAATCTGCCACGACTGGGCCAACATCCTTGACTGTAAGCAAATCCCCTATACTGGCATCCATCAATGCGTGCATAGATTGGTAATGATTGGCTAGATCCTTTGCGGTAGTTTCGCCAACATGACGAATACCCAGGGCAAAGATAAATCTAGCTAGGGTGGTGTTTCTGGATTGGTTGATTGCCTGAATCAGATTGTCAGCAGACTTATCGCCCATACGCTCAAGATTAGCTAGAGCCGTAAATCCTAATTTGTACAGGTCTGCAGGCGTTCTCACCAGATTCTGATCAACCAATTGATCAACTATCTTTTCTCCTAGACCTTCGATATCGAGCGCCCTTCTGTGAGCAAAGTGAATTAATGCCTGCTTACGCTGTGCCCCACAAAATAGTCCACCACTACAACGTGCGACTGCTTCATCCGCTAAACGCTCTATATGGGAATCACATACTGGGCAGCTTGTTGGCATTACAAACTCCGTTGCATTGGCAGGTCTGCGATCTTTGATTACCGAAACCACTTCTGGGATCACATCACCAGCCCTTCGAACAGAAACGGTATCACCAATACGAACATCTTTACGCTTGACTTCGTCTTCATTATGAAGGGTGGCATTAGTAACAGTAACCCCACCTACCTCGACTGGTGAGAGTCTGGCAACTGGAGTAATTGCCCCTGTGCGACCTACTTGCACATCAATACCTAAAACAGTGGTGAGCGCTTCTTGCGCCGGATACTTATGCGCTAGTGCAAAGCGTGGTGCCCGGGATACAAAACCTAACTTAGCTTGCTCTGCAAATGAATTGACTTTGTAAACAACGCCATCGATATCGTATGGGAGAGCATCCCTCTTTGAACCAATCTCATTATAGAAATTGAGAATCTCTTGTATGGAGTTCAGCACTCTGCGCTCTGAGCAAACAGGTAATCCCAGTTCTACATAGGCATTCAGTAACTCTTCATGGGTTTTGGGTAGCCAGGATTGCGGCTCAAGAGCACCTAAGCCATAAGCAAAGAAAGAGAGCGGTCTTTTTGCAGTGATCTTCGAATCTAATTGGCGCAAGCTACCAGCTGCAGCATTGCGGGGATTGGCAAATTCTTTTTCTCCCAGCGCCGCTGCCTGTCTATTCATTTTTTCGAAGTCTTTCAGATACATAAAAACTTCGCCACGAACCTCTAAGACCTTGGGAATATTTTTACCAGTCAATTTCAGTGGAATAGCACGAATAGTTTTGATGTTAGCCGTGACATCTTCGCCACTAGCACCATCACCCCGAGTTGCTGCCGTGACTAAGGAGCCATTTTCATAACGCAGCGAGATAGCTAAACCATCAAATTTCAACTCACCAGCATAAGCCACGTGATCTAGATGCAAGCCTTCGCGACAGCGACGATCAAAACCAACCAGCTCTGCATCTTCGAAAGCGTTATTCAGAGAGAGCATAGGTACCTCGTGGGTTACCGAATCAAACTCTTTTAGAGCAGTGCCGCCCACCCTTTGGGATAAAGACTCTGGAGTAATCCACTCCGGGTGCGCTACTTCAATATCCAATAACTCACGATAGAGACGGTCATATTCAATATCGGGCAGGAGCGGGTTGTCTAGAACGTAGTAAGCGTGCTCTAAGCGAGCGAGCTCTGCCTGCAAGAATGCGTAACGCTCCGCTAAATTTGTCGGACTGGTGGACGACAAGGTGATTTCCTAGCTAAATAGTCTGCTAGCTGTAGAAGACCCAGCAGGAATGCCGGATTTCTCAAGATTGGCATAAAGGATATCGAGGTGCTGACGAATACTCACCACTGCAGCTTCACTCAAATTAATTCCATTGTCATCTACTAAACGACCATGAGCGGCCTGAGAAATCTCAACGCCTTCTCCCAGCATTCTTTCGAATGCACGCTGCTCTTGAGCAACCAATGGAACCTCAAGCAATAAAGTCAATTGCGATACAGATAAATTGGGATCTAAATCAGCACTATTGAAAATGAGTACGCCATTACTATAGAACTCATATTGCCTGCCATTACGAGCCAGCTTGAAGCCACGTTGACGCATCAAAGCATCAAAGTTGCCCCATGGACAAGGCTCATCAAATAAAACGTTAATACTCAATTGGATATCGCTATCAGCTGCCAACAAATCCAACTCTTTAGCACTCTCAAGCATCGTGTTCACACTCGGCATATCAATCTGAGATCCTAATGTTTCAGCAAGTGCTTGTGCACGTGAACAGAAATCAGATAACTCAAGAACCCCAATTGCCCCACGACGACTTGCCAACTGAACTGCCAACTGCAGCTCTGTATAGGAAGAATTAGACTTAAGCTCCTCCCAACTCTCAGCAGCATCTTGATCTGCGTTTAATCCCTCGCAAATCCATCTTGCATTGGCCTGTACCTGAGAGTCAGTCCAGTCATTTAGCTCCTCTAAGATCTCTGATCCAGCGATGGCCTCGTCAAATCGAAGAGTAATGACACAATCAATGCGAGGGTCAATCGTAAATTTCTCTAGTGAAGCACTTACTACTGAGGCAGCCCCGAAGCTTGGCTCAGTTCGCTCTGCATCTAGATCAGCAAAACCAGGTTCGCGACGAGTGCGATCATCGGAAAATTCAGCTTGCTCATTCGCTTTGCGGCGAGCGCGGGCGTATTTAAAATTCAGAATGGCTACTGATATCAAAATCAGCAGCCCAATTACGGCCAGTGCGAATTGCAAATCAGACAAACCCAACGCTGTCATGATTTGTTCTACGTACACTTAGGCGGCCTCCACCATCGATACAGCGGATGAAATATCTACCGCCACAATTCTGGATACACCCTGCTCTTGCATGGTGACGCCAATCAGTTGATGAGCAATTTCCATGGTGATCTTGTTGTGTGAGATAAACAAAAACTGGGTCTTATCTGACATTTTGGCAACTAGCTGCGCATAGCGCAAGGTATTTGCGTCATCCAATGGTGCGTCCACCTCATCTAGCAAGCAGAATGGTGCCGGATTCAAAAGGAAGAGTGAGAAAACTAAAGCAATCGCAGTCAAGGCTTTCTCGCCACCTGAGAGCAGGTAAATAGAGCTATTCTTCTTACCTGGAGGCTGAGCCATCACCTGAACACCGGCGTCCAAAATCTCTTCGCCCGTCATGACTAGCTCGGCGTGTCCACCACCAAACAATTCTGGGAAGAGTTTGCCGAAGTGGCCATTAACCTGGTCAAAAGTGCCCTGCAATAAATCACGTGTCTCAGCATCAATCTTGGCAATCGCATCCGTCAAGGTTTGCATTGCTTCATTCAAGTCGGCAGATTGCGCATCCAAGAACTGCTTACGCTCTCTTGAGCTAGCCAACTCATCAAGAGCCGCCATATTCACAGGGCCCAATGATTGAATTTCAGTATTCAAGCGATTCACTTCAGTTTGCAGTGCGCCTACTTTCAAGTCTGGACTGAAATTGGCCTCGAGTGCACTGAGATCAGCCTCTGCATCCGATAGCAGAGTTGCAAATTGCTCAAAGTTCAAGCGGGCAGCTTGTTCACGTAACTGCAAATCAACAACTCTGTCGCGCATTGGCTGCAGGCCGCGCTCAACTTGCATGCGAGCCTCATCAGCCTCACGCAACTGATGCAACAAAGCATCTTGTTCTGTACGGGCATTTGCCAAAGCAGCCTCACGGGCACTGCGTGCCAAGAGCAAACCTTGTAATTTATCTTGCGCTTCTTCATCACTCAAAGTTGCTAATTCTTGGGTAGCTAAGTCATGCTTATCCTGAATCTCCATGATCTGAGTACGTGCTGTACTTTGATCACGTTGCAAATCCGCAATGCGTTGCTGCAATGAGCGTGTTGCAAATGCTGCCTCTTGTGCAGCCATCTCAGCAGCACGGAGAGATTCGCGTAAGCGATCACGCTCTTGCGTGGAAAGTTCTAATTTTTCTTGAGCTGCCTGAAGAGACTCTTGAAGACCCTGCTTTGATTGTTCTGCTTGAGTCAACTCAGCAGCAGACTGCTCTTGATTTGTGCTGAGCTGAGCCATCTGCTGACGCAACTCTGACAACTCACCTTGGATTTGAGCAGCGCGTTGGCTATATTGCTCTTCAGCCTGGGTAAGCTGCATTCTTTCGACTTCAAAGCCATGGGCTTCTTGAACAGCATGCTCAGCATTGATGCGTGCTTGCTCTGCCGCTTGGTGCGCAGCTTGATAGTTTGCAGCGCATTGATCTAATTCGCCCTGCAACTCGCTTTGCATGAGCTTTTGTGCGCGCAATTGCTTTTCAAGACTCTCCATCTCTTGAGCGCGAGCCAACATACCAGCCTGCTCAGAGTCTGCAGCATAGAGTTGAACACTGACGCGGCTAACTAGGTGGCCTTGTTGAGTTACAAAAGCACCGCCTGCTGGTAATTTCTCGCGACGATGTAAAGCATCTTCTAAACTACTAGCAATATAAATATTATCCAACCACTCTTGTAATACAGAAGTGAGGCGTGATGCACCAGCACTTTGAACACGAGTGAGTAATGGCGTGAAATCTGCTGGAACTACCGTGTGTGCAGGCGTAATTTCTTCAGTCAACAAAATTGCCAAACGACTTGGCGGGGCATCATTAGCTAAAGCTAATGTCTCTTGAACGCTCTTTGCAGTCACCGCAGCTAAACGCTCACGCAATACAGACTCCAAAGCAGCTTCCCAGCCGCTCTCAACTTTGAGCTCTTGCCAAAGGCGCTTACTCTCTTTGAGCCCCTTGCTCTCTAGCCATGGGCCGATCTTGCCTTGAGCCTGAACACTGGCCTGCAAAGCGGTTAACGCAGTCAGCTTCGCTTCAGTTTGGGCTAGATCCTGATTGGCAGTCTGAATCTTTTGTTGTGCGGCATTTCGTGCCTCATCAGTAGCGGGTACGCGTTGCTGGGTATCGGCCGCACGCTGTTTAGCCTCATCCACTTTGCGCTGAGCCATAGCCTGACGATCAATTGCCATTTGTAAAGCTTGTGCATCTGGCCTACGCATGCCATCTAATTCACTTGTGAGGCGAGTCTCGCGCCCTTTTAATTCATCTGATTGGGCAGACATCGCACGAATACGCTCACCCAAACTTGCTAAACGCTGTTCAATCGATGCCAAGCTATCGCGCGCATTATTTAATTCACGAGCAGATGTTTGGTAAGAATCTTCACGGCCTGGCATTTGCTCTTGTAAGCCACTGAGATTAGTCAATAAAGATTGTTCTTTTTCTGCTGCTTCGCTAAGCTCATGCTCAGTAGTACGTTGTGCTTGTGCAGCATCAGTCTCTTGAACAGTCCAGCGTTGTAACTGAGCTTGCAGGTCTTGAGTTTGCTGTTGCAAACGTTGACGCGCCTCTTGCACATAATGAATCTGTGATTCAACCTGACTAACATCAGAGTTCGTTTGATACAAATCACCCTGCGCTTGAGAAACTTTATCTTGTAAAGAGTATTGCTGCGTGCGCATAGTTTCTAATTCAGCTTCGGCATGACGCAGCTTCGCCGTCTGCTCTTCCAGACTTACCTGGGTGTCACGAATACCGTTGGCATGGCGCTCTTGCTCTTTACCAGCCTCGGTCTGACGTACAAACCAAAGTAACTGTTGCTGCGATTTCATTTGCGTAGATAACTCTGCATGGCGCTCAGCAACCGTTGCCTGTTTCTCCAAGCGAGTTAATTGCTGATCAAGCTCGCGCAAAATATCTTCAACACGTGTTAAGTTTTCTACAGTGTCTTCTAAACGTGATGCAGTTTCTTTGCGACGCTCTTTGTATTTAGAAACACCAGCCGCCTCTTCCAAGAAAACGCGTAATTCTTCTGGCTTTGCTTCTAAGATGCGGTTGATAGTGCCTTGTCCAATGATGGCGTAACCTCTTGGACCCATGCCCGTACCCAAGAAAATATCTTGGATATCTTTACGACGCACTACTTGATTGTTGACGTAATAGCTTGAGTTACCGTCACGAGTTAAAACACGTTTAATTCCCAATTCTGTAAAAGCACTCCACTGACCCTGAGCACGTCCTTCAGAATTATCAAAAATGAGTTCTACACTGGCACGACCAGATGGCTTACGCAAACCAGAGCCGTTAAAAATAACGTCTTGCATGGATTCGCCACGTAATTCGCTGGCACGGGATTCACCCAAAACCCAGCGGACGGCGTCAATAATGTTCGACTTTCCACAACCGTTAGGCCCTACAACGCCAATTAATTGGCCAGGCATTTCAAAATGGGTTGGGTCAACGAAAGACTTAAAGCCGGAAAGTTTGATGGATTTCAGTTGCACGGCGTACTTTGCAGGGAAAAAAGAGGTTTAAATAAGGGGTAAATAATTAAAGCTAAAGTGGGAAGATGATAGCAAGCTTGGGGCTCCTTAGACGTGTTTTCTCCCCATCGATATAATGATAAATCTACCTCCAGGGACAAAATCCCTTAACAATCTGATAGTTAACTAAAAAGCATGAGCCAATCACCACAAAGCATCATTGAACAAGCCTGGGAAAACCGCGCAAACCTTTCTCCTGATAGCGTCCCTGGCGACGTCCGCGGCGCTGTTAATGCCGTCTTAGAAGGCCTTAATAACGGCACTATTCGCGTTGCTGAACGCCGTAGCGTTGGTAACTGGGAGGTAAATCAGTGGGTTAAGAAGGCTGTTTTGCTTTCTTTCCGGCTAGAGGACAACATTCCTATGGGTGCTGGCGGCTATACCCAGTTCTACGACAAGGTGCCGAGCAAATTCCAGAACTACACAGCGGCTGATTTTGCTGCTGGCGGCTTTCGGGTTGTACCCCCAGCCGTAGCCCGTCGCGGCTCATTTATTGGCAAAAATGCGGTTTTAATGCCCTCTTACGTGAATATTGGCGCTTACGTTGGTGAGGGCACCATGGTTGATACCTGGGCAACCGTAGGGTCTTGCGCTCAAATCGGTAAAAACGTTCACCTTTCCGGTGGCGTAGGTATCGGCGGCGTTTTAGAACCTATCCAGGCCGGCCCAGTCATTATTGAAGATAACTGCTTCATTGGAGCTCGCTCCGAAGTGGTTGAAGGTGTGGTCATTGAAGAGAATGCAGTGCTCTCTATGGGTGTCTATATCGGCCAAAGCACCAAGATTTATGACCGTGAAACTGGTGAAGTTCACTACGGTCGAGTTCCAGCAGGCTCTGTAGTCGTTCCTGGCTCTCTGCCTTCTGCTTGCGGTAAATACAGCCTGTATGCCGCGATCATCGTGAAGAAGGTTGATGCTCAAACTAGAGCCAAGACTGCTATCAACGAATTACTTCGCGACTAAATTTCGATGAGCGCCACCCTTGAGCTGACAGAAGCTCTGATTGCCTGCCATTCCGTTACCCCGGCTGATGGTGGCTGCCAAGAATTAATCGCAACACGCTTACAAGCTCTCGGCTTTCATACTGAGAGTATTGTGAGCGGCCCTGACAACTTTCAAGTCACCAACCTGTGGGCAATTAAAAAAGGGAAGTCTGGCGACCAAGGCAAAGTACTCATGTTTGCTGGTCATACAGATGTTGTGCCCACTGGTCCAGTAGAAAAATGGACCAGTAACCCATTCACCCCAACCATACGTGATGGCATGCTCTATGGTCGTGGCGCAGCGGATATGAAAACCTCCCTCGCTGGATTTGTTGTTGCTACCGAAGAGTTTGTTACAGCCCACCCCGACCACCAGGGTTCGATTGCTTTTCTCATCACTAGCGATGAAGAAGGTCCCGCGAATGACGGTACAGTCATCATGTGCGAACGCTTGCAAAAGCATGGTCAACGCCTGGACTATTGTGTGATTGGTGAGCCTACCTCGGTAAATCAACTCGGTGACATGATTAAGAATGGACGCCGCGGCTCTTTATCTGGCAAGCTCAAAATTAAAGGCATTCAGGCGCACATCGCCTACCCACATTTGGGTAAAAATCCGATTCATCTTTCTGCTCCTGCGATTTCTGCGCTAGTAGAAACTGAATGGGATAGAGGCAATCAATATTTTCAACCGACCAGCTTTCAGATCTCCAATATTCATGCGGGTACCGGCGCAAATAACGTCATTCCCGGCGAATTAACCATCGACTTCAACTTCCGCTTCTCAACAGAGAGCAAGCCCGAGCAATTGCGTGAGCGTCTTGAAAAGATTCTCAAAGATGCTGGGCTTGAATTTGAAATTGAGTGGGTATTGGGTGGTAGCCCATTCATTACGGGCGATGGCGATTTAGCGGGAGCGCTGCGCACAGCCATTAAAGCTGAAACTCAGATTGATACAGAGCTATCAACCACTGGTGGAACCAGCGATGGTCGTTTTATTGCGAAGATATGCAAAGAAGTAGTAGAGTTTGGCCCCCTGAATGCTACTAGCCATAAAATCGATGAGTGCGTCATCATTGATGATGTAGAGCCGCTCAAAAATATTTATCGCAAAACGCTTGAGCAACTCATTGCTTAATTGCGAATAGATTCTTTCTACTACAACTAATCCATCATGGACCCTGAGCCTCAGCAATCATTGACAGTCGATCAGTGTATCAATCAGATTGCACAAAAACTGGAAGCTACCAACTTACATTATGGGCATGGCGCAATTGATGCACGAAGCGAGGCCTTGTGGCTCGTCAGTAAGCAGATCAATTTAAGTCCAACTGATGCACTAGATCATTTAGAAGATCTCATTACAAGAGAGCAGCAGCAAAAAGCGATCGCGGTTGCCGATACAAGAATCTCCACACGCAAACCACTCGCCTATATTTTGGGTGAAGCCTGGCTTATGGGCGTACCTTTTTTCTGTAGCGAGCAAAGCATCGTTCCCCGCTCATGGATCGCGGAACTGATTGTGGATGGCTCGTTAGAGCCCTGGCTACCGGCAGATGGTAAAGCGCTTGATTTATGCACCGGCAATGGCTCACTAGCAGTGCTACTAGCACTCTCTTGCCCTGATATTCATGTGAGCGCTTGTGATATCAGCATGCCTGCCTTATCTATTGCCGCACGTAATGTGGATCGGCATGGCTTGAGCTCTCAGGTGGAGTTATTCGATGGTGATTTATGGGATGCACTACCCGAACCAAACGAAGACAACCTATTTGACTTAATCATTTGCAATCCACCGTATGTCAATGCGAACTCAATGAGCATACTTCCCATTGAATATCATGCTGAGCCAGCTTTAGCATTGGCAGGTGGAGATGATGGCATGGACCTCATCAGAAGAATTATTGCGCATGCGCCTGATTACCTATCAGAGCGTGGCGCCATCCTGATTGAGATTGGCAATGAATATGAAAACTTCAAGAAAGCCTTCCCGCAAATTCCAGCGATTTGGATGGAGGTCTCTGCTGGTGAAGAGCAGGTCTTATTAATTCAGGCAGAAGACCTGCGCTAACAAGTAATCAGCTTAATTCTGCTGCTGCAGCAATTGCCTGATCAATTCTCTCCACTGGAATAACTTTTAATCCAGGAATCTTGGTCTTCGGCATGTTGGCCTTCGGAATAATGGCTACCGTGAAGCCGAGCTTAGCTGCTTCCTTTAAACGCTCCTGACCACGAGGGCATGGACGAATCTCGCCAGCCAAACCAACCTCACCAAATACGATCAGCTCTTTAGGTAGCGCGCGATTTCGAATCGATGACTGTATTGCTAGTAGTACTGCCAAGTCAGCCGCAGGCTCTGAGATTTTGACCCCGCCGACTGCATTTAAAAACACATCTTGATCAAAGCAAGCAACCCCAGCATGACGATGCAATACAGCCAAGAGCATTGCCAAGCGCGCTTGCTCTAGACCAACAGCTAAACGCCTTGGGTTAGGAACATGCGCCGTATCTACTAGCGCCTGGATCTCTACTAACAATGGCCGACTGCCCTCTTGGGTCACCAATACACACGCGCCCGGAACCATCTGCTCATGCTGCGATAGGAAAATGGCTGAAGGATTCGTAACACCCCGAAGACCTTTTTCAGTCATCGCAAATACGCCCAACTCATTGACGGCGCCAAAACGATTTTTAATTGAGCGCACTAAGCGGAATGAAGAATGTGTATCACCTTCAAAGTACAGAACCGTATCAACAATATGCTCAAGGACGCGAGGGCCAGCTAAGTGGCCATCTTTAGTAACGTGACCCACCATCAAGACACAAATACCGCTTGACTTTGCAGCCCTGGTTAATTGCGCAGCACACTCACGAACCTGTGCCACAGATCCCGGAGCGGAACTGAGTACCTCAGAGTACAAAGTTTGAATGGAATCCACCACCAACACTTGGGGCTTAACCGTATCCATAATTGAAATCAGTTTCTCCAACTGAATTTCCGCTAAGACCTCCAATTGGGGGGCATCTAATGCAATTCGTTTTGCACGTAAGGCAATTTGGGCCGCTGACTCTTCACCACTGCTGTAAAGCACATTCATACCAGCAGCGCTCATCTCAGCTAGAGCCTGTAAAAGCAATGTAGATTTGCCAATACCAGGATCTCCACCTAAAAGCACTACACCACCGGGGACTAAGCCGCCACCCAAGACGCGATCAAACTCCTCTACACCCGTGCTAAATCTCGGTAAATCCTCTGCAGTAATCGCAGAAAGTTTTTGCCGAGGTAAGGATTGTGCCAAACCCTGAAAACGAGAGTTCGATGTAGTTTCTGGCAAGCCCTCTTCCATCGTGTTCCATGCCTGACAAGATGGACATTGGCCCTGCCACTTTGCAGAGGTGCCGCCACAAGATTGGCAGATATAAACCGTTTTGACTTTTGCCAAGAGTTACCTAGTAATGAAGTTATAAAAAATATGGGTTGAGTAATTAATCTAGCTGGGTACCAGCTTTATTTTCTTGTGCACGTTTAGGTGCATCCTTACGGCGTTGCTCTAGATCCGCAGCTCTTGCAGCGGCCGCTTTTTGCTTTTCTTCAAATTCACGCTGATTATCTTTACGCTCAGCAGCCTTCACAGGCGAAGCACGCTCTGCAGCACGCTTAATATCTTCTTGATCTTTTAGACTCTTACGTAATTTACGCTGCTCCTCATGCAATGCTATCTCTTGCTGGGTAATTGGGTCTATCTCTTTGCGATATTGAGTTCTAGCACTACTAATACAGTAGTTGACCCAATACTTTTGATGGCATTCAGCTTGAGCCTTGCCCCATCGATACTTTGCCCACTCGCGCTGAAGCTCAAGCTCCTGCTCAATCTTATTTAATTGCTCGAGCTCAGCCTCTTCAGCAAGAGTCGCCAAGACAGGACTAGCAATAGAACAAGCCACTAAAAAAATTCCGAGGAATATTTTTGAGTGCATAAGAAGAGCTCTCAAATTTCCACCTTCGCGCCCAATTCCACAATTCGATTGGCAGGGATCTTGAAAAAGTCAGACTGGCGTCCAGCATTTTGATACATCCAGCAGAACAAACGCTCACGCCACAGTGCCATACCAGGGATAGCAGAAGGAATAATGGTATCGCGCGACAAGAAGAAAGAGGTATTCATCATGTCGAACTTCATATTGAAGCTAGTCTCAATCAAGTTAATGATTGTTGCCATATCAGGAGTCTCTTTGAATCCGTAGATAGCTCTGACTACAAATATATTGCCGCCCAAATCTTTGAGGGTAATACGATCCTTATCATTTACATAAGGCACATCCCAAATGCTCACCTTCAAGAAAAAGACTCTTTCATGGAGGACGTGGTTATGCTTCAAGTTGTGCAAAAAAGATACCGGCAAATAATCTACGTGTGCAGTCAAAAATATAGCTGTACCCTCAACTCGATGCGGAGGATGTGAAAGCAAGGCGCCAATAAAGCTACTGAGCTCAATACCGCCCTCCACTGCACGCTGGCGCAAAATTTGACGGCCACGGTACCAGGTAATCAAGCAAGTAAAGCAAAGTAAGCCAAGAGCTAATGGGTACCAACCACCATCTTTAATCTTAATCAGATTCGCAGTCCAAAAAGCAAAATCGACGAGGAAAAAGGCAGCTGTAATTAGAGCCACCAATACCGCATTCATCTTCCATTCACGGAACATTACTACCGCTAGCAAAATCGTGGTGATGAGCATTGTTGATGTTACGGAAATGCCGTATGCAGCCGCTAAATTAACAGACTCTCGAAACTCAATAATGGTTACAACCACCATAAACAATAGAGCCCAATTGACAATCGGAATATAAATTTGGCCCTGTTCAGAATCAGAGGTATGCAAAATATTCATGCGTGGCATAAAGCCCAATAAAATTGCTTGGCTTACCAATGAATATGCCCCAGAAATTACAGCCTGAGATGCAATCACAGTGGCAGCCGTAGCCAAGCCTACTGTTGGCCACAGAGCCCATTCTGGAACCATCAAGTAAAAGGGATTCTTAATTGCTTCGGGGTCTGAGAGCACTAAAGCCCCCTGACCAAGATAGTTAATCAAAAGACTTGGCAAAACAATGAACAACCAGGCATATCTCACTGGAGTACGCCCGAAATGCCCCATATCAAGATAGAGCGCTTCAACACCAGTCACCACAAGAACAACTGCGCCCATCACAATGTATGCAGTAGTTGGATGTAGTCTGATGAAATCGATTGCGTACAAAGGATTAAAGGCGGCAATAATCTCCGGGGCATCGCCAATATTCCAGATACCCAATACAGCAAGTGTTAAGAACCAAGCAAGCGTGATGGGTCCAAATAATTTTCCGACTGCAGCAGTGCCGTATTTCTGGATCAGAAATAAAGCCACCAAAATAATGAGCGAAATTGGAATAATGAATTTATGCAAGCCTGGTGCAGCGATCTCAATACCCTCAACCGCAGACAAAACAGAAATAGCTGGGGTAATAACCGATTCACCTAAGAGCATGCAAGCACCCAGCATGCCCATAATCATAAAAAAGAAGTAGCCTTTTGATTTGCTGTCAAAAGAACGTAAAGCTAAGGCCATTAAAGATAGGACGCCGCCTTCGCCTTTATTATCTGCACGCATCACAAACAACACATACTTAACAGTCACAACCAAGATAAGGGCCCAAATCATCATTGAGATGACGCCAAATAGAGCTTCTGGGGTATACGCAATGCCATGATTGGCATCGAAACACTCTTTTAGGGCATAGAGTGGGCTAGTTCCGATATCGCCGAAAACTACGCCAATTGCTGCGAGCATCATTACGCCAAGACTTTTTTTATGCTCACCACCAGGACCACTAACTTCTACTGGATTCAGAAGTGTTGAACTGGAAAACTCTGGATTACTAATTGACATCTCATAACCTTAAGGTATGTTGCGTAGCAATATGTTACTCCTTATAAGGCGCCATTAAAGCAGGAATAAAGCCCTCAAAAACCGCTTTTTTATATTCCTTTTACAGGAAAACCTCGACAGAGACCCCCAAAAAATGGTAGAATTTCAGCTTCAGACGCGGGGTGGAGCAGTCTGGCAGCTCGTCGGGCTCATAACCCGAAGGTCGTAGGTTCAAATCCTGCCCCCGCAACCAAGATTTACGTACTAAGCCCTTAATTTTTAAGGGCTTTTTGCTTTTTTGGTCCAGGCTAGACCAGTAATCACTTAAAAAACTATTTCTTTGGTCCGTCAACAGCCTTCAAGTAACCCTGAAGGTACTGAGCTGGTACAAACAAATCGCTGCTCACCCCAGTTTTTGAAGAAATAGTGACCTGAAATCCCTTATCCATTTGCTCGCGTAAAAAAGCATCTGTTAATTGAATTGCCATCAACTCTTTAAAAACACAACCTTGAGGCTCACAAACACCAGCCTCTCGTGAAAGAACCTTAAAAGTACTTGCAGGTTTATTCAGCAAGTTAGCCGATTCATAGTAACGCCATGGAGCGAAGTAAGTGAGATGAACTAGGAGCTCATATGTTTTAGCGCCCTGCGTAGTTTGCTCAGCTCTAAGATTAAACATCTCAAAGGTATTAGCGGCATCCATGGTATTAATTGGAGGGCCTTGATAAATTTTTGCGCCATTACTTGGATTAGAGCTAATGATGGTGGAACGATAAACATCGTTTACCTCCCAAGCGCTAACGACTTTATCGTTGCCTCGACACGCCACTAAACTAAGACTAACTATGATTAAAGCAATAATTCTGTACATATCTAAATCCCCTTAAGTCCGGAAATCATACTATCGACCAACTAAAGAGGGGTTTAGTGTCGCCAAAGAGACCAGCGATCAGCATTTCCTTTTTTAGCCTCAAGCTATAGTAAAGGTTTAATTCAAAACCTTATAACCTCTACCACTCAAGCAGCGCTTCACAACCGCCTCCTGGGCTTGATTGCCTGTAAAAGCTCCTCCTGCACCACCTATCACTGCACCAGCACCGGCAGCTTGAACGATGCCAGTCTTATTGCCGCCTGTAACAAGTCCTAGTAAGCCTCCAACTACAGCACCTGCACCAGCACCTTTTGCAGCCGTCTCACCCATGCCAGACTGCTCCTTTGCATACGCTTGGCACTCCTGCAGGTCTTTTTCATAGGCAGTCTCATTAACGCCCTTCATATCCACGAGTGGGCGAACATCGGCACCAGCACAGCCAACAGCTGTAATCAAAACCAAAGAACATAATGCAAATAGCTTATTCATATTCATTACCTTTTTTACTGAATCAATTTGAGAACAAAGAATTAATCCTTAATACTCCTATGCCATAGACGATTTATATCATGCCGCCAAAATTGTGTCGAAAACTCAGCATTATTTTTAAAGGTCCAAACTTGAGCACCCGTTTTCGGTGTTTGATGAAAGGGAATTTTTAAATCTCGATAGCGAGCACTTACAGTTGGATGCGGATGACCATATCGATTACGGTAGCCATTTTGTGCAAATGCTTGATCAGGCTCCAAAATTTTGAGCAGCTCAAGCGAGGAAGAGGTCTTGCTTCCATGGTGTGGCGCCATAAAAATAAGTCGCTTATCAGATAGCCCCTGAAGTCTGGGTTGATTAAGTCGTTCCACCATATCAGCTTCGCCCTGTTTTTCAACATCACCAGTTAACCAAAAAGAAGCCGTCTGATTACGCACCTCAAGAACACAACTCATTTCATTTGGCTTTCTAGAGTATTGCTCCTCAAAAAGCGTTTCTTCATGTGGATGCCACACCATGAACTCCACATCATCCCAAATCCAGCGCTGTCCAAATCGACAAGGAATGCTTGGGATTTTTCTAGCTTGAAGGTTTTGAAATAGTGGATTATTGCTAGGCAGAGAACCCATCATTGCATCAAACTGTATTTGTTTTAATAGTGAAGCTGCTCCACCGATATGATCACTGTCGCTATGACTGATGACCATACGATCTATTTGCTCAATTCCCCTACCACGCAAATACGGTAGGATCACGCGCTGACCTGCATCATCCGTCCTCCCTTGAGTTGGCCCCGTGTCATAAAGTAATTTCCTGTTCGCAGTTTCCAATAAGACCGCTGTGCCTTGACCAATATCCAGAACGGTTGCCCTAAATTCACCAACAGCTAAAGAAGGGTAATTCAAATAGCTCAATTGTGGAATAAACATTGCTATGGATAGCGACAAAGCTAGGGTGCGTAATTTCCAATCATCCATCAATCCTCCTGGACGTATGGCATAGACAATTCCAACACCAGATAACAGCAAACTCCACCACTCTGGTTGTTTAGACCAAACTATCGACCAACTCCAGCTGGCCATCCAATCTAATACGATTGCTAGATACTCCATCGCCATATGCGCAGGTATTAGCAACCACTTGCCAATAAATTCTGGCAATAAAGCTCCTGGGATTGCTAGGGGAGTTACAACATAGCTCACCAATGGAATTGCAAGAGCATTAGCCAAGGGTGAGACTACCGATGCTTGATAAAACCAATACAAAGTAAATGGTAGCAATGCGATAGTGACAACCGCCTGCACTCGACAAGCTTCGCGCAAAGCTTGTGTTAGGCGATCAGCCCAGCGGACCTCCAATTCCTTTCCAGTCGGAATTCCCAATAGACCACTGGAATCACCCATGGCATACAAAATTGCTGCAACCGCACCGAACGATAGCCAAAAACCTGGGGTATAGGGTGCCATAGGATCTATTAGCAAAACAAATGCCAATGCCCACCACCAAATATCAAATGATCTTGGATTTCTGCCAGACCAAAGTGCAAATGCAACGACACCAACCATATACATAGTTCTCTGTGCTGGAATCTGAAAACCTGCTAACCATGCGTAGATAAATGCTGTCAAAAACCCAGCACTTGCAGCTACTTTGCCTACAGGAATTAGTAGAGGCCAAGAACGACGTCGCCAAATGAATGTGGCTATTGTGGCACCCACCCCTGCCAACATCGTCACATGCAATCCTGATATTGAAATTAAATGTCCGATACCCGTAGCATTAAATATCCGCCAGTCATCTTGATCAATCGCATTTTGATCGCCCATCACTAAGGCAATAATTACCCCTGTATAACGAGCATCTTCCGGTAATAGCTTTTGAATCTTTTTACGCAGGCTCCAGCGCGCTAACTCCATACGTAATTCAAATTCTGCTAACCCAATGTCTTTTGAGAGTAAGAGCTCTCCTGACCTTACCGAGCCACTGGCTCCAAAGTCTTGATGAAAAGACCAACGCTCAAAATCAAATGTAAATGGGTTGAGAGATCCGTAAGGTCGCTTCAGCTTTACCTTGAATCTCCAACGCTGTCCAGGAGCGACTTCGGGGATTGCTTGCGGATTTCTCCAGGCTGGCTGCCAGCTCAAATAAATGCGCTTAGGAAGATGATTTACAGACTCATCAATTTCAAATGCAAATTTAGCCCCTGCAGAATTACCCTGAGGTAGTGCAACTACGCGGCCTTCTATCGTTAAGTCTTTGCTCTCCATTTCTAGCGAAAGAACATTACTCAATCGATTCTCGGCATAGCGTGCATTCCAAGCAAAGCCAAGCACGAACATCAAAGAAAGAATTGCTAATTGACGAAGAAAGCTTGATGACTTTTGGATACAGATGAAGAGCAAGCACAGCGCTCCGATCAATAAACATCCGGTCACCCAATAAATAGGGATCTTTGGCAAAAATAAAAGAAATGACCCCCCGGCGATGAACGCCGTAATGGCTAAGCGCAAGTGATTAAGAGGCTAGTTTAGAGTTTGAAGGGGCCGCACAAAGCGCAGCCCAACGGGGCAATACCTGCATGGCGTTGCGCCATACTGCAGCTGAAAACTCAGCCTCATTTATTCCGCGGATTGATGCAAGCGACCTAGCAATCCGAGGCAAGAAGCCGGGCTCATTAAACGCGATTCCTTCTTTCCTTAACCATGCGGGAGGAATATCAGGCGCATCTGTTTCAGTGACAATGCTATCAATAGGCAACTCAGTCAAGAGTCTGCGAATTTGCAAAGCGCGCTCATAAGTAGCAGCGCCGCCAAAGCCCAACTTAAATCCCAACTCAATAAACTGCTCGGCCTGCTGAAAGCTGCCATTAAAGGCATGTGCAATACCGCTCGGTATTTTGCGAAGACGCAAAGCTTTCAAAATAGCGTCTTGTGATCGACGTACATGCAAAATGACTGGCAGCTTAAACTGCTGTGCTAGATCTAATTGCGCATTAAAAAAATACTCTTGCTTGTGTGGATCTAAGCCTTCTACAAAATAATCGAGGCCAATCTCACCAATACCAACAAACCTGGGATCAGAGAGGGATTGGGTAATTTCTTTCTCAAGAATGGAGATATCACCCTCCTTAGCTTGATTGGTATATAGAGGATGAATCCCAAGCGTATAGACCAAGCCTGGAATCTGCTGGCTATATTGATTTGCAAGTGCGCGAACTGGTTGGCAATCGTCCGCTTTTACAGCAGGCAATAAGATTGCCTGAACATTGTTGTCAACTGAAGTCTGAATGACCTCAGGTAAATTCTTTGCAAACTCTGGGGCATCTAGATGGCAATGGGTATCAATCCACATTGGATGAGCACTCATTGTGAAAAAGTCTTTAATACTCCACGCTCTAAATGCAAAATACGATCACAACGTTTGGCGCGGACCGGATCATGGGTCACAATCACAAATGCAGTGCCCTGATCGCGAGCGATATTCAACATCAAGTCAAAAACACCATCTGCAGTTTCAGTATCTAAGTTACCGGTTGGCTCATCTGCCAAGACACATGAAGGGTTACCCACCAAAGCTCTTGCAACTGCTACGCGTTGGCGCTCACCACCAGATAACTCACCTGGGGTATGTAATTCACGTGCAGATAAGCCAACCGCTTTCAACATCTTGCTAGCGCGCTCCATTGACTCATCATTACCTAAGCCACGAATACGCAAAGGCAGGGCAACGTTCTCAACAGCGCTAAATTCATCTAAGAGATGATGGAACTGATAAATAAAACCAAGACTTTGATTGCGTAATTGATCTAACTTTTTGACAGACAACTGATTCAGATTAGAGCCCGCCAGAACTACTGAGCCCGAACTTGGAGTATCCAAACCGCCCAAAAGATGCAATAAGGTGCTCTTTCCAGAACCAGATGACCCCACAATCGCAACCTTCTCTGAGGGTGTGACATCTAGGTCAATTGCCTTGAGCACCTCTACCGCTGTTGGACCTTGACCGTAAGTCTTAGCTAAACCGCGAACCATCAAAACTAAATTGGCTTGATTACCTATAGCCTCATTCATATCGTAAGGCCTCCGCAGGTTGAACCTTGGCAGCACGTCGACTTGGATAGAGAGTTGCCAGTACAGACAAGCCAAAAGCCATTAATCCGACTGTAACTACGTCACTCAATCTGACATCCGAAGGCAATTCACTAATAAAGTAAATCTCGCGGGGCAAGAAACGGACACGGAAAATCGCTTCAATAGCTGGAACGATGACATCAATATTGAGCGCAATTAACAAACCCAAACCTACGCCAGCGAGAGAACCGAGTATGCCAATGGCCAGACCTTGAATTAAAAATATTCTTTGAATTAAACCAGGGCTCGCACCCATCGTTCTCAATATTGCAATATCAGCTTGCTTCTCGTTTACAGTCATCACCAATGTAGACACAAGATTGAATGCTGCTACTGCAATAATCAATGTCAGGATGATGAACATCATCTTCTTTTCGGTTTGAACTGCAGCAAACCAATTGCGATTTGAGCGAGACCAATCGGTTACCCACATAGCTTGCGGCACAACAGCGGCTAACTGATTAGCGATTTCTGGTGCACGCTGCATATCATCCACCTTGACACGCAAGCCAGACGGATCTCTGAGGCGCAGTAAAGCCGCAGCGTCTTTCCAATGCATGATGGCTAAAGAGCTGTCGTATTCATAATGGCCACTATCAACAATGCCAACCACCTGGAGGGTGCGCATCCTTGGCATTGCACCAGCTGGCGTTAAATCACTTTCAGGAACAATTAAATTAATGCGATCACCCACATGAGCGCCAACAAGTGCTGCAAGTTGTGCGCCTAAGGCAACGCCAAAGCCGCCGGGCTTCAGATCATTAATGCTGCCAGCAACAAATTGCTTTGGCAGATCAGAAACTTTTCCCTCTTCGCTTGGCGAGATTCCCCGAATGGCTACGCCACGCATGACATTCTCACGGCTAAGTAGACCTTGAGAGCCGACCATCGGTGCAACGCCTACGACATGTGGTTGCTCGGCAACCTTAAGTGCAAGTGGCTCCCAGTTTGCCAACCCTTCTGGTGCAGTAATTTCCACATGAGAGAGAACGGACAACATGCGGTCACGAACCTCTTTTTGGAACCCATTCATCACCGAAAGCACCACAATCAAGGAAGCAACGCCTAAGGCAATACCGGCGGTCGAAATTCCAGAGATAAAGGATAAAAAGCCATCACGCTTGCCCACCGTCTTGCGACGCTTGGATCGGGTGTAGCGCAGGCCAATTTCTAGCTCTATAGGAAGTCTCAACATAGCCACAGTTTAGTGAATTACCAGGGCAAACGAATGGAATACTCAAATGCCACCTAAAATCAGGGGAATGACTGCAAATTCTGCCACCTCTCTAGCCAAACAGAGCAATCTACGGCGCTTTACCCTGATGCTGTCAGGCGAGGACGCCTTTGACTCCGAGGAAGATGACCGTCCAGTAAAAGGACTCCCCCATGAGCGTTTTTTACTAGGAAATCTGGTGCCGCTTGCCCCAGTTTTACTATTGGGCCAAACATCACAAGCAGTTAACCCATCAGAAGTCATCGCTTGCCTTCAGCCCGTCCATCTGCACGCGACACGTGACCACCTTATTTTGATGGGACAAAACCAGATCGATCTGACACAAACTGAATCTACCGAACTTCTAAAAACTGCACTGCCATACATCGAGGAAGATTTTCAAAACCCGATTCAGTTTCAGGGACAGTACTACTGGTTTATTGCAGCGGGCCCATTTGCAAGCCTAGCTAGCTATAGCATTGATCAAGCACATGGTCGCAATATTGATTGGTGGATGCCACGTGACACTCATGAAGAAGGTATCGCGAAGCGTTGGCGAAAACTCCAAAATGAAATTCAGATGCTCTGGCATATTGGCTCCGTTAATGAAACACGAGAGCAACGTGGCATGCCGAGCATTAACTCTTTATGGATCAGCGGTATCGGCAAATTGAGTGATGTACAGGCACCAAAAGTGATTCAACAATCCAATCATTTTTATGGCTCGCATCCTTTGCTGGCCGGGTTAGGAAGGCTATACAACATTTCTCATTCAGAGGAACTAAACACCCAAGAATTGGCAGGATCTTTTGCATGGCTAGATAATCCTGAATCGGCATGGCCAACATTAAGTGCGGCATTGAACGATCAAGAATTAGATGAAGTTCTCATCATTGACTTTCCTAAAGGCAAAACTCGCGAACGCCTCTACAAAGCTAAAGATCTGTCTAAAAAAACCTGGGCTTTCTGGAAGAAAGTACAGCTACTCACCTGGAAAGAAATCATTTCCTCATGAGTCTCTTTTCTCAACGCCCTTTTTCTGAGCGCACCGCCACCTGGTTACAGCAAAGTGGTCTGCATCCTTTGCTTGCGAGACTGTATGCAGCACGAGGCCTCGAATCTCCTGAAGAACTTTCGCTCGACTTAAAACAATTACTCTCGCCAACCGAACTCAAAAATTGCATCAGCACGGCCTCCCTGCTGGCAGACATTCTCGAGAGAAAAGAATCTATGCTTATCGTTGCAGACTACGACTGCGATGGTGCTACTGCTTGTGCTGTTGGCCTGCGGGGCTTGCGTATGTTGGGCGGCTCAGAGACCCCCATTCAGTTTCTGGTGCCTAATCGCTTCACGATGGGCTATGGACTCACGCCTGAAGTAGTTGAGCTTGCCGCCGCACAAAACCCTAAACCCAAATATCTCATTACGGTTGATAACGGTATCGCAAGTGAAGCTGGAGTAGATCGTGCCCGCGAACTTGGTATGGAGGTCATTGTTACTGATCACCATTTGCCTGGCGATCAACTTCCCAAAGCAACTGCCATTGTTAATCCCAATCAGCCTGGATGCACTTTTCCAAGTAAAGCACTTGCTGGGGTTGGTGTGATGTTTTATCTATTAGTAGCGCTACGTGCAGAGTTGCGTAATCGTGGAAAATTTACGAATGAGACACAACCTAAATTAGAGAACCTCTTAGATCTTGTTGCCCTAGGTACTGTTGCCGATGTAGCGCAACTTGATCGCAATAATCGCGTACTTATTTCTAATGGTTTAAAACGTATTCGTGCTGGCATCTCTCAACCCGGAATGCAAGCTTTGTTTCAAGCGGCAGGACGAGATCCCCGTAAAGCGAATACCTTTGACTTAGGCTTTGCTATTGGCCCGCGCCTCAATGCCGCTGGGCGCTTAGCCGATATGACTCTAGGCATTCGTCTACTGCTAACCGATAGTACAGATGAAGCAATGAGGCTTGCACAAGAACTTGATCGCATCAATCGCGAACGTCGTGTGATTGAAACCGGCATGCAAGAAGCAGCTCTCGCGCACCTTGCAGAAGATCAACTGGCCGGGACGATGGCACAACGTACCAGCATCTGTCTTTGGAATCCGGAGTGGCACCAAGGTGTCGTCGGAATCGTAGCCTCACGCCTGAAGGAACGCTTTAATCGTCCAGCTATTGTTTTTGCTCCTGATGGCAACACTGGAGAAGAGTTGCGTGGATCCGGTAGATCATTGACGGGCTTTCATTTAAGGGATGCTCTAGATTTAGTATCCAAACGCGAGCCTGGACTCATCCTCAAGTTTGGTGGCCATGCGATGGCAGCTGGTTTAACGATTCGCAAGGGTGACTTTGAAAAGTTTGATGCCTGCTTTCAGGAGGTTGTAAATAGCTTATTAAATGATGAAATCTTGGAGCGCCGACACCCTCACGATGGGTCTCTACAGCCCTCAGAATTCACCCCCGAAATCGGCGACCTGCTTGCCGAAGAAATCTGGGGCCAAGGCTTTCCTCAACCTGTCTTTTATGGGGAGTTTGAGGTTTCCCAGCAAAGTCTCATGAAAGAAAAACACCTGCGCTTAATGCTGCGTCCAACTGGCTCAGCGCCAGGCAATAAACCGATCACAGCGGTTTGGTTCAATCGTACCCAAAGCCTCCCAGCCCAAGCCAAATTGGCCTACCGGCTGGTCACCGACCGCTATCAAGGACAAGCTCGTGTCCAGTTGATGATTGAGGCGCATGACGAGAGCGCCGGGACCTAAAGGTCAAGTGCAATAACCCCCTTATAATTGGGGAATGGAAGCTGAACAACTAAACACTATTTCAAATACCTTGTCCGATCTGCTCACCCGTGAGCAAGCTCTTCGGGGGTATCTTTGACTTCGAAGTAAAGTCACGTCGCCTTACTGAAGTTAACTCGATCCTGGAAGATCCCACAATTTGGGATGACCAAAAGAAAGCGCAAGCGCTGGGCAAAGAAAAAAAATTGCTCGATGGCGTAGTTGCCACTCTCACAGATTTAAACACCAACATTACCAGCGCTCTTGAGCTGTTTGACATGGCCAAAGAAGAGGATGATTTCGACACGATTGCTGCTATTGAGCAAGATGTTGAGAATTACAGCAAGATCATCGGTGATCTAGAGTTCCGCCGCATGTTCCACAACGAGATGGACTCATGTAATTGCTTCATTGATATTCAAGCAGGCGCAGGTGGTACCGAGGCATGCGACTGGGCAAGCATGCTCTATCGTCAATATCTCAAGTATTGCGAACGCAAAGGCTACAAAACAGAAATTCTGGAAGAATCTGATGGTGACGTTGCCGGCATTAAGAGCGCAACGATTAAAGTGGATGGTGAGTATGCCTACGGTCACCTTCGTTCCGAAACTGGCGTACATCGCTTAGTACGTAAGTCACCTTTTGACTCTTCCAATGGTCGCCACACTTCCTTTGCATCCATCTATGTCTACCCAGAGATTGATGACTCTATTGAGATTGAAGTGAATCCTGCCGATATTCGCACAGACACTTACCGCGCTTCCGGTGCGGGTGGTCAGCATATTAATAAAACAGACTCTGCGGTACGCCTCACGCATATTCCAACTGGTATCGTGGTGCAGTGCCAGAACGATCGTAGCCAACACCGCAACCGTGCAGAAGCAATGACGATGCTGAAGTCACGTTTATACGAACATGAGATGCAAAAGCGTCGTGCGGAACAAGATAAGTTAGAGGCAAGCAAAACCGATGTGGGCTGGGGTCACCAGATCCGCTCTTATGTTTTGGATCAAAGCCGCATTAAAGATTTACGTACTAACGTTGAGATCTCCAACACTCAAAAAGTTTTGGATGGAGATCTTGATGCCTTTATTGAAGCCAGCCTGAAGCAAGGCGTTTAATTAACGACGAATATGAACGATAAAACCAATCCACCAATTACTGAAGCGGTTGATGAGAACCACATCATTGCGGAACGCCGTGAAAAACTCGCCAAGCTACGCGAAGGGGGTGTTGCATTTCCGAATGATTTTGTACCTACCCATTTAGCCGCTGATTTACATACTCACTACGATAGCCTCACTAAAGAAGAGCTGGCTGCAAAGAAAGTTCATGTCAAGGTAGCTGGTCGTATGGTCCTCAAGCGCGTGATGGGCAAGGCAAGTTTCGCAACCATTCAGGATCGCAGCGGTCAGATTCAGTTTTATATCAGCGATGAACTCAGCGGTGCTGATACCCATGGCGCCTTTAAGCATTGGGATATGGGTGACTTTATCTCCGCCGAAGGAAACCTCTTTAAGACCAATAAAGGAGAGCTTTCTGTTGAATGTAGCAACTTGCGTTTGTTGAGCAAGTCTTTACGTCCTTTGCCAGATAAATTTCATGGACTCTCTGATCTGGAGACCAAATATCGCCAGCGTTATGTAGACCTCATTGTTAATCCAGAAAGTCGTAATACGTTTAAAGCGCGTAGCAATGCGATTGCCTCACTGCGTCGCCATATGCTTGATGCCGACTTTATGGAAGTGGAAACACCGATGCTCCACCCGATTCCTGGTGGCGCTGCAGCTAAACCCTTTATTACGCACCACAATGCTCTCGATATGCAAATGTTCTTGCGTATTGCTCCCGAGCTCTACCTCAAGAGATTGGTAGTTGGTGGATTTGAGCGCGTTTTTGAAATCAATCGTAACTTCCGCAATGAAGGTGTCAGTCCACGTCACAACCCAGAATTTACTATGATGGAGTTCTACGCGGCGTATACGGATTACCGTTGGCTGATGGACTTTACTGAAGGCTTGATTCGTGCAGCAGCAATGGACGCTCAAGGTACAGCAGTATTGACTCATCAAGGTCGTGAGTTAGATTTGAGTAAGCCGTTCCAGCGCCTCACAATTACTGAAGCGATCCTCAAGTATTGCGGTCAATCCGGTAAGAGCTATGAAGCTGCTCAATTAGAAGATGCGACCTTCATTCGGACTGAACTGAAAAAAGGTGGTGAGAATCCCGATGCCCCAACATTAAAAAATGCTGGCATTGGCGCTTTGCAATTAGCTCTGTTTGAATTGGTTGCTGAAGAGCATCTCTGGGAACCAACTTACATTATTGATTACCCAATCGAAGTGAGCCCCCTCGCTAGAGAATCTGATACCCGTCCAGGCATTACTGAACGTTTTGAACTCTTTATTACTGGTCGGGAAATCGCCAATGGCTTCTCAGAACTGAATGACGCTGAAGATCAAGCCAATCGCTTCCGCAAACAAGTAGAGCAAAAAGAAGCTGGTGACGAAGAAGCAATGTACTTTGACCATGACTTCATCCGCGCCCTTGAATACGGCATGCCTCCAACCGGTGGTTGCGGTATCGGTATTGATCGCTTGGTGATGTTACTGACAGATGCACCAAACATTCGTGATGTCATTCTCTTCCCGCACCTGAGACGCGAAGAAGAGTAATGAAGCTCTAAAAATCCTCAGGTTAGTATTGAGGACAAAGCAAAAGGCACCCTAGGGTGCCTTTTTATTCGCCAGAAATTGATGCCTAATAAGACGATAGTTTTTCAAAGTCTTGGAGATCATGCTTTAGCACTTGTTGAGCAATTAACAAAATTCCAGCAAAGAAACTGAAGCAAACCAATAGTGCAAACGCATGATATTGGTTAAGGCCACTCTGATTTAGAACCTCAAGATAAGTATCGCTTTGCAAAGCAAGATGTGTCGATAAGGCAAGTAAAGCAAGCCCAGCGATCACTTGTGCTGTAGCAAACAATGAGGCTTTACCGATGATTCGCGAATTGTTCTGAAAGTGCGTCATAAAAGGTCCTTAATCTCTTGAGTAAGGAAGATCTTATGGGTATGGTTTATATTTGTAAAAGAAGTACTTTTCATACCTTAACTACTTTTAGGTATAAGGCTGACCCCCTCTAATAAACGGCTCTTATTGCTAAAAATTGGGTACATATCACTATTTAGTCCTATTTACAGGCTAATAAGCGCGAATTTAGGCCCCTGAGAATGGGATAATTAATCATTCTTTAAAACTTAGTCTTTAATTTACAAGCATTTATGGCTGCATATCACACCGAAACTGTTCTCACCGTTCATCACTGGAACGACACTCTTTTTAGCTTCACTACTACCCGCAATAAAGGTTTGCGCTTTCGTAGCGGCCATTTCCTCATGATCGGCCTTGAGGTTGATGGCAAGCCATTGGTGCGCGCCTATAGTGTTGCTAGCCCCAACTACGAAGAGCATTTGGAATTTTTGAGCATTAAAGTACAAGATGGTCCATTGACATCCCGTCTCCAAAAAATTCAGGTTGGCGACCCCATCCTGGTTAGCGAAAAGTCTGTTGGCACCTTGGTCTTGGATGACTTAAACCCAGGTAAACATCTCTACTTATTTAGCACTGGTACTGGTCTAGCTCCATTTATGAGCATCATCCGTGACCCAGAAACTTATGAGAAATTTGAGAAAGTAGTTTTAATTCATGGCGTGCGTTTAGTTAGCGAACTTGCCTATGGTGACTACATAAAAAATGAACTTACTCAAGATGAGTATCTTGGCGAGCTTATCCGCGAAAAATTGATCTACTACCCAACCGTCACTCGTGAAGCATTCAAACATACCGGTCGCTTGACCACAGCAATTGAATCTGGCCAACTATTCCAAGATATTGGCTTACCACCCCTGGATCCTGCGGTAGATCGCGCCATGATTTGTGGCAGCCCCTCAATGCTGAAAGAAACTTCAGAGATGCTCGACGCCAAAGGCTTCAAAGTATCCCCGAGCCTTGGCCAAATGGGTGACTACGTCTTTGAACGCGCATTCGTAGAGAAATAAACAGACCGTGTATTTATATCTAAAAGTAATTTAGATATCGCTTTACAGTTGTTGTGGAGATATAGCATTCTTGATGAATTCTTCCTAAGAAGATGTTTATTAAGGAATAGAGATGTCACCCATACGCGAGTTCTACAACCCCATCATTACCAACCTCTTAAGGGAGCATGATCGTCTTCCTCATGACAAAGTTGAGGAACGTAAGAGTTTTCAAAGACGCATTCTCTTTTTAATGACCACCATTAAGATGGAAGAATTTTCCAATACCCCAGCTTAAAGACTTAGCTTTGGGAAAGAATAAATACGAGCCCAAATGCAGCAATAAAGAGGGTTTCTGCTACCAACATGAGCACTGGCTGCCAACCTAACTTAGCCAGCTCCTGGAAATTGGTTTTTAATCCTGCAGCTGCAATCGCAATGACCAGCATCCAACGTGATAATCCACCAATTTGATGGTTAACCGAGGCGGGCAAAATTTGCATTGATGCAACAATCGAAAGTGCGACAAAGCCTAATAGAAAGGTTGGGATTAAACGTAGGCTGCCCCACCCTAATTTATTGGTATTTTTTTGTGACCCAAAAAAAATGGAGATTACCAAAACCACTGGGAGTAACAGAGCCACTCTAAATAACTTCACCACGGTGGCGACATCACCTGCCTCTGGGCCAAAAATCATACCTGCGGCCACTACCTGAGCTACATCATGAATAGTAGCCCCGATAAAAATTCCTGCCGACAGCGCGCCAATCTCCAGCATCTGCAATGCAAATGGATATACCACCATTGCAATGGTCGATAGCACAGTAACACCAACAACCACTAACAAAGTAAATTGCTCGTTTTCTTTTGACTTGGGCAATACAGAGGCGACTGCAAGAGCAGCAGAGGCACCACAAATTCCAACTGATCCGCCCGCTATCAATCCAAAATCTGGAGAAAGCTTTAAAAGCTTGGCAAGCAAAAAGCCTAAGCAAACAGTTGCAGCAACTGCCAAGATCACCATGAAACCAGTATTAATACCAATCGCACTAATATCAGCAAAGGTAATGCGGATCCCCAAAAAGGCAACGCCTAGACGGAGAATGGTTTTTGCACAGAAATCGATACCTGGCCTTACGGATTCATTTTGATACAGGAAATGGAGAGATAAGCCCAATAACAAGGCATACAAAAGTTGCGGTCCGCCATAGTTTTCAGAAAGAAAGTTAGTGGACATGGCGATTAGCAAGCAGACTAATAGCCCCGGTAAATTACGCTTACTGGTGTTGTACATGTAAGCCTAGACCACTAACTCACTAAAGTATTCGTGTTGACTGGTATTAAGTGTAGAAACACGCCATTCCAAGGGCTCATCCTGAATTCCAAGCGCAACTCTTCGAATAATCAAGACTGGAGAGTCTGGCTTTAAACCAAGCCACTCAGAATATTGTTTGCCAGCCAAGCCTGCGCGTAAACGCTCACTACTGCGAACTACCGTCTGGCCATACTTCATTTGGTATAGCTGATAAATACTACCTTCGCGATTAATAAAATCCACTCGCGTTAAATTATTAAACCGCTTTTTATCCAAAGTAATATGGTCAATCATGACGCATTTATCTTCCAGATAGAGACAATTGACGAGGCGCCATACTGCTGCGCCTTCCTTAATATGAAGCTTGCTTGCCTCTTCCTTGTTTGCGGTAGCACTTGTCAATGAAACTAGCTCAACTCTAGGGTTAGCTTTTTTATCGGCATCATGCTTTACAACATGGAAAAAGTAATACAGCAGACGTTTAAGGTCATGCTCAGCAACATAGGTACCCCTGCCTTGGCGACGAACCACAATACCTTCAGCTACTAACTCGTCCACCGCTTTGCGCAGGGTTCCTATAGATACATCCAACTCTTTTGATAAATCCTTTTCAGCAGGCAATGCCTGTCCCATCGGATAACGACCCCTGACCAGATCCTCGGTGATCTTTTGCTTTACCTCTTGATAAGCAGTCAGGGATCTCATACTCAAATACTTACGCTGATTCGTACAAACGAGTTAATACGAATTCACGATGACCGAGAATTTCAGAGGCAGTTAATTCACCATCAGCAGTACGCAAGAGGCACTCTAATAACTTATCGCCAGCCTGATCCATATTCTCTTCGCGACGTAAAAGTCCTGATACATCGACGTCAATATGCTCACCCATCGTACGAACTGTTTTTGGATTAGCGCAGATCTTAATCACTGGAAGAATTGCATTACCAATCACATTTCCTTGTCCAGTAGGGAAGAAATGGGCAGCAAATCCAGCGGCAGCACATAAGGTGACCATTTCAGCAGCGGCTGAAGAAGAGTCCATAAAGTGCAGACCTGGGATCTTAGGCTCTTCACCTTTATCCAAGACGCTATCAACGATACATTTCTTACCAATCTTCTGAATATTGCCCAGGGCTTTTTCTTCGATTGTTGTCAAACCACCGGCAATATTGCCTTTAGTTGGCTGCGAGTCAGACAAATCGCTTGTCTTATGGCGCTCAATCACATCCTGATAGCGATCAAACATCTCGCGGAACTTTTTCTTCACTTCTGGAGTGCGGCAACGAGCTTCTACCAAATGCTCTCCACCAGTTAACTCAGTAGTCTCGCCGAATACCAAAGTAGAGCCAATGCCGTAGAGCTTGTCAAATGCATCGCCAACGGTTGGGTTTGCGCCGCAACCAGAGGTTGTATCAGACTCACCGCATTTAGTAGATACCCAAAGTTCAGATAATGGTGCTTTAACGCGTTGCTGTTTTGATGCATGCTTCATCATTGCATAGGCAGCTTTACTAGCTGAAGCAATAGTAGCGGTATCGCCATTACCCTCAATCCAAAAACCTTCAACCGGCTTGCCGGATGCTTTGATGCCATCAACTACGATTTTTGTCCACTGCGGCTCGATACCAATTACCACTACAGCTGCAACGTTTGGATTGCTACCAGTACCGATCAATGTACGGAAGTGTAATTCCAAGTCAGCGCCAAACTGCAAACGCCCATAGGAATGAGGAATAGCCTGAGTTCCCTTGATGTTATTTGCAACTGCTTCGCAAGCAGCATTAGATAAATCATCTAAAGGCAAAATTAGCACGTGGTTACGAATACCCATGCGGCCGTTCTCACGGCGGTAACCCATAAAGGTCGCGTCTTTCAAATTAATCATTTTTTTCTTTCTCAATGAATGTGTGAATAAAGGCTTGGATTACCAGCGCTTAGTTTTAACGTTCTGAACGTGAAGATGCTCACCTTTTTTGATGGGAGCAACCACTTTGCCAATATCAACGCCATACTTCATCACCGTATCACCTGGCTTAAACTCATTCAAAGAAATTTTGTGGCCAATTGGAATATCACTCTCAGACTTCATATTGAGAGTTAAGTCTCCATCCATCACCCAACCAATCAAATCGTCTCCGGCTTTCACGCCTTCAACTACTACTACACCTACGCCATCTCCTGGCTCATGCACGACAAAATGGATCATGATCTCTCCTCTTTAATCCTATTAATTAACTACTAGTTCCATAATTGGCTGATACCAGCCCGAATCTCTTCTACAACGACATCGGAAACATTAACGCCCTCTTTAAAGCCTGTAGCACGTTGCTTAAAACGTCTTTGCCCAGGAATACGGGTTCCGGAGTCAGATGCCAGAGTTTTTAATAACTCTTGCATCTTGCGGGCAAATACTTGGCTACCCGCTAACCCTGGGTCAATCGTCAGCAACAGCTGGCCGATACGCGGGCGATTACCCTTGGCATCAAAAAATGAGTCTGCTTCATAAGAGAAGCGGCTCCCTGATAAGCCAACAACCAATAATTCAATAATCAGAGCAAGCAAAGCACCCTTATCTCCACCAAGAGGAACCATCAAGCCTTTCAGTCCTTCATTCGGATCTGTTGTTGGCTTGCCCTCTGCTGTTAATGCCCATCCCTCTGGAATCGACTCTCCTTTTTTCGCTGCAACCAAGAGCTTGCCTCGAGCTACAGCTGAGAGCGACATATCAATCACCATAGGATCACGATTTGCAACTGGAAATGCTGCCGCCAAAGGATTAGTACCGAATATGGCTTTACTGCCACCTACCATTGGCATAGCTGCCGGGGTATTTCCAAATAATAGGGAGATATAACCTGCGCGCGCAGCCGCTTCAGCAAAGTGCCCAGCAACTCCAAAGTGGTGACTATTGGTCACTGCAACCAGGCCAACCCCGGTCTTGGATGCCAAATTCACAGATAAGTCCGTCGCAAACCGTAGCGCTGGAAAGGCAAGTCCATCACAAGCATCCACTAATGCCGCAGATGTTTTAAAAGGTCGCACCTTAATTTTTGGTGCTAGCTCAATACGACCATTTTTGGCGTGCCCAGCATATTGTGAAACGCGCGCCAAGCCATGGGATGCCAAACCATCAAGTTCAGCAAGCGCTAAAAATTGTGCGGTCTCAAAAGCTGCTTTTTCTCCGATACCTGCTGCTTGCAATCCAGATGAGGCTAGCTCAACCATCTTTTGATAAGACAAATTCACCTTATGCTCCTAAAAACCGATTTACTTCATCGGCAATCATTTGACTAACGCGCTCATTGCTTTCATGCGTAACTCCTGCAATATGCGGAGTCAAAATGAGATTCTCAATTCCCTCGAAGTGACTCAAATCTTTGGCTGGCTCACCCTCAAATACATCAATTGCTGCACCACCTAAATGACCAGAGCGTAAACGCTCTACCAGCGCCTTCTCATCCACGATACCGCCGCGAGCAGTATTAATCAGACAGGCACCAGTTTTCATTTGGTCAAGCGTAGAAGCGTTAAATAAGTTCTTTGTTTCTGGCAAGAAAGGAAGGTGCAAGGTAATCACATCACTGTTTGAAAGCACTTGATCCAAGGGGAGCAGCGGTACAGTAAAGCCATCCAAATCAATCGAAGACTGTGTAAGCATTGGATCATAGGCAAGGCATTTCAATCCGAATGCATTTGCCTTCTTGGCGACTACTCTGCCGATACTTCCAAAACCAACAATGCCTACGGTCTTTCCTAAAAACTCATGGTAAGTCGAGAAACGTGGACGAGGCCACTCGCCTTTCAAAGTTGAGATCGTTGCCGGAATAAATCCTCTTGTTAAGGCAACTGCAGCACCGACAACATATTCAGCAACAGACTCAGCATTTGCACCAGTAGCAGGAATAACTTTGATATTGCGTTTTGCGCAAGCAGGCAACTCAATATTTTCTAGACCAACTCCAAGACGGCCAACTACCTTTAGCTTTGGAGCGCCAGCCAAGATCTCCTCATTAACCTGAGTCAGGTTGCGAACAACGAGTGCATCAATATTTTGCAATGCAGCAATCAAAGCTGGGCGGTCTTTATGCAGCTCAGGCTCATAAACCACCGTATGTTTAGAACGCAGGGTTTCTAGGGCTTGACTTGTAATGAACTCAGAGATCAGAATAGATGACATATCTAGATCATATAGATGATTTAGATATCCTGCAATACCCACTTGTTGTGCAGTGCAATTAGAAATTCAATTGCATAAATCAATCGCTGGGGGAGACACTAGTAACGCATAAGCTTATAACTATTAAATAGGGGTTCGTTTTATTTTTGCATCAAATCAAAGATAAGATAGTCAGATTGAATTAACACTGGAGAATAAAAGAATGTTTAAGCAATTAATCGGTAGTCTCAGCACCAAAATTGCATTGGTAGCTGGAGCATTATTGTTAATTACCTCGCCAATTGCCAGCGCACAAAATTGGCCAACAAAACCTATCAAACTCATTATTCCTTTTGCTGCAGGCGGCACTACTGATATCTTGGGTCGCTTATTAGCACAACAGCTATCTAAGGACTTAGGGCAAAACGTAGTCGTGGAAAACAAGCCTGGTGCTGGAGGCAATATCGCTGCTGAATCTGTAGCGCAATCTCCTGCTGATGGATACACCATCATGCTTACCTCCGGAAGCATGCTCACCGTTAACCCAAATCTCTATAAAAAACTGCCAGTAAATTACGCTAAAGACTTTGTCTACATTACCAATGTAGCAACTGGACCGATGCTTTTATCTGTAAGCAATAAGATCCCCGTAAAAAATGTCGCAGAATTCATTGCCTATGCAAAAACCAAAGATCTGAACTTTGGCTCGGCTGGTATTGGCAGCCAGGTTCATATGGCAGCTGAAAACTTGACCTACTCAGCAGGTATTCCAGCAACCCACATTCCCTATAAAGGTGAGTCTGCAGCGATCAATGATTTAGTGGCGGGTCAAATTGACTTCATGGTGGGTAACCTCACAGCAGCGACAGGCTTTGCAAAGGCGGGTCAAATTAAACCCTTAGCAGTGACCAGCTTGAAGCGTTCCAAGCAATTACCAGATGTGCCAACTGTTGCTGAATCAGGCATTCCAGGATTTGAATCTACTGGCTGGTTTGGACTGGTCGCGCCAGCAAACACCCCTAAGGTAATCACCGATAAAATTTATGCAGCCACCGTTAAGGCCGTTAATTCAGATGCATTACGAGCCAGCTTAGATTTAAATGGGCTCACTGCGGTAGTCAACAACCAAAAAGATTTTGAAACTCAAGTAAAAGCAGAATCAGTTGCTTGGGAAAAAGTGATTAAGGGCAGAAATATTAGCGCCCAGTAAGAAATTACATCATCAATAAAAAGGCGAAGACAAAATCTTCGCCTTTTTATTTTAAAGCTGACGAATCAACAACATCGTTCCTGCAAAAATCAGAATCGATCCATAGGCCACTCTCATGGCAGCATTACTTAATTTTGTATGGACGTGGGTACCCAGCCAAATTCCTAAAAAGGTAGGTGGCATAAGGCAGATAGCCAATCCAACGACTGGCCAGCTCAGAATCAAACCGGTAACCAGCATTAAAGTGAGGCGCAAAAAGGTCAACATGAAGATTGCAAAGGCCATGGTGGCGCGCAAAGCTTTGGGATCATTAATGCGTAAACCTAAGTAGGAGACATAGATTGGTCCACCAGTAGCAAATAATGCAGTAAAGGTGCCGCCGAAAAATCCAAATGGTGCAGCCCACCACTTACTAATTGGTTCACGCATTTCTGTATTTCTTTGCCAGAGTACGCGAGCACCATTGAGAGCAGCAAAGCAGCCTAAAGTAATCAGTAACGGCTCACTTGGTGCCTTCACCAACAGAAATATTCCTAAAATCATTCCGATAAGGCTAAAGGGGAAGAGCCATTTAAGTTCCTTGAGGTTGGCGTCTCGAGAAGATTTTCTGCCGATATACAAAGAAGCGCATATATCAATAATCACCATCATCGGCACTACTGATTTCAATGGATACATTTGTACCAACAAAGGTACAGAAATGATTGATGAACCAAATCCTGAGATGCCAAAAATGAAATAGGCGATGAAAATAACCAGCGTCGCCAATAAAAACTGAGTGGGTTCGATCAGATCAAAAATAATTAAGCCTCTACCAGGATAGTCTCACCTGGCTTAATCATCGTAAATTGCACGGGACGATTTTCAATCTTCAACTCTTGATGGTTGAAATTAACGGCCGTGTAATAAGAGTCTTCAAGAGATCCTGGCTCTGGGAAATCATCGCGATAGTGAGCGCCCCTAGAATTCTCGCGAGCAATAGCTGCCTCAGTAACAGCCTGACTCACCAAAATCAGATTTTGTAAATTCATCCAATCTTGCCAAGTATTGCTATATTCCCGTTGAATATCACCCACACCAATTTGATTTAGTTTTGAGGCTAATTGCTTGAGAGTTTGACGTGCACGCAATAAGCCCTCCTGGTTTCTTGAGATACCAACGTCATCCCACATGCACTCTGCGAGCTCATCTCGGATTCCCTCAATATCGCCAGGCATCTTCTTCAATGGCGCTTCATGCTCATGAATACTTGCTGCTACTTCATCCATATTGCATTCACTCAGCTGCTGTGAAGCAACCCAACGAGCCATTGACTCTCCGGCAATGCCGCCAAATACTGTTGAGTTGGCAACGCCATTGCCTCCCAAGCGATTAGCGCCATGCACTCCACCAGTATCTTCGCCTGCTGCAAATAGACCCGGAAGATCAGTGCTGCAATCTTTCTTAAAAACGAGACCACCCATCATGTAATGGGCTGTTGGTACAACCTCCACTAAATCTCTAGTGAGATCAAAGCCGCTATCAGCGCAACGTTCAACCATACCTTTAAATAGTTTACGGACATTCTCTGGGCCTAAATGGCTCATTTGAATATAGACGCCACCATTGGGAGTTGCACGTCCAGCACGAATTTCTGAGTTGATGGATCTAGAAACAATATCCCGAGTGGCACGTTCGTTGCGTGGATCATAGTTGCCCATAAAGCGCTCTTGATTGCCATTCAACAAATAACCGCCCGCCCCACGTAAGCCTTCTTCTATGACCGTCCCTGTCATGCGAGTTCCCGGACCAGCCAATAAGCCAGTAGGATGGAACTGCACCATTTCCATATCCCGCAAAATGAGGCCAGCACGTAATGCCATTGCCAAACCATCACAACTCTTATCACCTGATGGAGTGTGGTATTTGTACATTGTTGGTCCGCCACCAGTGGCCAGTAAGACAGCCTTGGCACGCACTAATACAAATTGACCACTTTGCATATTGAGCATCAAGACGCCTGCAAGTGATTTTCCATCCTTGCTATGAATTAATTCAATTGCGCGATGCTCTTCAAGACGATTAATACCTCTAGCCCACACTTGCTCTGCTAAGCGATTAATAATCTCAATACCAGTTAAGTCACCCTTGTGGACAGTGCGATCAAATGTTTGACCGGCAAACGCTTTTTGATGAACCGTACCATCAGGATTGCGATCAAAAAAACATCCAAGTTCATTTTCTAGCTCATGAATTCGCTCAACCGCTTTACAGACTAGCGTCCAGGCTAGATCTTGATCAGAGAGCCATTTGCCACCTTCGATTGTGTCCATAAAATGGCGTTCTACAGAATCACCTTCTGCCAAAGCGACATTATATCCACCCTGCACCATCCGCGTACAGCCACATTTACCCAATAAGCCTTTGACAGCGATCGTGATATTTAAATTAGGGTTTGCTTGATGTGCATGCAGGGCAGCAAAGAGGCCTGCTCCTCCTGAACCCAAAATCAAAATATCCGTATCGATTGTTGGAATAGTGCTCATGAAATAATCCCAAGACTTTTGAGTACTGCTTCTTTTTTACTAGCGACATCACTCTTTACTTCCTGATAGATGCTGCCACCATGGCTATCCATTGCAACTAGTAATGGGCCAAAATCTCTAATCTTGAAGCGCCACAGGGACTCTGGATTGAGATCATCCATGTCGACATCTTCAATCTGCTCGATCCAAGTTGTTTCTAGGGCAGCGGTACCACCAATAATCGCTAGATAAACGCCGCCCAACTCTTTGAATGCTTCTGCTGAGCCTTCGCGCATACCCCCTTTGCCCACAATCATGCGCACACCATTTTGAGTCATCAAGGGGCGAGTAAAGCGCTCCATACGATCTGAAGTGGTTGTACCAATACAAATAGGTTCATATCCCGCAGGAAACTCTGTGCTTACTGATACTTTGCGAACGTTCGGCGCAGTATGGATGACTGCATGACCACTCAAATCAAAACGCGTCTTCCGCCCATGATCAAACATATGAATTTGGGTCGCATCTCGGATACCAAACAATGTATTTTGCAAAGTCACGGTATCGTTGATACGTAGCTTGCGAATATCTGCTTCGCTCACTGGCGTTGCAAGGTTGTAATGTGCCATCGTCGTTTCCTAAAATCTGTAGGTAACGCCAGCAGGCGTAAAAGTTGCACGCGCTCTACGAGCGGAGTGGCACTGCATATTGACTGCTACGGGGTTCAGGGTAATGTGTGTGTGAGCCAGCTCAACTTGAACCGCAAATGCAGTTCCATCACCACCTAGACCTTGCGGACCAATTCCGAGTTGATTGACAGCGGCGCTTAACTCCTTCTCTAATTTGGCGCCCTCTTCATCGCCGCATACACTGCCTAATTGCCGAGTCGCTGCTCGTTTAGCCATGGCAACACATTGATCAGACGTTCCACCAATCCCAACGCCGACAATGGTCGGCGGGCAAGTCTTACCTCCAGCAGAGACAACACTGTCAATCACAAATGCTTTGACACCATTAATACCATCTGCAGGTATTGCCATTTTTAAAAAGGAATTATTTTCTGAACCACTTCCCTTTGGCACCATTTCAATTTCAACTGAGTCTGCTTTATCAAAGAAGTCAATGTGGATTGCTGGCATATCAATGCCGCAAGAGGTGTGGTTATTTTTGCGAGTAATAGGATGAACCACTGAGGATCTCAGCGGATACTCTTTAGTAGCGCGCTCACAACCTTTACGAATTGCTGCCTTTAATGCCATGCCATCAAATTGGACATTACTACCAATCTTCACGTTATAGATCGGCAGACCTGTATCTTGGCAAAGGAGATTATCTTCACGTTCTGCCACTGAGATATTGGTGATCATTGTCTTTAGTACCACCTGAGCACGTGAATCTGTCTCAGCTTTATCCAGCCTATCAATACCGGCTTTAATATCATCAGGCAAAACTTTCAAGGCTCGAATGTAGAGCTCTTTACAGGCCTCTTCGACTAAGTTCATTTGTAATTGCATATCAGCCTAATCAATTAGCAAAATATAAAAATAAGAGTCCGCAAGCAATCGCGAACAAAATCGAGAGCTGAATCCAGCCCTTACGTAAACCTTTCCATGGGCCAAACTCAATCATTAGCAGACGTATGCCACCCGCCAAATGAACTGCCAATAAAATTACCAAGGCCCACTCGCCAAACTTAAATACCCACATATCAGTCAAAGCGAGCGATTTTTCAAAGCCCTCACTACCTCGCAAGGATTGAGATAGCATCAGAAAGTGCAGTGGGATAAAGCATGCCAATAACAAGCCAGAAAAGCGATGACATGCATAAGCAAAATAAGATAGGTGACTTTTAGCGCGGTAATCCAATTTTGGTCTGGAGCTCATATCTGACCTCCTGTAAAGACACCCAGGACAGCTGTAGTGCCAAGAACCAAAATTAATAAAGCCAAAATCCAAGACAGAGGCCTAGCCAAACCACTTTTTGGAAAAGTCTCTTGCAATATATTGGCAAGACCAATTGGCGCATGCACAAAACATGCAAGGACAAATACTTCATAAAAAATGGCAAACAACACATTACCTTGTGTGCGACCTAGTATCTCTTGCGCACTTAAACCACCTCTGATGGCATAAAAAATAATCAGTAAGTGGATCGCAACACAAATCCCAAGCACCATAGCACTAATTCTCTGTGCGTACCAAAGCTTTGCCTGCAATACTCCAGTGCTCATAGCTTGCCCCACTTGCTTCCGCGAATGGCGGCCTTGGCAACCAGCTTTTTCAAGCCAGCAATACTTGCCGTTGGCTCGATAGCCTTAGGGCAACGCTCAGTACAAGATCCTTGCGTATGACATGCGTGGCAACCGGCATCACCCGCTACTGCATGCATACGTTCTAACTGTTGAACATCCCTGACATCATTTGTTAAGGTCCAGGCACGATTAAGCGCTGCAGGTCCAAGATAATTTGGTCTAGATTCAACTACCTCACAAGAGGCATAACAAACGCCACAACCGATGCACTCAATTCCGGCATTAGCTAGTTGGCGCTCTTCAGAGCTTGGCTCCACCTTTGCAAAATCGTCATGACGTGTTTTATCTCCCTTAAAGAATCCAACCGCCCCTTTCCATTTATTAAAAAACTCTCGCATATCTGTTGCGAGATCTTTAATAACGGGTAAATTATTTAAGGGAGCAATTTCTAATGAATCTCCCTCGAGAATTTTGGAGACATGCGTACGGCAAGTCCAACGAGCGACTCCATTAACAGTCATCGCACATGAACCGCACATGCCAACTCGGCAAGCAAAGCGATAGCTCAGGGTAGGGTCAAGCTTTCTTTGGATATACGTCACCACATCCAAAACTGTTTGATTAGGATTGCGTGGCACTGAGTACTCCACGAACTCCCCTTCTTGGGAGCCACGCCATACCCTTACTTTTAGATCAGTATTAGACATTTCCACATTATATTGATAGATAGTAAAAAATAAATCGAATTAATTTTTCTTTGAGATAAAGAAATTATTTATAATAGAGTCTATGTCCAGTATCAAAACCCTCAAAAACTTTTTGGCAATTACGCGTCATAAAAGCGTTGCAGCTGCAGCCCGAGAAATTGGCCTTACTGCAGCAGCAGCGGGCCAGCAATTACAACAGCTAGAAAAAGAAATTGGTCTCGAGCTATTTGATCGAACTAAGCGATCCCTCACCTTAAATGCTCAGGGCAGATCCCTGATTGAACCTATCCAAGAAATTGTGGCTCGTTATGAAGGCCTTCGCTCCAATATGCAATCCAATCTCAGCGGAACCATTGTCTTGGGCGCCTTGGTTTCTTCGCTAATGGGCGCATTTGGAAAAACTTTAAACGAGATTAAACAGAACTATCCAGAGATAGAAATTAAATTAATAGCAGGCTTATCCAGTAATTTTTTAGATCAACTTCTTGAAGGTACTCTTGATGCAGCAATTGTGACTGAGTCACCTTATGCCCTGCCCCAAAGCCTCCAGTGGACCGAGCTCTACAAGGAGCCCATGATTTTGATTTATCCAAATACAGCATCAAGCAGAAATAAAGATCTCAAAAATATCGATCCTAATCTGCCATTTATTCGCTTTGAGAGAAATACTTGGACTGGTCATCTTGTCGACCAAACTATCAAGTCTAATAAACTGTCTATTCAAGATGGCATGGAATTGAATTCTGTAGAGGCTATTATTGAACTAGTGAGACAGGGTCTTGGCTACTCCATCGTTCCACAGTTAGCCAATATTTCATGGTCCAATGATCGACAGCTCCGCATTCAAAAGCTCCCAGGGAAAACCATCTACAGGAAAGTTGGTCTTCTTGAGCGTAAAAAACACATACGACAAAACGTTACGCTAGTGATCAAACAGCACTTCTTAAAAGATGGATCAAAATCACTGAAGCCCTAAAGAAAAAGCCACCCCGAAGGATGGCTTGCAAGAGATTTTTGGAGGTACTACTTAAAGAACAAACTACAAGTTCATATTAGTCTTCTCAAAATCTCATCTTTATACTGATTGCCTCATTAAGAGCCATATTGCTCCAATTTGGTGCATTAATGATTCTCTTTGGCATGGTTGATTGAATATTTGGGTATTTCAATCACTAAATCTTGTTTAGCAACAATGGCTTGGCAAGATAAACGGGACTGGGGATTGAGACCCCAAGCGCGATCGAGCATATCTTCTTCGTTCTCATCTGCTGGGTTCAAGCTCTGAAGCCCCTCTTTGACAATGACATGGCAGGTCGTACAAGCACAAACCATATCGCAGGCATGCTCAATTGGAATGTCATTCTCTAGCAGTGCTTCGCAAATCGATGTACCTGGTGCAACTTCAACCACTGCACCTTCTGGGCAATACTCACTATGCGGTAAGACAACAATTTGCGTCATGATTCTTTTCTATTAATTTAGTATTGATTGTGTATTGATTTTTTTAGATCTCTGCAACATTCTTGCCAGATAAAGCTTTTTGAATGCTGGCATTCATGCGCATTTGTGCAAACTCATCGGTAGCCTTAGCAGCATGATCAACCGCCTTACGGACAACCGCACTATCTGTTTCTTCATTCAAAATCTTTTGCAAAGTTGCCATTTCTTGATCAATCGCAGCTTGCTCTTCTTTATTCAGTAATGCACGGTCGCTAGCAAGCGCTGTCTGTACCTCATCTAATAAGCGCTGCGCATTAACCTGCTCTTCACGTAACGACCTCGCCAAGAGATCCTCTTTTGCTGAAGCAAAGCCATCTTGCAACATGCGAGTAATCTCACTATCCGTCAAACCATAAGACGGCTTAATATCAATGGAAGCTTGGACACCAGAGCCTTGTTCCATGGCGCTGACAGACAAGAGACCATCTGCATCCACCTGAAAAGTCACCCGTATACGTGCTGCACCCGCAGCCATTGCCGGAATACCACGCAATTCAAATTTACCCAAGGAGCGACAGTCTTGCACAAGCTCGCGCTCACCCTGCACTACCTGAATTGCTAATGCAGTCTGACCGTCTTTAAAGGTAGTGAAGTCTTGAGCTCTAGCCACTGGAATTGGTGTATTGCGTGGAATAATTTTTTCCACTAGACCGCCCATGGTTTCAATACCAAGAGAAAGTGGAATCACATCTAATAAAAGCCACTCATCGTCTTTGCTTTGATTGCCAGCGAGGAGGTCCGCCTGCATGGCAGCACCAAGTGCAACCACTTGATCGGGGTTTAAATTATTAAGTGGTTGAGTGCCAAATAACTCGCCGACAGAACGCTGAACATTTGGCATGCGGGTGGAGCCTCCCACCATCACCACACCTTTAACATCTTCAGGCTTGAGACCAGCATCACGCAAAGCCTTTTTACAGGCCGTCAAAGTCTTAACAACGAGATTCTGAGTAATCTCAAAGAACTGCGCCTGGCTCATGCCAACATTGACTACCGTACCGTCTGCCAAAGTCACATGAACTCGGGCCAAGGGGTTATGACTAAGCAATTCTTTTGCATGCTTACAAGCTTGCAAAAGGGTGCGATGGTCATGAATGGAGAGTGGAGGTAATTTCGCCTGCTCGATGACCCAGCAATACAAGCGATGATCAAAGTCATCACCGCCCAGAGCAGAATCACCACCCGTTGATAAAACCTCAAAAACTCCTCTACTCATTCTGAGAATAGAGATATCGAAAGTACCACCACCTAGATCGTATACGGCATAAACACCTTCAGAGGCATTATCCAAACCATAGGCAATCGCAGCTGCGGTTGGTTCATTGAGCAATCTCAGCACTTCAATGCCCGCTAACTTAGCTGCATCTTTAGTGGCTTGACGTTGCGCGTCATCAAAATAAGCAGGTACTGTAATAACCGCACCAACAATCTCATCGGATACAGAATCTTCCGCCAACTGACGCAGGCGTGCCAAGATTTCTGCCGAGACCTCGATGGGGCTTTTATCACCAGCAGCGGTTCTCAGCTTAAGCATCCCGGGCTGGTCAACAAAATCATAAGGGGTACTCTCAATATGATCTACATCTTGCACGCCTCGCCCCATAAAACGCTTTACAGAAACAATCGTGTTCTTTGGATCAATAACGACACTCTCAAGCGCTTCGAAGCCAGCCTCTGTTCTACCATTTGATAGGTAGCGCACAACAGATGGAAGTAATTCTCTTCCCTTGGCATCAGGCAACACTTTAGGTAATGCATCTCGCACGATAGCGACCAGTGAATTGGTAGTACCCAAATCAATACCGACGGCAATCCTACGCTGATGGGGTGCTAGTGATTTACCGGGTTCAGAGATTTGTAATAAGGCCATAAGAGTTCAATTTTAATGCGAGTACAGACTAGGCCAAAGCCGCTATAGCGTCATCAAGCTCGATAGCAAACTTATCGATAAAGAGTAGACCCCTTAGCAATTCAGCTGCACGTTGGTAATTTTTAGCGCCATCGATCGCTTGCGCAATTTCAGATAGGGTTTCTTGCTTGGAGGCATCTACCTCATCCATCAGCTTTTCTAGGGATGGCAGATCTTCAGCTTGCTCATCAAGATTCTCGCGCCATTCCATTTGCTTCATCAGAAAAGCGGCAGGCATTGCGGTATTCGTTTCGAGTTTGGCATCTACGTTGTTGAGTTGGCAGATATAGAGGCCACGTTGCACTGGGTTCTTGAGAGTTTGAAAAGCAGTATTTGCTAAGGTGGCCATTTGCATTGCCAAACGTTGCTCTGAATCACTACCGCGCGCATGGCGGTCAGGATGAACTTCTTTCTGGATTGCAAGATAAGCCTGTTCTAAGGCAGGCAAATCGATTTTGAATTGCTGATTTAGACCAAAGAAGCGAAAGTAATTGTCAGACGCGGAAAGATTCGCCACAACCACACTCATCTTTTACGTTTGGATTTTGAAACTTAAAGCCTTCGTTCAAACCCTCACGTACAAAGTCTAGCTCTGTCCCATCCAAATAGGCTAAGCTCTTTGGATCAACAAATACCTTAATGCCATTAGATTCAAATACTTGATCCTCGGCTGCGGGCTCATCAACATATTCCAATTGGTAAGCCAGACCAGAACAACCTGTAGTGCGAACACCCAAGCGCAAGCCACACCCTTTACCGCGCTTTTCTAAATTACGGTTAACGTGTGCAGCTGCTTTATCGGTTAAGGTAATTGCCATAGTTTCTATTTAGCCGGATGCTTTTCTTTGTAATCAGCAACTGCTGCCTTAATAGCATCTTCAGCCAAGATGGAGCAGTGAATCTTTACAGGTGGCAAAGCTAACTCTTCAGCAATTAAAGAGTTCTTAATTTCTAAGGCCTGGTCCAAAGTTTTACCTTTTACCCACTCAGTTACCAGCGAGGAAGAAGCAATTGCCGAGCCGCAACCATAAGTCTTGAACTTAGCATCTTCAATCACGCCTTGGTCGTTGACGCGGATTTGTAATTTCATGACGTCGCCACAAGCTGGCGCACCAACCATGCCTGTACCTACACTTTCGTCGCCCTTCTCAAAAGAACCTACGTTGCGTGGGTTTTCATAATGGTCGATTACTTTTTCACTATATGCCATGGTATTTCCTCTTTAATCCTTCAAATCCTTAATGTGCTGCCCACTGAATCGTGCTTAAGTCGATTCCGTCTTTAAACATTTCCCACAATGGTGAGAGTTCACGTAATTTAGCAATCTTCTCTTTCACCAGCTTGATTGTGAAATCCACTTCTTCTTCAGTCGTAAAGCGGCCGAGGGTAAAGCGAATTGAGCTATGAGCCAATTCATCATTACGACCCAAGGCACGTAATACGTAAGAAGGCTCTAATGAGGCTGATGTACAAGCAGAGCCTGATGAGATCGCTAAATCCTTGAGGGCCATCAACATTGACTCGCCTTCAACATAGTTAAAGCTGATGTTGAGGTTATGGGGTACGCGATGATCCATATCACCGTTTACATAGACCTCTTCAATATCTTTCAAGCCTGCTAAGAGACGATCGCGTAAAGCGCGGATACGCTTATTTTCTTCAACCATCTCAATACGAGCGATTCGGAATGCCTCGCCCATGCCAACAATTTGATGAACAGCTAGGGTTCCAGAACGCATACCGCGCTCATGGCCACCACCATGAATTTGAGCTTCGATCCGGATGCGAGGCTTACGACGCACAAACAATGCGCCAATCCCTTTAGGACCATAAGTCTTATGAGCAGAAAAACTCATCAGGTCGACTTTAGTCTTCTCTAAATCAATTTCTACTTTGCCAGTAGCTTGCGCAGCATCCACATGAAGAATCACGCCGCGCGAACGGCATAACTCACCAATAGCGGGGATATCTTGCACTACGCCGATTTCATTATTGACATACATCACTGATGCCAAAATTGTGCCGGGCTTCATTGCGGTTTCGAGCTGCGCAAAGTCAATTAAGCCATTTGGCAAAACATCTAAGTAAGTGACCTCATAACCTTCACGCTCAAGTTCGCGACAAGTATCTAAAGTTGCCTTGTGCTCGGTCTTAACAGTAATAATGTGATTGCCACGATCTTTATAAAAGTGCGCCGCACCCTTCAAAGCCAAATTAATACTTTCAGTAGCACCGCTAGTAAACACAATCTCCCTGGAATCTGCATGTACGAGTTGTGCAACTTCTGAACGCGCCCATTCAACGGCTTCTTCAGCAGCCCAACCATAAGCATGACTGCGTGATGCCGCGTTGCCAAACTGCTCACGCAGGTAAGGCAACATTTTGTCGACTACACGTGGATCAATCGGTGTTGTAGCTGAGTAGTCCATATACACTGGGAAGTGCTTAGGACTAAACATCGGAACCGGCTGCATAGGAAGGTCTTGTGGTGCGTTCATTATTGACTTATTTTTAGGTATTACTTTATTAACTTTGGCGCGCCAAATTAAATACAGAATTAATTAATGGAGCTTTAGGAGCAACTTCTTTTTTCGCAGCAAGTGCTGGTGCTGTTTTTTCAGCCTTAGCACTTTCAACTTTGATTTTCTTTTGACGCATATCTTGAATAACTACGCCGCGACCTTCTTGTTGCTGAACTAAATTCAGCAAAGTCACGGAGCTGAGATATTCAACCATCTTGAGATTCAGATTGCTCCAAAGATCATGAGTCATACAGTGACCATGCTGATCTTCGTCACTATGACAGTTTCCTTTGCCGCCGCACTGAGTCGCATCCAAAGGTTCGTCTACGGCAACAATAATGTCGGCAACACTAATTTCATGGGCCTTGCGCGCGAGTGTGTACCCGCCTCCAGGACCACGTGTGCTCTCGACAATGTTGAAGCGACGCAATTTGCCAAACAATTGCTCTAAATAAGAAAGGGAGATTTTTTGTCTTTGGCTAATTCCAGCCAAAGTTACAGGGCCATGCGCTTCGCGCAGGGCTAAATCGATCATTGCGGTTACTGCAAAACGGCCTTTAGTTGTAAGTCTCATATGTCACCTTGGTAATGGATTGTTATGGACAGCTCATGGTCGGCAGGGTAATACCCGACCATTCCACTCAACTTTACCATAATCCCTATCAAATTGCTCAGGAATTATCCCAAAAAACCTCAATGTAAGTCAGGAATTAGCTGATTGAGCCCTCAAACCCCATCTCGAGACCTAGCCCCAAATGCCATTTCTTTAACCTTGGTCAGCCTATCTCGAGTACTAGCAGCCTTCTCAAACTCCAGATTTTTAGCTTCGGCATTCATTTGCTTCTCTAGACGCTTGATTTCACCAGCTAGATCTTTCTCGCTCATATCCTCATAGCGAGCCCGCTCCTGCTCCACCTGCATCTCCTGGCGCTTCTCTTTGACGTCATAGACGCCATCAATAATGTCCTTAATGCGCTTTTGAACCCCTTTTGGCTCGATACCATGCAGCTTATTAAAGGCAATTTGCTTAGTACGGCGTCTTTCCGTCTCCCCCATGGCGCGCTTCATCGAATCGGTCACCCGATCGGCATACAAAATCGCCTTGCCTCGAACATTTCGGGCTGCCCGTCCAATGGTCTGAATCAAGCTGCGTTCAGAGCGCAAGAAGCCTTCTTTATCGGCATCCAAAATTGCCACAAGGGAAACTTCTGGGATATCCAAACCTTCGCGCAGTAGATTGATACCCACCAAGACATCAAAGACACCTAAGCGAAGGTCACGCAAAATTTCAACACGCTCTACCGTATCAATATCGGAGTGCACATAACGCACCTTCACGCCATTATCGGAAAGATAATCTGTTAATTGCTCTGCCATACGCTTAGTCAGAACCGTTACCAAAACACGCTCGCCTACTTTGACACGCTCATGAATCTGACTCAGCAAATCATCAACCTGTGTGCTTGCTGGTAAGACCTCAATTTCTGGATCAACCAATCCAGTAGGTCTAGCAACTTGCTCAACTACTTGGCCTTGATGAGTATTCTCATAATCGGCTGGCGTTGCAGAAACAAAAATGGTTTGACGCATCTTCGTTTCAAACTCGGTAAATTTGAGTGGGCGGTTATCCATTGCCGAAGGCAGACGGAAACCGAATTCGACCAAGGTATGTTTGCGCGATTTATCGCCGTTATACATAGCATTGAGCTGTCCAATCAGGACGTGACTCTCATCCAAAAACATCAGCGCATCATTGGGCAAATAGTCCACTAGAGTAGGCGGAGCATCGCCTGGGGCGGCGCCTGAGAGGTGACGGGAGTAGTTCTCAATACCCTTACAGAAACCCAATTCGTTGAGCATCTCTAAATCAAAACGGGTACGCTGTTCTAGGCGCTGTGCTTCAACTAGTTTTCCATCTTTGACAAACTCATCTAAGCGAGTTCGTAACTCTGTCTTAATTGTTTCAATCGCTTTGAGAACAGTTTCTCGCGGAGTGACATAGTGCGAACTTGGATAAACAGTAAAGCGCGGAATTTTTTGGCGAATCCTGCCAGTGAGTGGATCAAAGAATTGCAAACTCTCAACCACATCATCAAATAACTCAACACGCACTGCTAACTCATTATGTTCGGCGGGGAAAATATCGATCGTATCTCCGCGCACTCGAAATACACCACGCTTGAAATCGGTTTCATTGCGATCGTATTGCATGGCGATCAGTCGCATCAGAATATCGCGCTGACTCATTTTGTCGCCAGGACGCAGAGTCATCACCATACTGTGATAGTCGCCAGGGTTACCAATACCGTAAATGGCAGATACGGTTGCAACAATGATCACATCGCGACGCTCTAACAAACTTTTCGTCGCAGACAAGCGCATCTGTTCAATATGCTCATTAATGGATGAGTCTTTTTCGATAAAGAGGTCACGCTGAGGAACATAGGCCTCAGGCTGGTAATAGTCGTAGTAACTAACAAAGTACTCCACCGCATTTTTGGGGAAAAACTCCCTAAATTCGCTATAAAGCTGTGCTGCTAGAGTCTTATTTGGGGCAAAAATAATCGCTGGACGGCCAGTTCTGGCAATCACATTAGCCATGGTGAAGGTCTTGCCAGATCCCGTCACCCCCAAGAGGGTTTGAAAGGTCAATCCATCCTCAATACCCTCTACCAAGGCTTCAATGGCCTGTGGCTGGTCCCCAGCAGGGGCAAATGGCTGATAGAGCTGGTACGGAGAATCCGGAAAGCTAACAAATTTGGCCGGATCTAGGTCGTGGCCTGCCTCGCCCAAAGGGTCAGCAATCGGCTTTTTTGTATCTTCTTTAACCGCAGAATTCGAGGCAGTTTTGGGGGACTTAGGGGGCATCTCGGCTATCATTTCATCTGTGAGCTTTCTTCACAGCGAATTTTGTACAAACAATGATTTTGCCGTTTTTATTAAGAAATAGTTGATTCCGGCCCGCAAAACCGACAATTAAGCTCAATTTAACGTCATTAATTAGTAAAAATATCCTTAAACCTCACTTTTCGACCTCAAATGACCCTGTTTGCCTCCGTCCAGCTAGCCCCTAAAGATCCTATTTTTGGCCTCACAGAAGCCTATGTTGCAGACCAACGTCCTGACAAAGTAAACCTCGGCGTTGGCGTCTATTACACAGACGAAGGCAAGGTGCCTTTGCTCAAAGCAGTGATCAAAGCGGAAGAGGCGGTAGTTGCAAAGCAATCACCTCGTAGCTACATTCCGATTGAAGGTCCAAATCCCTACAACAGCGCAGTGCAAAACTTATTATTCGGAGCGGACTCTGCGTTGATTAAAGATGGTCGCGTTGTGACTGCTGAGTGTTTAGGCGGCACGGGTGCATTGCGGGTTGGCGCTGACTTTATTAAACGCCTCAACTTAAATGCGCCTTGCGCCATTAGCAATCCAACCTGGGAAAACCACCGCGGCATTTTTGAATCTGCTGGTTTTGAAGTAGTTGAGTACTCCTACTTCGATGGCAAGACACGTGGCGTTGATTTTGATGGCATGGTCAAGTCTTTAGAATCTTTCCCAAAGAACACAACCGTTCTTTTACATGCCTGCTGCCATAACCCAACTGGTGCTGATATTACTGAAGCTCAGTGGCGTCAAGTCATCGACATCTGTAAGAACAAAGGTTTAATTCCGTTCTTGGATATGGCCTACCAAGGCTTTGCGTCTGGGATTGAGCAGGATGGCATCGCTGTTCGACTCTTTGCTCAGTCCGGCATGTCCTTTTTCGTCTCAAGCTCTTTCTCCAAATCGTTTTCACTTTATGGTGAGCGTGTTGGCGCGTTATCAATCGTGACTCAAAGTAAAGATGAGTCCACACGCGTGCTTTCACAATTAAAGCGCGTTATCCGCACCAATTATTCCAATCCTCCAACTCACGGCGCTGCAATTGCTGCAGCCGTTTTGAACTCTCCAGAATTGCGCAAGCTCTGGGAAGATGAGTTGGCTCAAATGCGTGACCGCATTAAAGCAATGCGTCATGGTCTTGTTGAAAAACTCGCTGCTGCTGGTGTCAAGCAAGATTTTGCTTTTATAGAACAGCAACGTGGAATGTTTTCTTACTCAGGCTTAACTGCTGAGCAAGTTGAACGCTTACAGAAGGAAGATGGCATTTACGCTCTTTCTACTGGACGCATTTGTGTAGCGGCCCTTAATACTAAAAATATTGATAAAGTGGCCAAAGCAATCGCCCGCGTTTTAGCGTAATAAGCGGTTATAGAGAATTACAGGGGGTAACATGCTTTATCAATTACACGAATTTCAAAAAGCCTTACTTCAACCCATGAGCTCATGGGCACGTGCAGCTTCTGAGGCCTTTATCAATGCCTCTAACCCTGCATCAATGGTTCCAGGCTCTGAGCGTTTAGCTGCTAGTTATGAACTTCTGTATCGATTGGGCAAAAACTATAAAAAGCCGGAGTTTGGCATTCGCTCTGTACAAGCACATGGCCAGGAAGTTGCCATCCATGAAAGAACTATCGTTGCAAAACCTTTTTGTAATTTAGTTCGCTTCAAACGCTTCTCGGATGATGTAGAAACCATCAAGAAACTTAAAGAAGATCCTTCTGTTTTGGTAGTGGCTCCTTTATCTGGTCACCACGCAACTTTGCTTCGAGATACTGTGCAAACGCTTTTGCAAGACCATAAGGTTTACATTACCGACTGGATCGATGCTCGCAATATTCCCGTTACAGATGGTGAATTTGGTCTTGATGATTACGTTCACTACATTCAAGAATTTATCCGCGCAATTGGCGCAGAAGACTTACACGTTATCTCTGTTTGCCAACCAACTGTTCCAACTTTGGGCGCTATCTCCTTGATGGCGAGTGCCGGTGAAGTAACGCCAGCATCGATGATCATGATGGGTGGCCCTATCGATGCCCGTAAATCACCTACGGCTGTTAATAACTTAGCCGAGCAAAAATCACACGAGTGGTTTGAGAGCCACGTGATTTACAAAGTGCCGCCAACCTATCCTGGCGCAGGTCGCCGTGTTTATCCAGGCTTCCTGCAGCACACCGGCTTTATTGCCATGAATCCGCAAAACCATCTGCAATCTCATTGGGACTACTTCCAAAACCTCGTGCGGGGCGATGAACAAGATACCAATGCACACATCCGCTTCTATGACGAATACAACGCTGTTCTTGATCTAGATGCGAAGTTTTACCTCGATACCATCAAGACGGTTTTCCAAGACTATGCTTTACCTAATGGCACCTGGGAAGTGGCTGGCGATCTTGTTAAACCCCACGACATTCAACACACCGCCCTACTGACCGTAGAGGGTGAGCTCGATGATATTTCCGGAAGTGGTCAAACCCGCTCTGCTCACGGCTTATGCACCGGTATCCCTAAAGAACATAAAGATCACTACGAAGTTGCTGGCGCAGGTCACTACGGTATCTTTTCTGGACGTCGTTGGCGCAATAAGGTTTATCCAAAAATTAAATCCTTCATTCGCGAACACCAAGTCGTCCATAAAAAAAGTAAAGCAAGGCCTCCTAAATTAGAAGGTTCTGACTAGGCACTAATGAGTGGGGGCTGAGACCCTCACTTTTTTTAGTTAATATCCAGCAATGAAAATCACACAAGCGAATGCACTCTCTGATCGCTTGGAGGATATCCTTCCTCAAACCCAGTGCACTAAATGTGGCTATCCAGATTGTCGTGGCTATGCCGAAGCAATGGCTACTGGGGAGGTCTTACCAAACCGTTGCCCGCCAGGCGGCATCGAGGGGATCCATCGACTTAGCAGGATTCTGGTGCCGATTTATCCACAAGATGCATTCGATTTACATCCCACCATTGATCCTGAGTGCGGAGTTGAACGTCCCAGACCAGTAGCCTTTATTGACCCGCAGAAATGTATTGGCTGTACGCTATGTATTCAGGCATGTCCGGTCGATGCTATTGTGGGCGCATCCAAACAAATGCATGTAGTTTTAACTGAGTGGTGTACGGGTTGTGATCTATGCATCCCTCCCTGCCCAGTTGACTGCATCAGCATGATTGATGTCACAGAAAATAAAACCGGTTGGAATGCCTGGTCACAAGATCTAGCCGATATCTCACGTCAGCGCTACCACGACCGAGAGCAGCGCCTCGATAGAGAGCAAAAAGATAACGATGATCGCTTGGCCAAAAAAGCTGCAGCCAAGCTAATTGCAGTCAATGCCGATAAGCCAACATCAGATGAACAGCTAAAAGAACAAGAGCGTAAACGCGCCATCATTGCCGCTGCAATTGCACGTGCCCAACAAAAGAAATGATGAACCCCGAAAAACGGCGCGCTTTCTTTGAGCAACTCAAAGCAAATAATCCCAAACCGACTACAGAGCTTGAATACAGCTCACCATTTGAGTTACTCATCGCAGTATTATTATCCGCCCAAGCAACTGACATATCAGTCAATAAAGGTACTCGTAAGTTATTCAAGATTGCCAATACCCCTCAAGCCCTCTTAGATCTGGGCGAAGAAGGGGTCAAGCCATATATTCAGCACATTGGTTTATTTAACTCTAAAGGCAGACATATTCAAGAGACCTGTCGCCTCTTACTGGAAAAACATCAAGGCAGAGTTCCACAAACTCGCGAAGAACTAGAAGCCTTACCAGGTGTTGGTAGAAAAACTGCCAACGTCATTCTCAATACTGCATTTGGGCAACCTACTATTGCTGTTGATACGCATATCTTTAGAGTCTCGAATCGTACCGGCTTAGCTCCCGGCAAAGACGTTCTTAAGGTTGAGGAGCAGCTATTGAAGCGTGTTCCGAAGGAGTATCTATTGGATGCTCATCATTGGCTTATTTTGCACGGTAGATATACTTGTAAGGCACGTAATCCAGATTGCGCCCAATGTATTGTTGAACCTTTCTGCGGCTTCAAACAAAAAACAGGAAAAGGAAAAGTTCGTGGCGATATTTAATCCAACTCGAGAAGAAGTTCGTCGCTTTTTCTGCGACACTTGGCAAAAGAAAACTGCAGGCCACATTTTGGATTCAATGGAAACCCTTGCTGGAGATTGGATGGTAGAACATCCCGAATACCATCCATTACTTGCCGATCCTGAAGGCGCATTAGCCCAAGACTACTCACCTGAGCGCGGTGAGACGAACCCTTTTCTCCATCTTTCAATGCATCTTTCGATCAGTGAGCAAATCTCCATTAATCAGCCACCTGGTATTAAAGAAGTAGCAGAAAAGCTGACTCAGAAAACGGGTTCAAAGCATGAAGCGCAACATCTCATCATGGAATGCTTAGGGCAGTTGATGTGGGAGGCGCAACGCGAGGGTGGACAACTCAGCCCTGACAAATATCTCGAGGCGTTAAAAAAGCTCGTTTAAATCAGAGATGCAATTTCGGCTTTGATTGAATCTGGCAATTGGGCCGCTTTTCTTTTGCGCTCCAGTAATACAGATTCTGGGGTTTCTTGCATCCTCTTGGACCAAGCTGAGCCGGGATAAAAGGCATCATCCTTGTATCTGGGAATCACATGCCAATGAATATGTGGCACGATATTACCTAAGGCGGCAAGATTAACTTTATCTGGATGCATCACATGTCGGATCGCCTCTTCTACAGCAAAGACTAGCGTCATGAGATGCTCGCGCTCACCGTAAGTTAGATCAGTCATTTCAGCAACGTGTCGATTCCAAATTACCCTACAAAATCCAGGCAAGTCAGGATCATTTACGAGAACGATCCGGCAGTCATCTCCGCGCCAAATTAACTGCCCTTCTTCGAGCTTTAGGTCTTCTTTACAAAGTATGCAATTTGCCATGAGGAGAATGTATACGAAAACGGCATCTAAGTCACCCTTGTGGGGTAATTTAGATGCCGTGGCAGTAATGAGTGCTACTGCTACAACAAACTACTTAGGGATCTATCAAGGATTAATGGAACTGCTCTTCTTCGGTAGAACCGGTCAATGCTGTTACAGAAGACTTGCCACCCTGAATGACGGTAGTCACATCATCGAAGTAACCAGTGCCAACCTCTTGCTGATGTGAAACGAATGTGTAACCACGGTCACGAGCAGCAAATTCTGGCTCTTGAACTTTCTCAACATATGCCGTCATGCCACGCTTAGAGTAGTCTTGCGCCAAGTCATACATGTTGTACCACATAGAGTGGATACCAGCCAAGGTGATGAATTGATACTTGTAACCCATTGCACCTAATTCGCGCTGGAACTTCGCAATGGTTGCGTCATCCAAGTTTTTCTTCCAATTGAAAGATGGCGAGCAGTTATAAGCCAACATCTTGCCTGGGAACTTCGCACGAATCGCTTCAGCAAATTTTCGAGCGAACTCAAGATCAGGTGTGCCTGTCTCGCACCACACCATATCAGCGTAGGCAGCGTATGCCAAGCCACGTGAAATAGCTTGATCCAAGCCCTTGCGTGTTTTGTAGAAGCCTTCTGGAGTGCGCTCGCCAGTTAAGAATGGCTTGTCGTTCTCATCGTAATCAGAAGTCAACAAGTCTGCAGCTTCAGCATCTGTTCGAGCCAAAATGATGGTTGGAACACCCATGACGTCCGCAGCCAAACGCGCAGAGATCAATTTTTGTACAGATTCAGTAGTTGGCAACAATACCTTACCGCCCAAGTGACCGCACTTCTTCACAGAAGACAACTGGTCTTCGAAGTGAACGCCAGCAGCACCTTGTTTGATCAAAGCTTTGCTTAACTCGAATGCATTCAATACACCACCGAAACCGGCTTCAGCATCAGCAACAATCGGAGCAAAGTACTCAATGTAACCTGCGTCACCTTTATTAATGCCTTTAGCAGTTTGAATTTCATCAGCGCGCTGGAATGAGTTGTTAATACGCTCAACCATCTTAGGTACTGAATCTACTGGATATAAAGATTGATCTGGATACATAGCAGCATAAGAGTTGCCATCAGCAGCAACTTGCCAACCGGACAAGTAGATAGCTTGGATACCAGCCTTCACTTGCTGCATTGCTTGACCACCAGTCAAAGCACCTAGGCAGTTTACGTAAGCTTCATTGTTTACCAATTCCCAGAGACGCTCTGCGCCATGCTTTGCTAGAGTGTGCTCAATCTTTAATGAACCACGCAGACGTACAACGTCTTCTGCTGTGTAGCCACGGGTAATCCCTTTCCAACGTGGATTGGTATCCCAATCTTTTTGTAGTGCTGCGATTTCTGCTTTGCGATCTGCCATGTTTTTCTCCCTAAGTTAAACAAGTACTTCAAATTTTTGGACCCTGAAGACTTCTTCAAGTCTTATGTCTTATGTCTTATGTAAGAGTTTAGAGTCTTAGCAAAAGCAAGCAAGTGATATTTCAGAAATTTATGAAAATAATTAAATCATTAAAAACAATGACTTAAATTTGTTTTTTTATAATGCGGAATATTATTTTGCTGATTGAAATGCTTTAAGCCGCAAGATATTGCAGTGCATTTTACGCAGCGTAATGACTTTTCATATTATGAAAAGAAATGGGCAGATTAAGCGGGTTTAGCCTGGCCCAGAGTGGAGACCTTGAATCCAATCAAAATAATCATCAGCTGTAGCAGGGCAACGCCAATAAATAAAAGTTTTGGCAAGTTGATGTCTAACAAGATTCCAAACAATAAGGGGCTTAGGGCGGCACCTAAGTCAATTCCTGAATAAACAATCCCATACACCCTACCCGATGAACCAGAGGGGGTAGCGTTTCGAATCATCAGATCGCGCGATGGAGCAGCAATACCCAAGCCCAGACCAATCACAATAAAAGCCACCACAATAATTTCCACTGGCACTAAGCCGGTAGCCAAGAGAAGGCCCATCACAATATTGACAGTAAAGCACATGGTAATGATTCGCTCTGGCACCTTCAGACGTGTAGCGAGATAAGCACCTAACAACATCCCTCCTGCACCACCCATCGACATTAGAGTTAAATAGTAGTTACCAGAACTAACAGCAATATCGTAAATTTTAAAGAGTGCAGTAGGTGCAAATGATTGCAAGCCAGTGGTTGCACCCATGCTAAAGAAAAAGAAAATCCAACACAGCCAAACTGCCGGCAATCTCATAAAGCCAAAGGTGCTCATCGGCGTGCCGCTTGGATTATTGGCAGCATGATGGGTTTCTGATTCTTGTCGTCTTGCCTGCACATCATCAATCAAGCGATTCCGTCCGAGCCAGAGTGTTAAAAGAATAGTCGCTTCAAGTGCTGCCGCTGCCAAGAAGGCAATACGCCAATCAAAGATGGTAGTAATGGCCACCATAAAGGCTGGTGCAGCTGCCCAACCTAAATAGCCGGTAACGCCATGGATTGAATACGCATAAGGTAAATTGACTGGTGCAATTTTATGATTAATGAGTGTGTAATCTACCGGATGAAAAATACCGTTACCGCAACCAGCAATTACAGCGCCAAAAACTAACATGGCATAACCAGTGCTTTGCGAATAAGTTAGCGCCGCCAGCGCAAGCAGTCCTACTCCAGCAAATAAAACAGGTCGAGCACCAATACGATCAACTAAAAATCCAGAGGCAGCTTGAACAATGCACGAGACCACAAAGAAAATGGTCATGAGTAAACCGAGCTCAGCATAGTTAAAGCCAAACTCTGCCTTGAGCCATGGGAACATGGGTGGCAGTATTAAATGAAAGAAGTGGGAGCTGCCGTGAGCTAGGCTAATAAGACCAATAACCCGGACATCACTGGCGCGCCTACTTGTGAGCGCAACAGTCATGTACCGAGTTTACTGGCGCAGGAAGATTCCTGCAAAACTATCTGTATTGCTACCGAGCAATTCCTTAATGAACCTGGCGTGTGAAGCTAAAGTCACCTTTTTTATCCACATCTACAGGTACTACATCCTTAGGCCCGAACTTACCTTCCAAAATCATCTTGGAGACAGGATTCTCGATATGTTGCTGAATCGCACGCTTGAGTGGTCTTGCGCCAAAAACAGGATCAAAGCCAACTTCAGCAATCTTGTTCAAGGCTGCATCACTAACTTCTAGCTGCATATCGACTTTTGCCAAACGATCAGACAAGTTCTTCAGCAAGATCTTCGCGATATTAGCGATATTGCCTTTATCTAGACCATGGAACACCACAATCTCATCGATACGATTCAAGAACTCTGGACGGAAATGATTCTTAAGCTCTTCAAATACAGCATCTTTGATTTCTGATTGCTTCTTATCGGTCATCGACTGAATCAAATGTGAACCGATATTACTGGTCATCACAATCACCGTGTTCTTAAAGTCGACAGTACGTCCTTGACCATCGGTTAGGCGGCCATCATCCAATACCTGCAAAAGAACGTTAAAGACATCAGGGTGTGCCTTTTCAATTTCGTCAAACAAGATCACGCTATAGGGGTGACGACGCACCTGCTCGGTTAGGTAACCGCCTTCTTCGTAACCAACATAGCCTGGAGGTGCACCAATCAAGCGTGCAACGCTATGCTTTTCCATGAACTCGCTCATATCAATACGAATGAGATGATCTTCGCTATCAAATAGGAAGCCAGCCAGCGCCTTACACAGCTCTGTCTTACCGACACCAGTAGGCCCTAGGAATAAGAAAGAGCCATAAGGACGATTCTCTTCGGCTAAGCCAGCCCGGGAGCGACGAATCGCATCCGATACCGCACGAATAGCCTCATCCTGACCAACTACACGCTTGTGTAACAACTCTTCCATCTTGAGTAACTTGTCGCGCTCTCCTTGCATCATCTTCGACACCGGAATACCAGTAGCCCGAGACACTACTTCGGCAATTTCTTCTGCGCCAACTTGGGTACGAAGCAGTTTATTCTTCACAACACCATCTTTACCACCCTTAGCTTCAGCTGCGGCAGCAGACTTGAGCTTAGCTTCAAGCTCTGGCAATTTGCTATATTGCAACTCAGCAACTTTCTCAAGCTTGCCTTCACGCTGCAACTTCACGATATCAGCGCGCACTTTTTCAATCTCTTCTTTTAGATTGGCAGCCCCTAATACAGCGCCCTTCTCGGCTTTCCAGATCTCTTCTAAGTCAGCATATTCCGCACCCAAGCGCTTAATCTCATCCTCGATCAAACCAAGACGCTTTTGAGAAGCCTCATCTTTTTCTTTCTTAACTGCTTCACGCTCAATCTTGAGCTGAATGAGACGACGCTCTAATTTGTCCATTACCTCTGGCTTGGAATCAATTTCCATCCGAATGCGCGAACCAGCCTCGTCAATGAGGTCAATAGCCTTATCCGGCAAGAAACGATCAGTAATATAGCGATGCGACAACTCTGCAGCAGCCACGATCGCAGGATCGGTAATCTCAATACCATGGTGAAGCTCATAACGCTCTTGCAAACCACGCAAGATCGCAATCGTTGCCTCAACACTAGGCTCTTCAACCATCACTTTTTGGAAGCGGCGCTCTAGTGCAGGATCTTTTTCAATGTACTTGCGATATTCATCTAAAGTGGTTGCACCGATGCAATGCAATTCACCACGAGCCAAAGCAGGCTTCAGCATATTGCCGGCATCCATTGCACCATCGCCTTTACCGGCACCCACCATCGTATGAATCTCATCGATAAAGATAATGGTTTGGCCTTCGTCTTTTGCAACATCACTCAAAACAGCTTTGAGACGCTCTTCAAACTCGCCACGATACTTAGCTCCAGCCAACAACAAGGCCATATCCAAGACAAGAACACGTTTGTTCTTAAGGGTTTCTGGAACTTCGCCATTCACAATGCGTTGAGCCAGACCTTCAACAATGGCGGTCTTACCAACACCAGGCTCACCAATGAGCACGGGGTTATTCTTCCCCCGACGCTGCAAGATCTGAATGGTGCGACGAATCTCATCGTCACGACCAATCACAGGATCTAACTTACCCATGCGAGCACGCTCGGTTAAATCGACGGTATATTTTTTGAGGGCTTCACGTTGACCTTCAGCATCTGCACTATTCACTGATTCTCCTCCGCGCACTAAATCAATAGCCGCCTCTAACGATTTACGATTTAACCCATTTTCACGAGCAACTTTACCGAGCTCACCCTTGTCATCAGCTACTACTAGCAAAAATAATTCGCCAGCAATGAATTGATCATTACGCTTGTTGGCTTCTTTTTCACAGAGATTGAGCCAATTACTTAAATCACGGCCAACTTGAACCTCACCGCTAGTACCTTGTACTTCAGGCAAATTGGCAATGACCTTCTCAACGCCTTTTTCCAGGCCTGAGACGTTAACGCCAGCACGGGTTAATAAACTCTTGGCGGCGCCATCAGAATCACGCAACATCGCCAGCAATACATGAGCCGGCTCAATATATTGATTGTCTTTAGCTAAAGCGATACTCTGGGCCTCACTTAAGGCCTCTTGAAATTTAGTGGTTAACTTATCTATTCTCATTTTTGCACTCCATATATCTATCTATAGAATATAAGGGCAATATGATGGATTTCAAGGCTTTTACACCCACTTTTTAAGCGAATTTACACCCATTTTGACCTGGCTTGTTTACCTCCTCGAATGCGCTGATGGCACCTACTATGCCGGCATTACAAACCGCCTAGAGCATCGGCTAGAAGCTCATAATTTGGGGCAAGGTGCTCGCTATACAAGAGCTCGTAGGCCAGTTGTCCTATTGGCAACCCAAGAGCACCCCGATCGATCAGAGGCATCCAAGGCAGAAGCAAGATTGAAGCAACTTCCCAGGTCTGAGAAGTTGGGATTTTTTAAAAAAGTTAAATAGACTTCTTCGACCAGCGTGCCATGGCGGCATCGTCAGTCACGCGGGCATCGACCCAGCGGGCCCCTTCAGGGGTGTCTTCTTTTTTCCAAAATGGGGCTGCAGTTTTGAGGTAATCCATGATGAACTCACAAGCTGCAAATGCTTCACCCCTGTGCGCACTAGTGACCACCACTAAAACAATTTGATCTTCCGGCAATAAAGGACCAACTCTATGAATAACCAATGTTTGATAGATGTCCCAACGAGCCTTTGCTTGATCCAGAATTTCTTGTAAGGCCTTTTCAGTCATGCCGGGATAATGCTCTAAGGTCATTCCCTTGACTTGGCTACCGTCATTGATATCGCGCACAGCACCCAAGAAAGTCACTACAGCGCCAACTCTTGGGTCACCCTTACGCAGCGCCGCTATTTCAGCGCTGATATCAAAATCATTTTCTTGTATGCGTATTGAGCTTGACACATCAGCCCCCGGTCACCGGTGGGAAAAAAGCAACCTCAGCATTTTCTTGTAAGGGTGTGCTTGCATCAACCATGACCTGATTCAGAGCGCAGCGCAATACTTTGCTCTGCGCCAATACTTCAGCCCAAGGATTGCCGCGCTCAACTAGGTGAGCCCTGAGATCGGCAATTGTCTTGACGCTATCAGGTACGACGATACTTTCCTGAGAAACGCCAAGGGCTTCTCGCAAAGAGGCAAAGAATCGTAATTCGAGTTTCATAAAGGAATCGTAAACCGATTATTTAAGCAGTGCATCAAAAGGAATGTACTTCACCAGGTCACCAGATTGAATGGGCTGATTTGGCGGGCAATCCACCAATCCATCACCCCAAGAGGCGCTAGTGAGTACCCCGGAGCTTTGGTTGGGAAATAAATCTAAGCCACCATTGCTATTGAGCTTAACCCGCAAGAATTCATTACGACGATCGGCTTTTAACCAATCAAAATCCGCACGCATTGTGTAAGGCTGCGGTGGAGTGCTGTTTCGTCCCTGTAACTTCAAAATAAATGGGCGCACAAATAACAAGAAAGTTACAAAACTGGAGACCGGGTTGCCTGGCAACCCAATAAACCAAGCTTCACCATCTTTTGGCTCATCTGATTTACGAACTGCGCCAAATGCCAAAGGCTTTCCAGGTTTAATGGCAATCTGCCACAGATCTAATCGACCTTCAGCAGTAACCGCAGGTTTGATGTGATCTTCCTCGCCAACTGATACACCACCAGACGTAATAATCAAATCATGATCTTTGCTTGCTTTACGCAATGCGGCTTTCGTTGCATCTAAACGATCAGGAACAATTCCTAAATCCGTTGCATCACACCCCAATGATTTAAGGCAAGCTAGTAAGGTATCGCGATTAGAGTTGTAAATTCCGCCCGGCTTAAGTGGTTCACCAGGCAGCGCTAACTCATCACCAGTAAAGAATGCAGCCACCTTCACTCTGCGCCTCACGTTTAGGTGGGTTAAGCCAGCAGATGCAGCAACCCCCAACTCTTGCGGGCGCAAAAAGGTTCCGGCAGTTAAGGCTGTTTTCCCGGTTGTTAAATCTTCGCCTCTACGACGTATCCATTGCCCTACTGTAGGAGCTACATTGACCTGCACTTGATCAGTCGATCCCTCAGGGATGGCGCAATCTTCCTGCATCACTACAGCATCAGCACCAGGAGGAACTGGTGCACCTGTAAAAATTCTAGCAACAGTACCAGGCTGCAACTGTGTTCCAACCGAACCCGCCGGAATGCGTTGGGCAATTTTCAGAATACTTCCGGAAGTTTGCGTATCCGCCGTTCGTACTGCGTAACCATCCATCGAAGTGTTATCAAGTGGCGGTACATCAACTAGGCTGTTGACGTTTTCTGCAAGCACGCGACCTAATGTCGCCTGCATGGCAATGCTTTCAGTCTCGACAACGGGCTTAGCATGAGAAAGTAAATGATCCAAGGCCTGCTGGGCAGTCAACATTGGAGGCTTAGTCATGGCGAATAGCTTCTGTTTTAACTCAGATGCGTTGTGATAAATGTTTTGACCTGATTAACATCAGCATCAATATTTTCTACACGCTGCGGCTTAGATTTGATATCTTTAAATGCAGACGGGCATTCAGCGGGACGGCCCAAGGCTTCTTGAATGGTTTCTTCAAACTTAATTGGCAACGCAGTCTCCAGTACCAACATCGGAATACCAGCTTGCAAATGCTCACGCGCCACTTTGACGCCATCCGCAGTATGAGTATCAATCATGACGCCATAGCGTTTGTCGATATCACGAATAGTCTCGAGGCGGTTGTCATGAGTACTGCGACCTGATTGGAAGCCATACTTGCCGAGCTCTTTAAAGACGGCATCCTTAGAAATATCAAAACCGCCAGTCTCATCTACTTTCCTGAACATGGCAGTAGTGGCTTTGCCATCCTGACCCATGAAGTCAAATACAAAGCGCTCAAAGTTACTTGCCTTAGAGATGTCCATTGATGGACTAGAAGTATGTAATGTCTCGGCAGATTTACGTGCGCGGTATACACCGGTCCGGAAGAACTCATCAAGTACATCGTTTTCATTGGTTGCAACAATCAAATGCTCGATTGGCAAACCCATCATACGAGCGATATGACCAGCACACACATTACCGAAGTTACCCGATGGGACAGTGAATGAAACTTTCTCATTACTCGACTTAGTGGCTAAGAGATAACCCTGGAAGTAATACACCACCTGGGCAACGACCCTACCCCAGTTAATGGAGTTCACGGTACCAATTTGGCTCTTGGCCTTGAAGGCATGATCATTGCTTACTGCCTTAACAATATCCTGGCAATCATCAAACACGCCAGCAACTGCTAAGTTGAAAATATTGGGATCTTGCAAGGAATACATCTGTGCAGATTGGAATGAACTCATCTTGCCGCGTGGAGAAAGCATAAATACTTTTACACCCTCTTTACCGCGCATGGCATATTCAGCGGCACTACCAGTATCACCAGAGGTAGCGCCCAAAATGTTTAACTTCTGACCAGCGCGCTTTAATGCGTACTCAAATAGATTACCCAACAATTGCATAGCCATATCTTTAAAGGCTAAGGTGGGTCCATTTGACAGACTTAAGAGGCCTATGCGTGTGCCATGCTCTTCACCCAACCAATGCAAGGGGGTGATGTCTTTCGCATTATCTTGAGGACGCCCGTTACAGTAAACCTGCTCGGTATAAGTTTTGCGCAAGAGTGCACGTAAATCAGCCTCAGGAATGTCATCGCAATATAGACTCAGGACTTCATATGCAAGATCAGCATAAGATAAACCTCGCCAAGAATCTAACTGTGCAGGAGTAACTTGTGGATACTGCGTTGGCAAATACAGGCCGCCATCTGGCGCCAATCCACCCAGCAGAATTTCCAAGAATGATTGTTGTGGACTATTGCCACGAGTAGATTGGTAACGCATCAGTTTTACTTAAGACAGATTTTCTAAACGGATCTTCACCACTTCGCCATCTACTGTTTTGAGATTTTGAATCTCTTTGATAGCGGCAAGCATGTTCTTCTCTTTAGTCTCATGGGTTAAAGCAACCAAATCGGTTTGGCTTTCACCTTCATCAGCTTCTTTTTGCAAGAGCGCATCAATCGATACACCATGTGCAGCCAAGATCTTGGTGATGTCAGCCAATACACCCGCTTGGTCAGCCACACGCATACGCAAGTAGTAGCTCGTAGTAATCTCGCCGATAGGCAGTACTGGGGTATTTTGAACGGCATCAGGTTGAAAAGCCAAATATGGCACACGATGCTCGGGATCCGCGCTCAGTAAACGAGTGATATCCACCAAGTCAGCAATCACAGCGGATGCAGTTGGTTCGGAGCCAGCGCCCTTACCGTAATACAAGGTAGTGCCTACTGCATCACCAAATACTTGCACAGCATTCATGGCGCCTTCAACGTTCGCAATCAAGCGCTTTGTAGGAATTAAAGTTGGATGTACGCGCAACTCAACACCAGTTGGGGTTTTCTTAGCAATGCCCAATAACTTGATGCGGTAGCCCAATTGCTCTGCATAACGAATATCGATTGCAGCTAATTTAGTAATGCCTTCAATGTGAGCCTTATCAAATTGCATTGGAATACCAAAAGCAATCGCACTCATGATGGTTGCTTTATGAGCAGCATCAACACCTTCAATATCAAATGTCGGATCTGCTTCAGCGTAACCAAGACGTTGAGCTTCCTTGAGAACCGTCGCAAAGTCCAAGCCTTTATCGCGCATCTCAGAGAGAATGAAATTGGTTGTACCGTTAATAATGCCGGCGATCCATTCAATCCGATTCGCTGTTAAGCCTTCACGCAAGGCTTTAATAATGGGGATACCGCCAGCAACCGCAGCTTCAAATGCAACCATCACGCCTTTAGCGTGAGCTGCTTTAAAAATCTCGTTACCATGCACTGCGATCAGGGCTTTGTTAGCCGTAACCACATGCTTACCTGCGGCAATAGCCTCTAGAACTAAGTCTTTGGCGATGCCGTAGCCGCCAATAAGTTCAACGACGATGTCAATCTCAGGATTATTGATCACAGCGCGGGCGTCATTGACGATCTGCGCACGATCTTTCACGATTTCTTTGGCGCGCTCTACATTGAGATCAGCAACTGTATTGATGCGAATGCTGCGACCAGCACGGCGGGTGATTTCATCTTGGTTACGCTCGAGAACGGTGAATACTCCACCACCAACGGTGCCAATACCTAATAGACCTACTTGAATCGGTTTCATGATGCCTTTACTGCAGTTGAAGAAGCCTTATGGCCATGCTTATTACGATAACGCTCTAGAAAACGGGCAAGGCGACCAATCGCCTCAGTCAGCACATCTTCATGAGGTAAGAACACTACGCGGAAGTGATCAGGCTTGCCCCAATTAAAACCAGAGCCCTGCACTAACAATACTTTTTCTTCTTTGAGAAGATCAGCAACAAACTGCTGGTCATCTTTAATTGGATAAACCTCAGGATCTAACTTTGGAAATAAATACAAAGCAGATTTTGGTTTAACGCAAGTCACCCCAGGAATATCAGTGATGAGTTTCCATGCAAGATCGCGCTGCTTTGCCAAGCGACCACCTTCACCTACCAAGTCGTCAATACTTTGGTAACCACCTAGCGCTGTTTGAATCGCGTACTGACCCGGCACGTTTGCGCACAAGCGCATCGAAGCCAACATATTGAGGCCCTCGATATAGTCACGTACCATTTCTTTATCGCCTGAAACCACCATCCAGCCTGCGCGGTAGCCGCAGGAACGGTAGTTCTTAGATAGGCCATTAAAGGTAATGGTGACTACATCAGTAGACAAGGATGCAAGCGAAATATGTTTCTCTGCGTCATACAACATCTTGTCGTAGATCTCATCAGCAAACAAAATCAAACCATGCTCACGAGCGATTTTCACCATCTCTAGCAATACTTCTTTGGAATAAATTGCGCCGGTTGGATTGTTTGGATTAATCACCACAATCGCTTTGGTACGCGGCGTAATTTTTTTGCGCAGATCATTTAAGTCTGGCGCCCAATCTTTTGACTCATCACATAAGTAGTGAACTGGAGTACCGCTAGACAAACTCACTGCAGCAGTCCACAGCGGATAGTCAGGGGCAGGAACCAAGACTTCATCACCATCGTTCAATAATGCATTCATTGAAAGTACGATGAGTTCAGAAACACCATTACCGGTATAAACATCATCTAGCGCTACACCTTGAATGCCCTTTTCTTGGCAATACTGCATGATGGCTTTGCGAGCAGCGAAGATACCTTTGGAGTCAGAATAGGCAGAGGCATTACTCAAATTACGAATCATGTCCAACTGAATTTCTTCGGGAGGATCAAAACCGAAAACCCCTACGTTTCCGATGTTTAATTTGATGATTTTGTGGCCCTCTTCCTCCATGCGCTGAGCGAGCTCAAGCACCGGCCCACGAATGTCGTAACAGACGTTGTCGAGTTTTTTGGACTTTAAGATGGGTTTCACAATAAATTAAAGGGTAAGTTCTTGAAATCTTGGAAAAAACAGCTAGCTATAATCCACATTATTATGACAGAGAGTCCACTTGAAGCTTCAATCTGACCCCCATTCTGGAGCCAATACGATCACCGGCTATGGAGATGGCTATGTCGAGATCAACCAGACCCCATATGCCCATGCTGTCTTATTGAGCTCTGACGGGGCAATTTCTGAGTGGCCAGTCCAGTCATTTGAAGGCCTAGATGCATCCCATTTCGCCCAAATGGTTGATCTCAAGCCTGAATTAATTCTGATTGGAACGGGCAATAAACAGCGCTTTCCTAAGCCAGAACTCCTCAAATCTCTGATTTTGGCCAAAATTGGCTTTGAAATCATGGATTCACAGGCCGCCTGCCGAACCTACAACATTTTGGTGGGTGAAGGACGTCAAGTTCTGCTGGCCTTAATCGTGGAGCCAAGCTAATGCAGTTTGGACAAATTCGACAGTCTTCTGCCCTACATCCCGGCAAAATTTTATTACTTCTCATTATTTATGCCTTGCTATGGTTTGGCACACTTAACTATCGCCACCTGATTCCATCCGACGAGGGGCGTTATGCAGAAATAGCAAGGGAGATGTTGGTCACTGGCGATTGGGTAACGCCGCGCTATAACGGCTATAAGTATTTTGAAAAACCACCGCTCCAAGCTTGGGCAACTGCAGCAGCATTTCAACTATTTGGTATCGGCGATTGGCAAGCGCGTTTGTGGACTGCACTTACTGGCTTTCTAACGATATTACTCATCGGCTTTACCGGAGCCCGCATCTACAGTGCTAGAGCAGGATGGTTGGCTGCTGTTGTTCTCGCATCAAGTCCGATGTGGGTTATTAGTGGCCACTTTAATTCCCTTGACATGGGGCTCTCCTCTTTTTTAGTAGCAGCGCTCTGCAGCTTATTGTTAGCGCAAAATGCAAGCAATAAATCTAGTTGTCGAAATTGGATGTGGACATGCTGGATCTTTATGGCACTAGCAACACTTTCCAAGGGAGTGATTGGTGCTGCCATTCCTGCAATGGTCTTTGTTGTATATTCCATTAGCACTTGGGATTGGAAAATCTGGACGCGTTTACGCTTGTTCAGCGGTACGATTTTGTTTCTAGTGATTACGGCTCCATGGTTCGTCTTGGTGGCGCAGCGCAATCCTGAATTCTTAGAGTTCTTCTTTATTCATGAGCACCTCCAACGCTTTACTCAGGATGCTCATAGCAGAACAGGCCCCATTTACTACTTCGTACCATTGCTATTGATCGGCATACTGCCTTGGGTGCTGCAAATCCCAGGCTCGATTGTGCAAGCATGGAGTGAACGTCGGCGCGACTTCTCAAGCGGTTGGTTATTGGTATGTTGGTTTGCTGTGATCTTCGCCTTTTTTAGTGTTTCACGCTCTAAGCTACCGGGCTACATCATTCCTATTTTTCCAGCTCTCGCATTATTAATTGGTAATCGTCTAGATAAATTGCTGGCACACACTAACTCCATGGAGCTCCCTTGGAGGTTGCAAACGATCGGCTTTGCAATCTTGGGCTGCATTGGATTTTTCTTTTTGACTGATATCGGCAAAGAAGCAAGGCCAGATGAGATTGAGGCATATGCTCAATATACCTACTGGGTCATTGCTGCTTTAATTGCGCTCATTATGTTTAGCGCATTTGCAGCATGGCAAAGTAAACGAAATGGTATTCAAAGTATTGTGAGTTTTGCTTGTGGATTTTTTCTGTGCGCCATCATCGCTGGAACAGGCCATGAAACATTAGGTCGCGCGGTTTCCGGTATTGATCTTGCCAATCGAGTAAAAGCATCCATTCCAGAAAACGTAAATTTCTATTCTGTTCGCCTCCTAGATCACACTATGCCCTTTTATCTTGGTAGAACGATGATCATGGTTGAGTCTCCAGATGAGCTTGAGTTTGGCGTCAATCGGGAGCCTGAGCTGTGGATGCCGACTCTAGATGCCTTTATTACTCGCTGGAAAGAGGATCCAACTGCCTACGCCTTAATGGTTCCTGAGCAGTATGTTGCGCTCCAAGAGTTAAATCTGCCCATGCAAGAAGTAGATCGTGATTCCCGCAGAGTGATTGTGAAACATCCTGATACAACGAATGTGACGCGGTAAGATAGAAGCACATGTCTGACTTTATTCCCTTCACCCGCCCCAGCTTTAATCAAGAAACAATTGATGCTGTTTCAGAAGTATTGCGCTCTGGTTGGGTAACCTCAGGACCCAAGTTAGCAGAGTTTGAAGCAAGCTTAAGTGAATACTTTGGCGGCCGTACTGTGCGCTGCTTTGCAAACGGCACAGCAACAATGAAAATTGCATTACAAGTTGCTGGTATTGGTGCAGGCGATGAAGTCATTACCACGCCGATTTCTTGGGTAGCTACCTCTAATGTCATCTTAGGGGTTGGTGCAAAGCCTGTCTTTGTTGATATTGATCCCATTACACGCAATATTGATCTCAAGAAAGTTGCGGCGGCAATCACTCCTAAAACACGAGGGATCATGCCCGTGTATTTAGCTGGCTTACCAGTTGATATGGATCAACTCTACTCGCTAGCGAAGCAGCACAATCTGCGCGTTATTGAAGATGCTGCTCAAGCCTTTGGCTCCCAATGGAAAGGGAAGAGGATTGGTAGCTTTGGTGACTTGGTGAGCTTTAGCTTCCAAGCCAATAAGAATCTCACCACTGTAGAAGGTGGCTGTCTAGTTCTGAATAACGCCGATGAAGCTAAGCTTGCTGAAAAATTTCGTCTGCAAGGCTTAACTCGTCAAGGCATGGATGGTATGGACGTTGATGTACTTGGTGGGAAAGATAATTTGACTGATGTAAATGCGGTGATTGGAATTCAGCAATTAAAGCAATTACCTGCCTATCAAACACGTCGTGCAGCGCTTGCTCGCCAATATTTTGATTTTATTCGTGCAGAGTTGAAATCAGCTGGATTAGAAAATCTCAAATTAGAGTTGCCTGTTGAAAACTTCACTGACAGCAATTGGCATATGTTTCAGGTGGTATTACCACTGGAGCAATTGAATTGTGATCGCGCCCAAGTAATGACTGAACTAAAAGATTTGGGAATTGGTACGGGAGTGCACTACCCCGCGATTACTGGATTTACCCTTTATAAAAATCAAGGCTACAAAACAAGTGACACGCCAATAGCAGAACGTATTGGCCGCTCTATTCTTACCCTGCCACTTTTTCCAGGCATGGCGGACGAAGATATTGGTCGCATAGCCAGTGGATTGCTTGGAATCCTCAAGAAACACTGCAAAAACTAGCCTAATTAGGCCAAGCCCGAAGAATCAGGCAAAATTGCAGCATGACTGCACATTTAGTTGCCAACCCAAAGCTCAGTATTGTTATTCCCGTTTATAACGAGGAAGACGGCCTTCAAGCCTTGTTTGATCGCCTTTACCCGTCCTTGGACGGCCTAGCTGCCAAGCGCAATATTTCCTATGAAGTCGTTTTTGTAAACGACGGCAGTAAAGATCGCTCAGCAGGAATCTTGGCCAAGCAAGTTGAACTTCGCCCTGATGTTACCCGCGCCGTTTTGTTCCACAGTAATTTTGGTCAACACATGGCCATCATGGCGGGTTTTGAATACGCTAAAGGTGAATACATCATCACTTTAGATGCAGATTTACAAAACCCCCCTGAAGAAATAGATGCTTTAGCTGAGCAGTTATTAAAAGGTCATGATTACGTTGGTACCATTCGCGCAGATCGCCGTGATAGCTTCTTCAGAAAATTTGCTTCACGCGCTATGAATGGCTTACGTGAAAACATTACCCGCATCACAATGACGGACCAAGGCTGCATGTTGCGTGGCTATAGTCGTCGTATCGTCGATTTAGTTCGTCAGTGCGATGAAAACAATACCTTTATTCCGGCGCTTGCTTATACCTTTGCAGCTAACCCGATTGAAATTACTGTCAAACACGAGGAGCGTTTTGCTGGTGAATCTAAATATAGTCTCTATCAACTCATTCGCTTGAACTTTGATCTGGTGACTGGCTTCTCCATCATGCCTTTGCAGATCTTCTCCATTCTGGGTATGTTGTTATCGCTTGCTGCCGGCAGCCTGTTTGCCTATCTCCTAGTCCGTCGGTTTGTGCTTGGCGCTGAGGTTGAGGGAGTCTTTACCCTCTTCGCGCTAACCTTCTTCCTGATTGGCGTCATGCTCTTTGGTCTTGGCCTCCTGGGCGAATATATTGGCCGAATCTATCAACAAATTCGCAATCGCCCACGTTATGTTGTGCAAACTGTTTTAGAGAAAAAATAATTGCACGCAGTCGTCTTCGCTTATCACGATGTTGGTCTCAATTGCCTCAACGCTTTATTAACTGCAGGCATCCAAGTTGATCTGGTGGTTACCCATCAAGATAACCCCAATGAGAATGTTTGGTTTGGTAGCGTTGCCAAGCTCTGCCAAGAGAAAAGTATTCCTTACATCACGCCTAGTGCAACTGAATTGGTTGAATTAGCTGCAAAACTACAAGCACTATCGCCAGACTACATTTTTTCTTTTTACTATCGCTACATGATTCCTGCGCAGATTCTGGCTTGTGCCAAGATTGCTGCCTTAAACATGCATGGATCGCTACTGCCTAAATATCGTGGTCGCGCTCCAGTGAACTGGGCAATCTTGCATGGAGAAACACAAACCGGCGCAACTTTGCACATCATGGAAGCTAAACCGGATGCCGGCGATATCGTTGGTCAATCTGCAGTGAGTATTGGGCCGGATGAAACCGCTACTGATGTATTTAGCAAGGTGAGTCAGGCGGCAGTAGCAGTCATCAATGCGGCCCTACCTAGTTTGATGAAGGGTAATGTACCCCGCAAACCCAATGAACTCCAAAAAGGCAGCTATTTTGGCGGTAGAAAACCTGCGGATGGGCAAATTCATTGGAACCAGAAGGCAATTCAGGTGCATAACCTAGTGAGGGCTGTCGCACCCCCTTATCCAGGGGCCTTTACAGACTACCAAGGGCAAACAATGACGGTAGCGCGAACCAGCCTCAAAGGGCCTTTCCCAGCCAATCTGGATCTTGGTGCCCAAGGCATCCAAGTGGTTGATAATCGGGTATTCGGTATTTGCGGTGACCGCCAGGCAGTTGAAGTCTTGGAATGGTTCCCAGCCAACAAATAAATAGCAACATACATTAGATTAAAACGAGGCAGTAGAGATGAAAAAAGTACTCATTCTTGGTGTTAATGGCTTTATTGGTCACCATCTTTCCAAGCGTATTCTGGAGACAACCGATTGGGATGTCTATGGCATGGATATGCAAAATGATCGCCTAGGTGATTTAGTTAAGCATCCACGCATGCACTTTTTTGAGGGTGATATCACTATCAACAAAGAATGGGTTGAGTATCACATTCGTAAATGCGACGTCATCCTGCCTTTAGTTGCCATCGCAACTCCTGCAACTTATGTTCAGCAACCATTGAAAGTTTTCGAGCTCGACTTCGAAGCCAATCTTCCAATCGTTCGCTCTGCTGTTAAATACAAAAAGCATTTGGTGTTTCCATCAACCTCTGAGGTTTATGGCATGTGCGAGGACAGCGAATTTGATCCCGCTAAATCTAATATGGTCTATGGTCCAATCAATAAACCACGTTGGATCTATGCCTGTTCTAAACAGTTAATGGACCGCGTGATCTGGGGTTACGGCATGGAAGGTTTGCGTTTTACCCTCTTCCGCCCATTTAACTGGATTGGCCCTGGTTTAGACAGCATCTACACACCAAAAGAAGGTTCATCCCGCGTAGTAACTCAGTTCTTGGGGCACATTGTTCGCGGTGAGCCAATCAACTTAGTGGATGGTGGCGCCCAGAAGCGTGCCTTCACTTATATAGATGATGGTATCGATGCATTGATGCGCATCATCGACAACAAAGATGGTGTTGCAAATGGCAAGATCTATAACATTGGCAACCCAAAGAATAATCACTCTGTTCGCGAATTAGCCAATCAAATGCTCGAGATTGCACGCAGTATTCCTGAATATGCGAAGACTGCAAACGCTGTGAAGATTGTGGAAACCACTTCAGGCGCGTATTACGGCGAAGGCTATCAGGACGTTCAAAACCGCGTACCTGCCATTGACAACACAATGAGTGAGCTGGGTTGGAAGCCAACTACTACGATGGGCGATGCTCTCAAGAATATTTTTGAAGCCTACCGCCAGGATGTAGAAAAAGCCCGCTCTTTAGTTGATAAAGAATAAGTAATCATCTCAAGGGTTCATGGCTAAGATTGCTCTCAAGGTAGACGTTGATACCTTACGCGGTACTAAAGAAGGCGTACCCAATTTAGCCCGCACCCTCGAACGTTTTGGCCTCAAGGCTACCTTCTTATTTAGTCTTGGTCCCGACCATACGGGCTGGGCTCTCAAGCGCGTCTTTCGCCCAGGCTTTCTGAAAAAAGTGAGTCGCACCTCAGTTGTAGAGCATTACGGTATCAAGACCCTGCTCTACGGAGTTCTCATTCCTGGTCCAGATATTGGTAAGAAAGCAGCCGCAGAAATGCGTGCGATTGATCAAGCTGGTCATGAAACTGGCATTCATACGTGGGACCATGTTGCTTGGCAAGATGCAGTACGCACTCAAGATGCCCAATGGACTAAAGCAATGATGCAAAAAAGCTGGAATCGCTTTCTAGAAATTTTTGGTCATCCACCAGTAACTTATGGCGCTGCTGGTTGGCAAATGAACGCAGCAGCATTTGAACAGCTTGATCAATGGGGCATTACTTACTCCTCAGATGGCAGAGCTGAACCGAATCTAGTGCCTTATCGATTAGCCTTGCCATCGGGTAAAGCGAAGCACGTCCAATATCCAACTACACTGCCAACTTTTGATGAACTGATTGGCATTGACGGCGCAGATGAATTTGGTGCAGTGAAAAAGCTCCTAGCAATCACTCAAAGCAACCCAAATGACCAAGTCTTCACTCTGCATGCTGAACTTGAGGGTCAGAAGCTATTGCCAGCATTTGAACAGCTATTAGCTGGATGGCTAAATCAAGGCCACGACCTCGTTACTATGGGTGAGCTACACCAATCTTGGAAGGCCACCAATCAACTCGATAAAATAGCCGTACTGCCACTGACTTGGGGCGAGATACCTAATCGCAGTGGTGAATTGATTATTCAGAATCACGCAGCAAATTAATAAAACCTAGAGACAATAACAAAGGATCATCATGACAGTAGCTATCGGTCAATCTATGCCTCAGTGCGCTATTCCTGCAACATCGGGACTGACCTTTTCTCCAGCTTCAGCCAAGGGTAAAAAGTTAGTTCTTTACTTTTATCCAAAAGATATGACTCCTGGCTGCACAGCAGAGTCTGGTGAATTCAGAGACAACATTGATGCATTCACAAAAGCCAATACGCTGGTGGTAGGGGTTTCCCGAGATAGCCTCAAGTCTCATGACAACTTCCGCAGCAAATTACAACTTCCTTTTGAACTTGTTGCCGACACTGAAGAGAAGCTCTGCCAGATCTTTGGGGTCATGAAAATGAAGAATATGTATGGCAAACAAGTCCGTGGCGTTGAGCGCAGCACTTTCCTATTTGACTCCTCTGGCAAGCTCGTTAAAGAGTGGCGCGGCCTCAAAGTCCCAGGTCATGTAACAGAAGTATTACAGGCGGCCCAAGCCACTAAATAATTTTTACAAGAATTTGTTCTGAGGTGCTTGCAAACCCCAAAATTTGGGGTAAAGTAAAGTCATATGCACCGTAAACGACGGGAAAGTCTGACAATCCGTTTGAATCAGAAACCTGAATATTTCAGAACAGGTTCGGGGAGTAACCCCCTCCGTTTTTTAGACCTCAATACAACTAGTTTCGTAATAAACCGTCAACGCACTCCGCTTGGCGGTTTTTTCTTTTAGGAGAGTCCATGCCACTGCCACCCATCCCAACTCAAATTGCTGATCAAGTAAAACTCAGTCGCAAAGATGCTCCGGATTTAAAGAAACGTCCTGCACCAGCAAAACCAGTAGTGATGGAAACCTCAGATTGGGCCAATGATGCAGAAGAGGATTTATCTGCAGCAGAGGTAGCTCTTGAAAAAATTAAGGCAGATCGCGCATCGGTTCGCAATGACAGTAAGGCAGCAAGTCCAGCCAAACCAAAGCGTGTAATCCGTACCGGGCCTCCAAGCCTTTTCGTATTGGATACAAACGTGCTTATGCATGATCCTAGTTCTTTGTTCCGCTTTTCAGAGCATGACCTTTTCTTGCCAATGACCACGCTTGAAGAGCTGGATAATCATAAAAAGGGAATGACTGAAGTAGCTCGTAACGCTCGTACTGTCAGTCGCTCCTTGGATCAATTGGTTGCAGGCACCAGCGGAACCCTAGATGAAGGCATTCCACTAAACAAGCTTGGCAATCAAGATGTTTCAGGTCGCCTCTTTTTCCAAACAAAACTATCTACCCAAGCATTGCCAGAAGGACTTCCTGAGGGCAAGGGCGATAACATGATTTTGGCGGTTGTTAGTGAGTTACAAAAGACTCGCAGTGGCCAAGAAGTGGTTCTGGTATCTAAAGATATCAATATGCGCATCAAAGCGCGTGCACTGGGCTTACCTGCTGAGGATTACTTCAACGACCAGGTATTAGAAGACCGTGACTTGATGTACTCCGGAGTGATGGCTTTATCAGCTGACTTCTGGCCAAAACATGGCAAGGATATGGAAAGCTGGTCAGACTCTAAGTCTGGCACGATGTTCTATAGAGTCACTGGGCCTGCAGTACCTAGCATGCTAGTCAATCAATTTGTTTATCAAGAAAATCCTGACGGCTCAACACCCTTCTATGCACATGTGCGAGAAATCAATGGCAAGACTGCCCTCTTGCAAACTCTGCGGGATTTCTCACACCAGAAAAATAATGTATGGAGCGTTACAGCACGTAACCGTGAGCAAAACTTTGCCATGAACTTGCTGATGAACCCAGATGTAGACTTTGTCACGCTACTAGGCCAAGCCGGTACTGGTAAGACCCTCTTGGCTTTGGCAGCAGGCCTTGAGCAAGTGCTTGATAGCAAACGCTATAACGAGATCATCATTACTCGCGCCACCGTTCCGGTTGGTGAAGACATCGGCTTCCTACCAGGAACCGAAGAAGAGAAGATGCAGCCATGGATGGGTGCGTTTGATGACAACCTCGAAGTTCTGCAACGCAACGATGATGCTGGTGAATGGGGTCGTGCAGCAACCCAGGAACTCATTCGTTCACGCATTAAGGTAAAGAGCATGAACTTTATGCGCGGTAGAACTTTTGTGAGCAAGTTCGTGATCATTGATGAGGCGCAAAACTTAACACCAAAGCAAATGAAAACCCTGGTAACCCGTGCGGGCCCAGGAACCAAAATTGTTTGCCTTGGCAATATTGCGCAGATTGATACGCCTTACCTCACTGAAGGCTCATCCGGTCTGACTTATGTTGTGGATCGCTTTAAAGGTTGGCGTCATGGTGGCCACGTTACCCTGGCGCGCGGCGAGCGCTCACGTCTTGCGGATCATGCTGCTGACGCACTCTAAGCAATCCCTCTCATGCCGCACTCTAATTGGGTGCGGCATTTTTATTTGCGCCCTAGCAATCAGTGGGTGCAGCACCCTTGGCACTAAATCAAGTACTTCTAAAGTAGCGCAATTTAAGCAAGACACGAGCGTAGGCACAGAAGATATTTCTATTGCGGCGGTTGGTTTGGTAGATGTACCCTATCGCTATGGCGGCAACACCCCTAAGGGTGGGTTTGATTGCAGTGGGCTCATTGTGTATGTCTATAACAAAGCTGCTGGCATTAAGTTACCGCGGACTATTCAGCTAATGAGCACTAAAGGTCAAAGCATTGAGGGTCAGCCGCCCGCACCGGGAGACTTGGTGTTCTTTAATACCACTGGGGAAAAATATTCACACGCTGGAATCTACGTAGGCCAAGGAAGATTTGTTCATGCCCCCAGCGCAGGTGGAACCGTACGTCTTGACTACATTACCTCGCCCTATTGGGCTGCCAAATTTACTGAGGCGAGACGCTATCAATAAACATTCACCTTGGGGTACATAGCATTTGCCCTAGATTCACAAGAAGGAAAGATTTAATTACAGTAGATCCAGAGAAGTATTTTTAATGAAATTTTTAATAGAAGGGGTTCACATGAAAAGAATCATTCTTGCTCTAGGCCTTGCCTTCACACTAGCAGCGCCAGCATTTGCGCTATCTCAAGCCGAATGTGAAACAAAAGCTGTCAGCAAAGACGGTAAGCCTATTTATGGTGCTGCCAAAGAGGCTTCTATAAAGAAATGTATGAGTGAAGCAGCTCCTGATTCTGGCTGTGCTGCTAAGGCGCTCAGTAAAGATGGCAAACCTTTATATGGTGCAGCTAAAGATTCATTTATGAAGAAATGTGAAGCAGATGCAAAGAAGTAGTTGTCTTTGACTCAAATAAAAAGCCTCGCGATGCGAGGCTTTTTATTTATCTTTAGTAGCCAGCTGATTAACTACTTCAGTTTTTTCCTAGAACGGCTCGTAACCGCCAGAAGAATATCCGATTGAGCCCATCGCCAAGTTATCAAACTTGGTATACGGGCCTTGCCAACTTAATCTGACTGTGCCAATTGGACCATTACGCTGCTTGCCGATAATGATCTCAGCCATACCCTTGTCAGTTGTCGTATCCGGGTGATATACCTCATCACGATAGATAAACATAATCAAGTCGGCATCTTGCTCAATCGCGCCTGACTCACGCAGGTCAGACATGATTGGTCGCTTATTTGGACGTTGCTCTAAGCCACGATTGAGCTGAGAAAGCGCTACTACTGGACACTGCAATTCTTTTGCAAGTGACTTGAGGGAGCGAGAGATTTCAGAAATCTCCGTTGCGCGGTTTTCTGAACCAGAGCCACTCATCAACTGCAAGTAGTCAATCACCACCAAACCAAGAGTGCCGCCAAAGTTTCTGGCGATACGGCGTGCGCGTGCACGCAACTCTAGGCTTGATAAAGAACCAGTCTCATCAATCAAAATTTGGGTATTACTTAAACGGGCAATAGCATCAGTAACACGTGGCCACTCATCATCTTGCAGCTTACCAGTACGCATCCGACCTTGGTCAACGCGCCCTACTGAACCCAAAAGACGTGATGCTAATTGCTCACCTGACATCTCCATGGAGAACACCACGACCGGCAATCCTTCTGCAAGTGCAACGTTCTCTGCAATATTCAATGCAAAAGCAGTCTTGCCCATTGAGGGACGACCAGCAACAATAACTAAGTCACCTTTTTGCAAGCCACTCGTTTGTTTATCAAGGTCAATGAAGCCTGTGGCAATACCAGTGATGTCACTGCCACCTTGGCGGTTGTAAAGCTCATCAATACGAGCAACAACTGAGCGCAAGAGCGGTTCGATCTCGAGGTAATCTGCTTTGCGACTACCCTCTTCACCAATTTGCAAAATACGAGACTCTGCTTCATCCAACAGTGTTCTTACAGAACGTCCTTCTGGAACAAAAGCGGAGTTAACAATATTGTCGGAAACTTCAATCAAGCGACGCAAAATACTGCGGTCACGAACAATATCGGCATAGCCTTTGATATTCGCGGCACTAGGAGTATTTTGGGCTAATGAATTGAGGTAATCAACGCTCACTAAATCACCACCCTGTTCAGATTTAATTGCATCATGAACAGTAATGACGTCAGCAGGATGATTATCGCCAACCAAACGTGCAACGACCTTATAGATCAAGGCATGTTCAGGGCGATAGAAATCTTTATCAGTTAACACGCCACCAAGGCGATCCCAGGCGGTGTTATCGATCAGTAGACCACCAAGCAATGATTGCTCGGCTTCTACAGAATGCGGCGGGACTTTTAAAGCCTGCACGACTGCATCCCCAGAACCCATCATGCCGGGATTCAGCGTAACGGAACGTGAACGGGATTCAGCCATGAGGCTAGTTTACAGATTTAAAACTTAAGCTTGCTCGCCAACCACACGAATGGTGATATCACTCACTACGTCGGTATGAACAGCAACCGCTACAGGGTGATCACCAACCATTTTCAACGGGCCAGTAGGCATACGAATCGAAGCTTTCTCAATCGTAAAACCTTTGGCTTTAAGAGCATCAGCAATATCGTGATTGGTTACAGAACCAAACAAACGACCGTCAACACCTGCTTTTTGACCGATTTCAAGAACCAAGTCTTTAAGCTTTGTGCCAACCACTTGCGCAGCAGCCAATTTCTCAGCAGCCAATTTTTCTAGCTCAGCACGACGAATTGCAAAGTCAGCAATAGCTGCTTCAGTCGCACGACGGGCTTTACGTTGTGGGATTAGGAAGTTACGAGCGAAACCGTCTTTAACGCGTACTACGTCGCCGAGGTTGCCCAAGTTTGTTACTTTTTCTAAAAGAATGATTTGCATTGAGGGCTCCCAATTATTTCTTATGTTGATCGGAGAATGGCAATAAAGCCAAGAAACGAGCACGCTTGATAGCAGTGTCTAACTGACGCTGATATTTTGCTTTTGTGCCTGTCAAACGAGCAGGAGTGATCTTGGCATTCTCGCCAATGAAGTCCTTCAATGTATCTACATCTTTGTAGTCGATTTGCTCAACGCCACCAACTGTGAAACGGCAATAACGCTTACGCTTGAACAATGGGTTCTGAGCTGGTTTCTTTTTGAAATCGGGTTTCTTTCCAAACGCCATGATGATTTCCTCTTTAATTTTTCAATTGAATATGGTTAATGTGGAAAACCAGTCTTTGATTACGTAGAGTCTTCGGTGCTAAGAACCCTTCAAATACTGCCTCAGTTCCTAAGTCCATTTGCTCTAGATCCTTTTGTATTGGACCGATTGCTATGGCTTCAACGCTCATCTGAATTTTCCTTGCCACTCCTACCTCGTTTGCCTGGCCGCTATGTTCTAGCTGACAATGCATCACCGGTATTCCTGCTGGTGTAAATCGAATCGCGTCTTTAGATACCAAGATCGCAGTGAGGGTGAAATGATTCAACGCCGCTCCGCTTCTCTGATACGTTTTCTAGTCTGTGTATTCCTCTTCAAATTTCTAACTTATTCCGCAGCTACAGGAGCTTCGGTTTGGGCTGATTTGCGCGCTTCTTCACGTTGCACTTCTTTCATCATGATGGAAGGCTCTGTTTCAGCTTTCTTAGTCTTGATGATGAGGTGACGCAAAACAGCATCGTTAAATTTGAACGCATGCTCGAGCTCTTCCAGAGTTTTCTGGTCGCACTCAATGTTCATGCAAACGTAGTGGGCTTTAGCAAGTTTGTCGATCATGTAAGCCATCTGACGACGGCCCCAATCTTCCATGCGATGGATTTTGCCGCCCGCAGCTGCTAATGTAGCTTTGTAGCGATCGATCATCGCAGGCACTTGCTCGCTTTGGTCCGGGTGGACGATAAAGACGATTTCATAATGACGCATCTAACACTCCTTAAGGATAAAGTCACCTGGGCGTCTTGCTAACTTTCGATGGTTTTTAAAGTTAGCGCCAGTGTGACAAGGTAGTAACAAATTGTAGGTACTGCTACAACACTTTTAAAGCCGCTTTTCAGCGCTTACCTAAATTCAGGCAAGACCGCCATTCTAGCAAAAAAATCCTGCCAAGTCAGGGATTTATCTGCTTTTGCGGCATTTAATGCTAACTGCAGAGCAATACGCGCCCGAGGAGCAGAAAGACTGCCAGCAGCCAAAACACCTCCAGAATCACCCCCAAGCGCTCCAGCACCAGTTCGGGATGTTTTCACTAGTGCTATTCCCTTATCAGCAGCTTGTTTTAAGGAGCTGCCCCAGGCCTGATGAAGCCCTCCCAAGCCAGTCCCAGCCAATACCAAGCCTTTCACACCTGAATTTGTCAGAAGCTCTAGAAGCTGAGATCTCGCGCCAGCATGGCTAGTCACAATCTCCACCCACGGCCATTGGCCTTCAGGAATGGGCACATCCTCACCTGATGCGGCTTCAACCGCCCTTATGCGGGATAGCCAAGAAGGGTTAATGAGACCCAAAGGACTACAAGGAGAATCCATTAAAGGGGCATTAAGAGCTGAGGTATGGCGCTTTGCCAAGTCTCGCGCCAGGCAAGCCTTGCCCGCAAATACGGCAAATATCCCACCTGGGCAATTTTCTGGAGCGGTTGCGGCCCATTTGAGGGCATCAAGCAGATTTAAAGGGCCATCGGCCTGGGGTGCATTTGCTGGCAGCATGGCGCCCGTCACAACTACTCTTTTGCCTAATTTTTCAGCAAGCTTGCCGCAGGTGGCGGACAAGAAGAATCCGGCCTCTTCAACAGTGTCCGTGCCATGGGTGATGACAATCCCTTGAACGTTTGGATCACGCAGAGAAGTCATAACGGTATTGCCTAGAAGGGTTAGTAGATCTTCACTTAAATCACGACTATCGATGTTTGCCAGCTGTTGAGCAACTAGCTTTAAGTCCCCTGGAATAGCCTCTTGAATCTTCGCTAAAAGGGTCTCAATACCCAATTCCCCCGCCTGATAGGACTTTGGGTCGCCCTCTGGATTTGGGGCTAAACCTGCAATGGTGCCGCCCATTCCCAAAACCAAGATATGGGGTGATTTTTCCAGCGGATTTAGTTTGGAGCTCATCCCTCCATTATCCCCCGAGCAAAAGTGCTTGAATTATCAAATAGTGCTGTATACAATCCCAGTATGGACATAAATACAGTCGATTTTCCAGAGGAGCTGACTGCCCTCCCCAAACTCACTTCACGCCAGAATGAGATTTTGGAATTAATCACCAAGGCCATCGATGAGAGTGGCTCACCACCCACTCGTGCAGAGATCGCCGCTCAACTTGGTTTTGCATCTGCTAATGCCGCTGAAGAGCACCTTCGTGCATTAGCGAAAAAAGGTTACATCGAACTAACGCCTGGTACATCTCGCGGTATTCGTATTCCACAGCGTTTTAATCAAACGCATCACACCAATAAATATCGTCAGATGTCATTACCATCGGGCGCATTACAACAACTCACTCTTCCACTCATCGGACGTGTTGCTGCTGGCTCACCAATCATGGCTGTAGAGCATATTGAAAAACAAGTTCCTATTGATCCAAGCTTGTTTAGTAAAGGTGCAGACTACTTATTGAAAGTGGTTGGCATGAGTATGCGTGATGCTGGAATTTTAGATGGCGACTATTTGGCCGTCAGAAAAACTACTGAAGTTCGCAATGGCGATATTGTGGTTGCACGCCTTGATGATGAGGTTACCGTGAAGCGTTGGCAACAAAAGAAAACTGCTAATGGTATGGTGATTGAATTACAAGCCGAGAATCCTGAGTTCAAGAACATTCTGGTAGACGGACGCCAACCCAACTTTGCTATTGAAGGTCAAGCTGTTGGCCTGATTCGGGCGGGAGGTTTGTAAGCTAGCGCCCTTAAAGCAAAAGGCCTCCAGTGGAGGCCTTTTTTATTTTTTCATAATGCTTTTCTAAATTACTTACGGCTTGGTGCAACTACGTTTGCATTCTTTGGCGAGGAGGTAATAGTAATAATCGTTTTTGGCCCAGTCAATGAGCCCTCATTTAATTCAACTGTAGCCGTACGATCGCCCTTCGTAAAAACCAAAATACTCGTTTTGGATTTTACAGCACTGACAGTCGTCCATCCTGCTCGTGGGTACTCAGACTGAAAGAAAGCATAAATATCTGTTGGAGTTTGGACACCAGACAACACTACCCGGCCGACCCAGTTATCACCGCGACCAATGATTAAGGAATCTGCACCAATAATTTTTGAGGCAGCTGGTAATGGCATGTCACCTAGCAGCTGAGTCTGAATCTCCTGAACTTCATTTGCAGTCCCAGTAGGAGAGTCTCCAGAGCTAGCACATGCGCCCAATAAAGCAGAGAAGAACAATGCAAGTGTTCCGACTTTAAGGGTATGAATATTGATCATTTTTCGCTTTATGTAGTTAATGAGTTTTGCTTACATTACTTGAAAGTATTTTAGGGGATGCCCCTATTTCGTCAAGCGAAATTACTGGAGGCGCGTGAGGGAATCGAACCCCCGTACGAAGCTTTGCAGGCTCCTGCCTAACCACTCGGCCAACGCGCCAGATGCTTTAATCAAAAATGGGAAGCTTTTGAGGGCTTCCCATCGAACTTGGAGCGGGAAAGGAGGTTCGAACTCCCGACCTATACCTTGGCAAGGTATCGCTCTACCAGCTGAGCTATTCCCGCATAACAGGGCGACAGTTTAACAAACAATCGAAGAGAAAGCATTATTCCCCCTCAAAGCTAAAAATGACCCAAATGAAATCACCCTCAAAACCCTATCTAGCTGGGCTTTTTCAGATTTAATCGATTTTGCCCACCAATTGCGGCAAAGCCTTTTGCATGTAATAGAACATTGACCAAAGCGTTAAAAATGAAGCCACCCAAATCAGCCAAGTACCGATTCTGGCGCAGTCTAGCCAACCAAATAAAGTGTCGTTGAGTAGCAAAAATGGAATTGCGACTAACTGTGCAGTTGTTTTTAATTTCCCAACCATATGCACCGCCACACTTTTGCCGGCACCCAATAAAGCCATCCACTCGCGCAAAGCAGAGATCGTAATTTCACGGCCAATGATGATGAGGGCAACCCATACTTGAACGCGATCCATATTCAACAAGACCAATAATGCGGCTGCCACAATCAGTTTATCTGCCACCGGATCTAGGAATTGCCCAAAGGCAGACTCTTGATGCATTCGTCTCGCCAAAAATCCGTCTAACCAATCTGTCAGCGCAGCAAATACAAAGATGACAGTTGCAATGACATTCTTCTCAAATGGAGTTAACCAGGTGCCAGGTAGATAAAAGATTGCTACCAGCAGTGGAATTGCTGCAACACGCAACCAGGTCAGGGCAATAGGAAGATTAAACGGCATACATCAAGCATAAACCAAGTGAGTGACTAGCTTACTAATGCAGTTGACGATAAATTTGCTCAGCAAGAGTGAGTGATACCCCTTCTACGCTAGCGATCTCTTCAATGCTGGCATTAGCCACGCCTTTGAGGCCGCCAAACCGAGCTAAAAGCTTTTGACGTCTTTTGGCTCCAATACCTTCGATTTCTTCTAAACGGGATACTGTTCTTGCCTTGGCTCGTTTAGCACGCATACCTGTGATTGCGAAACGATGAGCCTCATCCCGAATCTGGGCAACTAACAATAAAGCAGCGCTATCAATGCCAAGCTCTAAGGCTGGTCGTCCATCAGCAAAGATGAGTGTTTCCAAGCCAACCTTACGACCCTCGCCTTTGGCTACACCAACAATCAATCCCACATCCATGCCAAATTCAGTAAGAACTTGTCTTGCCATCTCGACCTGACCCTTGCCGCCATCAATCAAAATAACTTGAGGAATTTTGTCTACCGGAAGCTCTTGAAAATTTGCATAACGTCTTTGCAGTACTTGACGCATAGCAGCGTAGTCATCACCCGGTGTAATGTCACTGATATTGAAGCGGCGATATTCACTGGATTGCATCGCGTTCTTGGTATACACCACGCAGGATGCTTGAGTAGCTTCACCAGAGGTGTGGCTAATATCAAAACACTCAATGCGCAGTTGCTCAAGACTTTCTAAATCGAGCGCCAAAATATCTGCTAAAGCACGAGCTCTTGCCAATTGGCCACCAGTCTCTACTAAGCGTTTCGTTAAGGCAATCTTGGCATTGCCTTCAGCCATCGCCAGCCAATGACGACGCTGACCTTGCGGCTGATGCAAGAAGGTAATTTTTCTTCCGGCTTGCGCATTTAATAGCTCATGTAAGTCTTCCGGCGGGGCATCACTTAGCTTAGAGACATCATCGCTAGTCGATTGCAAGGCATGGTTTAGAACCAATACTGGCGGAATTAAATTCGTTGTTACGCCAGTCGCTGACTCATCAACTCCCTCTTCTAAATAATGTTGCGCAATAAAAGCTTCCAGAATTTCCGGGGGTGCTGGCAACTCACCAGAGGTGGTCCGCAAACCCTTAGGGAAGTAAGCCCTATCGCCGAGGTGGCGTCCGCCACGGATCATGGCCAAATTCACACAAACCATTCCTTCCATTTGCGCGACAGCAATCACATCTACATCACCCTCACCTTCGGCAACAGTATCCATAGACTGTTGCTGCAAAACACTTGAAAGATCCGCAATGCGATCACGTAATACTGCCGCCATTTCAAATTCCATGGCTTCGCTATGGGCATGCATTTCTTTTTCGAGCTCTGATAGCACGCGACTATGATCGCCCTCTAGAAAGCGCGTTGCCTGAGCTACATCTTGACCATATTGCTCTACGCTGAGTCTGCCAACGCAGGGAGCACTACAACGATGAATTTGATGAAGTAAACAGGGGCGACTACGATTCTTAAATACAGAGTCTTCACAAGTTCTCAGACGAAATACTTTTTGCAAAATCTGTACGCTATTGCGTACCGCCCAAGAATTCGGAAATGGCCCAAAATAATGATTACGCTTATCTACTTTGCCACGGTACGATGCCAATCTTGGGAACTGATGGCCCGTCAACATCACATAGGGATAAGACTTATCATCTCTAAATAAAATATTGAATGGCGGAGCCAACTCTTTGATGAGATTGTTCTCTAGAATGAGGGCTTCAGTTTCAGACCGTGTTACTGTTGTTTCATAGCGGGCAATTTTGCCCACCATGAGTGCTATGCGTGGTGAAAGTTGTTTGTTTTGAAAATAACTAGAGACGCGTTTTTTGAGGTCGCGTGCTTTGCCAACATACAGAATATGCCCCGCTTCATCAAAGAAGCGATATACCCCCGGCAATCCGGGTAGCCGTTTAACGTCTTGCTGAAGGTTTTCAAAAGAAGAATTAGTCATGCGTTGGGATATTTTCTGCCAAATCGTAGATAACTATGGTGATGCTGGTGTTTGCTGGCGTCTAGCCCGAAGCTTATCAAGTCTTCATGACCAACAAGTCCGTATTTTCTGCGATGACTTACCAACCCTTAATTTACTCGCTTCTGGCAGTGATGAAGCGCTAGGGCACAAAATTGATATTCAACCCTGGGAGGCTAGCTACAGTAATGCCCGACACCCAGTTGAAGCGCCAGATGTCGTGATTGAGGCCTTTGGCTGTGATTTACCAGAGCGCTATCTGGCTGGACTGTTTATTGCGGCCATCAAGCCCATCATCATCAATTTAGAGTATCTCAGTGCTGAACCCTGGGTCACAGAATTTCATGCAAAAGCATCACCACAATCTCACGGCATTCCTAAGTATTTTTTCTTCCCAGGATTTCAGGATGATGTTGGTGGCTTGCTATTGGATCCGATCCCTTTAGAAGGCAGACAAGTTGCCCATCTCATTCCCAAGAGTCTGAAGTCCATCTGGTTAAAGCTTAGACCCGGAGCAAAACGCATCAGTGTTTTTTGCTACCCTGGAGCCCCCTTGGGCAAATGGCTTGAGGACTTAGCTAGTATTGGCGAGAGTGTCGATGTGCTATTGACGCATGGTCATGCTGAGCTTCTTAATCTCTATGGTGAAAAAACCATAGAGCTACCCTCAAACATACAACTTCTTTCCATGCCGTTTGTGTCGCAAGATGAATATGACTGGGTACTCTCACAATGTGACTTCAATATTGTTCGTGGTGAAGATTCATTCGTTCGCGCTCAACTAGCAGGCAAACCATTTATTTGGCATATCTATCCTCAAGAAGATCGGGCCCATGAAGTTAAATTGGCCGCTTTCTTAGATTTATATCTAGAGAATGCCAGCCAAGAACTCAGATTGGCCACTATTGCTGCTATGACCTGGGCCATGCCCAGCGAATGGCTGAAATCCCTAGAATCCTGGAATGGCCATTCCAAGGCGTGGCGTGCCCACATACTCAAAACACAGGGGGATGGTGGTCTAGCCGCACGCCTAGTGAGCTTTATAGCCTAAGCCCTGCAGTAAAGGCCTGCGGGCGGTTACAATCTTGTTTTTGATAAAACCGCAGAAAAATAGCTCTGCACCCAGGAATAGCAAGATGAAAACAGCACAAGAACTCCGCGTTGGTAACGTAGTAATGATCGGCACTGATGCCATGGTCGTTTTAAAAGCAGAATACAGCCGATCAGGCCGCAACTCATCTGTTGTGAAAATGAAATTTAAGAACTTGTTAACCGGCGCACCAAATGAAGGTGTTTACAAGGCTGATGATAAGTTTGATGTTGTGATTCTTGAGAAAAAAGATTGCACCTACTCTTATTTCGCTGATCCTATGTATGTATTTATGGATGGCGATTACAACCAATACGAAGTTGAAGCTGAGTTCATGGGTGATGCATTAAATTATCTCGAAGAAAGCATGCCATGCGAAGTAGTGCTCTACGAAGGTAAGGCGCTTTCAGTTGCAATGCCAAACTCGCTTGTTCGTGAAATTATTTACACAGAACCAGCAGTCAAGGGCGATACCAGCTCCGGTAAAGTATTGAAGAATGCAAAACTGGCTACTGGCTATGAATTGCAAGTGCCTTTGTTCTGCAACACTGGTGACAAGATCGAGATCGATACTCGTACCGGTGAATACCGCAGCCGTGCTAACTAAGCAAAGCTGACTAGTAAGCTCAATATAAAAAGCCCGGTACGCCGGGCTTTTTTATTTTTACATTCAGCAGAGCCTTAAATAATCAACTTCATTTGCTTCAGTAAACCTTTAGCATGTTGATACTCTGCTTCACCTTGCAGTTCATCCCAGGATAAAGCGGACGACTTTGGCATCAAGCGATTCAAACGCGTAGCAGACTCAGATTGCTTGGCCTTAGTAACCTTGAGTTTTGCAAGTAATTGATCGGCCAAGTCTGGACGATTACAAATCAGAACCGCATCACAGCCAGCATTGAGGGCCATCTCAGCACCCTTCACTACAGAGCCCGCAACGCTAGCACCCTCCATCGAGAGGTCATCACTAAAGATCACCCCCTCAAATCCCAATTCTTGACGCAAGATAGAGTGCAACCAAATCTGAGAAAAACCTGCGGGATTGCTATCCACCTTTGGATAAATCACATGGGCTGGCATCACTGCCGCCAAACTGAGATCTAGCCACTCATATGGCTTGGCATCATCATTCAAAATTTCAGATAAAGAACGCTCATCTACTGGAATGGCAACGTGAGAATCCGCTTCAGCCCAACCATGACCTGGAAAATGTTTGCCACAGTTAGCCATATCCGCTAAACGCAGACCTTCATTCAAGCTTTTCGCCAAGGCAAATACAATTTGCGGATCACGACTAAAGGAACGATCGCCAATGACGCCGCTTCGACCAAAATCCAAATCCAGCACTGGTGTAAAACTAAAGTCCACGCCGCAAGCGCGTAACTCGGCAGCTAAGACATAGCCACATGCAGTAGCGGCTGCCATGGCAAGCGCTGCAGACTCCGCAGCATGAGTTGAATTACTCTTAACACCCCAAAGCTCGCCTAACTTGCGCATTGCTGGAAGATGGGTAAAGCCATCTGTTTTACAGCGCTGCACTCGGCCACCCTCATGATCAATAGAGATCAAAACATCGGGGCGTAACTTTTTAATATCAGTAGTGAGTTTGGTGAGTTGTTTACGATTGGCAAAGTTTCTACCAAACAAGATGACACCACCAGTCAAAGGATCAAGGATGCGACGACGATCTTCGGCATTTAAGGCCTGGCCAACCACATCCAATGTCACTGGTCCTGGGTTCATAGCGGCTTTACTCATCTCTTCCTCTTAATCAATTCTATATTTCTGACTATTGCTTTTGAGTAACGATGACATGGGCGATCGCCATATCTTGCTCATCACTCACGGTAACGTGTGTTTCCCAATTCTTTTCTTCCATAAATTTGGCGAGCGCGCCCAAATAGGAAGTCACAGGCTTTCCGCTAGGCTCATTTAAGGTTTGCAATGAACGCCAAGTCATCGGCATACGCATCCCCAAACCAATTGCTTTGGAGAATGCCTCTTTAGCAGCGAAGCGAGTTGCTAAGAATGCAATCCCCCGCTTGTGATTTCTGGAAAGACGGTGCTTAAAGACCAACATCTCATCTGGCCCCAGAATTCTTTCAGCCAAGCGGCCATTAGTCCGATCATAAGCAGCTTGTAAGCGCTCAATCTGCAGAATATCTGTACCAATACCAATGATCATTTGTTGTATTTACTTTATACGTTTTTTCGACCCTGAATCATCAGAGTCTTCATATCGGCAATTGCTGTTTTCCAACCTTTAAATACTGCCTCAGCAACAATAGCATGACCAATATTGAGTTCAGATAATTCGGTAATAGCAGCAATGGGCATGACATTACCTTCGTGCAAGCCATGACCGGCATTCACTCTTAAACCAATACTCTTTCCAAATTGAGCTGCCTTACGAATGCGCTCCAATTCTTTTGTCTGATCTGGACCAGATAAATCAGCGTAACGCCCAGTATGCAATTCCACCACGGTAGCACCAACATCCTTTGCGGCTTGTAATTGCTTTTCCTCGGGATCGATAAACAGTGATACCCGAATGCCAGCATCCTGCAATTGCTTGGTAGCTACTTTCACTACAGAAAAGTGACCGATAACATCTAGCCCACCTTCAGTCGTGACTTCTTCCCGCTTCTCGGGGACCAAGCACACATCGTGCGGCTTTACTTTGCAAGCAATATTCAACATTTCAGGAGTCACTGCACACTCGAGGTTCATACGCGTTCTAATGAGTGGGCGCAATGCTAATAAATCAGCATCTTTAATATGTCGACGATCTTCACGCAAATGCAGAGTAATTAAATCAGCACCAGCCTCTTCTGCTAATAGTGCAGCCCTGATTGGATCTGGATAGACTGTCCCACGGGCATTACGCAAGGTGGCTACGTGATCGATATTGATACCGAGTTCTAGGGCTTGGGTTGTCATAGCTGTAGATTACTAGATTTTTTTGAGATCAATCAGAATTTGCCTGGTGGTCAAAACCTGATCTTGTAGATGCAAGCCCAGCAGGAAACGCATCAATTGCTTACTCTCTGACAATGTTTCTGGGTCTGAAAAATCCCCGACTGCAATTGCAAGTAGTGATTTACCAGTCAATACTGGCCAATGGCCAGGATCATCACCTTGCACTGGGCGGACACCACGTTCGGGCTGATAGACATATTGAGTCTTGGCATCTGGTAGATCATTGGTTTCAACACAGCGGTCCAAGGCGGCTGCATAACCCGTCTCTTGCAAAAGTGATAACTCAAATGGGCGCAGAATTTCTTCTAGACCTTTGGATTCAAATTCAAGATTCGATAAGGCATTAATAGTTTCGGTATAGCGATCGTAGAGTTTTTCGTAGTCATCTTCACGTGCTAGGAATTTGACTAATAGCTCATTGAGATAAAAACCACAAAGTAGGGCATCACCAACCAAGGAAGGCATTCCCCCAACCCACTCGGACTTCGTTAAGGTACGCAATTCTGATTTACCGCTCCAAGAAACCAGTAGTGGTTGAAAGCGTTGGAGGACGGGACGCAATGTAGAGTGTGGACGCTTTGCACCTTTGGCAATCAAGGCCATACGGCCATACTGCCGAGTAAAGACGTCCAGAATTAAGCTAGTCTCTTTATAGGGAATGCTATGCAATACAAAAGCAGGCTCGTCAGCAACGCGAATCGAGGCCATGAGAATCTATTCCAGGCCCTGCGCCCGTAATTCAGCGCGATCATCTGCCCAACCACGTTTCACTTTGACCCAAGTCTCCAAAAAAACTTTTCCATCAAAGAGCTTTTCCATATCAATCCGTGCATCTGTTGAAATCTTTTTAAGACGCTCACCTTTTTGCCCAATGATCATGGCTTTATGGCTGTCGCGATCCACTAAGATGGTTGCAGCAATACGGCGCATCTTGCCATCCATCTTGAACTGATCAATCACCACTGTAGAGGTGTAAGGCAACTCCTCACCCGTAAAACGGAAGACCTTCTCACGCAGAATTTCAGCGGCAAGAAAGCGTTCGCTACGATCAGTAATAGTATCGCCATCGTAGACAGCCTCTGCTTCAGGTAGATAACCCTCTAAGACATCTAAGAGTCTTTGTACGTCACCAGGACTTTTAGCACTCATCGGTACGATTTCTGCAAACTCACACTTCTGATCTTCGTGGCCACCCAACTCACTCCATGGCCGCGCCATGTCTTTAATAAAATTGAGTAATGCCTGATCACGTTCGGAAGGAGTCTGAAAACGACTATTAAAGAGATCGAGCTTATTGAGAACCAGCACTACCGGCAAATCGTCAGGCAGCAGTTTTAAAACTTTCTTATCATCCTCACCAAAATAACCTGCCTCAACCACAAAGCAAGCAACATTAACGTCTTGCAGAGCAGTTGTCACCGTGCGGTTTAGCGCCTTATTCAGTGTGTTCATCAAGCGCGTCTGAAAGCCTGGTGTATCAATAAAAATAAATTGCGCCTCTTCGCGATTCTGAATCCCCAAAATACGATGGCGCGTTGTTTGCGCCTTACGGGAAGTGATGCTGATCTTTTGACCAACCAGTGCATTTAGTAGTGTTGATTTGCCCATATTGGGACGCCCAACAATGGCGATAGTGCCGCATCTAAACACGATTAGTCCTTCAGCTTAAGATTTAACTGCTCTTCGGCGACTTCTTTTTTGGCTGCTTTTTTCTTAGCCGACCGAGTTTTCTTGGGTTTACGAGATTCTTGTGGCAATGCTTTGAGAACGGCTAGTAAGGCAGTCTTAGCGGCAGATTGCTCTGCAGCTCGGCGTGAGGCGCCTTCACCTTTTACTGAAACTTTCAAGCTCGGAATCAAGCATTCCACTTCAAATTGTTGGTTATGCGCAGCGCCAGTAGTACCAGTGACGTTATAGGTCGGCAAAGGTAATTGATAGCTTTGCAAACATTCTTGCAAAAGTGTTTTGTCGTCTTTACCTAAAGTCTTTGGATCAACTTGCGCCAGAATTGCTGAATAGAGTTTGCGCAAGCATGTTTTTGCAGCATCAAATCCGCCATCTAAAAAGATTGCCCCAGTAACTGCCTCTAAAGTGTCGGCCAAGATTGAGGGGCGGCGAAAGCCACCACTCTTGAGCTCACCCTCACCCAAACGGAGATAGTCAGAAAGAGACAAAGTTTGTGCAATCTCATATAAAGCCTGTTGCTTCACGAGGTTGGCGCGCACACGAGAGAGATCGCCCTCATCCAAATCGGAGTAACGCTCATAAAGTAAATCAGCAACTACGCAATTCAGAATCGAGTCACCCAAGAACTCCAAGCGCTCGTTATTCTTTTTGCTATGACTACGGTGGGTCAAAGCTTGATTCAAGAGCTCAAGCTTTTTAAAGGTATAACCAAGCTGCTCTTGCAAGGGTGCAGTTTCAATAACAGCGCGCGCGTTCATGATCTCTTACTCAAAGCCGCCAATGCGACCTAAGTTGCCCAAATTCAACCAGACAAAGAAGGCTTTGCCCACAATATTCTTATCAGGCACAAAGCCCCAATAGCGAGAATCGGCACTGTTATCGCGGTTATCGCCCATCGCAAAGTAATGGCCTGGCGGAACCTTACAAGTGAGACCAGATTGCTGGTACTGACAGAAATCTGAACCTGGAAAACGCTCTGTCGGAAATACTGTTGCGGGGCGATCTGGGTCATTCAAAATCTCATGACGATTACCACCTAAATCCGCAGGAAAAGATTCCATAAAGCGCTTGGCATAGCGCATATTCTCTGGATCAAGATAAGAATCACCACCGCTGTATTGCAATGGCTGACCATTTACTGTGAGACGCTTGTCTTGATAGGTGATCACATCACCAGGCAGAGCCACTACACGCTTGATGTAATCAACGGACTCATCACGCGGATAACGAAAGACCACCACATCGCCACGCTTTGGAGCGCCAAGGTCAACTACTTTTTGATTAATCACTGGCAGACGAATACCGTAGGTAAATTTATTTACCAAAATGAAGTCGCCAATTTGCAAGGTTGGGATCATTGATCCAGACGGAATCTTGAAAGGCTCAACAATGAATGAGCGCAACACAAATACCGCACAAATCACCGGAAAGAAACCGGCCGTATATTCCAGCCATAAGGGCATACGATCATTACCAGCCAAGCGTCTTTGTGGGGCAAAGTACATCCTGTCAGCAACCCAGGCAATGCCCGTCAAGACAACCAAGATCAACAGAATCAGAGCGAAGTTCATTAATCCTCCACCTGCAAAATAGCCAAGAACGCTTCTTGTGGAATTTCCACATTACCTACTTGCTTCATGCGCTTCTTACCTTCTTTTTGCTTCTCTAACAACTTACGCTTACGAGAGATATCACCGCCATAGCATTTAGCCAAAACGTTTTTACGCAAAGCTTTCACGTTTTCACGGGCAACAATATTGCTGCCAATAGCCGCCTGAATGGCCACATCGAACATTTGACGCGGAATGATCCCGCGCATTTTCGAAACTACCTCACGACCACGGTGTTGACTATTGCTTCTATGGACAATCACCGATAGAGCGTCAACCTGATCGCCGTTAATCAAGATATCGACCTTGACTACATCAGCTGGACGATATTCCTTAAATTCATAATCCATCGAGGCATAGCCGCGAGAGATTGACTTTAGCCTGTCAAAGAAATCCAACACAATCTCTGCCATCGGTAATTCATAAGTGAGCTGCACTTGGCGGCCCAAATAGTTCATCCCCGTCTGAATACCCCGCTTACCAACACATAAGGTAATTACTGAACCCACATACTCTTGAGGCATATAGAGGTTCACCGTCACAATCGGCTCCATGATGGTGTCGACCTTACTGGTCTCAGGCATCTTTGATGGGTTATCGACCATCAAGATCGTGCCATCCGATTGCTGGACCTGATACACCACGGTTGGAGCTGTAGTGATGAGATTCATACCGTACTGGCGCTCCAAGCGCTCTTGTACGATCTCCATGTGGAGCAAACCTAAAAAGCCGCAACGGAATCCAAAGCCTAAAGCTTGAGACACTTCTGGTTCATACAAGAGAGAAGCATCATTGAGTTTTAACTTCTCAAGTGATTCACGCAGTTGATCGTACTCACTTGCCTCAACTGGATACAGGCCAGCAAATACTTGCGGCTTCACTTCTTTAAATCCAGGCAGAGGTGCAACTGCTGGAACTCGACCTTGCTGTCCTGGAGAGTGCGTTACTGTGTCACCAACCTTAGCGGCTTTTAATTCTTTAATGCCAGCAATTACAAAGCCTACTTGTCCAGCAGATAGCTCTGGGCGATCTACTGACTTCGGGCTAAAAACACCGACGTGCTCAACTAAATGGCTAGAACCGTTTGCCATTAAGGTGATTTTTTCTTTTGGCTTTAGAGTGCCGTTCACAACCCGTATGAGCATGACAACACCAACATAGTTGTCAAACCAAGAGTCAATAATTAATGCTTGCAATGGATCTGCCGCATTGCCTTTTGGTGGCGGCACCTTAGCAATCATTTCTTCGATGACATCCGCAACACCCATGCCTGTTTTAGCTGAGCAAGTTACGGCTTCTGAAGCATCAATACCAATCACATCTTCAATTTCTTTTTTGGCGCGATCCGGATCGGCTTGGGGCAAATCAATCTTATTGAGCACGGGAACCACTTCAACACCCAGCTCAAGGGCCATATAACAGTTCGCTACCGTCTGCGCCTCGACGCCCTGACTGGCATCCACCACCAATAAAGCACCCTCACAAGCAGACAAGGAACGACTCACTTCGTATGAGAAGTCCACATGCCCTGGGGTATCAATCAGATTGATGTTGTAGATCTTGCCATCTTTAGCTTTGTAATTTAAAGCTGCAGTTTGGGCTTTAATAGTGATGCCGCGCTCACGTTCGATATCCATCGAATCGAGAACCTGGGCTTCCATTTCACGATCTGAGAGACCGCCACATAGTTGAATAATGCGATCCGCAAGCGTAGATTTGCCGTGATCAATGTGGGCGATGATAGAAAAATTGCGGATTAAATCCATAGCGTCTTAATAGGTCATTCAAAAAAACGCCTTGTCAGAACGCACCACAATGATGCGCTGCAAAAAGCCGTCTTAAAGTGATTGTAATGGGTGGCGCCCAAAAGGCGCCAAACCCCATTCTTTTACCTAAAAAGGGCTTATTTTGGCCTTACTGGGATGATCAAAGTACCGTCAGAACGACGGATAAAGACTGGAACAGCCTTATTGGCATCCAGGCCTTTAACCAGGGTCTCAAACTGCTTTACCCCAGTGATGTCAGCATCAGCAATCCGAATGATCACATCGCCAGGGCGAACTCCAGCCCTAGCCAAAGGGCCATCACTCAAACCGCTAACCTCAACGCCACCCTTGATATTGAGATCCTTCTTTTTGGTATCTGACAGGTCAGTCACTGCTACCCCAAAAGCATTTGCACTATTCCCAGTATTAGCGGGAGCATCTGACTTTTTAACGGCCGCTTGGGTTGAGTCTGTATCAATCACTGTGACAGTGACTTCACGTGTGCTGCCCTTGCGCCAAACTTGCACGCTAGCTGTAGTACCGGGTTTAGTTTCACCAACAATACGCGGCAAATCTGTAGACTTATTAATTTCGCGACCATTAAAGCTCAGAATCACATCGCCCGCCTCAATACCGCCAACTGCTGCAGGACCGTTGGTCTCCACGTTGCGCACATACGCGCCACGAGGTTTACCCAAACCTAAACTCTCAGCAACCTCTTTTGTCATTTCACCTAAGGCAACACCAATACGACCACGCGTCATTTTTCCATTGGTACGCAACTGCTCAGCAACACGCATTGCCTCGTCAATCGGAATTGCAAAAGAGATTCCCATATAGCCACCAGAGCGGCTAAAAATTTGTGAGTTAATGCCAATAACTTGGCCAGCAGTATTTAACAGTGGGCCACCAGAATTACCGGGATTGACCGCTACGTCAGTCTGGATAAAGGGCAGGTAATCGCCAGTATCACGGCTCTTCGCGGAAACAATGCCTGCTGTTACGGTGTTCTCAAGGCCAAAAGGTGAGCCAATGGCGAGAACCCACTCACCCACTCTCACTTTAGAAGAATCACCTAATGGTAATTTTGGTAAGTCGCGCGCTTCAATTTTGACTACCGCTACATCAGTACGTTTATCCATCCCCAAGAGCTTGGCTTTGAACTCACGCTTATCAGTCAAAGTGACATAAATCGTAGTAGCACCTTCAACAACGTGTGCGTTTGTGAGAATCAAACCATTGGATTCAATAATGAAACCAGAACCCACTCCACGATCAGCCTCTTGAGGTTTACCGGAATTAGGTTGCGCCTGTTTTGGTCCATTCGGAATACCTGGAATAGGCACTCCAAAGAAACGACGAAAGAACTCTGCTTGATCCTCAGGCATTCCTGGGATGCCGCCTTGAGCTTGTTGCACCATGACTTTTTCAGTTGTCCGAATATTCACTACAGCGGGACTGGCACGCTCAACCAAATCTGCAAAATCTGGAATCGTTACCCGAGGATTTTGTGCAGAGGCATTTGGAACAAATGCAGTTTGCCCAAGACTCAAAATAGCCAAGAGCGCAATAAAGTACTTTTTCATGATGCTATGGACCTACTTGGTAAAAACCAAAAAGTGGAGATAAAGAGAATATTAGGTCAGCTTACCAAAAATCAAGGTGCCGTTAGTACCACCAAAGCCAAAGTTGTTTTTGACTGCGTGGTCAATCTTCACGTCCCTAGCGGTATTGGCGCAGTAGTCCAAGTCACACTCAGGGTCTTGATTGAAGATATTGATGGTGGGTGGAGATTTCTGGTTATGAAGAGCCAGAATAGTGAAAACAGACTCCAAGCCGCCTGCGCCGCCTAAAAGGTGACCAGTCATCGACTTGGTGGAGTTAATCAGGGCTTTTTTAGCGTGATCGCCTAGAGCCGCTTTAATGGCATCGGTTTCATTCTTATCACCCAAAGGTGTGGAAGTACCATGTGCATTGAGATACTGAATTTGATCAGGATTTAAGCCTGCATCACGCATGGCATTGACCATGCAACGACGAGGACCATCCATATTCGGTGCAGTCATGTGATACGCATCACCGCTCATACCAAAGCCAAGTAGTTCACAGTAAATTTTTGCGCCGCGGGCCTTTGCATGCTCATACTCTTCAAGCACGATCACACCAGCACCTTCACCTAGAACAAAGCCATCACGGTCTTTATCCCAAGGACGTGAAGCAGTCGCTGGATCATCATTGCGAGTTGAAAGTGCCCTTGCCGAAGCAAAGCCACCAACACCTAAAGCAGAAATAGTTGACTCAGCACCACCGGCCACCATCACATCAGCATCTCCGTACTGAATTAAGCGCGCAGCCAAACCAATGCTGTGCAAACCAGTAGTACATGCTGTGACTGCAGCAACGTTTGGACCTTTAAGACCAAACAAAATACTCAGATGCCCAGAAATCATATTAATGATTGAGCCTGGCACAAAGAATGGGGAGATGCGACGAGGGCCACGAGCTAAGAGCTCTGCGCCTGTTTCCTCAATCATTGGCAAGCCGCCAATACCCGAACCCACCATGACGCCTACGCGCTCGGCATTTTGCTCGGTAATCTCTAGACCGCTATCGCGAAGTGCTTGCGTGCCAGCAGCGATGCCGTAATGGATAAAGGTATCCATATGGCGCGCTTCTTTGGCAGAAACATATTCTTCAACATTGAAATCTTTCACCTCTCCAGCGAAATGAACGCTAAGTGGAGCGTGGTCGAATTTGGTGATGGTAGCAATGCCTGATTTGCCCGCAAGCAAATTAGACCAAGCTACATCAACTGAATTACCAACAGGTGAGATGAGACCAAGGCCGGTAACTACTACCCGGCGTCGGCAATTTGATGCTGACACAGTAATACCTAAGCTAGGGAATTAACCCTGAGCTTTTGATTTAGCGAAGTCGATCGCGAGCTGAACTGTGGTGATCTTTTCGGCTTCCTCATCAGGAATTTCGATACCGAATTCATCTTCCAATGCCATTACCAGCTCAACAGTGTCAAGAGAGTCAGCGCCCAGGTCATTCACGAAAGAAGATTCATTCTTGATATCTCCTTCAGCGACGCCTAATTGCTCAGCGACGATTTTCTTAACGCGTTGTTCGATGTTGTCCATTAATTTCCCCAGGGGTTGTAAAAAACGATGAAAAGGATTTTATCAGTTTGGTGGACCGAATTAGCAAATTCGCCCAAAAACGACCAAATCCTTGCTTTGCCGTTAGGCTAGATAGAGTCCGCCATTGACGTGTAGGGTATTACCCGTAATATAGCCAGCCGCCGGAGAGGCCAAAAATGCCACTGCCTGGGCCACATCCTCGGGACTACCCAATCTGGCTAGTGGAATATTCACTTTGAGGGCATTTTGCTGATCTTCGCTCAGGGCGCGGGTCATATCGGTATCAATAAATCCAGGGGCTACGCAATTGACGGTGATATTGCGGCTGCCAATTTCGCGGGCCAAAGCACGGGTCATTCCAGAAACGCCTGCTTTTGCAGCGGCGTAGTTTGCCTGTCCTGCGTTACCCATGTGACCAACAATGGAGGTGATGTTGATGATGCGGCCACCACGTGCCTTCATCATGGGACGCAAAACCGCCTGAGATAAACGAAACACTGAACTCAAATTAGTATCAATTACATCAGTCCACTCCTCGGACTTCATGCGCATTGCCAAGTTATCGCGAGTAATACCAGCGTTATTGACCAAAATATTGATGCCGCCATGATCCTTCACAATCTGATCAATAATTTCTTCGCAAGCATTTGGTGCAGTGACATTCAAAACCAAACCACAACCACCTGAAGGCTTTAAGCGTGCATTAATTGCTTTAGCACCATCAGCCGATGTAGCTGTGCCAATCACCTTGGCGCCACACTTGACTAATTCATCTGCAATCGCCTGACCAATACCACGCGAGGCACCGGTCACTAAGGCAATTTGTCCGCTTAAGTCGAGGTTCATATTTGTCTTCCGCTATTTCGATTGGTTCTTGTATGAATACTTATTTTAAAGTTGCTAGCACTTCATTCAGGCTGGCATCATCAAATACGGGCACGCCCGTTACTTGATCATTGATGCGCTTAGTTAAGCCTGCCAACACTTTGCCAGGACCGCACTCCACCACTTGGGTAATACCCTGTCCAGCCATTGCTTGAATAGTTTCTTGCCAGCGTACAGGTTTTGCAGCTTGACGCACTAATGCATCTTTAATGGCGGTAGGATCATTCAAGATTTGGACATCAACGTTATTAATCACGGAGATTGTTGGTGTTTTGAATTCAATGTTTGCAAGATAGCCTTTGAGTTTTTCAGAAGCAGGTTGCAATAAAGAAGAATGAAATGGTGCAGACACAGGTAAAGGTAATGCACGTTTAGCACCAGCAGCTTTCAGTAGCTCGCACGCCTTCGTTACAGCATCACTTGCACCTGCAATCACCACTTGTCCTGGTGCATTGAAATTGACGGCCTCTACAACACCGCCAGAAGCAACGCTGGCCTCTGCACAAACTTTAATCACAGTCGCATCATCTAAACCCAAAATAGCAGCCATACCACCCGTGCCAACTGGGACTGCGCTTTGCATTGCTTCTGCACGAAAGCGCACCAATGGAACTGCATCTTTAAAAGAAATGACGCCAGCAGCGACCAAGGCTGAGTATTCACCGAGGCTATGACCTGCCATCACCTTAGGAGCCGATCCACCTGCCGCCAGCCAAGCGCGGTAAAAAGCCACGCCAGCAGTCAGCATCACTGGTTGAGTATTGGTTGTTAAGGACAAGGCCTCTGCAGGACCTTCAGCAATTAATTTGGCAACATCCTCACCTAAAGCTTCAGAGGCTTCTTGTAATGTTGCGCGCACTTCAGGACGCTCAGAAATCGAATTGAGCATGCCGACAGATTGAGAACCTTGGCCAGGGAATACGAATGCAAATGTCATATTATTAATTCACTAAAAAATAAACTCTTAGTACTTGAGAACTGCTGCGCCCCAAGCGAAGCCACCACCAACACCCTCTAGTAAAAGATGTTGGCCACGTTGAATTTGACCGGAGCGCACACCCGCATCTAAAGCCAATGGAATTGATGCGGCAGAAGTATTGCCATGCTCATGCACTGTCACAATCACTTTATCCATGGACATGCCCATCTTCTTGGCAGTGCCCTCCATGATGCGAATGTTGGCTTGATGTGGCACTAACCAATCAATTTGTTCAGGCTTGAGATTGGCCTTCTCTAAGGCTTCGTGCGCTACTTGCTCTAATACTTTTACGGCTAATTTAAATACTGCTTGACCATCCATTGTCATGAATGGAGAGCCATGCACTTCACCATTACCAGCACGGCCAGGCACACAGAGAATGTCGCGTTGACTACCATCAGCATGTAAGGCTGTTGAAAGAATGCCAGGCTCTTTGGAGGCTTCGAGCACTACCGCACCAGCACCATCGCCAAACAAAACACAAGTACCGCGATCTTGAAAATCCAAAATGCGAGAGAAGGTCTCGGCACCAATCACCAGTACTTTTTTAAATGAACCAGAACGAATGAAGGCATCTGCAATAGCGAGAGCGTAAGTAAAACCAGCACAAACCGCTTGCACATCAAATGCGGCACAGGCGGTATGAGCGCCCAATTTATCCTGCACTACACAAGCGGTACTTGGAAACCCGCCCAAATGATCCGGCGTAGAGGTTGCCAAAATAATGAGATCCAGATCTGCGGAGGTAATCCCAGCGCTTGTTAAAGCTGCTTCAGCAGCTTTCACCGCTAAATCACTGGTTAATTCATTTTCGGCAGCAAAGTGTCGTGCAGAAATCCCGCTGCGAGTCGTAATCCACTCATCACTAGTCTCTAGGCCTGTTTTAGCGAGGCGCTCTACTAAGTCTTGATTGGTTAAACGCTGCTCGGGAAGATAGCTTCCAGTACCAGCGACTCTTGCAAAAATACTCATTCTTTTGTCTCCACCACAAAGGCTGCGGCAATGCGCTCAACCATACGATTCTTGGCAGCCTCATATGCGCGCTCTAAAGCAAAACCAAAGGCAAAGCGATCGGCGGAGCCATGACTCTTAATCACACAACCGCGTAGACCTAACAACACTGCACCGTTATAGCGACGATGGTCTACGCGCTTACGCACTCGCAGCAGTGGGACCATGGCGCAGATTGCCATCAATCTCGTCATCAGCGAGCGCTTAAATTCTTCACGAATCATGCCGCTCATCATTTTTGCTAAACCTTCACTAGCCTTGAGAACGACATTACCTACAAAACCATCGCACACGACGATATCGGTAGTGCCTTTAAAAATATCATTGCCTTCTACATTTCCGTAAAAGTTTAAATGAGTTTGACGCAACAACTCGCTGGTTTGTTTGACAACCTCATTACCCTTAATCACCTCTTCCCCAATATTGAGAAGCCCAATTGAGGGATTTTTCTTGCCATCAACCACCTGAACCATGACGTTCGCCATTTGGGCAAATTGCACCAAATGCATCGGTTCACAATCCGCGTTAGCACCCAGGTCGAGCATGGTTGTACCGCCCCCCAATTCATTTGGGATAGCAGTTGCAATAGCTGGACGATCAACGCCTTCAAGGGTTTTTAGGATGTAGCGAGAAATCGCCATGAGTGCGCCAGTATTGCCGGAGGAAATGACAGCATCAGCTGCACCCTCTTTGACTTGCTCAATAGCAACGCGCATAGATGAATCTTTTTTGCGACGCAAAGCAACTTCGATGGGGTCGTCCATCAACACCACTTCGCTTGCAGGAATAATATGAATACGATCTGCGTGAGCTGTCGAAGATTTATCTAAAACTTGCTTGATTAAATCAGGATCACCCACCAAGGCAATCTTCACATCGGCATGTTTTTCTAGAAAATCGCAGGCAGCAGGAACCGTAACGACGACTCCATGATCTCCGCCCATGGCATCAATAGCTAGAGTAACGCTCATAAACTCATTGATTGCTGCAAGTGATTTATCTAAGAAAAAAGCGGCTGTTTTGTGAGCCGCTTCGATCTATTTAGACTAAAAGAATTAGTCGTTTTTTGTTTTAACAACTTTACGGCCACGATAGTAGCCGTTTGGTGAAATGTGGTGGCGCAAATGAGCCTCACCAGTTGTGGCTTCAACAGCCGTAGCAGGTGCGGTCAAAAAGTCGTGCGCACGGTGCATGCCACGTTTGGAAGGTGATTTTTTGTTTTGTTGAACGGCCATATTGAACTCCTAAGCAAGGCGACATTCTAGCATGAAAAAGTGGCTAAATGCTTGATTTTTCGATAGAGATTACTTAAAACAACAAGGATAAAAGCGCCTGATTTATGAGTTTTTCTTCATATTTTTCAATATGTTAAAGGGATTTTCACGCTCATCAACCACCTCATCCTCATCATCCACCCCAAAAACAGAGGCGTGGGGCTCACAAAAGCCCTCTGGATGCTTTGGAATCAAGGGTAAGGACAATAAAACCTCATCCTCAATGGTTTCTAAGAGGTTGAAATGCTGGCTGGCCACCAAAGGCTCCTGCTCCTCATCCTCCATCGGGAAATCATCAGCCTCAGCCTCAGTGGCAAGTAGAACAAAACGGCGTTTTTCATCCAAATCTACAGCGCAGTCTTGCAAACAACGCTGACAAACCAAGTGAAGGCGCCCTTTTAGAGCTAATTCCAGGATTTGGCGAGGCTCACTGCCAGGTGAATCTTCAAAATGGGTCTCCATTTGCCAATTAAAGCCATCTCCTGGATTAATGGCGGAAGCCTCTTCAGCCAGCCTAGGCATATCAGAAATAGCCAAAAAGCCGGCTCCTTGATAGGACTGGGGAGCGCAAAAATCGACCTTTTTTAAAGCGCTTGGTTCGGCCGATAACTGGACTTGAGGTAAAACTTGATTACGATTCATGGCATCAGTCTAAATCAAGGCCTCTTCGAAAGTCAGCAGCAATGAGTAAATCAATCAATCCGCCCCTCATCCTGGCATCGACCTCGGCATATCGCCGCGAGCTTTTGGGGCGTCTACGCATTCCTTTTGAAGTCGTTTCCCCTAAAGTCGATGAGACACCACTCACTGGTGAAAGCACTCTCGAATTGGCCTTACGTCTTGCCGCTGCAAAAGCTGCAGCGGTTGCTAAAAATCATCCCAATGCATGGGTGATTGGCTCTGACCAAGTTGCAGATTTGTGTGGTGCTGCAATTGGTAAGCCTGGTAATTTTGAAAGAGCTCTCGCTCAACTACAACTCATGCGTGGTCAAACGGTGACTTTTCATACGGCGCTTTGCTTAATGAAAGGTGATCAGCAAATAACCTTAAACGTACCCACTGAAGTGACCTTTCGAAAACTCTCGGATGATGTTTTAGAAAGTTACTTGCTTGCAGAAGAGCCTTACGACTGTGCCGGTAGCGCTAAGTCTGAGGGTCTTGGCATTAGCCTTTTGGAGTCCATTCAAAGTGATGACCCAACAGCCCTCATTGGCTTGCCACTCATTGCTTTAACCGGTTTATTACGTGATGCTGGTTTTGTAATTCCATCCAAGAATTAAGAGATCAACTCAATTTATTTATGTCAAAGTTAGGCACACTCTACCTAGTTCCCAACACACTGGGGGACGATGCGCGCATTGAGCAATTGCCACATGTATTGCCTCATGAAACGCTTTTACAAACTGCCAAACTCAAACACTGGATTGTTGAAGATGCGAAAACAGCACGCGCACTATTAAAAGCGGTTGATAGTGTTGCTCCGCTTGCTTGCACTATTCAAGAAATGCAAATGAGTGAGTGGCGTGGTGCAGCTCGCAATGCAAAGTATGGTGATGCCGTGAAACCTGCTGACTTACTCAAACCATTGCTTGCTGGCAATGACATGGGTTTAATGTCCGAAGCTGGCGTGCCAGGTGTCGCCGATCCAGGCGCAGAACTTGTTCTAGCGGCACATTGCTTAGGTGCCCAGGTAAAGCCTTTAGTGGGTCCAAGCTCTATTTTGCTGGGTTTAATGGCTAGCGGTCTAAATGGTCAACGCTTTGCCTTTCAGGGATATCTGCCACATGACACCCATGAGCGCAGTGCTAGGTTGAAACAACTCGAAGTAGAGTCTCGCAAATTACAGCAAACTCAGATTTGGATTGAGACGCCTTATCGCAATACCGCAATGTTGATGGCGTGCTTAAATTCTCTAGCACCACAATCTTTACTGTGCCTAGGCGTTGATCTCAGCCTCCCTTCAGAAATGATCACCACGCTATCGATTGCAGAGTGGCGCAAGCGCTATCCAAATGAGGCTGCATGCGCTTCCTTACAAAATAGGCCAACGGTATTTCTACTGTTGGCCTAAGCGTTGACGCTTTTTCCTAGCTCAGGAATTCATTCTTACTTGAGATCTGGTGCCTTTACTAAAGCTTTGCCAGCAGCCGCACCTGCCTCAGCACCAAAGCGCTTGGCTACACGCTCAGCAAAGTTTTCTTTCATGGTGTAGTCCAAAATATCTGGGGCTTTGAAGATATCGCGCGCTACGGACTCAACTGTGCCGTAACCATCAGCCAAACCAATTTTGACAGCCTGTTCGCCATTCCAAATACGTCCGGAGAATAAATCTGGGACATCTTTTAAACGCGCCCCGCGACCCTCTTTCACTACAGCAATAAATTGTTGGTGAATCTCATCAATCATGGTCTTCACCATTTCAACTTGCTTGGGATTCTCTTTGCTAAATGGATCAAGCATGCCTTTATTTGATCCTGAAGTAATCATGCGACGAGTTACGCCCAGCTTATCCATCAGACCGGTAAAGCCAAAGCCTTCCATGATCACGCCGATTGAACCAACCAAACTAGCCTTATCCACCAAGATCTGATCACCAGCTACTGCAACGTAGTAGCCGCCCGAAGCACAAATATCTTCAACCACCACATAAAACGGTTTGTTTGGATAGAGCTTGCGCAAGCGATGGATCTCATCATTAATCATTCCGGCTTGCACCGGCGAGCCGCCGGGACTATTAATACGCAGAACCACGCCGGCACTATGTTCATTCTCAAATGCAGAAAGCAGTGAAGAGTTGATATCTAAAGCATTGGCCATTGAGCTCGATGAAATCTCACCCTCCAGCGTCACCATAGCAGTGTGCTTTTCTCCTGCCATACCACGCCCCGGCAAATGAAAATCAAACACTGAAAGAATCACCCCAACGATCACAACCAAAGTCAGTACTCGCAGTACAGCTTTCCAACGACGAGCTTTACGTGTCTCTTTCAAATTCTCGAGGAGCAAATGCTCAAGAGCTTGACGTTCCCAGTTTGGATTTGGATTGTTTTCCATCTTGATTCCTTAGTATTACTTATTGTGATTTACAGATTTTGCTTGAGCCATTGTGACAGCTGTGCCACATCATCTATATGAGCCAATGAAGGGGATGTTTTTAAAGTATCCAGAGGATGCGCGCCGTAGGTCACTGCAACAGCATCTACGCCAGCATTGGCTGCCATATCTAAATCGTGCGTAGTGTCCCCAATCATCAACATGCGACGCGTAGGCACCTGAGTCACATCAGATAACTCCAGCAACATTCCTGGATGGGGCTTTGAGAAGGATTCATCAGCTGTTCGTGTTTCATGAAAGAGATGGCCAATTTGATGGTGTTTTAAAGAACGATCTAAACCCACTCTGGATTTACCTGTAGCAACACCCAATAGATATTTATCTTCCCGTAAATTCTCGAGCAGCTCACGAATGCCTACAAATAAATCAAGTTCATGATCTTTGGCTAGGTAGTGATAACGAAAGCGATCTGTCAGTTTTGGAAAGTGTGCCGGCTCAATCCAGGGGACCGCTCTTCGTAATGAATCCTGAATACCCAAGCCAATGACTGAACTTGCCAATGCATCATCAGGTTCTTTAAAACCTAAATCGCGACAAGCCTGCTGAATGCAATACACGATGGTTGGCGTGGAATCCATAATAGTTCCATCCCAATCCCACACAATCAGGTCATAGCGGCGATCGGGTTTATCTCCGAATGTACTTTTTTGGGTCATTACGCTTCTATTGGTTCAAAATTTTTCATCATCGCCGCAAACTCAGCTGGCAGTGGGGACTCAATCCGCATCTTCTCACCAGTACGCGGATGTGTGAAGCCCGCAAGATGGGCATGGAGATAAAGTCGCTTGGATTTAATTACTTTGTCTTGATCTTCAAAGCCATATTTGTCATCGCCCAAGATTGCATGACCCAGTTTCTGAAGATGTACACGGATCTGATGAGTGCGGCCTGTTTTTAACTGAGCCTCAGCCAAAGTAATCGCAGCATCTTCACGCTTCATGGTTTTGGTCACGCGCAAAGCTGTGTGGCTTGGCAAGCCCTCAGGATCAACTCGCACTCTACGTTCGCCATTAGCCAAGAGGTATTTGTGCAATGGATACTTTAGTTGCATCACTTGCGCACCCTGCTGAATTTCTCCATGGGCTAGCAAGTAGTAACGCTTATCTGTTTGGCCTTCACGAATTTGACGGTGCAACTCCACCAGAGCACTACGCTTCTTAGCAAGCAGCAATACACCAGAGGTGTCTCGATCCAAACGGTGAACTAATTCCAGGAACTTCAATTCTGGGCGAGTGATACGCAACGTCTCAATCACCCCCAGAGCAATTCCAGACCCGCCATGTACAGCTAAGCCAGGTGGTTTATCTACTATTAGGAGAGCCTCATCCTCAAAAAGGATGGGCATTTTGTCTGAGTAACCATGGGCTCTAGATTTGGTTTGAGCACTATTGACTGCTGCCATTTGGGCAGGCTCAGCAATTCTGACTGGGGGAAGGCGCACAACATCACCCTCAATCAGTCGGGTGGTTGGCTCGGCTCGCTTTTTATTGACCCGCACCTCGCCCGAACGAATAATCCGGTAAACGTGACTTTTAGGAACGCCCTTGGCCCAACGGAGCAAATAGTTATCCAAGCGCTGACCAGCCTCTTCAGGACCAATAGTCTGAAGATGCACTGCAGCAGGCGCTGAAGAAGCAGGCGTTTTTACCTTTAAAGGCTTGGAAATGGGTTCAGATTTCATGATTTATCTCTCTTATCGCCTCGTTCTGAGACGATAAGGGACTTAACAATACCCCATTGTCATTCAACTTGTGCCGTATAATCAACGCTCTAGCCAATTTATTGGCCCGATATGAGCCTGAGGTCAGGTTTAAATCGTGGAGCTTGGAGTCGCCCTTTAAAAGACTCCCGGGGTTGCCCCTCCCCCGTTGTAATGAGGCGCAGGGTTGGTGTGCCGTATGCCGCGACCCGCGATTAGAAGACAGTTTTCAGGCGCGCGCCTGCATTGATGACCTAAAGGAGGTCTCTGCGGCGATCGTCAAGTGTGGCACCAATTTAACCAACCGTTAACTTGGTGAACTGGGTAATAAATGCCTAGATTTGCATGATCCACACTCTTAAACCGCCATTGGCTATGCCTTAAGCGGTATCTAACTTGTCCCCTAACGCAGCGCGCAACGACATCCTCCCCCATAGGAGAGTGTTATGAAACGCATGTTGTTTAATGCAACTCAACAAGAAGAGTTGCGAGTTGCCATCGTTGATGGTCAAAAACTCATCGATATTGATATCGAAGCCGCCGGTCGCGAACAACGCAAAGGCAATATTTACAAAGGTGTTATTACCCGCATTGAGCCTTCCCTGGAGGCTTGCTTTGTCAACTATGGTGAAGAGCGTCATGGCTTCTTGCCATTTAAAGAAGTTGCCAGAACCTATTTCAAAGAGGGTATCGATGTTCGCAATGCCTCCATCAAGGATGCGCTACGCGAAGGTCAAGAAATCATTGTTCAAGTAGAAAAAGAAGAGCGTGGCCAAAAAGGCGCCGCTTTAACTTCTTTTATCTCCTTGGCTGGCCGCTATTTGGTATTGATGCCAAATAACCCACGTGGAGGCGGCGTTTCCCGTCGCATTGAAGGTGAAGACCGTCAAGAACTCCGCGAAGCCATGGCTCAATTAGAAGTGGCTGATGGTATGAGCATCATTGCTCGTACCGCCGGTATTGGTCGTGATGCTACTGAATTGCAATGGGACTTAAGTTACCTAATGCAGTTGTGGAAAGCGATTGATGAAGCTGCCAAAGGCAATTCAGCCCCATTACTGATTTATCTCGAATCTAGCTTAGTGATTCGCGCCATTCGCGATTACTTCCAGCCAGATATCGGCGAGATCCTTATCGATACCGATGACATCTACGAACAAGCTGCAGCATTTATGTCAGTAGTGATGCCGGACAATTTGCCACGAGTAAAGCGCTATCAGGATGATGTGCCTTTGTTCTCTCGTTTCCAAATTGAGCATCAAATCGAAACTGCATACTCACGCACAGTGCCACTGCCATCTGGTGGCGCCATTGTGATCGACCACACTGAAGCCTTGGTTTCTGTGGACGTGAACTCTGCACGTGCAACCCGTGGTTCTGATATTGAAGAAACCGCAACCCGCACCAACTTAGAAGCTGCTGATGAAATCGCCCGTCAAGCACGTTTACGTGACTTGGGTGGTTTGATCGTGATCGACTTTATTGATATGGAGTCGAGCAAAGCGCAGAAAGATGTTGAGAATCGCCTCCGCGATGCTCTGCGCCATGACCGCGCTCGCGTTCAGATGGGCAAGATCTCCAAGTTCGGCTTGATGGAAATGTCACGTCAGCGCTTGCGCCCTGCCCTTTCTGAGGGAAGCCATGTAACCTGCCCACGTTGTAATGGCACTGGTCACATCCGTGATACCGAATCTTCAGCATTGCAAGTTCTACGCATCATTCAAGAAGAAGCAATGAAAGAGAACACAGCGGCGATTCATACCCAGGTACCAGTCGAAGTGGCTGCATTCCTCTTGAATGAAAAACGTGCTGAAGTGATCAAGATTGAAACTCGCTTCAAAGTGAATGTCTTGATGGTTCCAAATAAGCATTTGGAAACTCCACATTACAAGTTAGAGCGTTTACGTCATGACGATCCACGTTTAGATGATCAAAAGGCGAGTTATGTGATGGCGGAAGAAGCTGCACGTGAGCTTGAGACCGATACTACTGTGAGCCGTAAGGACGCTGATGTGAAGGCGCGTCCTGAAGCAGCTGTTAAAGGCATTACCCCAACTCAACCAGCACCAATTAGCCAACCTCGTCCAGCACGTACCGAAAAAGCACAAGCTGAAAGCTCTGGTGGCTTCTTTGGATTTATTAAAAAGATGTTCTCATCTTCTCCTGCAGCTGAAGAGAAGCCAGCACCAAGCAATGTGCGTGGTCGTAACCAAGGCCGCAATGGCAATGGTGGTGATCGCAACCGTGGTCGCAATCGTCGTGGCGAACGTAATGGTGAGCGTACAGAGCGCCCAGCAGCAACTGCTGCTGAAGGCACTGCTGAAGCGAACAACAATCGCAACGGCAATCGCAACCAAGGCAATAACCGTAACGGTAATCGCAATGGTCCAAAACCAGAGCGCCAAGCAAACCCAGCTGCAGTAACGCCTGCAACCGAAGCTGCTCCAGGCGAGGCTGCACCAACTGCTGATGGCGAAGAGCGTCGTGGTCGTGGTCGCAATCGTCGTGGTCGTGGTCGCAATCGCAATGATCGTGGCGAACGCGCAGAGAATGGTGAAGCATCTACTTCAGCAACAGCAATGACATCAGCAAGTCCATTTGCAGGCCCCCCTGTAGGTATGGCTGGCGCATCTGCATCAATGCCGATTCAGAATCTTGCTAATAGCTTTGGTAATGCAAAACCTGCTGCGCAAAGACAAGAGAGAGCACCACGCCCTCCACGTCAATCTAATCGTCCAGCGCAAGGCACTCAAAGTACTCCAGCTGCAGCTCCCGTTACAGCAGTGGCAGTAGTAGCCACTTCAACTGTTGAAGTAATTGCTAAGCCTGCACCAGAGCTTCCGAAGGTTGCTTTCCAGGCGCTTGAAGAAACTCCTTTACATAGTGTTGTGCAGTCTGCCGGCATGATCTGGGTTGCTACTGATGCCTCTAAGCATGCAGAAGCCCAAAGCCAGATTCAACCTGAGTCAACCAACTTGGGCAGAACGCCTAAGCCTGCAGCAGCCCGACCAGAAGGCCCAATGGTTTTAGTTGAAACCGGCGGCCAAGAAAAAACGGTTTAACGCTATCTAACAGTTTTCTCCAGACCGTCATTTATCCCAAAAGGATATTTGGCGGTTTGGCAGAAACACCGTTTCACAGCCATAATTGCGAACATGGTTGACAAAGCAATCCCAAAGGTAATCCCCATACGCATCGACGAAGGCAGCGGCCTTATGCCGTCTATTGGCGCGCAACTCCATGCACCTCATGGCAATACCCAAGATAAACGCGGTCGCATCTTACGTGATCTCCGCATTTCGGTAACGGATCGTTGCAACTTCCGCTGCACCTATTGCATGCCTAAAGAAGTCTTTGATCAGAATTACCCTTACCTCTCACACAAAGAACTGCTGAGCTTTGAAGAAATCACTCGCTTAACTTCAATCTTTGCTAGCTTAGGCGTTGAGAAGATTCGTTTAACTGGTGGTGAGCCGCTACTGCGCAAAAACTTAGAAGTGCTGATCGACATGTTGGCACAAGTGCGCACACCTGATGGCAAACCACTGGATCTCACCTTAACAACCAATGGCAGCATTCTGCGCAAGAAAGCTGCTGCTTTAAAAGCTGCTGGCCTACAAAGACTCACTGTGAGCTTAGATGGCTTAGATGATGTCATCTTCAAAGAGATGAATGATGTTGACTTTCCAGTAGCGGATGTTTTGGATGGCATTGCCGCCGCTCAAGAAGTTGGCTTTGAAAATATCAAAGTGAATATGGTGGTTAAAAAAGGTACAAACGATCATGAAATCGTCGCGATGGCAAAACACTTCAAAGGTAGTGGCGTCATCTTACGCTTTATTGAGTTCATGGACGTGGGCAGCTCCAATGGCTGGAATATGGCAGAGGTACTGCCCTCCAAAGAAGTGATTGCCAGAATCAATGAAGTATTTCCATTAGAAGCAATTGAAGCAAACTACTCAGGTGAAGTTGCGCAGCGCTGGCGCTACAAAGATGGCTCAGGCGAAGTCGGTGTGATCTCTAGCGTGACGCAAACTTTCTGTCACGAATGTACCCGCGCGCGTATTTCTACTGATGGCCAGATGTATCTCTGCCTCTTTGCAAATGAAGGTTTTGATTTCAAAACCTTATTACGTTCAGGTAAAAGTGATTTAGAGATTGCCAATGCCATTATGAATACTTGGGCAGCGCGTGATGATCATTACTCTGAAATCCGCGGCTCCAATACTGCAAATCAATCGACTGGTTCTCGTAAAGTCGAAATGTCTTATATCGGCGGCTAATGATTTCTTCCGATCAAATTACCGGTCTGATCCTCGCTGGTGGACGCGCCCAGCGCATGGGCGGTATAGATAAAGGATTAATTCCGTTTCTCGGCAAACCCCTCATTGAATCAGCCATTACCAGACTGAAGGACCAAGTGGGTCCAATTCTGATTAATGCCAATCGCAACATTACGAAATACGCCATTCATGGCTACCCCGTCATCATGGATGAGACCCCTGACTTCTCAGGGCCACTAGCCGGTTTTTCTGCAGGCCTCAAGGTTTGCAAAACTCCTTACATGCTGACTGCACCTTGTGATTCGCCTTTGCTACCCAAAGATTTGGGCGCTAGGCTAGCATCTGAAATGGCCCACGGCGACTTTGAATTGGTATATGCCTCAAGTAAAGAAGTGGATGGCAAAGTATGGGCGCAACCCGTTTTTTGTTTAATGCGTACTAGCTTGCAAGAGTCATTAGAAAAATTTTTACAAAAAGGCGATCTCAAGATCGATCGTTGGTTTAAAGAATTGCGCAGCAGCACTGTAGTGTTTGATGACGCGCAAGCATTTGCCAACGTCAACACCCCAGAAGAATTAAAAGTATTAGAAGGGGCCTTCGCATGAAGCACTCACCCAATAACCCCATTCTTCTCACTTCATCGCTGCATGTGGATGAAGCCCGTAAAGCCATTGCACAATTGGTGAATGAGCTCATTGCAGAATCCAATGCAATTGGTGATGCGAGTGATACTGAAACTGTTTCTTTAGACCAAGCAATCAACCGCATTCTTGCTGAGGATTTACTCTCGCCAATTGACGTTCCTGCGGCTGACAACTCAGCGATGGACGGCTATGCCTTTGACGGCAAGTGCCTTGGCACGGAGGATGCTACGGTCTCCCTCAAAATCATGGGTACCGCATTTGCGGGCAAGCCTTATGAAGGCAAGATCAATCCCGGTGAATGTCTCAAGATTATGACTGGCGCCGTCATGCCAGCCGGTTGTGACACCGTCATTCCACAAGAATTCACTAGCGCTCAAACCGATACGCACATTGAGTTTCCTCAGAATCAATTGAAGCCCGGGGAAAATCGTCGCTTGCGCGGTGAAGATTTACAACAAGGTAAACCCGCGATTAGCGCAGGTCGTTTATTGCGCCCTTCAGATTTAGGCTTAGCAGCATCTCTCGGGATAGCCTCTCTTAAAGTGAAGCGCAAACTCAAGGTAGCGATTCTATCTTCTGGAGATGAGTTGCGATCACTAGGCCAAACATTAGACGCGGGTAGTATTTATGACAGTAATCGGTATAGCCTTACCGGCTTACTCAATCGCCTCAATCTAGAAATCATTGACTGTGGGATTGTGCGCGATGATCCAACATCTCTTAAAAAAGCATTTATTGATGCCGCTAGCAAAGCGGATGTCTTAATCTCTTCCGGTGGCGTCTCTGTTGGTGAGGCTGACTTCACTAAGCAAATCATGCAAGAGCTGGGAGACGTCGGCTTTTGGAAAATTGCGATGCGCCCTGGTCGCCCAATGGCTTTTGGAGTGTTGAAACCCATTCCTGGAAAGTCACCTGCTCGCAAAACACTGTTCTTTGGATTGCCAGGCAATCCAGTAGCAGTCATGGTGACCTTTTACCAGTTTGTTCGAAGCGCGCTCTTGCAACTCAATGGCGCAAACCAGACTGAACCGCCCATTACTCAGGCAATCTCTGAAGCGCCAATCCGCAAGAAACCCGGTCGCACAGAGTTTCAACGCGCCATCTTGGGACGCAATGCCGATGGCCGTCCAACTGTCAGACTCACCGGCAGTCAAGGTGCTGGCATTTTGCGCTCCATGAGTGAGGCAAATTGCTTTGTCATTCTTGCTCATGACCAAGGAAATATTGCTGCTGGGGACTGGGTAGATATAGCGCTTTTTGATGGACTGCTTTAAGATTGCGTCATCATGAAACTTAGCAAAAAAGAACTCGTCTTTCTGGACCCAATGCACACTGCCAAAACGCTCGTTTTGGTTTATCTCTGTTTCTCCGTTCCGATCGTCTTACTGGCTCTTTTTGTAGCCTTCATTCGTGACGGTGCCATTCCAGGATTTACAGTGTTATCTGCTCTCATTCTCAATGCCTTGTTAGGCTTTGGCTTGCTGTGGATTGCCTGCAAGGTTTATAACTGGGTTGCTGGCAAATTCGGTGGTATCGAATTAGCGCTGCGCGACTTACCAGAAGAGATTGAAGCCGAGTAATTAAAAACTTCAGTGACTAAAAATGAATAAAGCCGAGCAATGCTCGGCTTTATTTTTTTACCATCTTAATAATTTACTAATGCAAACTAGATTCGTTTTTAAGCCTTGAATGCTTCTTTATTAATCAGACTTGGAGGTTGCTTACCTGCTATTGCAGCACGCAAATTCTCCACTGCTAAATCGATCATCGCTCGACGCGTCTTCTCAGTTGCGCTAGCAATATGCGGAGCTAAGACAACATTGCTTAATTTCAATAGCTCTGGATGAACTTTAGGCTCGCCCTCAAACACATCTAAGCCAGCAGCAAAAATTTTCTTCTCTTTGAGCGCTTGCGCTAGTGCTGCATCGTCCACAATACCGCCCCGAGCAATATTCACAAGGGTTGCAGTCGGTTTCATGAGGGCAATTTCTTTTGCACCAATAGTGTGATGATTTTCTGCTGTGTATGGCAATACCAAGACAACGTGATCAGCAGTACGGAGTAATTCTTCTTTGGATACATAGCTCGCACCGCATGCTTTTTCATCAGCTTCAGGCAAACGACTACGATTGTGATAAATCACATTCATTCCAAAACCTAAGGCGCGCTTTGCAATTCCCTGACCAATGCGGCCCATACCAATAATGCCTAGCGTACTGTGATGTAAATCCATACCCAGCGGATTTGTGATGATGGACCACTTATCCCACTTGCCATCTCTGATCCAAGTCTCAGACTCGGTTACGCGACGTGCTGTTGCCATTAATAATGCAAAACCAAAATCGGCTGTGGTGTCAGTTAATACGTCCGGGGTATTCGTTGCCATCACGCCAGCTGCAGTAATCGCAGGCACGTCAAAATTGTTATACCCCACTGAGATATTGGCTACGATCTTGAGGTTTTTGGCATTGGCTAGCGCGGCTGCGTCAATACGCTCACTACCAGTCACTAGCGCACCCTCTACGTTTGCCAATTCCTTTTGTAGCTCCTCTGGCGTGAAGACTTGATCGGCTTGATTGGAGCGAACGTCAAAAGATTCTTCCAATTTGGCAAGTAAATCCGGGAATATCGCTCTTGCCACTAAAATTTTTGCTTTGTTACTCATCTGCGTCCTTGTATTTATCTGCTCACCGGCACCCCGGGGATCCCGTATATTAAATTGATCTTGCAAAAAATGATGGCAGAATTTTGATGCACTGCACAATAAAAAGACCACTTTATCGAGGGGAAACCCTCAACCCTATTTACCCCGATTTAGAATATTCTCTTTGTAGGATTTGTTTCATCCAGTAGTTAATTTTATAAAAATGACCTTAGGAGATTTTTGATGTCAGATACGAATAAGACTAGCCCACGCCGTAAGTTTCTAAAGAACGCTGCAGTTGGCAGCGCCGGCGCAGCTGCAATGGGCTTCCCAATGATTTCTACAGCGCAAACTATTAATTTGCGTTTCCAATCAACTTGGCCAGCTAAAGATATTTTCCATGAGTACGCCAATGACTATGCAACTAAAGTAAATGCAATGTCAGGTGGTCGCCTCAAAATTGAAGTGCTTCCTGCTGGTTCAGTAGTGAAGGCATTTGATATGTTGGACGCAGTTTCCAGTGGAACATTGGACGGCGGCCATGGCGTTTTGGCCTACTGGTACGGCAAGAGCCCAGCCCTAGCGCTTTGGGGATCTGGTCCTGCTTTCGGTATGGACGCTAACACTCTCCTGTCCTGGAACCAATACGGTGGTGGCCAACAGTTACTCAATGAAATCTACAACGACCTCAAGCTCGACGTAGTCTCATTCCCTTATGGCCCAATGCCTACACAGCCATTAGGCTGGTTTAAAAAGCCAATCGCTAAGACTGATGACTTGAAGGGCTTGAAGTACCGTACTGTTGGTCTCTCTATTGAGATCTTCACAGATATGGGTGCATCAGTACAAGCATTGCCTGGTGGCGAGATCATCCCAGCAATGGACCGTGGCGTTCTCGATGCAGCTGAGTTCAATAACGCAACTTCAGACCGTATCTTGGGCTTCCCAGACGTTTCTAAAGTCAACATGCTCCAGAGTTTCCACCAGTCTTCAGAGCAATTTGAAATTATCTTCAATAAGAAGAAATTCAACTCCTTGCCAGCAGACCTCCAGGCTATCCTTTCATACGGAACCCAGGCAGCTTCTGCAGATATGTCATGGAAGGCGATTGATCGCTACTCCAAAGACTTCGCTGAACTCCAAACTAAGGACAAGGTCAAGTTCTACGCTACACCGAAGTCCATTTTGGTAGCCCAGTTGAACGCTTGGGACAAGATTATTGCCAAAAAGGCCTCTGAACTCCCAATGTTCAAGAAAGTCCTGGATTCCCAGAAAGCCTTCGCTCAGCGCGCAGTTCGCTGGGATTTGCTAGTTAACGTTGATATGAAGATCGCCTACGACCATTACTTCAAAGGCTAAAATGCTTTTATAATACTGGCAGTATGCATCTTGACCGGACGGCATCCCCGTCCGGTTTTTTTATATTTCCCCCTGGTGAAATAGATAGTTAGAAAGTTGTTTTAGGAGATTAGTTATGGATAAATTCATGCTAAGAGTAGACGAGATCAGCACCTTTGTAGGTAAGGCTGCTGCTTGGCTTGTAGTTCTACTAATGCTGATGGTCTTTACAGACGTTGTGCGGCGCTATGCATTCAATTCCCCATCCGCATGGATTGGTGAATTATCAGTGATGGCATACGGCACTCTATTTATGATGTGCGGCGCGTATACCCTGGCACAAAATGGCCACGTTCGCGGCGACTTCTTATACGGGTCAATGAAGCCACGCACACAGGCAACCTTAGATTTGATTTTGTACATCACCTTCTTCCTTCCAGGAATCACCGCTTTGGTTTATGCCGGCTATACCTATGCCGCAGAATCCTGGCGCATTGGTGAGCACACCACTCAGATCGCAAATGGTCCTCCGCTCTATCCATTCAAAACGATTATTCCAGTCGCTGGAGCTTTTGTACTCTTGCAAGGCGTTGTGGAAATCATGCGTTGCATCATCTGCTTGAGAACCGGCGAATGGCCAGCACGCCTGAAAGATGCTGAGGAAATCGATGTGATTGAGCAGCAATTAGCCTCCTCAACTCACGTTGACGAAGAAGCACGTCAACAAGCAATTAAAAACGCCAAATCAATCGATGAAGCAGCACACCATCGTATTGGCCAAACTAAAGAGATTAATCATGAGTGATCCAATTCTTGGCTTAGTAATGCTAGGCTTGATTATTGTTGTAATCATGCTGGGCTTCCCAACAGCCTTTACCCTCATGGGTCTGGGCATGATGTTTGGTTTTGCAGCCTTCTATGATCCTTCCCAAAGCTGGACTGCAAACAAAGTATTTACCCTGATGGTGCAAAGAACGTTCGGAGGTATGACGAATGATGTCCTGCTATCTATTCCGCTCTTTGTCTTAATGGGTTATGTGATGGAACGAGGGGCACTGGTAGACAAGATGTTCTACAGTATCCAATTAGCATTCCGTCGTTTACCAGCTTCATTAGCAGTAGCTACTTTGATTGTTTGTACCTTCTGGGGTATTGCAAGCGGTCTCGTTGGCGCTGTTGTGGTTCTCATGGGCGTGATTGCCATGAAGCCGATGCTCAATGCAGGCTACGACACCCGTTTGGCTGCTGGCGTTATTACTGCCGGCGGTACCTTGGGCATCTTGATCCCGCCTTCAGTGATGATCATTGTGTACGCAGCGGTTGCAGGCCAATCTGTGGTTAAGCTCTATGCTGCTGCAATGGTGCCAGGATTCTTCCTTGCATTCTTGTATTTGGTTTACATCATTGGTTGGGCTTTAATTAATCCTAAAGTAGCTCCTAAGCTGCCTGCTGAGCAACTGATCGTGCCAGTTCCTGCGCCGATTCATTTCTTGCGTGAGAACTATTCACACAATATGTTGGTTGCCACATTTAAAGCTTTGTTTTCACCAGCCAAGCTCATGAATGCGCCTGCTGATGCAAGACTTTCTTTTGGCAAAATTTTCAAGAACGTATTGGCTGCATTAACACCATTCCTCTTGGTGGCTGTCACGATGTGGGGCGTATGGTGGTATGTGATCATTCATCAGCAAGCTGAAAAAGATGCGATGAACGTGGTTCCAGTTGCAACTCAAGTTGCTAAAGCTTCTACTGCGGCGGCCGAGCCAGTTGAAGAAGAATTGGTATCTATTGATGCTACCTCTAGCAAAATTAAATCTAAAGAAGTTGAAGAGGATACTCCTTTGGTTGCTTTAGATGCTGCCGCCGGAGATGACCCGACTGCAGCTGGTGCCACACCAGAAGCTGCTGCTGGACCACCTGAAAACTTTGAGTTGTACTTTGCCTTAACTTGCGTCCTTTTCGGTCTGCTATTGATTTACTACTACATCAAGTTTGATGAAGAGCAGTTTGAGATTCTCAAGCTGTTGATTGAATCAGTGATGCCGTTAGGTGTTCTAACACTCTTAGTTTTGGCAGTGATCTTGCTGGGTATTACTACCGCTACCGAATCTGCGGCAGTAGGCGCGTTGGGTGCTTTCATTCTGGCGCTTCAAGCAGGCACTCTCGACTTCGAACGTACTAAGCAGGCGGTATTCTTAACTGCCAAGACAACCTCGATGGTGTGCTGGTTATTTGTAGGCTCAGCGCTGTTCTCTGCTGTGTTTACTATTTTGGGTGGTCAGTCGATTATCGAAAAATGGGTGCTCATGCTAGACCTAACACCAATTCAGTTCATGCTGCTCTCTCAAGCAATCATCTTCTTCCTTGGATGGCCTTTAGAGTGGACTGAAATTATTGTTATTTTCGTTCCGATCTTCTTGCCAATCTTGGCTCACTTCAATATCGATCCACTCTTGTGGGGAACATTGGTGTTTGTCAACTTGCAAGCAGCATTCTTGTCACCACCGGTTGCAATGTCTGCCTTCTACCTGAAGGGTGTGTCGCCACCAGGCGTCACGCTCAACCAGATCTTTGCAGGCATGATGCCTTACATGTTCATCGTGATCGCTTGTATGGCCTTCATGTATGTCTGGCCAGGAATGACATTGTGGCTACCAAGATTCCTCTACGGAGGTTGATTGAGGTAGTTCTAGTAAAAGAAAAAGCGCTCCAAACGGAGCGCTTTTTTTATATCTACTAGTTGAACTAATTGACCTGCCTAGGCGACCTGGTTCAATAACTCACTATTGGTTTTGCCCAAAGCAACTGTAAACAAACCCTGCCAGTAGTTAAATGCAGTGAGCTCGTCTTCGTCTAACTCCATCTCAATAAAGGCGGGATGGCGAATTAAAGAAAGCCAGATTCGGCAAAACATTTTGTCTTCCAGAGTGGAGGGTTTGCTGACAAAAGGAATTTCTTCCAGGTTAGGAATCATTTCATAAACGCCTTCCTTGTCGACCATCCCGTGCTTATCACGACTCAAGCGCATCATTTCGAGCATTACCCTGCCCAGCTGATCGTAATGTCCACTCCAGCATAAAGGGGTACCTGCAATCTCTTTAGTGCTTTCTAAATACTTGCGTGCAAATTCGCTCCAGGCATATGCCAAATCAAACTCGGTCTTCACCTTGGCATTTTGTAATGGGGTAGGCAGATGGGTAGACTTCATTTGCTCCAGACTACGGTCACCCCCAAAGGTGTAATCAATAATCAATAGTGGTTTTGCTGTTTTATCGATCTGTAGCCGATACTCTTCCATAATCCATTCTTTCCTAGTGGGTTTTATTAATGCCAATTCTTAAAGTGTAATCAATTGAGCTTTATATTTGGAAATGTAAAGTCTAGGGAAAGCCCTTGCTTAGAGTCTATTTTTGCTCTCCACTGCCATATGGGTATAGGCGACTTTTAATAGAGGGCAGTCTATCGACTTTAAATCTGCAAAGCCAATCAAATCGCCTAGGATATGCTGATGCTCATCCCTCTTGCCAGCAAGCAAATCCCTCAACATTGAGGCGGTAAAAGGTGATCCTTCCTTGGTGAGGATTTCTTGGGAGCTAGCCTGTGAAGGCTCGGCAATCGCATATCCACAGCCAGCAGCGATAGCACAGGATTCCGCAAACATACGCTTACTAAGATCTTTTCCGTAGGGAGTAGCTGCAATATCTCCAATTGAGCCACGACAGATAGTTGTCATGCCTGCCAAGGTCGCCAAAAATACCCACTTATCCCATAGAGTCTGTTCAATATTCTCCTTATAAAAGGAATCGAAATCGGCTTTTTTGCACAGCGCAAAAAATTCCTGACTCAATGATTCCTGCGCTGGAGTTCTCGGACCTATTGTGAATGAGCACAGTTCAGTAAGCTGCTTTACAGATCCGGACTCAGAAATAGTTGCCGCAATATGCGCTACGCCACCCATCACACGATCTTTGCCGAATTGATGGTCTAAGGTGTCAAGATGGGTAAGTCCATTCAAAAATGGCAGGATGAGCCCTTTTGAACTTGCCTTGGCAATTGACTCCAATGAGTCACTCAAATCAAAGGCCTTGCAAGCCAAAATAATTAAGTCGTAAACCGGCTCTAACTGATTGGCCAAGACCGTTTTTGGATGGATTGTGAAGCTGGCCTTAGGCGTCTCTATGACAAGCCCCTGCTGTTGAATCAGCTTTTGCCGCTTCTCACGCAATAGATAGGTGATGTCTGCGCCAGCCTGGTGAAGTTTGGCGCCAAAAAAGCCACCGATTCCGCCCGCCCCAACAATGAGTATTTTCATAATAAATGCCTTTTTGCTTAAATTTCACCCCTGAGGATAGTTCTAATTTTCCAAAGCCGCCAAAATGGTCTTTGGGCTAAGAACTTGGCTATTTCGGCTAAAATTGAGCTTTTATAACTTAGCAGCCCCAGTTTTAGGGCTATTTAGAATAAACGCCATGACTTACGTTGTTACCGAATCCTGCATCCGCTGCAAATACACCGACTGTGTAGATGTTTGCCCAGTTGATTGCTTTCGCGAAGGTCCTAATTTTTTAGTCATCGATCCAGATGAGTGCATTGACTGCGCCGTCTGCGTTCCAGAATGTCCAGTAAATGCGATTTATGCTGAAGATGACGTTCCTGGTGATCAACAGTCATTTATCAAACTCAATGCTGACCTTTCCCCAACTTGGACTTCTATCACCAAGTCCAAGGGCGCTCTTCCTGATGCGGATGAATGGAAAGATGTAAAAAACAAACTCGATCAGCTCGTAAAGTAATTCTTTAATAGCCTTTTCGAGAATTCGTGTTGCACTCACCTACACAAACCGACGCTGTCATCATTGGCGCCGGACCTGTGGGTCTTTTCCAAGTCTTCGAACTTGGTCTTCTAGAAATCAAAGCCCATGTGATTGACTCCCTTCCCGAAGCTGGCGGTCAATGCATCGAACTCTATCCAGATAAACCTATCTACGATATTCCAGCGATTCCGGTTTGTACTGGACGCGAGCTCACCAATAACCTACTGAAACAAATTGAGCCATTTGGTGCGCAGTTTCATTTAGGCCAAGAGGTTACCCAGCTTGAGAAACAAGCTGATGGGCGCTTTCTCATTAGTACCTCTAAAGACAATCATTTCTTGAGCAAGACTGTCTTTATTGCCGGCGGCGTAGGAGCCTTCCAACCCCGCACTCTCAAGCTTGATGGCATAGAGGCTTTTGAAGGTAAGCAGGTTTTCTATAGCGTTAAGCATCCAGAACAATTTAATGGAAAAAAGATTGTGATTTGCGGTGGTGGAGATGCTGCATTGGATTGGGCACTGCATTTTGTAGATAAAGCTGCCAGTGTCACGCTCATCCATCGACGTGATGACTTTAAAGCGGCACCAGCATCAATTGCCAAAATGCGCGAGCTTTGCAAAAACAAACAAATGCAACTATTGATTGGACAAGTGACAAGCTACGAAGTTGAGCATGATCACATTTCAAAAATAGTTGTGACTAATATTGATGGTCAAGATCAAAAGATAGCGGTAGATGATCTCCTCATCTTTTTTGGACTGTCACCTAAATTAGGACCAATTGCAGATTGGGGTTTAGATATCGAGCGCAAGCAAGTCACCGTCGATACCGAGAAATTTCAGACGAGCATTCCCGGAATTTATGCCGTGGGAGATATCAATATTTACCCAGGCAAGAAAAAACTCATTTTGTCAGGCTTTCATGAGGCGGCTTTGGCAGCCTTTGCTGCAGCCGCTTATCTCAACCCAGAAAAGCCTATCCAGCTCCAGTACACCACCACCTCACCAAAGCTACATAAGGTTCTTGGGGTGAGCCCGCCCACATTCGAGTAAGCTATCCCTAATCACTCATTTTTGCCAATATTTATATGCGCCAATATCACGATCTCATGAAAGAAGTCCTTGCCAAAGGTGTCCAGAAGTCCGATAGGACCGGCACAGGCACTATCTCCGTATTTGGTCACCAGATGCGCTTTAACTTGGCTGAAGGCTTTCCGATGGTGACCACCAAGAAACTTCATCTCAAGTCCATCATTTATGAATTGCTCTGGTTCCTCAAAGGTAGCACTAATAACAACTGGCTTAAAGAGCGTGGTGTATCGATTTGGAATGAGTGGGCAGCTCCCGATGGTGAGCTTGGCCCCATTTATGGTTATCAATGGCGTTCATGGCCAGCGCCGAATGGCAAACACATTGATCAGATTTCTGAGGTAGTTGAGACGATCAAGAAAAATCCGGATTCACGTCGCATCATTGTTTCCGCTTGGAACGTGGCCGATATTCCCCGCATGGCTTTAGCGCCTTGCCATGCTTTCTTTCAGTTTTATGTTGCTGATGGGAAGCTCTCTTGCCAACTCTACCAACGCAGCGCTGATATTTTCTTAGGCGTGCCATTCAATATTGCTAGCTACGCTTTGCTCACACACATGATGGCCCAACAATGCAATTTAGAGGTGGGTGACTTTATTTGGACTGGCGGTGATTGTCATTTGTATAGCAATCACTTGGAGCAAGTAGATCTGCAGCTATCCAGGGATTTCTTCCCATTACCAAAACTCAATATTTTGAGAAAGCCGGATTCTATTTTTGATTATGAATTCGAAGATTTTGAAATCCTGGGCTATGAATCACACCCACATATCAAAGCTCCAGTAGCTATTTAAGAACAAGAGAGTATTGATGACACAACCTGCTATTTCTATGATTGTTGCGCGCTCGCGCAATCACGTTATCGGTCGCGACAACCAAATGCCTTGGAAGATTTCTGCAGACTTGCAATTCTTTAAGCGAGTAACTATGGGCCATCCGGTCATCATGGGACGTAAGACCTGGGAATCCATTGGCCGTCCACTTCCCGGCCGTCGCAATATTGTGGTGAGTCGTAATGCGCAGTTCCAGCCTGAAGGTGGAGAGCTTGCAGGATCGCTAGACGAAGCCCTGAACCGCTTAAGCGAAGCACAGAGAGTATTTGTGATTGGTGGTGAGCAGCTCTTTACCCAGGCCTTTGCTCGAGCAGATCGTCTCTACATCACTGAAATCGATATCGATGTGAATGACGGGGATACTTTCTTTGAGGTCCCCGATGCAGCCTCTTGGAAAGAAGTCGAGCGCACCCCAGGATCCGAAGGTGATATTACTTTTCATTTTGTAACGCTTGAGCGCAAATAAGAATGTTTGCAGCCAATTAGCAAACAACAAAAAAGAGCTCCATAGAGCTCTTTTTTCATCACTGAAAGTGTATCTTACTGAATGATGATCTTAGATTCTTTAGCGACCTGAGATAAAAACTCAAATTGTTTTCGTTGTGCCAAGCCATTACGAATCGCAGCCTTAGCCTGATCAAATGTAGGCGGCTTACTAGATCTCTTATCTTCCAGCTTCACCAAATACCAGCCTTGCTGAACTTGGATTGGAGCTTGAGAGACTTGCCCCTTAGATAGATTTACCAATACTGCTGAAATTTGTGGGGGGAGCTGCCCTGCCTGAACCCAGCCAACAGCGCCGCCTTGAACTCTATTTGGCGCAAGAGAAACACTCTTCGCTACCTTATCAAAGGGCTCGCCCCTTTTAATACGACTCAATACTGCTTGCGCATCCGCTTCACTAGCGGTCGCAATATCGCTCACCTTATATTCAACCAACATGCCTTGTGGACCCAGTGAGGCAATTTCTTTGTTGTACTCAGCCTGCACATCAGCATCACTAATTGGGTTTTGCGCCATAAAGGTGGATAACTCAAGATCCGCCAAGTAATTTTGACGAATCAACATCAATTGCGTGTTTGCTTTTTCAGAGTTCGCCAAACCATCGCGTTCTGCACGCTGCGATAGCATCAACACTTCAATGTATTTCTGAACAACTGCTTGTCGCAACTCAGGACTATCTTTCTGTCCTTGCGAAATCGCCATCTTGATACCCTGCTCAACCATATCATTGGTAATAATGGTGCCATTTACCGAAGCAGCAGCATTAATTGGTAAGCCACTTTGCTGAGCTTGCGCGCCACTGATCAGTACCGCAGAAAAAAGACTGGCAGCAAGCAATACATTGCACTTGGATTTAAATAACTGAATAGCTGGATTCATAAGGCTAGATCTTTCTCAAAATGAGCCTCAATGGTAACAGCAGCCTGGCACTAGAACCGATAAACGGGGGTACTTGGCATATAAGGATCGGCCGATTGGGTTTCGATGGCCTCTGCTTCTTGCTCGCCCTGCGGCTGACTAAAGTATTTTGAATCTTCGGCCGACTGTTTGCTCAGCCCCTGTTTTTGGGGTGGGGTATCCACCGGACCAAAAGGCCCTTCAGCAAATGCAACAGGTTGATTGTTAAATTCTCTCAATTGCTCAGGAGAATAAGCCGAGGAAGTTTGTGATCCCTTTGGCGGTGGCCCTTGCTGTGCTGTTGAGCACCCCACCAATACAAAACAGAGGGCGAGCCTTAGGGAGATTTTCATGAGCCCATTGTATGGGAGTCGCAGATGAAATACCGACAATTTGATTACAATCCCTGAATGCAGATTTTCCGTCTTCTTCTCATTGCTCTCGTGATGCAGCCAGTGATTTCGTTGGCCATTGACTTACAACCTAACGATATTGTTGCGCCATTGCCCGATAAAAATCATGCAATGATCAGTTACGTCAACACCGATAACACAAGCTATTATCGAAACGGCTCTGTAGTCAGCGCTAGGCCGTATGGCAACCCAGATATTGGTACTCAACTGGTAAACCTTCGCCTAGTTACCTCCTATACCTTTCAGGGCTTGCCGGCAGTCTCTTATCTTCAACTGCCATACGGAACAATTAAGCCAGGGGGCTCCTTAGCGACATACCCCACTGCTACTGGCATTGGAGATCTCACGCTTGCTAGCGCATTTTGGCCCTACTCAGATAGAGTTAATAGGCGCTATTTGGGTGTCGCGGGCTACCTAACCCTTCCGACAGGAAGTTATAACAGCCAGCAGCCCTTTAACCCTGGTGAAAATCGATATAAATCGGATATTCAGATGGGTTATCAGCAACCAATTGCCGGCAACCTCGATGGCATGGTTGCAGTCGATACCATGTGGTTTGGGGGGAATAGTCAGTGTGCGGCAGCATGCAATTCACTAAGCAATACTTCATTAAATCAAAAGCCATTGACTTCAACTCAATTGGGACCAATTTATAAAATCAATCAGACCTACACTGTTGGCGCCTCTTACTTTTATGTTGCCGGAGGTGCAACTACTATTGGTAATAGCTATCAAAATAACGTCGTCAATACACAACGATTTTTACTGAGTGGTTTAGCCTACTACCCATTTGGCAGAATTAGCATGCAATATGGTCGTGATATGGAAATCAAAAATGGTTTTGTAGAAACGCGTCGTTTTATTCTTCGCTATACGACTGAGTTCTAAAAATCAGAGGTTTATTTTCTGAAGGCGCACCCTTAACCAAGGCAAGCGACATAGTAGCAATAGCAAAATGATCGACCCGTAGATAGAGACCGTCTGCAAATCATTCTTACCGGCCTTATGCCACCAATAATGTATTACTGCTGTACAAGCAATCACATAAACTAATTTATGAAGCAGGCTCCAGCGCCTGCCTAGAGAACGCACAGCCCAGTTATTCGATGTAATAGCCAAAGGAATTAAGAGCACAAAGCTTACAAAGCCCATAGTAATAAATGGGCGCTTTAGCACATCAGCCCACATTGTCTGAAGATCTAAATTTTGGTCAAGCCAGAACCAAATAGAAAAATGAATGCAAGCATAGAAGAAACAAAAGAGCCCGAACATACGACGCCACTGAATCCAAGCAGACCAACCAGTAATGAGGCGCATTGGTGTCATGGCGAGAGTGATACATAAAAATACGAGTGCCCAGGTGCCAGTGGAGCGAGTAATAAACTCTATTGGGTTGGCGCCTAAATCATCATAAGAGCCAAGCCATATCAAGCGACCTAATGGCAATAGGGATGTGAGAAACAGAGCGCTCTTTAAATACTTCATAAGCGCATATTAAACGACCCACCGTTTAAAGGATGGGTCGTTTAATCAAGACTTCGAACTACTGGTGCTTTACTGAACTATGCCAAGCTCAGACCCTCTTTGCTCAATGGGAAGCTTCTCACTGGCCTACCAATGGCTGCAGAAATGGCATTGGCAACTGCAGGCCCAACCACACAGATCGTTGGCTCGCCTACGCCGCCCCAAAAGTCATAACTAGGGATGAGAACACTTTCGATTCTGGGGGTTGAAGATAACTTGAGCAATGGATAGGTATCCAGATTTTGCTGCTTAATTCGGCCATTCTCAACCGTGATCTCGGGATTAAAAATTGCCCCCAAGGCCATCGCAACAGAACCTTCTATCTGCTCACGGGTCAAATAAGGATTAACCACATGACCACAATTTAATGCAAAGACCAAGCGGTTAATATTGACAACATTGTTCTTGACTGAGACCTCAGCAACGCAAGCAGAATAACTGGCGTAGCCCATGAACTGCGCAACGCCACGATAAGTTCCAGCCGGCAAAGGTTTATCCCATTCAGCCTTCTTAGCAGCTGCATTCAAAACGCCAAGATGCTTAGGATGGCTTTGCATTAAGGCTTGACGAAATTGCACAGGATCCTTGCCTGCTGCCTTGGCACATTCATCCATGAAGCACTCCATGAACAAACCATTCTGATTGGTATTCACTCCACGCCATGGACCTACAGGCACATGCGTATTTTTCATGACATATTCTGTCAGGAGTGTTGGGAAGGTGTATCCCAACTGCGCGTCTGGCCCTTTCTCATAAAACCCTTGCAGCTGACGCTCATCTTTACCATTTTTAATAGCAGTTGGTGCAAGGGTAGCGTTAATAGACTGACCGGATACTTTGATATGCATCCCAGTTACATTACCGCCAGCATCGATACCAGCAGACATCTTTGCCATCGCAATGGGATGATAAAAGTCATGCGTCATATCTTCTTCGCGACTCCAGATTGCCTTGATAGGAACGCCTGGGAATTTTTGAGCAATTTTGGCTGCATAGGTTGTGAAATCTTGAGTAGACCCGCGGCGACCCAAGCCACAGCCAGAATCCAATTTAAAGACCTCGCAATTACTCAGCGGAATACCAGTTGCTTCCGATAAAGCTGCAAGAGACCCTTCGCCATTTTGGGTTGGAACCCATGCTATCGCGCGATCCCCAACAATTTTGACGGTTGCATTCATCGGCTCCATAGTGACGTGAGCTCTAAATGGTGTGTAGTAGATAGCCTCCACTTTTTTCGCAGAAGTCTTAATGGCTTCCGGAGCATCACCAACTTTACGCTGCCAAAAATCACCTTGCTCTTCAAGACCAGCGCGCAACATTTTTTCAATACCTGCTTGCGATGTGCTCGCACCTGCACCCTCATCCCAAACAATTGGTAAGGCATTTAAGGCTGTATTAGCATGCCACCAGGTATCTGCAACGACAGCAACAGTACTGTCATTAATTTTGACTACGCCTTTAACACCGCGCATGCTTGCGATCTTCGCTTCGTCATAACTGACTAACTTGCCACCAAATACAGGGCAGGCTTTAATGGATGCACAAAGCATGCCAGGAAGTTGCAAGTCAACTCCATAGACTTTAGTGCCATTTACCTTAGCCGCCGTATCAATACGAGCATAAGGCTGTCCAGCCACCTTCCACTCTCTAGGATCTCGCAAGGTAATCGATTTAGGATCAGGAGGAGTCAAGGTGGAGGCTAATTCAGCTACCTTGCCATAAGTGGTTTTGCGGCCCGAGGGGATGTGGGTAATCACACCTTTATCAACTTTGAGTTCACCGACAGCAACGTTCCATTGCTTGGCTGCCGCCTCTAGCAGCATGATGCGAGCCGCAGCGGCGCCACGACGGACATAGTCTTCTGAAATTCGGATGCCACGGCTACCGCCAGTGCCATGCTCACCCCATACTCTTTTACGAGCTAGACTTTGGCCCGGTGTAGCTGATTGGGTTTTTACTTTTCGCCAATTGCACTCTAACTCTTCGGTGACAAGTTGAGCCAAACCAGTGCGCGTACCCTGCCCCATTTCTGAGCGGGCAATTCTGATCATCACAGTTTCATCAGGCAGAATGCTGACCCAGGCATTTACCTCAGCTTCGCCGTACTTGGTTGGGGAGTTTGGATCATATTGACTGCCTGCTTGTGCAAAAGCAAGTTCAGGTATAGCGCCGACCCCAAGCATCAAACCACCGCCAACTAAGGTGCCTTTGATAATAAAGTCGCGACGAGAAACATTCTCTAGTGAGACGTTTTGATTATTAGATGTCATCTCGCTCTCCTTAACCGCGTGTTGCAAGAGAAGCATCGTACTGCGCCAGGACATCTGCCAATTTCTTCTGGCCAGAAGCAACATGAATACCATCGCGAATCTTTTGATAGGTACCGCAACGACATACGTTGGCCATGGCACTATCAATATCAGCATCAGTCGGTTTTGGAATTCGCTTTAATAGAGCAGCTGCAGCCATTACCTGACCAGATTGGCAATAGCCGCACTGGGGAACGTCTAATGCAATCCAGGCTTTTTGCACTGGATGAGAATTGTCTTTTGAGAGCGTCTCAATCGTGGTGATCTTGGCAGAGCCAACTGAAGAAACCGGTATTGAGCAAGAGCGAACGGGTTGCCCATTCAGGTAGACCGTACAAGCGCCGCACTGCGCAACACCGCAGCCATATTTAGTACCCGTCAGGCCAACTACTTCACGTATTGCCCATAACAAAGGCATATTGGATTCGACGTCAATATTATGAATTTGACCATTCACATTAAGCTGCATGCTGCCTCCCGTTTTTTATTATGAAATCACTATAAATGATTATTTACTTGCTGCAATAGCACAAGGATTTCACCAAATGAAAAATCGAGCCAGCCTAGGGCCCAAGCAAAACTGAGGGGTCCGTTTGGGATCGGTCAAAAACCACCGAATATCACGGTAATTTGCTATCCTGAAGGCTCATTTAAGGATAAATATGACTGACAACGACCAAAACCAAAATGATGAAGATTTTGACTATGGCTGCGAATGCGCAATGACCTTGCTAAACGAGCCTACAGAAGATTGTCTGAATGACTTAATTGACGAGCTCGATGAAGATGGCATGATTTCAACTGAAGTGGTTTACGGCCTACTCGCAACGATCTTAATGAGCATCAATGAAGAAGATCACGAAGGTGACGAGCATTAATTTGTAAGTGCTGCCTTAGCCGATAACTTCTAATGCAAATGCGTCCATCGCTTTAGCCATCTGAATATCCAAGTCCGTCAAACCCTTGCTTGAGTGTGTAGTTAAATGTACTACCACTTTATTCCAAGAGTTTGACCAATCGGGATGATGATCAAGCTCCTCAGCATATTGAGCACATAAGCTCATAAATCTAAAGGCCTGCTGAAAATCTGCAAAGACAAACTCTCGATAGATGGTGGTTTTAACTTCATTGAGCATCCACAGAGGGAGATTTTTCTGAAAATCAAAATCACTTGCTATTAATGATGGTCTCATAGGATGTGCTGGATTTAAGAGCTTACGCTTTGTGAGAGTTGCTTTAAGTCACCTGGATAAAGCCAGCGCCATTGGCCCTCCACGAGATCTGTAGGCATCACATATGCCCCGATTTCTACGCGATGGAGTTTAGCAACATGATTACCAACTGCAGCCATCATGCGCTTAACTTGGTGATAGCGCCCTTCAACAATTGTCATCGCAAGTACATTGTCTGAAAGCTGCTGACATGCTGTAGCAAAACAAGGCTTTGGATCATCATCCAATACAACACCATTTAAGAGGTGCTCTATTTGTCCTGAGGTAATTGGATCGGGGGTAGTGATTTCATATACTTTGCCGATATTCTTTTTGGGTGTTGTCATTTTATGAATAAACTGACCGTCATCTGAAATCAATAAGAGGCCAGTAGTATCAAAGTCTAAGCGCCCTACGCATTGCAGACCGCGCTCCACAAACGGCGCTGGCAACAAACTATACACACTGGGATGATGGGTTGTTTTATGAGAACACTCGTAATTGGCTGGCTTATGAAAAGCAATATAGGCCTTTTCGTGATACTCCCAATCTTGCCCGTGGACATTTAAAACTAGTCCCTCCGTGGCAATACGCTCCTCGGGATCTTCGGCTAGAACACCATTTACCTTCACTAACTCGGCATAGACCAGATCGCTGCAGTAGCGACGTGTTCCAAAGCCTTGGCTAAAGAGAATTTTCTCGAGGGAAATAGGTTTTGCCATATGTTGCAGAGAATACTATAGAGAGCTCATGTTTTGGGCATCCGGTCTCCTGCGATCTCAATTCATTATGATTGAGTATTCTCAATAACCACCAACATCTGCCATGCTTTCTGAACCAAAACCACGTAAGCCGCTACACAAACGCGAAGTCACTTTTAATGGCTACTCAAGAGAAGATGGTCTGTGGGATATTGAAGGGCACCTGAAGGATACCAAGTCACACCCCTTTGTTACAGGCTCAAGAACTTGGGCCTCTGGAGAGGCGATCCACGATATGTGGGTGAGAGTCACGGTAGATGATGAGCTCACCATAAAGATATTGAAGTCGCAATGGATAGCCACCCTCACCCCGAATGTCCACTCGTCATTCCACCAATGGATGCATTAATTGGCGCACGTATTGGCAAGGGTTGGCGCAAAACAATCGAGACTCACCTTGGCGGAATTAAAGGTTGCACTCACTTGCGCGAACTCCTCAATAACATTGCCACTGCGGCTTATCAATCTATTCCTGGCGCACTCTTTGACCCTGATGAAAATAAACCGCCTTTATATTTAGGGAACTGCAAGTCTTGGGATTTTGATGGCCCAGTAGTCATGCGCGTTTATCCTCAGTTTTATCAGTGGAAAAAATAAAGAGGCAGCATTAAGCCGCCTCCATTATTCATAACTCTCCGCGATGGATTGTAGTTCCAGCAAATGATTGCTGAATAGGCATAATTTCAACAGCGTTGATATTCATATGCGCAGGTAAAGTTGCTGACCAGAAAATTGCCTCAGCCACATCATCAGAACTGAGAGCTGCAACGCCCTCATACACTTTTTCAGCCTTTGCATCATCACCCTTAAAGCGAACATTAGAGTACTCGGTTCCCGAACTCAAACCAGGCTCTACACAGGTGACGCGTAAACGAGTACCTATCAAGTCAGCCCGCAAGTTCAAGCTAAATTGCTTTACGAATGCTTTAGAAGCCCCATACACGTTGCTACCAGGATAAGGGTAGAGTCCTGCGACAGAGCCAACATTAATCACGTGACCACATTTACGCTCAACCATGCCGGGTAAAAAGGCGCGAGTCATATGAACAAGGCCTTTAATATTGGTATCGATCATTTGATCCCAATCAGCAATACTAGTTTGATACGCCGGCTCCAAGCCCAATGCAAGCCCAGCGTTATTGACGAGAATAGTTACCTTTGAAAACTCCAAAGGTAAAGATGATGCTAAAGAATCAACCTGAGCGCTATCACATACATCCAATACCAAGATATGAAGCTTCTTTTGCTGCTCTATCGGCAGTGATGCTTTGAGTGCCTCTAAGCGCTCGCCTCTTCTGCCAGCAGCGATGACCTTATGACCATGTGCCAAAAAACGTCTTGCAGTTGCTTCACCAAATCCAGCGGTTGCGCCTGTTACTAAAACGGTATGTTCCATATCTCTATTAACTCCAATGATTTAAGCTAGGTCTATTAATTTCTGATCTTCAAGCTTAGCAGCTCCCGACTTTACCAAAGCCTGGGGCAGCCATTTGATGAAATCCTCTAAATCCATATTCAATTGCTTGGCAGCACTCTTTAATGCTGGCGTGCTCGCAATCCAATGATTCACTTCGTCAAGGCCCTTTGTACGCCACTCTATCAACTTGTATTTCAGCAAGACTTTTGCGCCGTGACGGGCATTTCGATCGGGGTTAGAGGCCAAATAATCCAATCTTGATCGCGCCGTGGCGATGGATTTGGCAGTATCTAAAAAGGGTTTGCCATGCCCCGGAATCACCAGATTCACCGGTAACGCCTCAATCAGGTCTAAGGTCTGCGCAACTTCTTCAAAGCCAGGCTCACCCCAGAGCTCGGGGAAAATGACGCCAAAGCCCTCTTCCCATAGCGCATCGGCAGAAATCAGAATGCGATGATCTGGCTGATAGAGCATGACCGAATGGTGATCGTGCCCTGGAGCCGCCAAAACCTGCCAAACGTAGCGGCCCAGTAATATTTCCTGGCCAGGAATAAGTAATCCATCATGAGTAAAACGTGGACACTCTTGCCCTAGATTTTGATAACTTAATAAATCTTCATTCCAATTGCTCACTGCCTTTTCTTCCGCAACTGGAATCAGTATTTCACAATCAAATGCTTTGCTAAGAGCACTATTACCGCCGCAGTGATCTGAGTGGAGGTGCGTATTAACGACCTTATTCAATCGCGACAATGAATTCTGATTGAGCGCATTGCGTACTAAATCAATCGTGAGACTTTGATGTGCGCAATAGCCTGTGTCTACAAGCGAAACATCTTTATCACCAAAGTGAAAAATATTATTGGCAGAAAGCCAGCCTCTTTCAAAGACTTCAATCCCTGGAGGTAATAAACGGGTGGACACTTTAATTTTTAAAGCTTGCTTGCGGGGTAAGCTCTAACTTACGAACATCAAACTGCTGACTTTGTAGTCTTTGCAAAAGATCGTCATAGGCTTTTTTATCTAACTGCGGTGTTCTAGAAAGAATCCATAGGTATTCACGTCTTGGATCACTTACTGCAGCGACCTGATACTGCGGATCCAAATCAATGACCCAGTAATCACCCCACACCATAGGCAAAAAAGAAAGCCATGCTGGGGCAAATCGCACTTCGAGCTTGGGGGAGTCTTTGGCACCAATTTGCCGTGCTGTACCTTCAGCATCCAAGAGTTCACCATCAGCAGCTTTGCAGCTATTGAGGACCTTTAAATTTCCATCAGGTCTTACTGAATAAACTGCTTTGGTATTACTAACGCATTTCCTCTGAAACCAGTTTGGAAACTTGGCAATCTCATACCAAGCACCCAAGTACTTTGGTACGTCCAAAGCTGGAATAGTCTTTACTGAATCATCGTTTGCTTGACTATTGCTTTGACTATAAGCAGGCAAACAAATCAAGAGGAGGAGGCTGAATAAAGCACCTTGTATTTTTATCATGGCTAATAGTACTTCTTCAGATCCATGCCAGCGTACATGCTGGCAACTTGCTCGCTATAGCCATTAAACATCTGAGTTTTAATCTTCGGTGCAAACATACCCTTGGCATCACCTATCCGTCGCTCAGTTGCCTGACTCCAACGTGGATGATCTACCTGAGGATTCACATTGGAATAGAAACCATATTCGCGCGCATCAAACTGGCTCCAACTTGTTTTCGGCATTTCTTCTGTAAACCGAATTTTTACAATGGATTTAGCGCTCTTAAAACCATATTTCCATGGAACTACGATGCGTACTGGTGCACCGTTCTGCTTTGGCAGTACTTCACCATACAGGCCAAGGGTCAGCAGTGTTAAAGGATTCATGGCCTCATCCATACGTAAGCCTTCACGATAGGGCCAATCAATAATATTGCTCTTAAGTCCTGGCATTTGCTTGCGGTCAGCCAGAGAAATAAATTCCACATACTTTGCAGAACCTAGAGGCTCTACTTTATTAATGAGTTTTGATAATGAGTAGCCATCCCAAGGGATCACCATTGACCAACCCTCAACGCAGCGCATGCGATAGATACGTTCTTCTATTGGTGCCAGTTTTAATAACGCATCAATATCTAGCGTGACGGGTTTTTTAACTAAGCCCTCAATCGAAATAGTCCATGGGCGAGTTTGCAAGGTATGCGCATACTCAGCTGGATCAGCTTTATCGGTGCCAAACTCATAGAAGTTGTTATAGCCCGTTACATATTTATAGGGAGTTAACTCATCTTTGGGTGCATAAGCCTGATTGAGGGCCGCACTTAGCTTTTCTGAATTGGCAGCCAGGGCCTCTCTTGAAAACCAAGGGGCTAGCGCCATCCCGAAGCTGCCTGCTGCCGCAGCCTTAATGAGATTGCGACGGTTCTCAAAAATAGCTTGCGGAGTGATGTCGCTCGGAAGAATAGTCTTGTCAATAAAGCGCATGGGATATCCCCGTTAATGTAATTAGCTTATTTTGCTACTGATAACAATTTATTGCTTGCCAGTTTTATTGCGCCCAAAAGCAAAAGGCAAACCCGAAAGTTCGCCTTTTCACTGTGTCACTGAATAAGTCTCACTGACCCATTAAGCTCTAACCGCCTTCAAAGCTGCATTAAAAGTAGCGCTAGGGCGCATTACTGCCTTGCACTTTTCTGAGTCAATTGCAAAGTATCCACCGATATCCGCTGGCTTACCTTGAACTGCCTGGAACTCACTCACAATTTTCTGCTCGTTTGCCTGTAAAGATTTAGCTAAAGGTGCGAAGTAAGCTTGCAATTCTTTGTCTTCAGTCTGAGCTGCCAATGCTTCTGCCCAATACATCGCCAAGTAGAACTGGCTGCCACGATTATCTAATTCACCGGTACGCGGAGAAGGTGACTTGTTGTTATCCAACAATTTACCAGTGGCCTCATCCAAGGTGCGAGCCAGAATCTTCACTTTAGGATTGCCTGTCTTATCACTAATATCTTCTAGAGATACCGCTAAAGCCAAAAACTCACCCAGTGAATCCCAGCGCAAGTGATTTTCTTCAACCAACTGTTGAACGTGCTTAGGAGCAGAACCACCAGCCCCAGTTTCAAAGAGACCGCCACCTGCCATTAAAGGCACGATAGACAACATCTTGGCACTAGTGCCTAGCTCCATGATTGGGAACAAGTCGGTGAGATAGTCACGCAAGATGTTGCCAGTGACAGAGATCGTGTCTTTGCCACGAATCACGCGCTCAAGCGTGTAACGCATTGCGCGAGTCTGGGACATGATCTGAATATCCACACCTTTAAGATCGTAGTCTTTGAGGTAGGTATTGACCTTCTTAATGAGCTCAGCTTCGTGTGGACGGTACTCATCTAACCAAAATACTGCTGGAGTATTAGAGAGGCGCGCACGATTAACGGCCAACTTCACCCAATCACGAATCGGTGCATCTTTGACTTGGCACATACGCCAAATATCACCCTCTTCTACATGCTGTTCGAGCAATACAGTACCGTCATCAGCAACGATACGAGCTACGCCAGCCTCCAGGATTTCAAAAGTCTTATCGTGTGAACCGTACTCTTCGGCCTGCTGGGCCATCAAGCCGACGTTAGGCACAGTGCCCATCGTTGTTGGATCAAAGTTACCATGGGTCTTACAGAAATTAATGATTTCTTGATAGATACGCGCAAAGGTACTCTCTGGAATCACTGCCTTGGTATCGTGCAAGCGTCCATCCGCCCCCCACATCTTGCCACCAGCACGAATCATTGCTGGCATAGAAGCGTCAACGATCACATCACTTGGAGAATGGAGGTTGGTAATGCCTTTAGCAGAGTCCACCATTGCTAATGCTGGGCGGTGCTCATGACATGCATGTACATCTTGAATGATTTCTTCACGCTTTGACTCTGGCAGAGTCTTAATCTTGTCGTAAAGACTACTCATACCATTATTGACATTGACACCCAATTCTTCAAAAAGCTTGCCGTGTTTCGCAAAAGCGTCTTTGTAGAAAATCTTCACAGCATGACCAAACACGATTGGATGGGAGATCTTCATCATGGTTGCCTTGACGTGCAAGGACAACATTATGCCTGTCTTATAAGCATCTTCGATTTCTTTTTCATAGAACTCGCACAATGCCTTCTTGCTCATATACATGCTATCGATAATCTCGCCAGCCAGTAAAGAGACTTTTGGCTTGAGCACAATAGTCTTGCCACTCTTAGTAACGAGGTCCATCCTCACATCACAGGCTTTGGTCATCGTCATTGACTTTTCACCAGCGTAGAAATCACCGCCGTGCATATGAGATACGTGAGTACGGGATGCTTGACTCCACTCACCCATTGAGTGCGGATGTTTACGCGCAAACTGTTTCACAGCGTTTGGTGCGCGACGATCGGAGTTACCTTCACGCAAGACTGGATTTACTGCACTACCTAAGCATTTAGAGTAACGAGCACGAATGGCTTTTTCTTCATCATTCTTAGGATCATCTGGGAAATTAGGGATTTTGTAGCCCTTGCCTTGCAATTCTTTAATCGCCGCAAGTAACTGGGGCACTGAGGCACTAATGTTCGGCAACTTAATAATGTTGGTATCTGGCATCAAAGTCATTTTGCCGAGCTCAGCCAGGTTATCAGCCACTTTTTGTTCAGCCGTTAAGCAATCAGAAAACTCAGCCAAGATACGGGCAGCAACAGAAATGTCGCTCTTCACAATCTCAACGCCCACAGGTGCCGTAAAGGTACGAATGATTGGCAGAAATGCACAAGTCGCCAAAAGTGGCGCTTCATCTGTCAGCGTGTAATAAATCTTTGATTTCTCTGAAGCCATTAACGTTTCCTCAATTTTGAAAAATTTACAGGGTTAGGTTTTTAACCAACCAGCCTCACATCCGCATTTTGCAGGCCGCTTTTAGCGCGCCCATTGCCAGCGAAGGGAGCTCTCTATTTTAAATCATCGGGGTTGGCAAAATTGCCAGATTTACAGCCAAAACCTGCCAATAAGGCCCTATTTAAGGGAATCCACCAAGGCAACCAAAGGTCTGAATTCGCCGTAAACTCCATCTCATGCCCAACAAGCACCCCTTACTCAATAAAAATTTGGTGCTTCTCATTATTTGCCAGGGCCTATTCCTGACTAATAACGTCACCTTTATCGCCATCAATGGTTTGGTTGGCTTCAGTCTGGCGCCTGCTGCCTGGATGGCCACTTTGCCGGTAATGGGCTATGTAGTAGGCGCCGCCTTCTCCACCTCCATTGTGGCGAAATCCCAGAATTACTTTGGCAGGAAGGTTTCTTTTCAGCTGGGGCTATTAGTAGCAATGCTCTCCGCCCTCTTATGCGCCTATGCAGCCATTAGTCAGAATTTTTGGCTCTTGGTAACGGGCACTTTCATTGCCGGTTACTACAGCGCAAATGGACAGCTCTATCGTTTCGCCGCTGCCGAACTCACTGAAACTAGCCAGCGCGATAAAGCAGTCTCCTGGGTTTTAGCAGGCGGCATTTTAGGGGCAGTCGTGGGACCCAACCTTGCATCGTGGACCCGTGATGTATTTGATACCGCCTTTTTAGGAGCCTATCTCACTCTATCTATTGCCGCCTTCATTGGCATCTTTGTGATGCAGTTCATTCACTTTCCAGAAGAATTCAAAACTTCGCATGCACTTTCAGATGGGCGTGCCCTCAAGAGCATTCTGCAACAGCCCGTATTTATGGTTGCCATTATTGGCGCCGCTCTTGGTTATGGCGTCATGAATTTACTGATGGCGGCAACCCCGCTAGCAATGCAAATTTGTGGGCTTCCTTTTTCAGATACAGCCCTTGTTCTGGAGTGGCACGTGATTGGCATGTTCGCACCGGGATTTTTTACAGGCTCGCTCATTCAGCGTTTTGGTGCCCTCAAAATTATGGGCGTTGGAGTGGCTCTCAATTTAATTTGTATCCTGATTGCATTAACCGGTACAGATCTTCATCAATTCTTCATCGCACTTTTCTTGCTAGGGGTTGGTTGGAACTTTTTGTTTACCGGCTCCACCTCTTTAGCAATGACTGCCTACAAACCCAACGAACGAGACAAAGCTCAAGCTGCTATTAACTTCTTTGTCTTCGGGACGATGGCATTCACCTCGTTTGGATCTGGCGCTCTCATTACCTCGCAAGGCTGGAATATCCTCAACCTAGGCTCACTCATTCCTGTCTTTGTGACTGCGGCGGCACTCCTCTGGCTGGCTAGCCAAAATCGGAAAGTAAAAAATGCTTAGAGACTTAGGAAGCTTTTGCGAGCGGCAAGTTAAACAAGAGATTTTGAGGTTTTAACTTGAGTTGCTGCTGCTCATTCATGGCGATTGCCATATAGACTGGCTTACCTGCCTGCGCCTTAGCCACAGCGGCCTCATCCACAAAGTCTAGGCGGAATAAACAGATGACTTTCTCTAGCTCATCAGCCTCGACTGTTTCCTTGTTGTAAAGCTTATTGAGTATCTCTGTCGCCGCGGCATCTAAGCCCACATGCCATGACCACTTGGGATCACTAATTTGTTGCATTGGAGTAATGCGTACTTTTGCCCCCAGAAAATGCTCAATCCACTTTTCCAGAGCACGGCAAAAATGATTGATAGGCTCATGACCGAAGTTCAGCTGTACCGCAAAATCAAAATCAGTATTTCGAGCCCAGTACTCGGTAGCGTTTTCTTCATGCAAGACATCCAAGTCTGCCGACCGCATCGTCATGGATTTACCTTTTAATAAATCCATGATGTTGCCGGTATCGCCTGCTTGGGCATTACGAGAGACTGTTTCCTCGTCTGCACCCATCACAATGGAATCCTCAAGCACTGTAATCTTTTGGGCCCTAAAGAACAGCTCGCCCATGCGTGCCTCCAAAGGATGAACTTCATCTCCCAAAATATGTCGCACAAAGATCTGTGCCAGTTGAGTCACAAACAAGGGGGGAACATCAACACCCTCACCTCTAAACAAGCTCATATAAAAACTCTCTAAAGAGCTAGCTGCCAACAAGCGGGCTCTGTAACGCATCCAAACCCGATAGTTCTCCTGAATATCCTCATCGGCCATAGTGGCAATTTCAGAGTCGGCAATCTCAGCACGAGGGTTCTGCATCAAACGCTGATGCAGGGCTTGCTCAATGGCGCAGGACTCTGGAACCAAGCTGAGTTCTGGCCGGAGCAGGTAGGTACGTAAAAAGTCGTCCGTGACCAACAGCTGCCGGTCTGGGCTAATTAAAAGGGTATTGTATGCGGAATTGGGCCAATAATTTGTCATGTCATAGAGCCACATGAGGCTCACCATCAAAATCAATAAGGCTCAGAATATACTAGCCGATCAATTTGCGTGAAATAGGAAAACATGATGAGTGAACTCAAGAAAATCGATACCGTTGTAGGCGACGGCAAAGAAGCGGTAGCTGGTAATCACGTTGATGTGCATTACACAGGCTGGCTCTATGACGAAAATGCAGAAGACCATAAGGGCCAGAAGTTTGATAGCTCATTAGATCGCGGCCAACTGTTTAGCTTCCCCCTTGGGGCTGGTCATGTCATTAAGGGCTGGGATGAAGGTGTTGCTGGCATGAAGATCGGTGGTAAACGCACGCTGATTATTCCTTCGGATATGGGCTATGGCCCTCGTGGTGCAGGCGGTGTTATTCCACCAAATGCAACATTAGTATTTGATGTTGAATTGCATGGCGTAAATTAATTTCTATTAGATTCGCTCTGATGGAATGCAAAAGACCACCCTAGGGTGGTCTTTTTATTTGTCCGGTACTTTACTCAAATTAAGAGCGCACATCCTTGCCGTTTGAAGTCAAACGATTTGCAGGACGGGTTTGGCATAGACTGATGATGCGATTTCTTTCGGCCATGACTTTATCAGCATAACCGCCATCATCTTCAGCATTAGCAGCGCCAACGTAGTACTTCAAACCATTACGCAATGAGCCTGCGGTGGCGATGAGGTATTTCAGAATATAGGCACCGACACGAATATTCACTTCAGGCTTAACGGCTTCTGTAGTGCCGCCATATAAAGCGTACTTATCTTTATGTACTGATGTCATCACCTGCATCAAACCTTCAGCACCAGCATGACTCTTGGTGTTTGGATTGAAGTTTGACTCGATAGAAATCACAGCCAATAAGAGAACTGGATCAATATTGACTTCTTTAGCAATCAAAATCGTATTCGATACATACTCTTCAATCTTGGCGCGATCGAGCTTGTATTTCTTCTCAAAGAAATCAGCAACTGCACGTTGATTTTGAATAGAGCCCATCAAGTTGCCATCCAAAGCTTGTGGATCAATCTTGGATGTCGGAATGCGATCGGCTAAATGAGAAATGGATTTCACCTGCATCTGCGCAACGGAAGGCATCAACAACGCAACTGTCTGCTGCTTGGCGCCGTTGAAACCAGCAAAGTGGGAATTCGATTTACTATAGATCACCGCGGCGATTTCAGAATCTGCCATCTGGGTAGAACTATCGTTTGCAGTTTTGTATTGCTCGAGCATGCCAAAGCCATTGCTCCAAACAATATGGCGGGCTTCATCCGGAACTAAGATGCGGGCCAAATCAAAAGCGCCGGCATTGGTACCGTTACCAGAAAGCCATAGACCGACCACCATAAATACGCTAACAACGAGGATGCCATTGATCACACGGTAAACCGGAGCCATGGCATGCGTCAGCAGATCTTTAGCGGCCAGGATTGCTGGCTGCTGATCTTGCGTCTCGCTCAAATTGTTCGTTAAACATTTACTCATCTATTTATTTGCGTTACCCATAAACCCCAGCTACTGATTTATGTTGCAGCGCAATATCTAAAAAACATGGGTCATCCTAAAAAGGTTCTTATATCAAGTCAAGAATAACAAAGATGATTTCAATAACTTTTTGATCTCAAAATACGGGATCTCCCTTAGAAGCTTTCCAGTAGTGATATTTAATCTATTTAAATCAATCACTTATAAAAGTTAGGGGGCACTAATTTCACACTGTAAAAAAATGGCTAAATTCGGACTTTTTTGCGATTTGAGATAAAAAAATGGACTCAAAAACCATATATCTAGTGTTTCAGCCTGCCCTAGTTTCTACCGGTAGTAGCTATACCAAATTGTTGCAAGGCATTATTTCTAAAGCATTTCTGATTCAATACAGTCAGATAAACAGATGCTGAGCTCTCTGATTGGGGCAATTTCTCATTAGCTGCATGGCTAGCTTTGGTAAAAATTGGGCGAGGATGTTGATGGCTCGCCCTACACTTACATCCTATGAAATCCCTTCGTCAGTTTCTTGTCCTGGCAGCACTACTTGGTCTTCTAAACCCACTCAGTGCCTTTGCCTTATTCGAAGATTGCAAGGATCTATTTCCGGGGCAGAAAATTCCGAGCACCCAGCAAGCAGGGCGTGACCTCTGCTTTGATAGCTTTGCGATCTATTACTCGCCCTCAGACAAAAAGCCTATCTACACAGTAGAGAAGTTAAGTAGAGATCAGTTATTGGCTCCTCACCCCAAAAGAAGCAACCAATTTTATGAAGAAGCGAGATTGCCGTTGGCCGAGCGCTCACTCCTTTCCGACTACCGCGGGAGCGGTTATGACCGCGGCCATAATGCCCCGGCTGGAGATATGACGAATGAAAGATCAATGGCTCAGTCATTCTCATTGGCAAACATGATGCCCCAAGCAAGACAAAATAATCAGGGCATTTGGGCTAAGAATGTGGAAGAGCCGACCCGGCTTTACGTTAAAAGAGCAACGGGCGATGTTTATGTCTTTACCGGCTCAACTGGTAATAGCGGAAGTATCGGCAGTGGTCGTGTCACCATTCCAAGCCATCTATACAAACTGGTTTACGACCCAAGCAAAAATTTGGCATGGGCTTATTGGATTGAGAATACCAATGAGGCCGCCATGACTCCACCGATCTCCTATCAGGATTTGATTCAGAAAACAGGGATTGATTTTCAGCTACCACTCATGAATACAGGCGCAGCTGCAACTATAGTCACTACCACAGAGCCCAGGCCAGCTAAGGCGATGGTGGGCGGCTGGTATCCGATCTTCTTTGATGAGTACTCATCCATCAAGGTAGATCAACTTATCAAGAGTATTAAAGAAGGTCGTGTAGCGAGTATTGAAATTCAATACGACCGCAATAGTGATCTGGCTAAAAAAATTGCCGCTCAAATTGGAGCGCAAACATCTATTACTCCTAGCCTGCTTCACAGCAGCCCGCCAGATTCGGCAATGGTGACTTACGAACGAAACCGAGTTACTGCAATCGTTCGCTCACAGTAATTACGGTCTAGTTTTTAAACCATGCGCCCGCTGTATGGGTGCCAACAGTCCACGCAAGCCATTGTGATCGAGCGTATGCATCAGCTCTAGCAACTGCCCCAACTCCCCCTTGGGAAACCCCTCTCTTGCAAACCAGGCTAAGTAATTTCCTGGCAAGTCTGCTAGAGCACGCCCAGCATGTTTACCGTAAGGCATTTTCATTAAGACAAGTTTCTCGAGGTCTTCTGCATTCATTGAATGGAAATCTTACAAGCAATACGGAAAAGTCTTACAAGAAACGCCATTTATCAGAAATGGGTCATTTTTTATTTGAGAATCATTCTCATTTAGTGGTATATTGAGAACCATTCTCATTTAGACTTTATCCACCACTGACCTGATACGACCATGAAAATAACCATCAAAAGACTGATTGCCTTTAGTTTCATCATCGCAAGCGCCCTTCATTTCTCTTTTGCCAATGCCGGCGAAGGAGTATTCGGCTGGATCTATACGCTAGATCTTCAGCCCAAAGGGAAGTTGGAGTTTGAACAACGCCTACAGCTCAATCAACAACAGGCAGCTGGAACTTATGAGGCATGGACTGCCCGATCAGAATTGGAGTACGGCTTAACAAATGATTTACAAATTGCGGGCTATATCAATTCCTACTACACCAATGCAAATCAGAACTACACCAATCCTGAAGCATGCGGCGATGCGCCAAGCTGCACTGGCGGCTATGCAGTACCCTCCTCGCATAATCCTGCATCAGCATATAAGAAGGGTGGCATTGAGGGTGTCTCCCTTGAAGCCATTTATCGACTCACCAATCCAGTGACCTCCCCTGTTGGAGTGGGATTCTATTTGGAACCTACCTGGGGTAAAAATAAAGATGAGCTCGAAGCTCGACTCTTATTGCAGTCCAATTTTATGGATGATCGCTTAATCCTTGCTGGCAACGTTGTTGTGGCAAATGAACGCTTGAAATTTATTGAGAATGGCAATGTCCCCGAATCAATGCTTGATTTTTTAGTGGGGGCTAGTTATCGCTTCGCCCCTAAGTGGTCTGCAGGTGTAGAGGCGCGCTTTCATAACGATTACTCAGAACTCAATCTGCGTAACCAGGTACAACGTGCCACCTTTGTAGGGCCTAACTTGCACTATGCCTCCAAAGACTGGTGGGTAACCGGTGCCTGGCGCTATCAACTGGCGGGCGGTAACTGTATGGGCGGCGGTGAAGCTGAATGTTCTAACGCCCGGGTATGGGATAGCCACACCGTAAATGAATTCATCCTCAAAGTGGGTTTTCCACTGAACTAAAGATAGAGATATCAAATGAACTGGAAACCCAACCCATTTGCAATAGTTGGCTTAGCAATGATAAGCGCGCCCATTATTGCTCATGCAAAGATTTATGTCACAGCAGATCAGGTACAGAAAATTCTGTTCCCCAATAAGCAGCTCACAAAAGCACCCATCATCATTACCGATGACCTCCAAGAAAGAATGCGAGCGGCATCTAGCATTCGCCATCCTTTTCAAGGAGATCGGATCTGGAAAGCATCTGATGGTAGCTGGCTAGTCATTGATGAAGTTGTCGGCAAACATGAAATGATTACTTACGCCGTGGGGATCGCTCCCAACGGCAGTATTTTAGGTATCGAGATTTTGGAATACGTAGAGTCTTATGGCTACGAAGTTGCAGAACCTCAGTGGCGTAAACAATTTGTAGGTAAATCTGCCAAAGACCCAATCAAGCTGAATCAAGATATCCAGAATATTGGCGGAGCAACTCTTTCTTGCAAACATATCACCGATGGAGTCAAGCGAGTAGCAGTCTTATATGACTTAGCTTTGAAGGCTAAATGACAATGCGTTGCCAAGCTCTTTTGGGAACATTTGTAGAAATCACCATCGATCAAGAAAGTGATAAGGCAATCAATCAAGCATTTACTGCGATAGGGCAAGTTCAGAACTTGATGAGTTTTTACGATCCCTTGAGTGAACTCAATCAAATAAATCGCTGGGCCCATCAAGTATCACTAGTAGTTCACCCCTGGACCGCTGAAATTATTCAGATTGCCCAAGAAATTTATCGACAATCAAATGGTTTATTTAATTGCGGCATTGGACATCGATTAGTCTCTGCTGGATTATTACCTCGCCATATTGATTTATCTCCATATGAGCTAGGCGGCATTGAAGATATTCACCTGATAGACCCACAAACACTCAGAGCCTCTAAGCCCTTATGTTTGGATCTCGGGGGGATTGCTAAAGGCTTTGCAGTTGATAAGGCGGTGGAGAGTTTGATAGCAAGCGGCATCAAATCTGGCTGCGTTAATGCAGGCGGTGATCTACGAGTATTTGGAGCGCCAAGATCAATTCAAATTCGAAATCCAAGCCTACCAAACCAATTAATCGACATTGGCGCCTTACAAAATGGGGCTATCGCTACAAGTGGCTTGTACTTTTCCAATCGTGATCAAGAGCAAAGTCACATCATCAATCCCTTTGCGCAAGATGAATCTGAGGCTTATCTCCATTTCTCAGGCTCTTGTTCTGTATTGGCCAGTAAATGTGTTTATGCAGATGCCCTTACTAAGGTCCTTGCACTCTCGGGGACCCATGATCATGCTTGCTTTGATCACTTCTCAGCAAAGGCCATCAGGATTGCCGCATGAGTCGTTTGGGAAAAATGCCTAGCTGGCAAAGATCGTTTGTGATTGGCGGCATGCTTGCCTGCTCTATTAGCGGCACCCTATATTTACTTGGCCATGAGTTTCAAATTCAAAGAGCGGCTTTAGGAAATCACAACATACTGGCTTTACATGGGGTCTTTGCGATGATTGCAACTCTCGCCTTGGGATCAGTGCTGCCTTTTCACTTAAAGGCTGGGCTTAAATCCAAACAAAAATGGTTGAGTGGACTTAGCCAGCTGGGCTTCTTAGTGGCGCTACTACTTACTGGGGCCTTGCTGTATTACGGGCCCGCTGAAATGCGAGACGAGGTTATTAGTACCCACTGGATCTTAGGGCTGCTGTTCTTTGCTATTTTTTTATTGCATAGCCTTATGAGAATCAGCCTATTACCTACCTTCATAGCAAAGCTACTACGGTCTACTAGTGTCCGTGAGCAGCAGGCATTGCACCATCAACGGCGTGCGCAGTACCTTGATAGCCCAGCAAACCAGGATCCAACATACCGCTAATCATTGCTACGTGACCAAATACTAAAAATAATGCGACACAGATTGCATGGATCTTGAGCTTACCCTCTTGATTTAGGCTTTTATTAACCAGGCCAAACTCTTGCAATGCAATCCAAATCAAAGGTAAGCCACCAATCAGATAGGATCCAACCGCTATCACATCAATCACAGTTCTCCATTGACCGGCTTGCGTAATTGGAACAACTGCCGTGGTCATTAAATAAATAATGACTCCAATAAAGTAAAGGCCAACAGCTGCGCCAGAAAAACGATTGAGACCCCAAATAAAGCCGTGGAATCTTCTTGTAAACAAAATATAGAGCTCAGTGATCGCCAAAGTTTCTGCAAGCACAATGGGTATCGCCATAAATAGCATTAAATTCCAAGGCTGATTGTCAGCCAACAATTGCATGTAATGGGTCATGTTCATTTGGAACTCCTAAGTACTTACAAGAAAGAAAAACAAAGAGATATTTTTAGAATGTATCCCTTTGTTGCAAGGCGCTGATTACTTTTACTTGGAGCCAGAACTCTTATCGGAAGATACTCCGCAAGAATTCACACTAAGCAAAGTATAGGCCGGGCAAAAACGAAATAATCCTGTTGCTAAAGGAATCACGCCCAACCATCCCCACAATCCAATAACATTACTCGCCGCAAGTGCCACCAACAATGCACCAACTGCGATTCTTAAAATACGATCAATACCACCGACGTTGCATTTCATAGTTAGCCTCTTCTTTTGATAAAACGTTCTACTTCTTACAATAGTGCTTATATAGCAATCCCATGACTGCTATTGCTACCTGGCTAGCCAGTGAGTAGTAGATTTGTTTGCCATCTCTACGAGTCTTCACTAGTTTTTCTTTTCGTAAAACGGTTAACTGTTGTGAAAGCGTTGGCTGATGAATATCTAGAGCAGCCTCTAGTTCACCAACACATTTTTCACCTTGGCCAATCTCACATAAGAGCATCATGCGATCACGATTTGAAAGGACTTTCATGAGCTTGCAAGCATCTTCTGCAGATGCTTGCATTTTTTTGAGTTCCGCTTTTGAAATGGGGATATTCATATTAGAGAGTATTCAGTGGGATTTTGAGATAGGACTTGCCATTCGCCTCAGGCTCAGGAAAGTGGCCTGCCCGTATATTGACTTGGATCGATGGCAGGATGAGATGAGGCACTTCTAAAGTAGCATCGCGCTTACTACGCATTTGTACAAATGCATCTTCAGTGATGCCATCATGCACATGAATATTATTTTGCTTTTCTTGCCCCACAGTGGTCAGATGGGCCGCCGGTCGATTGGTTGGCGGGTAATCGTGGCACATATACAGCTTGGTTTCATTGGGATAGCTCAAGATTTTCTGAATCGATTGATATAAAGCCCTCGCATCTCCACCCGGGAAATCACATCGCGCCGTGCCAACATCCGGCATAAACAAGGTATCACCCACAAATAAGGCGCCCCCAATCTCATAAGCCATACAAGCCGGGGTGTGGCCCGGAACGTATATTGACCTTAAAGAGAGTTCGCCAAAAGCCAGCGATTCACCATCTCTCAGCAAGCGATCAAATTGCGAACCATCAACTGCAAAGTGCTCGTCTAAGTTGAAGATGCCCTTGAAAACATTCTGTACATTGGTAATGTGATCACCAATCACAATCTTGCCGCCAAGCTTGTTTTGTAAATACGGGGCCGCAGTGAGATGGTCTGCATGTGCGTGGGTTTCTAATATCCAAGCTAGCTGCAACTTTTTCTCAGCAATAAATTGCACCACCATATCTACAGATTTGGTGGTGGCTCGACCTGACTTGGGGTCATAGTTCAGAACGGAGTCAATCACTACACAAGCACTGCCCTCACCCGCATACACTACATAGGTGAAAGTCCAGGTTTCTGGATCAAAAAAGGATTTAATGTCAGCGTTTACTTTTAGGTTCACAATGGTTTTTCCATGATTGCTCTAGCTAATTAATATATATATTTATATACTATCTTAATATAAAATAAATTGCAATGGATTACTCAATATTGATCAGCCCGGCCCTAGGCGTGCTCGTAGGCCTCCTCATGGGGCTTACTGGCGCTGGCGGCGGAATTTTGTCTGTCCCATTGCTGGTTTTTGCTCTGCACTTATCGGTAGCAGAAGCTGCGCCGGTCGCTTTATCTGCCATAGCACTTGCTGCTGGCGTTGGCGCACTATTAGGACTGAAAAACAAAATATTGAGATATAAAGCTGCTGGATTTATGGCGGTCTTTGGATTGCTGCTTTCACCAGTAGGTCTTTGGTTGGCACAGCGCGTACCCAATGGGCCACTATTAATTTTATTTAGTTGCACACTCTTTTACTCATCCACCAATCTCTACAGACAAGCCAGACGAGAAATTTTAGGCATAACCGATAGCGCTAGCAAACCTCCACCCTGTTTATTGGACCCATCGATTGGTAAATTGGCTTGGAATATTCCTTGCGCAAGAGCGCTCATGTTTTCAGGTGGAATAGCAGGCTTTCTGTCGGGGCTTCTCGGGGTTGGGGGTGGCTTTGTGATTGTTCCTGCACTAAAGCGCTATACCGATTTACCAGTTCAATCAATAGTGGCAACTTCTTTAGGCGTACTTGCGATTGTTTCAGCGGGTGGTGCTGTATTTTCTGCTGCTGCAGGAAATCTAGATTTACTCCTGGCAGCGCCATTCTCTTTGGGGGCTCTCACGGGGCTTTTGATTGGAGGGGCATTTGGTAAAAAAATGAGTGGCCCACGCTTACAGCAAATTTTTGCAGTTCTCACTTTTACGGTGGCCATTAGCCTCATGGTTAAAGGTCTCAGCAGCTACTACTGAGCCATGAAAAAGCCTCTCTATTCCTTGCTCTTTATACTGAGCTTGAGCCTTTTAGGAGTTTTACTGATGACTGTTAGCAAGCCAAGTACATTCTTATCGACATCACTGCATGCCATCTCAGGCACGGTCGGCAATCTGAATCATGAGTTACTGGAATACGTCAATCCAGAAAAGCCAACGCATGATCATTCATCCATTTATTACACGCGCTTCTATATATCCAAATTCAATTTAGGCGATAAGGCAATTGAAGCAAAATTCTCCACCCCTATGAAGATTGCTGATGGTGACACATTAACAGTATCGGGCTACCCTAAAGGCGATACTTTTCAGGTACTTGCTTACCAAAATACTACTCAGCAAGTCAGTGGTTATGAAAACTGGATCATGCTGGGTCTGGGCGCCGTATTCTTTGCTGCAGTTGCTCTTGGATTGCTGAATAGCGAGTTAGTTGCAGAAGGTGCGCTGATTCCCAAGCTATTCTTATTTGGCTTTACTTTAGTAGCGATCTATATGGGATATCGCGCCCTCCTCATTCGGGAAGCCATTAAACTTTTATCGGCTTAGCTTTCTGAAGAACTTTTCTAGGTTTGGCCAAAATAAGTTGACGATAAGTCCAGCAATCACCAAGCCAGCAGCCAACAGTTTCCATAAAGGTAATGGCTCGCTCAAGAAATAAGCCGAAGCACCCATTCCAAAGATAGGCACCAATAGTGGAGCCGGCGCTACTACTGCGGCAGGATGTCTTGAGAGCAGCCAGGCCCAAGCAGCGTATCCAAAGACGGTGTTGCCCCATGATTGCCAAAACACACCAGCCCATGCACTCATCGGTGCAGAACCGATTGAAGAACTCATCTGCTGCCAGCCACCTTCAAAAATCCAAGAGATTAAAAAGAGTGGCGGCAATGAAAATCCGCTTGCCCAAACTACATAAGAGAGCATATTGATAGAGCCAGCGCGCCGACTCACTGTATTACCAATCCCCCACGAAAGCCCGGCGATGACTACCAAAGCGATTCCTAAAAAAGTAGTACTTGCATCGGTATGGAGCGCAATAACTCCAAGGCCAGTCATCGATACTGAGACAGCAACTGCTTGATAAAGTTTCAAACGCTCTTTTGCAAAGAACATGGCAAAACCAATGGTGAAAAATACCTGTGTCTGCACCACCAAGGAGGCTAAGCCTGGAGAAATCCGCCCATCAATTGCAAAAAACAAGATGCCGAATTGTCCAACCCCAATAGCAACACCATATGCGCACATATTGGTCCATGAGACCTTGGGCTTGGGTATAAAAAATACTAAGGGTAAAAACGCAAAGGTATAACGTAGTGCTGCAAACAAGAATGGTGGAAAAGCATCCAAGGAGAGCTTGATCACTACAAAGTTGGTACCCCACACAGCCACAATTGCTAAAGCGAGAAGAAGATGGCTTAAGGGAAGTTGATTGCTTTTATGACTATTCACCAGCGAGTAACTCCGCAACACGCTCTGCAATCATCATCGTTGGAGCGGCGGTATTACCCGAAGTGATTGTGGGCATAGCAGAAGCATCAACCACGCGCAGATGATGAATACCTCTCACTCGCAATTGAGAATCTAGTACTGCCATCGGATCATCTGCACGACCCATTTTGCATGTGCCAACCGGATGAAAAATAGTAGTGCCGATATCACCTGCAGCTTTAACCAGCTCTGCTTCAGTTTGGTACTGTACGCCGGGCTTGTATTCTTCTGGTGAGTAGGGCTGGAGTGCTGGACTTTGCACAATCTTGCGCGTTAAACGCAAAGACTCCACCGCAATTCTGCGATCTTCCTCAGTGGATAAATAATTTGGGGAAATGACTGGTGGCGCCTCAGGATCGACAGAATGAATATGCACACTGCCGCGGGATGTGGGTCGTAGATTGCAAACGCTAGCCGTGAAAGCATTAAATGAGTGGAGGTCTTCACCAAATTTTTCTAATGAGAGCGGTTGTACGTGATATTCAACATTGGCACTCTTTTGCAATGGTGAGCTATAGGCAAAAGCACCCAACTGGGAAGGTGCCATCGACATCGGCCCAGAGCGTTTGAAGAGATATTCCAAACCAATCATCATCTTGCCAAACCAAGAGTTGGCTTTGGTATTGAGTGTCTTAATTCCATCGACTTTGTAGATCATGCGCAGTTGCAGATGATCTTGTAGATTCTCACCAACCCCTGGCAAATCCGCTATTACCGGAATGCCTAATGCAGCAAGATGTGCAGCAGCTCCAACTCCAGAGCGCTCCAGTATTTGTACGCTACCAATAGAACCTGCGCTGAGCAACACTTCACCACCCCGCTCAATTGCACACAAAGCCTCACTGAGAACGCCATCCTTGCGATACTCCACGCCATAGCAATTCTTGGTGGCGGGATCAATTTTGAGCTTAGTGACCATTGCTTCAGTGATCACCGTGAGATTACTACGCTTGGCCGCATCTTTTAAAAAAGCTTTAGCAGTATTTAATCGTAAACCAGCGCGCTGACTAACATCAAAGTAGCCCACTCCAAAGTTATCACCGCGATTAAAGTCATCCGATGCAGGGATGCCAGCTTCTACAGCAGCCTCTCTGAATTTATCCATAATGGGCCAGCGTAAGCGTTGCTTGGATACTGTCCATTCACCACCTTTGCCATGCCACTCATTAGCAGCGCTGTGATAATCCTCAAACTTTTTGTAGCGGCCTAGTGCGTTTTGCCAAGACCATGCATCGTCACCAGTAGCCTCTACCCAAGAGTCATAATCACCAACTTGGCCACGCATATAAATCATGCCGTTAATCGAAGAGCAGCCGCCCAGAACTCTGCCGCGGGGATAAATTAATGAGCGGCCATTAAGACCTGTTTCAGAGGCGGTCTTAAAACGCCAATCCGCCCTCGGGTTATCAATGCAGTACAGATAACCCACCGGAATATGAATCCAAATGTAGTTATCACTCTTACCCGCCTCAATCAGTAAAACCTTCTTTTGGGGGTTTTCAGTCAAACGCTTGGCCAACATACAGCCAGCGCTGCCTGCCCCAATAATGATGTAGTCGTAGGTATTTGCTTGAGTCATATGCTTTGCTGCCTATTATTTACCAATACAAAAAATCGAGTATTTCTTGTCACTTTTGTTGATTTGTTATAGAATCAATTTTGATCTAATATTAGATCATGAGAACTACCTTTAAAAAAGCTTTTGCCCAATATGTAAAAAAAGCCTCTAAGCCTTTGCAGTTAGCAATTGAAATCAGAGTTACTGAAGTTTGCAATAACCCCAGGATAGGCCAACAAAAGCATGGGGATCTCCAGGGAGTATTTGTTTATAAATTTCGCTTTAATACACAGGAATATTTGATGGCTTATCAATATGATCACTTTGAAGGTGCTACCGAAATAACTTGGATAGAATTTTCCAAAATCGGACCTCATGAAAATTTTTATACACAATTAAAAAAATCTATGCGATTCAAATGATAAGTTCAAGCCACTTCAATACAGAAAGTGAGGTCTATATATGACTCAATACATGAGTGCAGAAGATTTATTTGCTCACGTTCAAAGGATGCCGTCAAAAGAACGTGTTAAGTTTTTTTCTTTAATTGCGATAAATGCCTTCCAGGAAACTGAATATACGCATGAACAAGTGTTTGGGCATCTAAGAAATGCGACCTTTTCAGCAGAAGAGGCTGCAGAATTTTTAGAGGTCTCACTTCCAACCTTACGCAGATATGTTCAGGCGGGTAGATTAAAACCCACATCGATTATTGGAAGAAGCCAATTATTTTCTAGTGCCGATCTGAAACTACTGAAGCAGAAAATCAACAAAGAATAGCCAAACTCCAATACCCGTCTAAAATAGTCATATGCATATTAATGAGAAGAATCGCACACCCAAAGTTGTTGAGGCTGATGAAGGCCCTAGCAAGTCTGAGCTAAAGCGCCAAATGACGGAACGCCAGAAATTGGCGGAAGTCTTGGCGGCCTTAAGTAGCGATGCCCTCAAAACCATCCCCTTAGATGAAGCCATCAAAGTAGCGATTGCAGAAACCAACAAGATCAAGAGTTTTGAAGCGATTCGTCGCCACAAACAGTATCTTGGCAAGCTCATGCGTTTTTTGGATGAAGAAGAGTTAGATGCCATTCAAAAACGTTTAGATGCCATTCAAGGAGTGAGCAAGGCAGAGACTGCCAAGCTGCATTTTTTAGAAAGCTATCGCGATAGACTCATTGCTAACGATGACGCTTTCACCAAAATGATTGAGCAGTATCCTGATATGGATATTCAGAATATGCGCACACTTATTCGAAATGCCCGTAGAGAAAAAGAGCAAAACAAGCCGCCTAAGGCTTATCGCGAGATCTTCCGTGTTTTAAAGGACATGGGACTCTAGATAACGTAAGTCTAGAATTAGATCTTCAGGCGCAGTGCTGGAACTTCAACGGCGCGATATAAATAATTAGCGGCAATCGTGCTGCACCCCACTACCCCCAACATGAATGCAATTGCTAGTGCTCCACTTTCATGGGCATACATTCCTGTCGCTATATATAGGGTGTTGGCGAGCAAGATAAATGCAAAGTGAATCAGAAATGCACAGTAGGAGCGCTGGCTACCCCAGGTGACCGCCCTCAAGAAAGCGCTTTTGCCCTCGCCCATAGATTGATAGGATTGATTTCCCCAAAATAGCAATGCCATCGCAACAAACCACGCCAAGAAGTTTCTGAGCCAAATTTGCTGGAACGAAGAAATAGCAATGATCAACCCGATCAGCAATAACGCAATCTTAGCTAAGCGATTGACGCCCTGGTTCTCAAAGGACTTAGCCAGATAAACCAAGACTCCCAAGCCATAAGAGCCGATAAAGTAAATGAAGTAAGCCTCATAAATTCCTGAGCGATTGAAAAATAAAAGTGAACTCACTGCTAGCACACTAATAACCCAAATGACCGCTTGATATCTTGGAAAAGAAATCAGCAAAATAGCTAAGACTGAATACAGCTGCCAATCAATTGCGATATACCAAGCGCCTGCCGAGATAGAATCCAAACCCAAGATCCCCTGAATAAAAAAGAGATGGGCTAAAAATTGTGAGAGCGTTTCTGATTCGCCCACGAATTCATCATTCACCCAAAAACGAGCGATGTAAGCACAAGCCATCGTCAAGATTAATGCCGCAGCATAAGGAGTAAAGAGACGTAGATAGCGATTGAGGATGACCTTGAGCAAGCCTTGAGCGCTAAATTTGACGTTAGCATAGCGAGTTAATGACTGGGCAGCCAAGTAGCCCGCCATCACCAAGAAAATTTGCACAGCATAACGACCATACTCAAACAGCCAATTCATCAGTCCCGGCAATACAGTAAGTGCGTCTTGCGCTATTTGTCCATAGCTTGATAAATGATGAAGAATAATTAAAAGGGCTGCAAAGACCCTTAAGAAATCAATCAGAAGAAATGGTGAGGATTGCTTCAAGAGAATTACTTTGCTTTTTTCTTGCCCATTAAAGAAGCTAGCATCGGGTTTGCCTCTGCTAGCTCTTTTTTAGTTTTCGCTTTTGCTTCAGCAGCCCCAAGTTTAGGAGTCTTGGCAGCATTTTTCATACGCTGAGCAGTAGTTAAGGCTAGGTTCTTATACAGATCCGTTTTTTTCATTGCCATGATGGCTACTCTTGATAACTTGTGAAATTACTTAGTAAATGACTTTGCTACCGACTTCGCTGCCAAGCCCAGGAATAGTAGGGACCAGCCTTGCAATATTAATTCAATAGCGATGAGCAGACCTGGTAGCCATAAGCTTGATGCTGGATAGCTATTCATAATAAGTACACCCATCAAGATCGACAGCGCAGCAGAAAGTGCCAACCAAATCCATTCATTGAAATGGCGATGTTGAAATGCAGCAATTAAACGCAGTACACCGGTTGCAAAGAAAATCGCTGCCATCCATAAGGTAATGGCCTCCAATGCAGGAATCGGAAATGCCCAGGTAAAGATTGCAGCGGCTATATACAAAATAGCCAGGAGCATTTGTACGCCCACACTCTTCCAGCCTTTGGACTTCATTGCATGCAATGCTTGTAAAACACCGCCAGCAAACAAAAAGATGCCCAACACATTAATGGATACAAATGAGAAGAGTGTTTGTCCAGCAACGCCAATCATCCCCAGTACGACAAACAAGATTCCCAGACCAATGAGCGCACCAGGCACCTTTGCGGCTGCGCCCAATACTTGTGTGCGGATCTCTTGTATTTGAGTGCTAGATAGTTCGGTCATGGGTGCTTTCTAAAGTTAATGCGATTAAATTTCTGAATAAATATTGGGTCTTACAAAGTCTGATCTACAGAGTCCATGAATTCTCGTACTGTGCGATTAAATGCGGCAGGCTGCTCAATATTAGATAAGTGCGCTGCATCTTCCAGCACCACCATCTTAGAGCCATCAATGAGGCGATGCAAAACAGTGCCCTGATCTACTGTACAGGCTGGATCATGCCTGCCTGAGAGAACCAAAGTAGGTGTTTTAATCTTGAGAAGCATCGTGCTTTGCGCCATATCGCGCACGGCACTGCCGCAACCCATATAGCCATCCACATTAGTAGCCAAAATCATTTGACGTACTTTTTCAATATCACCTGGAGCACGCTCGATGAATGGTGCAGTAAACCAACGCTTGATCGTGCCATCAACCAAGCCAGCAATACCTTGTGTACGTGCAATCTCAAAACGCTCTTCCCACAAACTGCGTGGTGGCATTTCAGAGGCGGTGTTACAAAGTGATAGGGAGTAAATACGCTCTGGATAACGAGCGCCTAATTGCTGACCAATCATGCCGCCAATAGATAAACCCATAAAGTGGGCTTTTGCAATTCCGAGTGCATCTAATAATCCCACCGCATCATCTGCTAATTGAGCAATCGTGTATGGACCGGGGCTGACTGCCGATTGTCCATGCCCTCTTTTGTCATAGCGCAGTACGCGATAGCGATCAGCCAATGCCGGCACATTCCAATCCCACATACTGCCATTGGCCATCAAACTATTTGCTACCAATAAAACGCGGCCATCTTTGGGGCCATCAAATCGGTAGGCGATATCTACCCCATTTACCTTGACGGTCTGGGCATCATGCATTTGTGTCATTTGTCTCCACCTTCTCTATTTCTACTAGCTTCTATTTATCTATTGACTAGAGCATGTTAGATTATCCGATGAAACTATAAAAAACGATAAAAACTCCAAGGAGACATGATGTTTACATTACCTAATCAGGGTCAGGGCGCCCTCAAGCTTGGAAAAGCCTTCTTGGCCTTGAGCTTTCTTACGCTAGCAAGTCTTAACCAGCAAAGCCATGCGCAAAACTATCCTAACCGCACCGTCAAAATGGTGGTGCCATTAACTACCGGCTCTGGCGCGGATATCGCTGGTCGGGTAGTTGCAAAAAGTCTTTCTGAAACCTGGAAGCAATCGGTCATTATTGAAAATCGCCCTGGTGCGGGCGGATTAATTGGCACTGGTGTGGTCGTGAACTCGGAGCCCGATGGCTATACCTTACTGGTGCAATCCGCATCGTATGCAGCCAATCCAGCGATTTATAAGAAGCTACCTTATGACCCACTCAAGAGCTTGGTTGATGTCGCCATTCTTGGGCAAACTCCTTACGTGATGATTACCGCAGCAGATGGCCCTTATCAAAGTATTCGAGATTTGGTGATTGCCGCTAAATCCAAACCAGGAGAAATTACCTTCGCTTCTGCTGGGGTTGGTAGCTCTACCCATTTAGCTGCTGAGTACTTTAATCAAGTGATGGGTATCAAGCTGATTCATGTGCCATACAAAGGATCCCCAGAAGCCATTGCTGACACCATGTCTGGTCGCACTGCTTTTTATATGGCGCCACTCGATACTGCGATTGGTCAACTTAAGGGCGGCAAAGTGCGAGCATTAGGCGTGACGAGCAAAACTCGTAATGCCGCAGTTCCAGAGATTGCTAGCATTGCTGAGCAAGGCTACCCTGCTTTTGAAATCGGTCTTTGGTTTGGTGTGTGGGCTCCCGCAGGCACTCCAGCTGCGGTAGTGAAAAAGATCAATACTGATATTAATCAATCGATGCAAGATCCCGAAGTCAAAACTGCTTATGAAACCAAAGGCATCAAAGCAACTCCAATGAGCCCTACTGAATTTGCTAAGTTTGTTCGTGAAGAAATGGCCAAGTATCAAAAGATTGCCAAAGAAGCGAATATCGAACCGCAATAAAGTAGTAGAGCTCATTTTGAATCAAGCTATTTTTGCACCACTGTGCCAAGCCCCTGATTACGAAATACGATCTCCCAAAATCGTATTTCCATCCGGGGCGGTGGACTGTCATGCCCACGTTTGTGGGCCAGCTGGCCAATATCCGTATGCGCAAGAGCGCATCTATACACCGCCTGATGCCACACTAGAAAGTTACCAAAACTTACTCAAGATGCTGGGGGTAGATCGCGCAGTGCTAGTACAACCCAGTGTGTACGGCACAGACAATCGCGCGATGCTTGCTGCACTCAATAGCCATCCTGAGCAATTGCGCGGGGTTGCAGTGATTCCGAGCAATCCTCAAGAAATCACTGATGCCTACTTAGAAGAACTGCACAGTGCTGGCGTCCGTGGCATTCGCTGCAATATTGTTGATGTTGCCGATAAATCTGCTGGGCTACCCATTAAAAATTTAAAAGATTTGGCCAACCGCATCAAACCTTTTGGCTGGCATCTAGAGTTACTGATGCATGTGAATGAATATCCCGATCTCGCTAAAGTGTTTGAAAACTTTCCGGTAGATTTAGTCTTTGGGCATTTTGGTTACTCCCATGCAAAACATGGTGTTAAAGATGAGGGTTTCTTAGGGCTTTTAGAGCTTCTCAAAAGCAACCATGCTTGGGTCAAAATGACGGGGCCTTATCGGATTTGCGATGGTGATCTTCCCTACGTAGATATGCGCCCATTGAATGACGCTGTGATCAAGGCAAACCCCAGTAGGCTCGTTTGGGGAACCGATTGGCCCCATGTCATGGTCAAGAAGCAAATGCCCCATGATGCCGATCTATGTGATCTATTGGGATCCTGGGTTGTCGATGAAAATCTTAGAAAATCGATCCTGGTCGACAACCCCTGTATCCTGTATGACTTTGCAGCACCGAATTCATAAACAAGCGCTAACCAAACAGTACAAACAGTATTTAGTAAGAAAGAAATCAACTGATGGATAACACCCTCACCATTATTTTTGGCATTGTTGCCATGCTCCTGCCGCTAGTAGTGGGACGCCTGGTTTGGAAACGTTTTGATCGCTGGTTTGGTCGTAACGATGAAGCCTATATGGATACCCTAGAATATTTTCTCAAGAAAATTGGCCTCACCATATTGGTTGCCTTTATCCTGCTGTGGCTTGGGATGACCTTAGTATTTAATGGTAGCGGCTCTTAAAAGAGTTATTCATCATGAATAATCAGCTCAAAGAAATGATTATTAAAGCAAAGTTGAACTTTGCTATTTTGGCTGGCATCCTGGCATTAGCCGTTATTGGAAAATTTACCCACCCTGAATTTACCAACACGGTATTCGTTACAGCAGATCAACTCGTCTCAGACTTATATATTGTCTTTATCGCCATTACTTTGGGTGCTTTTATTCCGAACTTTAAGCTTGTAGCTTTGGGGTCGATTGCCGCCTTTGTCGGCATTGCAATCCTCATTCAAATGGGCATCTTTACTTACCTAACGATTGATTACGTCTTTTCAATCTTGATCGTCATTCTGGGCTTTGCATCGATTGCCAACCTCTATAGGCACTATCGGGAATTTCGGTTTTAAGTCTTTCTTGCTTTTGATTAAGTAGCCATCTGGAACACACGTATCCTAGGCTCTATTTCCTTTTGTAGCGTTCTCTTTGCTATTCTCATATCGTATTCTGACTGAAGGTTGAGCCAAAAGCGGGGCTCCATAGAGAAAAATAATCCTAGTCGTAAGGCTGTATCAGCAGTAATTGGTCGAGTTCCATGAACAATCTCACTAATGCGACTTGGAGAGACATCTATGTCGGCAGCTAATTGACGCGCAGTGATGCCCATAGGCTTCATAAAGTCCTCTAGCAGAATTTCTCCTGGGTGAATTTCATCGAGTAATTTTGTCATCGTCATATGCCTTAGTGATAATCCACAATCTCTACACTGTATGCGCCATCTTCTTTCCAAATAAAACAAATGCGCCACTGGTTATTAATTCGAATACTGTGCTGGCCCTTCCGATTTCGATGTAAAGACTCCAACATGTTTCCGGGCGGGATACGCAGATCTAATAAAACAGTCGCAGCATGAATTTGTAATAACTTTCTTCGAGCCAGCCTCTCAATACTTCTAAATCTGACTGATGGCTTTGCTATGAAATAGGGCTTCAGTCGCTTTACATGAGAAAGAGTGGATCATCACCCATAATATTCTGCATAACAGATTCTGTCAAACGGAACTTTTGTTACTTTTCCAAAGAAGGGGGTTTAGGCAGGCGAATCAATACCCCGTTATATATCTAAATCGCTATATGGAAACGACTTTTAAGTATTTGTAGCAATATCAAAAGCCCTAGACAATCGTCTCCTATGTATAGATATGACCATATTGACCAAACCCTGGTAGATCAACGGGTTGCCCAATTTAGAGACCAGGTTGCTAGGCGCCTGAATGGCAGCTTAGCTGAGGAAGAGTTTCGTCCACTGAGATTGCAGAACGGTCTTTATTACCAGCGCCATGCCTACATGCTACGTATTGCCATTCCATATGGTCTATTTAACTCCAAACAATTGCGCACCCTGGCGTTCATTGCTGACAAATATGATCGTGGCTATGGGCACTTCACTACCCGACAAAACATTCAGTTCAACTGGGTTACCTTAGAAGGTACACCCGATATTTTGGCTGAACTAGCCAAAGTCGAAATGCATGCTATTCAAACATCCGGCAATTGCATCCGCAATATTACAAGTGATGCATTTGCAGGGGTGGCCGCTGATGAATATGTAGATCCACGCCCCGTTTGTGAGCTGCTACGTCAATGGTCAACGCTCCATCCGGAGTTTGCTCACTTGCCTCGTAAATTTAAGTTTGCAATCAATGGTGCTAAAGAAGATCGCACGATTTTGCTTTGCCACGATGTGGGTATTGAGCTTAAAAAGAGCAATGGTGAGTTGACTGCAGATATCTACGCTGGTGGCGGCATGGGTCGTACCCCAATCTTGGGCTCACTTATTAAAACTAACTTGCCATGGCAGTTACTACCCAGTTACCTCACTGCCCTCTTACGGGTATATAACCGCTTTGGCCGCAGAGACAATCTGTATAAGGCCCGCATCAAGATCTTTGTCAAGGCCCTGGGACCAGCAGAGTTTGCGCGCCAGATTGAAGGCGAATGGCTCCACAACAAAGCAGGTGATGACAACTTCACTCAAGCAGAGTGGGATCGTGTTGCCAAACACTTTACTAAGCCCAATTATCAGACTTTGCCCAAGCTCTCTGACGAGCAAGTCATTAATACGGCAAATGAAGCAGAAAGAGCGGCATTTGCAAGATGGCTGGAGCGCAACGTCAAAGCCCATCAAGTGCCGGGCTATGCCAGCGTCATTCTCTCACTCAAGCCTCATGGCACAGTAGCGCCTGGTGATGCCACTACTGCGCAGATGTTGGCTATTGCAGATCTTGCAGATCAATATAGCTTTGGTGAATTGCGGGCAACCCATGAACAAAACCTAGTGCTAGCTGATGTAGAGCAATCTAAGCTCTACAAGCTTTGGCAAGAAGCGAAAAGACAAAAAGTAGCATTACCTAATATTGGCCTACTCACTGACATCATTGCCTGCCCTGGTGGTGACTTCTGCTCTTTAGCTAACGCCAAATCACTGCCCATTGCCAAGGCGATTCAGGAGCGCTTTGATGATCTGGACTACCTATTTGATCTAGGTGATATCAGCTTAAACATTTCAGGATGTATTAACTCTTGTGGCCATCACCACGTGGGCAATATCGGTGTTTTAGGTGTCGATAAAGACGGTGAAGAGTGGTATCAAATCACTCTTGGTGGAGAGCAAGGCAATGAGGCTGCGATCGGCAAAGTAATCGGCCCCTCTTTCTACGCTGATGAAATCCCCGATGTCATGAGCAATATCATCAACACCTATGTAAAGCAGCGCAATGAAGATGAATCCTTCATTGAGGCTTATCGTCGTCTTGGGGTAGCACCATTTAAAGAGGCTGCCTACATAAATGCCAAGAAGAAAGAGAAGGCTGAAACAGTAGGAGATGTAGCATGAGCTTGATAACAAATATCATTGCAGCGCATGATCAGATTTTGCATTTTCCTAAAGGTGGCAAACCCAGTTTAGCTACTAATGAGTGGTTGATTTGGGGTGGTGATCAGAATGCAAACAAAGATGAAGGTGGTGATTTGACGCTGCCCGACCTGGAACACAGCAAACAGAAAGTACTGGTGCCATTTGCCTGGTGGCTGAGTCAACTGGATTCACATCACCATGAGTCTGACATCCGAGCTAAAGCAAAAAATAGCCAAATCGGTGTTTGGTTTGCGGCGGATGATGACATTCTCAAGCATGCAGAGGTGATCGAAGCTGGCAAGCAAGTATGGCCTTTGGTAGTAGCGCACTTCCCTATCTTCAGAGATGGTAGAAGCTTTAGTACTGCAGCCCTCTTGCGTGATCGCTTTCAATGGACTGGTGAGATCCGCGCGATTGGTGATGTGCTGATTGATCAACTCCTACAAGGTGCCCGCGTTGGCTTTGATAGCTTTGCATTGCGCCCTGATCAAAATATGGATGTTGCCTTAAAGCAGTTTGATTTATTTAGCGTGACAACTCAAAACAGCTGGCGTGATAAGCGCACTGTCCAAACTTTGCAGAGCGCCTAAGCACCTCTTATGAATACCCATTCACCTCTTGGCAAAGTCTATTTAGTTGGTGCTGGTCCTGGTGCAGCTGATCTCATTACTGTGCGTGGTGCAAAACTATTAGCACAGGCTGATATTGTTTTTTATGATGCTTTAGTTGGCCCTGAAATGCTCGATCTTTGTCCGCAAGCTGTTCAAGTGGCAGTTGGCAAGCGTTGTGGCAAATTATCTTCTGCTCAGCACTTTATTAATAAACGCTTAGTCGATGCTGCACAAAAATACCAAACAGTTGTCCGTCTGAAGGGTGGTGACCCGATGCTCTTTGGTAGGGCTGATGAAGAAATCACTGCCCTTAAAGAGGCGGGCATTGCAGTTGAAGTGGTTCCCGGCATTACTGCTGCTCTAGCTGGCGCAGCAAGCCTCCAACAATCACTTACCTTACGCGGAGTGAGTCGCAGTGTGGCCTTTGTGACTTTAGCTCAGGGTACTGAGAATACCCATGGTGATTTGGAGGCTATTGGGTCTGCTGTCACATCTACTACTGGACCGATGCAAAATCCCTCAGCGGATACCTTGGTGTATTACATGGGTCGCAAAGATGCTGCGCGTATTGCAAAGCAGCTAATTGAATCCGGAGTTAATCACACTGCAGATACCCCCGTCCATATTCTGGAGGCTGTTAGTACCCCTAAAGAGCGTCACTGGTCGAGTAATCTTGGTGGGTTAGCTCAAGGTAAAGCAGATGACTGGTTTGATAGCAGCTCACCAGCGCTGATCATGATTGGCGAGGCCTTAAGAGAAAACTCAGAGAGCCTTAGCAGCGAAATCGACAATGGCTTGCAAGACAGCATCATTCTCGCCAACAGCCAGCGTTGTGCTTAATTGAATTTGTGGGTATTGAGTACGACACTCTTCTAGCAGTATCGGAAAGTCATTTCGAAGATGGCCACCTTGGCCAAAAAAGACAGGCACTACAGTAATCTGATGAACACCTTGGCTTGCTAAATCACCAATAGCGCTAGATAAGCTAGGCTCCATCATTTCTAAGAAGGCGAGTTGCACCAATACCTGTGGATGTTGCGCTTTCCAAAGAGCAGCCAAGCGATCAAACGGCTCACGCCAGCGGGCATCACGGGCACCATGCCCAAATAAAATAATGGCTTTCATGGAAGGCTATACACTCTCATTTATATAGATTATTCATCAATAGATCCTGCTAGCTTAAACCAATCCAATACTTTTCACTGATAGCTGATATGACTGACCTTCTGAGCCAAACTTGGTTTATTGCCATCATGAGCATTACCCTCATTGGGGGCGTTCTATCGGCTGTTCACCACGCTGAAGTCATTGCCCATAAAACGGGTGAGCCCTATGGCGCTTTAATCCTCGCCATTAGCGTCACTATCATTGAAGTGTCCTTAATCATTTCCATGATGCTCTCAGGCCATGAAGGATCGCAATTTATTGCCAGGGATGCCGTGTTTGCAACTGTCATGATTGTTCTCAATGGCGTGATTGGTCTATGTATTTTTATTGGCGGCTTGCACCATCATGAAATGAGCTTTCGTAATGAGGGCACCAACTCTGCTTTGGCAGTTCTGACTGCCTTGGCTACCTTTATTTTGGTCATGCCGATTGTGACCGTGAGCACCCCTGGCCCAGACTTTACGAAAAGCCAATTGGCTTTTGCGGGGATTGCTTCTTTTGTGCTGTACGGCGCATTTTTATTCTTTCAGACAGTCAGTCATCGCGACTACTACCTGCCAAAGACCGAAGAGAAAAAAACCGATATTAATTTTCATGCGCCTAAGCCGAGCAATCTCAAGACTACAGTCAGTGCTTTATTGCTGATTGCTTCTTTGATTGTGGTGGTAGGGCTTGCTGAGTTACTGAGCCCAGCCATTGAGGCAGGAGTAAAAGCTGCTGGTGCGCCTAAGACCATTGTTGGCATTGCCATTGCAATGCTAGTACTTCTTCCAGAAGGCTTTGCAGCTGTGCGGGCAGCTAAGGCTAATCGATTACAAAGTAGTCTGAACTTGGCCTTAGGGTCAGCACTAGCAAGTATTGGTTTATCTATTCCAACGATTGCAGCCATTGCGATCTTCTTTGATTTACCGCTCAGTCTAGGCATTAGCAGCCTCAATGTCACCCTCATGTATCTGACCTTCTTTATTGGCGCACTCACGCTGGCCATTGGCAGAACTACGCTATTACAAGGGGTGGTACATCTCATTATCTTCTTTGAGTATTTGTTCTTGAGCTTAGTGCCTTAAGGTCTAGATATAAAACAAAGACAAGTAGAGCAAGACAACATAATTAAAGCAATAAAAATAGAAAATAGTTACTTTTCTGTATTTGCTTTACTTGACGATTTTGAGAATACTCAAGACCTGCCAGAACAAAATAATCACAGCCAAGACACTTACCATTAGCAAGCTGAGCTCAAGTCGAAATAATTTGGCGCGTTTATGGGTATATTCAATTGAAAGCATTGAGATCTCCTTCTGTTGTTTTAGAGAAAGAGCGTAAATACTGTCTGACCCTATCTGTGAAAGCTAAGCTTGATAGAGGTGAAAGAAGCTACTGAAAAAGTAGGAGATGCGGATGAAGGTATTTAGTCTGAAGACTTGATACAACAACTTACTGCAGAGACTAACTACGAACACTAATTGCTGTTGCGAATACGTATCCACTCGGGAGCCTTAAAGCGCACAATGCTCCAATAGATCCAGACATAGGTAATGGCAAATAGAACAGCAAAAGCCTTTAAGACAAGGTGATAGCGCCAAAACAGAATTGCCGGAATCACAGATAAAGCCGCTAATACCCATAAATAAGGTGAAGTCATGGCATTACGTTGGGTGGTTGGTAAACCATCTTCACCGCCTATAGACCAGCGCACAATGCGCATATAAATCAATTGGTGCAAGTGAGAAGCATCAGGCATGCCTGGATGAACTCTTTTGAGAATGACGCGGCGATAGATCGTAAAGAGTGTTTCAAAGATGGGGTACAAGCACAGCAGTAGCGGAAACCATTTTGATACTTCAGGATGGCGTGAAGTGAGTAAAACTGAGAGCTCCGCAATCCAGAAGCCGACAAAGTAAGCCCCGCCATCACCCAAAAAGATTAAGCCACGTGGGTAGTTCCATACTAAAAAGCCCAATAAAGCACCAATCATGGCTAGCGCTGCAATCATGATAAGGAAGTCACTTACCTGAAAAGCAACATAAGCAATACCAGACAGAATAATCACGGCTACCATTGCAGATAAGCCGTTATATCCATCAATGATATTGAATGCATTGGCTACGCCACCTACAGCAAAGCAAGTAATGGCAATCGCTACAAACGGGTAGGCCAGCATCAAATTATCAATACCCAAGATCTGCACGCTACTGAGCCAAGCATTTAAGAAGTAGCCGGCTAGTCCTGCAGAAGCAACGGTGGCCAAGAGGCGTACACGCACGCCCACTCTCTTAGTGAGATCCTCAATTAAGCCCGATAGAAAAGCCGGTAAGGATGCGGCGATCAGAAGCAAGCCAAAAGTACCTACCTCTGAGTTCTGAAAATAACGCATAGACAACGCAAGCAATATACCTAAGAAAATACCAATACCGCCCACACGAGGAACAGCAACAGTATGAAACTTTTGCACACCAGATAAATCAGAATCAGCCGTCAAATGAGAATGTAAATGGCTATAGCGAACCACCCACAAAGTGACCAGAAGTGAAGTTAGAAATGAGGCAATTAATGCAGACATACTTCGATTCTAGACTAATTCAGGGGGCTTGCTCATTTACTTTCTGAGGAGTATTAGCGCTCTTAGCTCTCTATTCCACCACCAAATCCATTCTCTTTTTCAAATACTTTTACCCCATAAAAAGAAGAGATTTAACCAAAGATACAAAACTCCCCAAGAGATAATTAACCACATCAGTAGCCACACCATAAGCGTTGGGCAATCCAGGATCTTCTGAGGTCTGGAGATAGCTTGGCTGCAATCATGAGCAGAGGGCACAGGTCAAAGACGGATACGGCGACGGACTATTTAAAAGGGGTCAATCCAAATTAATAATTATTTCGACTTTTCATAGATTAAGCGTTGATATAGAGATTTATAGCTTTGACACATTTTGTCCGCAGTAAAAAACTTTTTATATCGAACAAAAGCATTCAAACCCATCATACTTGCAGCTGTTTTGTTATTCCATAAATAAACCATTGCCGCATGTAAATCTTTAGGGGAGGATGGCGGAATAACGATACCTGTCTCGTGGTCGCTATTAATGAAAGAGGTACCAGTCCCAATTTCGCTAGATATCATGGGCTTACCAAACATTGCTCCCTCTAAAAGAGAGATGCCAAATGCTTCAGACCGCAAATGCGATGGAAACACTATTGCATAAGATAAGTCAAGTATGGCAATCTTATCTTCTTCAGATACCCGCCCTAAGAAAATAATATTTTTTAATCCCAACGAAGCTGCTTTAAGTTTTAATTCTAACTCTATGGGACCCGCGCCAATAATGACCGTAGGCAGATCTCCCAAGGCTAATGCATCCAGTAAGATATGTAAGCCCTTATAATATCTAAGCACCCCTATAAAAAGAAAAAATTTACCTCCCAATTTATTTTGCCAAAATTTCGACCTTTCAACATTCACAGATGGATATAAACTCTTATCAAGTCCAATTGGAATAACTTCGACCTTATCTCTATAAAACTGCAAAACATCACTTGTCTCCAAATAATTTGGGGAAGTAGCAACAATTGAACCGACACTTTTAAGAAATTTATTTTTTAATGGTCTATAAAGTTTTACTAGATTTTTTTGCTTAACAATATCAGAGTGATATGTAACGATCGATGGCTTTTTTATACCTAATAGTAGATGCACTAAATCCATAAATGGCCATGGAAAATGATAATGAACAATATCAGCATTTTTTACTAACTCATTGAAGCTCCAAAAAGCGCTCAAAGAAAAATCAGTGGAGGCCAGCTTGAAATTGCTATAGCAACGTACAACCTTATATCCGCCTACCTCAATAATCCTATCATCTCTTTTGGGGGTTAAAGATAAGATAGTTGTCTCTACTCCCAAAACGGCTGATCCATGCGCTAATTGATGGATAACCTGCTCGACCCCGCCAAATGAATCTGGGTAGCAAGTCTTATAAAAGTGTAAAACTTTCATTTAAAACGAAATCCAAGAAAGATCATATTTAACTTTTGTATACACATAACCTGATAACTAAATTAATTTCAGAAAAACACATCATTGAATTAAAGTAAAAGGGGCGCTTAAATGATTCATTCCATTCTAAAAAACTTGTAACATATATTTTTCAAAGATTTAAACCAGATCGAATAAGGCTGCAGTAACCACCATTTGATAGGCAAATAACCATTGTATTTTTTTACAATTTTCATAGCCTCTACATAATGCTTTAATCTAAAATTTTTAGTTTTAGTTTCTGAATGCTCACGATTTACCGCTACTAATTTATCAATATATTTCAAGGGGCCTATTGTTATAAATAATCGCCACCATAAGTCATAATCCATTGCCATAAATAAGCTTGCGTCAAGTCCATTTACCGCCTCCCATGCAGAGCGACGTATCAAAGTTCCAGGCTGAGAAATAATGCATCGAATAGATAATCTATTTTTTGAAAATTTCTCAACCCATACATAATTTTCTTTGCCAGAGTTTTGGTGATAACTCAAAACTTGACCGTAAACTGCTGGGGAAGTTGGATTAGCATCCAATGCTCTAATAAGAACCTCCAATGATCCCGGCAACATCCAATCATCACTATTAATCCAGCATACGTAAGGCGCCCTACCCCATGCAACCCCCTCATTAATGGCTGATGACTGGCCTAAATCAGGATAACTTCTCCATCCTGAAATTCTATCTTCCCACCTGTTAATTATGCTTAGAGTTTCATCAGTTGAACCCCCATCAATAACAAAAACCTCAACTGGAATGTTTTGAGAAAATATAGAATCAAGCGCTTTCTCAAGGAAGCGCCCTTGATTCATTGATGGAATAACAACGGTCACCAGCGGCGAATAAAATGGCAGCATTACTCTAGCCACTTCACGGGCGGGCAACAAAAATCTGTACCACCACTTAAACCGCAGAAGTCCATCACTTGAATAAGTCGGCCGATAAATCTTTTGGAGACGTTACCTTCATCATATAATCTAGCATCCACCAGATCTATATATAATATAGATATATTAAATAGCGATTTAATGGTCATTAAGTCTCAAATTATTTTCGGACATATAGGTAAATATTTCCCTGGCCGGCTGGAATTATTTCTAGAAGTTTAAAATTGTTATTATGCTTAACCAAAGATAGGGTTAACGGAAGAATTTTATTTGATGGCATCCCCGAAGAAGAAACTGACGCACCTTCTGATGCAGCAATCACAATATCGGCTCTATCAATAGCGCGGCCAAATACCTGGTTAGGATCTTCTTCTTGTGGTCTAAAAAACCAAGAGTCGATCTTCATTGAACTAATTCCTTGCTTCAGAAGACCATACAACAAAACATCTCGATTTAAAAATCCTGTAAAAGTAATGAAGACGGTTTTTGGGTGACTATTTTTATTCGAGAGAATTGCCAGCCTATCTATAACGGTAGCAACTACATTGTTGATAGACTGAGTTTGCGCTGAATTTTTAAATCCCCAAAACCCGGCAGGCTGTATAGAAAGCAGGCTGATAGAAACCAAAAAAGTCATAAGCAACCTTATCGTCCATATTTTTGATTGCCTCATGAGGTCGCTAAAAACAAGTAACGAAAAAATTAATAGTAGCAACTGAAAACTAACCCCAAGAAAGTGGGTTTTCACTGAATTAACTGTAACGACTATGTACCCAACAAGTATTACGAAAATTAGGATAAAAAAACGTATCCGCTGCAGTGGATTAGCCCATCGACACATTATCGCAATTCCAATCGATAGCATGGCTGCCCACACATGCAATCCCATCATAAAACGCCCACCTTGGCCAAAAAGATAAAATCTTACGTGTGTACCCCAATCCATGTCGATGGCCCAGATAGACTTATCGCGTACGATAGCATCCCAGGTATATTCAATCACTCTATGACCGGCCAAAAGATAATATGGTGCTGACAGCACAGCTCCAATTGCTAAAATTACTGCAGCACGTTTAAAGCTTTGAACTGAAAAATATCGTGAATTTACACTAACAAATATAAAGGAAAGAATCAAACCAAATGTCATTAGCCCTAGGGTATATATAAATGCTGAGGGTTTTGCCCATAAGGCGCACCCAAAAATTAGCCCGCTCCATGTGACTTGACGAATTAAAATGCCTCTCGCTTTATCAGTTACTCCGTATATAGCCATTGTTACGGATATCGCCGTAAGCATTCCCGCAGCAATGTCAGGACGAAATTCAACTACAGCAGCACCTAAGGCCGGGGCAGTTAAGATATAAAGAAATAATATCCAGCGACCCATTGCAATTCCACGTATTACTGTCGCCGCACCCAATAATGCAAAGAGAAGAATCCAGATATTAGTAACATAGGGAGCCCAATCATTAACGCCAAACACCATATAAGAAAAAATAGCTTGAAGAGCAATAATTGGGGCATGGGGAGGATTGGCAACCGCATCTAGAAAAACCAAGAAAATATCGCCATTAATAAATTTAATATAGCGGGTCAACGCATCCAGGAAATAACTAACATCGTCATATGTAGGTATAAATGCCAGCCTTCCGAATTCAAACGAGTTTTTCAAATTCCAAAAAAGTAGGGCGAATGCTCCACATAAGGAATAAATGAACTCTCTCTTGCTCCAGTAAAACCCTACCTTATTGAACTCCATGATTAATACCTCACTCTACTGAGAATTGCAACAAAAAGAAGGGTTAATGGTGGCCAAAGAAATAAATTTATTCAAGCAGCAATAACCCGTCTATTGTCTTGCTAATCTGATTAAATTGGCTTACGAAGAATATAAGCTTGAGTCCATAGCACCCAATTCAATGGCGAACTTTTTATGAGCCTCTCTATAGTTGCTATTCTTCTGCCTCCCCATGCACCGCCAAACTCAGCCAAAAATGGTAAATAGAGGCCGAATTTATCTTCACTCAGAAACTCAAATCCACAATCCGCTATAGAGGTGCGAAGTTCCGTCGCCGTTCGTAAACTAATGTGCCCCATCTCTAAAATAGGCTCGCGATAAATTTGACGAACAAGTTGGATCACACCTGGCAAGAAAGCAATTTTTGAAAAAAGTTCCATAAAGCTGAAACGTTGTGGGGTAGTTAGAATTAAAATTCCACCCGGACGCAAAATCCGATAGAGCGTATGCAATGCGAGCTCAGGGCTAGGAACATGTTCCAAAACCTCAGTACATAAAACCAATCCAAAGCTAGCATCTTCTAGTTTGGATTCTTGAATATCATCAACCAATATTTGCAAATTTTCAAATTTATCCAATAGACGCTCAATCCCAGAAAGATAGGCTGGCTCAATATCAGCCCCAATTACATCGGCACAATCCTCAGCCAAGACCCCAAGATAAATTCCTGATCCAGGCCCATACTCAATTGCTCGTGAGATTGGAATTTGTGGCGCATATGCCTTAATGGCTGCACTTACCCATCGCAATCGAATTTGATGTAGCCGACGTCGAGTATAGTTGCTGGAGAAATAAATTGTTTCTTGTAACTTTAATAATGAATCCTCTGAGGTTGTCATTACTTATTTTCCAATCTACCATTTGCATGCACTTCTCTAACGATATATTTTGGGCGACGTTTACTTTCTAAATAAATTCTACCGATGTATTCACCAAGCACCCCAATTCCGACAAGCTGTATTCCACCCAAGAAAAGAGTCGAAACAATTAAGGATGCATAACCAGGGACTTTAATACCGAATATTATTGTTTTAAACGCAATAATAAGAGCATAAGACATGGAAATCGAAGCAACAATAATGCCAAGGTAAAGCCAAACTCTTAACGGCGCAGTAGAAAAGGAGGTAATGCCCTCAAGCGCAAAATTCCAGAGTCGCCAACCGTTAAATTTACTTTCTCCTGCGACTCGCTCATCACGCGTGTATTCAATGATTTCTGTCTTAAAACCAACCCAGGCAAAAATACCTTTCATAAAGCGCCGAGACTCTGGAAGATCTTTAATAGCTTCAACAACTTTACGATCCATTAACCGAAAATCTCCTACATTCTCGGGTATCGGACTCTCTGAAAGCATATTGTGAATGCGATAAAACATCAAGGCGGAACTTCTCTTTGCCCAAGTGTCAGAACGGCGATCTCGTCTTCTTGCTAAAACCACCTCAGCGCCACCACACCATACTTCAATCATCTTTGGGATCAGCTCAGGTGGATCCTGCAGATCTACGTCAATCGGAATTACAGCTGAGCCAGAGGCATAATCCAATGCCGCAGTCAACGCAGCCTCTTTTCCAAAATTCCGTGACAAATCTATAATAACTAATTGCTTATGAATTTTAGACTGCTCCATAAGTTTCATTAACGTAAGATCTGTACTTCCATCATTAACACATATCACCTCAAAAGGATTTTTAATAGCATTCAGCACGGGAATAAGGCGTGTGAAAAATTTATCTACCAACTTTTCTTCATTAAAAAAAGGACAGGCTATAGAAATCATTTCATGCGATTTTGTTCGCTCATGATGCTCCATTAATTTTTCCTTGGAAGATAATTTTTTACACTATTTATAAAATCATATATTCTTGTTTTTATTCTGTAGCACATATCTACTATCAAATGTTTAAATAAGTAAGGATAAATAGCTCGCCTCACCTCTTCGTTGCTAGGCTTTTTAAGAGTGGTACGAATTCGAATGCGGTTCATCTCCTCCATTCCGGCATCATTAATTATTACAGAGGTCTTCTGAGCATCATGAATACGAAATGCCCCAAGAAAATTAGAGATATGACCAAATTTGGCACCGGCATCCCTAAATCGAATCAATAAATCCCAATCCATAGCAAAACGAAATGACTCATCAATATGGCTATCGACTCTATTCCAAATCTGTCGACGCCAGAATAATGTTTCTTGGGGGATATAATCAGCCCAAGATAATACTTTGCTATCATGCCCTGGCAGAATCCATCTACCGATCTCCATATCATTTTCATCAATCAGTAGCCGATTACCATAGACTACATCAACATCGGGGTGTTCATCGAAATACTGTGCTACCAAATGTAATGCGCCGGGCAACATCAAATCATCTGAATTAAGCCATCCCATGATTTCACCTGTCGTTTTCGCAAAGGCAATATTCAGAGCATGAGATTGGCCGCCATCTCTACATGAATTCCAACCCGATAGTCTCATCTCATGCCGCCGGAGGACATCTATCGTGCCATCACTAGATCCACCATCTTGAATGTAATACTCCAATTTTGGATAGCCCTGATTCAAAACGCTTAATATTGTTCTTTCGACAAAATTACCCTGGCCATATGATGGTGTAACTATTGAGATTAAAGGAAAATGAGACATTGAATCTTTTGCCGAATTTTTCTCGAGAACCATCGGCCGCGGAACGTATTGATTAAGATTTCCCAAGCGAGGCTTAATAATTTCATGAATGCGACGCATCACACGCGCAACTAGACCAAGTAGAGGCACTGACCCGTAGGCAAATCGATATGCTTTTATTGCACGATTCTGCTCTTTAATGCAGGTATCCTTTAAGGATATATCGTATAAAAGCTTCTGAATTACCGATTCCTTTTCCTCCGCAGCAAACTCCCAACCGGCACCTTGAAAAGCTTTAAACCAATCCACACCATAGTTATGTGCATAATTTTCCATGGCTTCTTTAGCAATTTTGGGATAGTAAACAATTACATCATTAATAACCATTAACTCATGATCATTACTCAGCAAAAACAAGCTTGATATCACCTGTTGCAGGTTGGGCCAATGAGATATTTCATGTGGTGAAGGTGGCGGAGAAAGAAAAAGGCGAGCATCATCAATAACAATCGCAGAGTCTTGATTCAACTTATTTATAGCAGCCAACTCATCAAGCAAAGGACATTGAGAAGTTTTCCCCTCCACATTAACGGCTAAGCACCAGTGCGCATCTAAAAAATAAAGAATTCCAATCTCACTTAAGTTATTTGTTAACTCCTCCAAAATACAAGGGGAATCCCCCTGATGCAGGTGCACATTTGTAACCCTATTAAACTTTTCAATAGCTGCTTTATGATATTCATGAGAAAGCTCAATAGAGTGCAGCTCCTCAAAAAAAGAATGTAGATTTTCAATAGCTTGGCCCTCAAAGGTGCCAGTTTCCACAAAAACCTTTAAAGGAAGAGTGGACATGAGCGCACTTACTAAATTTTTATCCAATGAAAAATGAATAGCGCCCATATCATTCATCCCGGATTAATTGAAATGTAGCTGGAGAAAAAAACTCATCTCCCAGATGCCATTGCCTGTCCGCCAAATCACGCATTTTAATAATTCGAGCAGGCACCCCAGCCACAACCGCTCCAGCCGGTATATCTTCAACAACAACTGCGCCGGCAGCAATAATTACATTATCGCCAATCACCAAAGAGCCAACAATTCTGGCGCCATTGCCAATCCAGCAGCCTCTACCTATTACAAGGGGTCCAGAAAACGGCTCGAGTGAACTTATGTTATGTCCGCCATTAACCAATGTAGAGTCAGCAGCAAAATGACAAAAGCTTCCAACATTAATATGATTAAAATTCCAAAATTTCACTCCATTCCCAATGGCAACGTAATCTTCGATATTTATAAATTCCTCTTGCCCAATCAAATAGTCAAAATCACGATCAATGGCGACATGATGGCCAATCCTCATGCCAGTGTGACGCAATATCCTACATTTACGATCCCAAAGTCTATAGTCATGCCTAGTTGGCGTAAGAAAATTTGACCACCATTTAAGAAATCTCCTGAGAAGGGGGGTATTTGAGCTTAAGGTATGCATAGGAACGCTAGTTACATTGAGTCGGCTAGATTAATTTTTACTGGTAAGCCGAACATGCCATAAAAAAGTGGAGTTTCACTAGAATAATCCCATGTTACGTTTAGAGGCCCAAGCCATGGAGTCTCGTCAAGAGTTACTCCTTGATTCAACTGCGAACCAATAATACCCAAACTAAACATAAACGAGTACTGCCCAGACTCAATCATCATCTGTATATTTATTGAGAATATTTTTCCTTGTGATCCAGTTTTATAAGGCATTTCAATACCCAGATTATGAGTGCTCGTACAATTAATTACTTGATCATATCGATTTTTTATAACAATAGAACATTGAACCGGATCAGATTCTTGGCAGCAGTATAACAATTTAAATTGACAATAATCTCCAATCTCAAAATTTTCTTTTGATTCATTTCTGGAGTCCTCAATCCATATTGCCAAAATTTTTGTCGCTTTATCTTGAAAGGTTTTTTCACACTGCCAATAGGGTGCTTTTTCAAAAGACAAACTTTTTGTAATTTGAGTTTCAATTTGATCATCTTGATCAGACGGCTGCAATCTAACTATGCCATGCTTAAAATGATCTTTTAAATAACTTTGAATTACAGAATTAACCTCGCCACTTAAATTTAAGCAACCATCTCTCAAATAAATTGCCGAGCTACACAAATCCCTTACCGCACTCATGTCATGGGAAACAAATAATAAAGTAACACCTTTAGCATGTAGATTACGAATATAAGAAAAGCATTTTTGCTGAAAGAAAAAATCGCCAACACTCAGCGCCTCATCAATAATCAAAATATCGGGATGACATAAAACCTGCACGGCAAATGCTAAGCGCATCATCATGCCGCTGGAATAGGTTTTTACCGGGCGCTCTATAGCTGCACCAATTTCTGCGAATGCTTCAATCTCAGCAAATCGATTTACTATTTCATCCTTAGATAGGCCCAATAACAGCCCATTGAGTATTACGTTATCTCTTCCCGAGTACTCGGGATTAAACCCGCTACCCAGCTCTAATAAAGCAGATACCCTACCATTGACTTGGACGGCACCAGCTGTTTGAGTTAGCGTGCCAGTCAAAATCTCTAGCAAAGTGCTTTTACCTCCACCATTACGCCCAATAATGGCAACAGCTTCACCTCGCTTAATTTCAAAATTAATATCTTGAAGCGCCCAAATCTCTTCCACGCCGCCTGTATACATAGGAAAGATGGCATGCATTAAGCGTGATCTTTGATTCTCAAATACGCGATAGCATTTGCTAACACCGCTCACAGAGATGGCTATATCGGTCATGGGCTACACTAAATCTGCAAAACTGGGGCGCAAACGCTGAAATAAAATAAAAGAGGCCCAAGAAAAAAGACCTGTCAGAAAAAAATAAATGGCTAAATCTTTTGGAGCTGGGGCTTGTCCATAAAATAAAATGAGACGAAATTGTTCGACAATGAATGTTAAAGGGTTGAGCATTAGTAACTTTTGAAGTAATGGTGGCGCTGCCTCAATACTATAAAAAATGGGGGTTAAAAAAAGAAGGGTGTGATTGAGTATGCTTGTCAATTGACCAATGTCTTTAACCGCCACTCCAACGGAAGATAGTAACCACCCCATTCCTAATAATAAAGGGATTAGACAAATTAAAATCAAAGGAAAGAAGAGTACCGTTACTTTTGGGACACCAATAAAAAGTGTATAACCAATTAACCAAACAACAACACAAATCAGCGCATGAATCAATGCCGTGGTCACCGTTACTACCGGCAACATCTGCAGGGGAAAAACCACTTTTTTTACGAAGTTGGGATTATTAGTTACCAATGTGGTCGACTTGATGAGCACTTCAGAAAACGCATTAAAAACAATCAAACCTGCAAATAATATAAATGCATAGTCAGCCGTATTGCCGGCGAACCCCCAGCGAGCCTTTAGAATTACTCCAAAGGCCATGGTGTATACCGAGAGCAAAAAGAGTGGTTGGGCGAAAGCCCAGAAAATACCTCCAAATGAACCGCGATATTTCGCAGAAAACTCACGCTTGATTAGCTCAAAAAATAGACTACGATTACGCCAGGCGGACTCGATCATACAGAGATGAACAGATTATTCTCCACAACCCCCCCCGCTATTGCCAAATAAGATGACTTATTGATTATTATTAACTTATTATAATGGGTCAACAACAGATGTTATGTACGCTAAAGCACATAACATCTGTTGTTGACCAAATTTAAGGGGCTAGAGCGCTAATGCTTTTTATGAAATCTTCCAGCTTATTCAATAGTGTTTCCAAAACTGCTTTATTTTAGACAAATTTTTTAATAAAACCGTTCCAAGCCCCCCCACTTCATTCGCCCTTGCAATCCTCAAGTCCTCCAAGGATTTACGGAAGATTGTTGAAAAGGAACGATTGCTGATACCCCCCAACCTCATTCTTACCAACACTTCAGGTATATAAGCGGCATTAAATGATCCAGTTGTTAAAAAGCGTAGGATAGAGTCATAGTCTGCGGATATACGATAATTTTTATTAAAGCCTCCATACTCCTTATAAAGTGTACGCCTAACGTAGAAAGTTGGGTGTGGCAACATCCAACCCCGTGAAATATTTAGCTTACTATAGCCGCCCGCACGCCAATATCGAACAATCTTATTTATATTGTCTTGACGAACATAAACTAGATCCCCATAAACAGCATCAATCTGGGGATCTAAGAAAACTTCCGCTATTTTTTTTAATGTATCTTTAGAATCAAAAACATCGTCAGCATGCAAAAAACCAATGACATCGCCCGTTGAGTATTGAATGCCTTTATTTAGCGCGTCATAAATACCATCATCACGCTCTGATCTAAAAATAATTCTAGGGTTTTTGCATTTCTCTATAAGAGCAATTGTTTGGTCGCTTGAATTCCCATCGATGATTAAATGCTCATAGTTTTGGTAACTTTGACTGGAGACAGACTGCAGAGTTGGGGCTATAGTATGCTCACTATTAAAGCAGGCTGTGATTACGCTAATTTTCATTAATATCACCAAAATTATAAGGTACCAACTTACATTCTACGAATTTTTAGACTCAATACTAAGCCTCTCCAAAATTAATATTGTCTTCTCCATTATTTTCATCTACAACAAGCCCGGTCATACAAAATAGCTTTTGCGGATGGTGACAATTCCTTTGGTTGCATGGGCGGCATGGCACATTCTTTTTTTCAACAATTTCTACATTAGCACCCAGCGGGCGAACTAACTCAGAGTTATTAGATCCAAAAATAACCGTTGTACGAATACCTAGTGCAGCAGCAATATGGGCCGGACCACTATCCATTAAAAATAGTCTTTTTGCCCTGCTTAGCATTACAACAAAGTTTCTAAGACCTCCAGACCATAAAGCGAGATTTTTTGAAAGCTCAACCGGAAGACCTGAAATCAATTGATTTAACCGATCAGCATCCCCAGGAGGGACAAACAAAACGACTGGCACATCTTTTTTGAGCCAATGAGTCAATAACACTAATGATTCTCTGTCTGGAAGACGTCTAAGAGGCAAGGAAGCGCCAAAGTGGAATCCAACATAGGGAGGAATTTTCTTTGCCTCTCTGATTTCAGAATCTTTAAGAATAAGTTGAGGCAAATATTTCTTTCCAACTGGCCAAATCCCTAAAAATTCAGCAATTCTTTGGTGATGATTGGCCAAATGTGCGTACGAGCCGTCATCAGGCACAACATCTGATAGCAATTGCTTTCCGCCTGTAAAAGCAAAGCCTACTCGACGTATAGGACCACATAAAGAAAGTAGCAATATTTGACGTACATCCCCACGGATTTCAATGCCAAGATCCCAGTCTATTGTTTTTAGGCGGCGGATCAAACCAAGGCAATTCATCAGCCCTTTGTAAAAGCCTGTTTTAATAACCCATGGCGCCGAGAAAAATATAATCTCGTCTACTAAATTATCACCGACAATATCTCGCGACCATGGCCCCGCAACAAGCACTATTCTAGCCTGAGGGTAACAACTTCTTATGGCAGCAAGAAAGGGCTGGAGAAGAACAATATCTCCAATTAAATGGAAGTCAAAAATCAAAATTGATTTGATCGATAATTTATTTTTTTTGCTATTAGGGCTAGCATATAAATATAAGCCTAGTAACCACCAAAACGGGCTAAGTAATTTTGAAGCTGTTGCCAAGCGCTTATTAATTAATTTCACTAATTTGCATCTTTATAATTTAGAACAATTACAGTTTTAGAAATTACTATGTTTTCCGCGCAACAATACATACACCCCACGTATCACAAGAGGGTACATTGCCTGTTAACCATTCCTCCATGTGAACCCTGGAAAAATTATTATGTGACATCAATTTATCAAGCTCTGAAATAAATAGGTATCTCAAAGAGTGTCTTTCATTTACTTGAAATATTTCACTATCGCCACTTCTATGTCCATAAATTGAATAGTTAACATCCACTACATTTCTAGTGTCATCAATTACTGGCTCAGCAATTCTAGTTAAATTAAGCCCATTGCCTTGGTATCGCTTAATCCGCATTGTTGGATGCTGCCAAAGGACCGCCGGGCCATACCAAAAATCAAATATAAATAGTCCGCCAACCTCTAAATGCAAGGCGGCAGTTTGAAAAGTATCATTTAGATCATCATCAGTTGTTTGATAGCTTAAAACATGAAAAAGCGAAGTAACAATATCAAATTTTTTGTCGACACGATATGTTCTAACATCTGCGTTAAAAAACTCTAAAGGTCTGCTTAGGGAAAGTTGTTTTGAGCGCTCACGCGCTAGATCAAGCATTTGCTCGCTCAAATCTACTCCCATCACACTTAATCCCATTTGATTAAGCAATTGTGCATGCAAACCAGTTCCACAACCTAGCTCAAGCAATGATTTGGCAGGCGCATAGGCATATTTTTTTATAAGGGAAAAAACATAATTTGCCTCAGCAGCATAATTTTTTTCATTATTTAATAAATCATAATACTGAGAATATTCGTAGAAATTTTTCATCAATTTTTAAATAAATAGTGATTTAAATAATCTGTAAGTAACCACGCAAGTTATCTTAAGATGAATAGGATTAATTATTTTTGATAGGTAGCTCCCCACATTAGCTAATACAAGCCGCCTATATGAAAGATAAAAATTATTTGAGGTAGAGATTCGCGTATGTTTACCAATGTTAATCTTAGAAAAGATTTCAGCATTGATCAGAATAGAATTCTTAAACGGGTACATTCTTAACCACAAGTCCCAATCTTGAAGAGATATAAAGGCTTGTCGCATACATCCAATTTTGAGAAAAAAATCTACCCTAATAAGGGTTCCTGAGAATGTAAATGGGTTATTAATCAACAAGCCCTCAGAAAATGAATTTTGGTTTATACGCCTATAGGAAATTATCCGATCTTCTTGGTAAACAATCGATGAACTCAAGATGGCTTGATTTTCTGGTTCGGCATTCTCAATGTTTCTTATATCGGAACACAATTCATCATCATCATCTAAAAACAAAACCCAGTCCGACTGACAAAAAGATACGCCAATATTTCGCGCAAGTTGACTTCCAATAAAGCTCCGTGTTCTTATATATCGAATACGCGGATCAGTATATTCAATTTTTGATGGTTTATCACCATTATCTACAACGACTAACTCGGAAAAATTAGTTGCATATTTTATAACTGAATTTATTGCCCTATTAACCTCAGTGAGCCGATTACAAGTAGTTATAACTACACTAAAATTTTGGTTAAACATAGTCAATTCTTAACTTAAATTGACCAGCTATACCCAGTCTTGCAAAATAGTAAGATGTAAGATTTAATACGCGCCTCAGAATTGGGCCACGAGGAGAAATTTCGCTCTTGTACAAAATATTTTTTGAATAACCGCTGTAATCAAAAATATTCTGAAAAAATTTTGGTATTGGCTGGGAGCGGTACCATGACACGCAATTTTTAGTCCCTAGCTGACCATATTTCGGTAAAAATCTAAAATGCAAAATCCAACTTCCAACCTCATCTCGAATATACGGCTTAAAACACCAATTCTTATCTACCTGAATAAGATTATTAAATCTAATTTTTAGTGCTCTTCCATCGTTCAAGTTAAAAATTATAAAATCTCCACTATTGAGCGATGGATACATATACTTATTAGAATTTTTATGGGTAAGATTACTACCATTGATTTCTACATTCCTAACATAACTAGAGGCTAACTTCACTCTAATCACAAAATCCATTGCCATCTCGATACTTCCGCTTACTACTGTATCAAATATGCAGCCTGTATTTTCATCATCAAACTCTAAAGAAGGATTTACTAAAACCTCACCTGTTTTTAGGGTTATACGAATAGTATTACCCTCTTGAGCAAATGAAGAGTTGAGGCACATGCTCTCCTCGGGATTACAAAATGAATATTTATCGCCAACTTCATGCGATATGGATATAATTTCACTTAGTAAAGTCAAGCCAAATCTCCATGCATTCTAAAAAATACTTTATAGTTTGGGATCGATACTCTCTTCTGATTCTGCGACAATGCTTTTAAATGTAGCCAGAATTGATAGTGAGTATCGGCATAAAAACTCCAATTGGCTTGCCTTAAAAAATCAGATCTCTTTTCATGGTATTGAAGCAAATGCATTAACTTTGATTCAAATTCTGGCTGATTAGTAAACTTATAGTTACTCAATAGACCAAATTCGTCATGCCACCCGCCATCAGCAATAAATACACTTTTATCACGTGTAAGAGCGTCCATAATAAACATAGACCCCTCATCAAAACCTAAATACATTGCATAGTCACAGTCGCGTAGCTGAACATCGTATATTTCAGAATTAAATTTTGGATAAACTATAAAATATTCGGAAATATCTTGATATTTTTCTACGAATTCCAACCAACCTTCTCCCATTACATTAAATTTATAGGAGCCTGGGAACTTTCTAATGTACTGAGCAATCCAGTATTCATTTTTTCTACCATCGTCATAAAGATTGGTAGAAATAAAAAAATTGACTAACCTCTCATTACTTTGCTTTGTCACAGAGGATAGCGCAGGAATGTATCCTGTAATGAGTCTATCTTCAGCCCACCCACACATTGCGGCCAATATTTTAAGATTATTGGACATGCACACCAAACCATCCATTTTTCTTGCATGATTTAGTAAAGCCATCCTTTTTCTTACTGTATCTATATGTGCTAGCAAGCCAGTATTGATTGAGTTCGGAACATAATCGTTTCCTAGTGCCCCAATCCAGTGATAGATATCATAATTTTCTAAAGGGGCCTTGGTTTGTGCTGTCTCTACCCCTATTAGCACTAGAGAATGCGAGAGTTTTTGCCCTATATCTCTTAAAACCCATGATTCTTGAGGTGTGACTATATTTACCTTAAACATAATCAATATGACCTTTCAAATTTCGCATTTTTAGTCCGAAAAAAATTTAATTTATAGCCTGAAAAGCAACGTCTAACTTTTCTAAGGACATGTTGCAAATTCTGGGTGGTTGACTGCGGCCAACCGGCGCCTGATAAGGAGTAAGAGCATCAGATTTTCTTTTATCAATGAACTCAAGAACCAGAATCAACCTATTGCTTGACCCCCTATAAACCCCCCGATGTATTAAATTAGTATCAAAAATGAGGCAATTGTCAGGAGAAGCTTGAATTGTTTTGATTCTTAATCCATAAAACGCATGCACTAACAGATTCTGCAGCGAGACCGAGAAATATCTTAGATACCCTAATAGTCTCGGCCTATATAAAAAATGATGTGTCCCGCGTATATATTGTGTTTTTGTTATGCCATCAGATGACTTTAAACTTGGTAGCCCAATAAAAATCTTTATTCTTCTTCCCACATTATCATCATGCCAGCCCCCGGAAATATCAGAGGTTAGGTTTCCATCGATTACTTTATTCCATATATAGGCATCATCTAAGATAACCCCATTTCCTATATAGTCGATAAGGTCAGATTTAATATTATTATTTTTAATTAATGATGAGATGAATGAAATAATCCTATCTTCAAAAAAGTTTAAATAAGTATCGCCATTAGTGGTATTAACCCAAAGCTCCCGCTTCTCCAGAAAGTAATCTCTAAGGATCGATAAATTAGCATCTGCAAGTTTAATCGCCTTTACTCCAGACCGACCTAAAGCAGAGACTTTAGATTCACCATGCGATCTATCAATTTCTCTTACAAGTTTTGCGTACTGCCACTTTACTAGGAAGTCCTTCATATTCTTATAAATCTCAATTTAAATGGATGAATAGAAATACCTATGATCAATTTCTTAAACTTCAAACCAATTCTAAATCGGCTAAATAATGAGCGTATTGGCTTATCTATTGGGATAGCTAGTGAATCACATACATCAGTAAAACCATCCACCGTGCCTAGGCCAAAATGCATAAACTTTTTACCGATGACAATGGGCTCAAATAGTGAATAAAAATTTTGGATCAGACCTGCTTTTCTCTCTAAATTGAAATCTAGCTCAAGCTCCCTGGTAATTTCCTTTGAGACTGATGGTTCGCGCTCTTTCATTTGCAATTCTTTTATGGATAGCTTTAAAAAATACCAGCTAAAAAAGAAATAGTCTATATATGAATTATATTGATACCACCCGCTATTTGGCACTCCAATCCCGCTTTGAAATGGCTTCAAATTTCCACCCAAGACCAATTGAATGCAGTCGCCAGACAGTCTTTCCTTTAAATTTCTAATAATATCGGAAACTTGCACTCGCTCTTCGACACTAAGATGATAAAAACAAAGCGCAGACCAATAAATGAAGAGAGCATAGCCAAAAATTTGCTTTTTCCCTCTGCCATACCAATTGCAGTCATAGGATGCAATATATTTTAGATTTTTTCTGTATTGTCCAACTAGGGGTACATAAGCGTCTTGCAGAAAATGCTTTCTAATAATTTCAAGCAATACATATGAGAAAATGCTATATTGATTTGAGCATACTAAACTTGAATCCCAAATAATTGATCCATGCAGTCTTTTTTTAAGAACGGCATTAATGCCGTTAAATAAGTCATGTGCAGATCCCTTTATTAGGTACTTATTAAATTCAAATAATATTCTCCAGTTTGTTGTTTTATTTTTAGGCTCTACTAAAAAATTAGGATTCTGTCCGCTCAGATATTTGCTTAACTCGATAAAAGTTGAATGGTTTTTGGGCTCTTCAATTTCCGCCTCAATATCAATCATTCTCTTCTGAATTCTGCAATCATTTAAAAAAGAATCGATAGATGTACAGCCAAGTCTTTTTAAAGCAACCGCAAAATAATTTCCATAAGAAGACTTCTCGATCTCCTTGGAGGTTAAGTGCTGTAAACCAGTTTGCATAGTACTTGAATACATCACGTCGATAATTTCTAACTCACTAATCATTTAATAATTTTTTGAGAGCTAACCTAGAAAGGGCGTAAATATAAATTACAGAATTCTTAACATACGAATCACTGATTTTTTTTGACTTAATCACTTTACGATGACGATATAAAAAAATTAATGTGTCTCGAATGGAATAAAAATAAAAAACATATCTATTAACTCTCTGTCCGCCGACCCTGACATCCTTTCTAGACATGTGCGCAGCATAAATGTTGGGCAGCAAAACTATGCGTCCACCGTTTGCCTGTATGCTCATTTGTAAATCGCTCTCCTCCCTAAAGCCTATTGCTTTTGAGTAACCCTCATAAAACATCAGGGATGCATGCTCATCCCTATTGAACATGAAAAGTGCATGGGTTAATGGAACAATCTCAGGTGATCGCAAACGAAAATCATGCGATATAAATAATAACTTCTTATTAAAATAAGAAGATTTGTCATAGCTATTAAATCCCACCAATCGATCTGCGACGTCATCAAATCTCTCTGTCGGCCTCATGTCAACCAAAGGTCCGCTTACGGCATCTTTAGGATTTACAAGCAAGTATTGTATGGAATCTTTTATATAGCTCTGGGATAAAAAGGCATCATCTTCCCCAAACAATATATAGTGATTCCTGGCCAAATTTAGACCAATATTTCGACTTGCCGGTGCGCCAATTCTGCCCGCAGTACTTACTATTTTAATTAGTGGTGATAATGTTCCCAGTTCAGAATAGTCCTCATTAATGGAATCATTTACTATGATCAATTCATCAATGTAATCCTGGGACAAATACGAAGGAATTACCCCTTTTAATATGTTTAATCGATTTGCACTTGGGATAATTACAGTAACACTTCTAGATTGCGTCATGTATCGCCTTAATTTTTTGATCCAGCCTTAAGTAGTCCTCTTTTAGAACACTCAAATTATTATCATTTAGGGCGGAAATAAGATTCGCAACCTCTTTGGAGTAAATCAAATCATTTTCTTCTAAAACTAATACTGATCTCAGACCAGAAAATATGTTTGACCATTCTGATTTTATGACGATGCAATTACAAGACATACTTAAGGCCTGTAATACAACCAATGGCAAACCCTCATACCTACTTAAATGAATTAATACTGATCCAACTTTATTCAGCTCGTGAATCTCGGTACTTCCCAATCTACCTAAATAATTCAAGTTACTAGATATGCTATCGACAGAAATTCCAGCTACATCACATTTCAAATGGTATGAATTTACAAAGATCTGCAATCTATCCAATCCTTTTGCATATACAGCATTTGAAATAACTGCAAAATATTTCACGCTAGGCTTTATATACTCTACAAAATGATACTTAGTTGAATGGTTTACAAATACCTTTTTACTTGACGGTAAAAAAGATTTAAATGATTCTTTGACATGCTCTGAGACAAAAATTATCTTTTGTGAAAAATAGATTGAAATCAAGTCGGCGAAATAATCACAATATGCCAATACAATAGATCGAATCCTTAATTTACGAGCTAACGAGCTAGCTTTATAAAAATAGTCTAGGGGATGACCGTGAATAATCAAGATATTCGGCCTAAATAAAGCAATTAATCCAAACTGGCCATGAGAAATTACAACATCATTTTTACGAACAATTTTTAAAATTTTTCGTAAATTAATCACGTAATGGAAGATCGTTTTGCCAGCCGAAAAATCATCTAAATACAATAATTTCACTTGTTTCTTTTCCGCCAACATTTGATCGTAAAGCTCTAAAGAGTAACTCTCAACGCCACCACTCTGCCTTTCTGGAATTAATAACTTATAGTTAATATGAGGCATTTAATTTAGTACCAACCGCTTGATTAATGAGATTTTTTTGGGCGCAAAAAAATCACTAATTATTGCAGCCATTAGAACGAGAACCCCAATTAGAAGGCTCGCCTTCATATACCCAAAAAAATGAATAGAGAAAATAATGAGCGCAAGAATTATCATCTCATTACGGGGCAATTTCTTAAGATAAATTTTGACGATAGCTAATATCGCTGCCATACAAATAAATATTCTAATATTAAAAATTTGCTCTATGGAATTAAAAAAGTACCCAGTAGTAAATATTATTAATGATGTGAAGATCATTAATAAAAATTCAAGTAGCACCCCATATCTTATCCTTAAATAATCTCCCAATACCCCCATTTGATACATGACAGACTTTAGGCATACACATATAACAATGTAATAAGCTACATTGTTCCATTGCTTATCAATTGCCTCAGCCAATAAAATTGCTACTCCAAGTACATACAACAATAAGTTAAAGGTAATATTGACTGAGCTTCTCAGGAAGTATTCAAAATATTTTTTAATTTTTGTTGGGTGAGTTGAGAATGCCTTGCTGTAAATAGGAACAATAGAAGCAAGCCCAATCGCCTGTATGGTGATGGCAATATTATTTGCAAGGCCATATGATCCCATATCACTTGAACTAATTTTTTCTCTTAAGATAGTTAAATCTAAATACTGAATAGTCCACGCAAAAATACCAGTTAGCGTAGTCACGCTACAATAAAATAAAGCGCTTTTATTAAGCGATATGTTTTCATTAAATTTCAGTTGAGTTGCCATAGAAGCTAATAGTATTAGCGAGCTTGTTAACATCGAAACGAAGTATGAAGTGGCTCCTAGACCAAAAAATAATGCCAGCAAGAATCCCGTGAATGATGCCGCTGAACTTGCTAACTTTAATTTGGCGAAATATTGAATGTTGCTATTAATTGTTGTCTGATGCAGATAACTTATTAGTGGCAATGTATATATCAACAGACCAGATAAAAAAAGACCTAAATAGCCAATTAAGATAACCTCTTTATATGCCAATAGACAAAAAACCGTTAGGAGCAATGTAGACATTATGCAGATTGATTTGATAAAGCTTTTGCTTACACCATCAATGTTTTTAGATTGCTGATACCGCCCAAATGAAAACTCAGACAAGACTTGAATAAATAAAATATAGCTAATTGATAAATTAACCCTTGAGAAATCTTCGGGCTCTATAACCTTTAATGTAATAAAGATTTGGACTGCATTAAGCGCTTTACCAAGCAGCTCATATTTAAATAATTTACCTAGCATTAGCTAAAAATATGTCTCGAAGTTCGCTTGATACTCTTTCAATTTCAGAAAGCTTCAAAGCTAAACCACTTGGTACATAAAATCCTTTGTTATATAAATTTTCAGCTACTGGGTATGATTCCCCATCAAAGAGACCTCTATTTTTTAGTACGGGCTGCATATGCATGGGGTAAAAGAATGGCCTTGACCCAATACCTCTTTTTGCCAACTCCACCATCACCCCCTCGGGAGTTAAGGCGCAATTTTTTTTAATCAAAACCCCATATACCCAGTAAATACTTTGTGCATAGCTGGTCTTTTCCAACGGTAGCTCAATATACCCTTCCAGGTCTTTTAGAAGGGCTGTATATTTTGCGCCCATTTCTCTTTTAATTTTTACAAACTCATCTAACCTTTCTAGCTGCGCCAAACCAATGGCGGCCTGAATATTTGTCATTCTTAAATTCCAGCCAAGCCGATCATGAACAAATCTTTTATCTTGCTTAAAGCACAAATTTCGAATGCTTCGACACTTTTCGTCTAATTCTGGAGAATTAGTAACTACCATACCGCCTTCACCAGTAGTTATATTTTTATTTGAATAAAAACTAAATGTACTAATATCCCCAAAACTACCACACGGTAAATTTTTATATTCTTGGCCATGCATTTCCGCTGCATCTTCCAAAACCTTAAGGCTATATTTTTTTGCCAACTCTAATACCGGATCAATATCCACTGGAAGTCCGTAGATATGAACGATCATAATTAACTTAGTTCTTGGCGTAATTTTTTTCTCGATTTGCTGGACATTCATATTCCAAGTATGTGGATCGCTGTCTACCAAAACTGGGACTGCTCCAATGCGGATTATTTGGTTAATGCATGAGATAATGGTGAATGCAGGCATAATGACTTCATCTCCCGCTTTTATTTCCAAGGCCTCAATTGCTAAATCAATTGCAGCCGTACCATTTGATACAGCTATTCCATAAGCTCTATCAACTTTATTTGCAAATTTTTTCTCAAATTCTTGTACAAAAGGACCCTCTGAAGATATCCAACCCGTATCAATGCACTGGTTAAGATATTTTTTTTCATTTCCATTTAGCAAAGGGGTATTTACGGGTATAAATTCACTCATTTCGATTCCAAATTTGGGGAAAATCTTGTTTTGTCGCCTTCTCCAGCATAAGGACCTTGCTTCACTTCGATAATTTCAGATGTCTCGAGCATTTCAAATCCATGACCCCCATGAGCCAAAAGAATTACATCTCCAGCTCGTAACTCTCTGCTTTCGATAAAAATGTGGTCAGAATCGTAAAAATCGACTCTAACTAATCCGGATTTAATGAATAGAACCTCATTTGTAAAGTCAACCGATCGATTTACTTTATTGTGAATGTGTGGCTGTATCGAGTATCCACCCTCTCTCTTCATATACCCAAGTTGCTGAGAATAATCTCCAGGGGTAAAAAATTGGATTCCATCAAAGGAGAAATCCTTGCGCAGAATGATGGCAAACAACTTGTCACCATGGTTAATATACTCAATCACATTTATTTTCCTTCAAGATTCTGCCACTTCCATGCACTTTTAAATGCATCGCTTAAATCTCTCTTCGCGCTCCATCCCAATTTCTTTTTTGCAAGATCGGCTTTTGCAAAACACACTGCTACATCTCCGAATCTACGCCCCACTATTTCATAGGGAATTGTCTTTTTTGATGCAACCTCGAAACCCTTAATGATTTCTAGCACGCTACTTCCTTTTCCGGTTCCTAAATTAATTGCTTCAAACCCAGTCTGCCGACATGCATAGGCTAAAGCAGCAAGATGGCCTTCTGCTAAATCCATTACATGAATGTAATCCCGGACACCAGTCCCATCCAGTGTCTGATAGTCGTCACCAAAAACATACACTTTAGCCAATTTACCAATTGCTACTTGCGCAAGATATGGCATTAAATTGTTGGGTATACCTTCTGGATCCTCCCCTATCAAGCCTGACTCATGTGCGCCAACTGGGTTAAAGTAGCGCAAACAAACAATACTCCAACTTTGATCTGAGATTGCTAGATCCTGTAGGATTTTTTCAATAAAGATCTTGCTTCGTCCATAAGGATTAGTAGCGCTTAGCGGATACTCTTCGTCAATAGGGGAATATTTCGGAGCGCCGTACACAGTGGCGCTAGAACTGAAAATTATCTTTTTTACCCCTGTGGCCTGCATAGCCTGCAACAGGGATATGGTTCCTTGCACATTGTTTGCATAATATTCAAGCGGCTTAGCATTTGATTCACCAACAGCCTTCAAACCAGCAAAATGAATAACGGCTTCTATCTGATTTTTTTGAATCGCATTTTCCAACAATGCAAAATCACAAATATTTCCCTCGATGCATACTATTTTTTTATTTAGGATATTTTCTAAGCGGCTGATTACAGATCGACTAGAATTTGAGAAGTTGTCAAAAATAATAACTTCATGACCTGCCTGCGATAGGACAACAGCCGCATGACTTCCAATATATCCAGCGCCGCCGGTTAGCAAAATTTTCATTATTTTATAAAAGTTGATTTAGCAATTAAATTCATTTAAAAATGCGAACTAAACTCACTAGAAATCATTGCATCATAAGCTCTTTCTAGGCCTTGAAATAGGTCGACTTTCGGATACCAGCCCAAACTATTTAATCGGTCAGAGTTAATCCATTTTCTTGGGGCTCCATCTGGTTTGGTCGGATCAAATACAATATTCCCTTGATAGCCTGTTACCTTAGCAATTGCCTCGACTAACTCTTTAATTGTCACATCAGTACCAAAACCAACATTTAAGTAGCTTTGCATAGGTTGGGTATGAGACTGATATGCTAATTTATCTAAACTCATTAGGAACACGCATGCAGCGGCCATGTCATCTACAAACAGAAATTCGCGCCTAGATGTTCCGGTACCCCAAATAATCACCTCTCTACTATTGCTTAGTTTTGCCTCGTGAAATCTTCTGAGGAGAGCGGGAATAACATGGCTATTTTGGGGATGGTAATTATCCCCAGGACCATATAAATTAGTCGGCATAATTGAACGGTAATCAAGATCATGTGAATCGCCATATTGACGGTTGTAACTCTCACACATCTTGATGCCAGCAATTTTTGCTATGGCGTAAGGCTCATTAGTTGCCTCCAATTTTCCGGTAAGTAAAGCATCCTCAGACATTGGTTGAGCTGCTAGCCTTGGATATATGCAACTTGAACCTAAAAATAAAAGTTTTTTTACTCCACTTTTAAATGATTGATGGATGATGTTGCTTTGTATAACCAAATTACTATAAATAAATTCTGCAGGAAAATTATTGTTAGCATAAATACCGCCAACTTTTGCTGCGGCTAAATAGACCTGATCTGGGCGTTCATTTTCAAAGAAATTTTTTACGGCCGCTTGGTCCGTTAAATCTAACTCACTATGAGTACGAGTAACGATGTTTGAGTGTCCCCTGTCTTTCAAATTTCGTAAAATAGCCGATCCAACCATTCCACGATGACCTGCAATAAAAATTTTTGGGTTTAAATCAGCTGACACACTATTATCTTTCAGAGTTAATTCTCTATACCCACAACCACTGAGTGCCCATGTTTTAGCAACAAGGCATGCTGTCTAGCCTTATCTAAATCATTCGCCACCATTTCTACAATCATTTGATCCAGTGTCACTTCGGGAACCCAGCCTAGCTTTTCTTTAGCTTTTCCAGGATCACCCAGAAGAGTCTCGACTTCAGTGGGGCGATAGTATCGAGGATCGATACAAACAATAACATCACCCACTTTTATGGCAGGTGCCTTACCTCCATCAACAGCTATGACGGTTGCTTTCTCATTTTCAGCCACCCCTTCAAATTTAAGAGTTATACCTAACTGCTTAGCACTGCGGATGATAAATTCACGTACCGTGTACTGTACGCCGGTAGCAATCACAAAGTCTTCAGGCTGAGTCTGCTGAAGCATCAGCCATTGCATCCGGACATAGTCCTTTGCATGACCCCAATCACGTAATGCATCAATGTTACCCATGTATAGGCACTTTTCTAGGCCCTGAGCAATATTAGCTAAACCGCGAGTCACTTTACGAGTGACGAAAGTTTCACCACGTCGCTTTGACTCATGATTGAATAAGATGCCATTACAAGCATACATTCCATATGCTTCACGATAATTGACTGTAATCCAATAAGCATAGAGCTTAGCCACTGCGTAAGGACTTCTGGGATAAAACGGGGTAGTTTCTTTTTGTGGTATCTCTTGCACTAAGCCATAAAGCTCAGAGGTTGAAGCTTGATAAAAGCGGGTTTTTTTCTCCAAACCTATAATACGAATTGCCTCTAGCATCCGCAGTGGTCCGATTGCATCAACATCAGCGGTATATTCTGGTGACTCAAAAGAGACGGCTACATGGCTTTGTGCGCCCAAGTTATAAATCTCATCAGGCTGACACTCTTGGATGATACGAACTAAATTACTGGTATCCGTCAGATCGCCATAGTGCAGAATGAGATCGCGATGATTCACATGGGGATCTTGATACAAATGATCAATACGGTCGGTATTAAAAGAAGATGCTCTTCGTTTGATTCCATGAACGATATAACCCTTCTCTAGCAAAAATTCTGCTAAGTAAGATCCATCTTGACCTGTAATACCGGTAATTAATGCTACTTTTTGCTTAGTTGTCATATCAATTAGCTTCTTCCGTACGTATCTTCTATGCGAATAATGTCATCTTCACCCAAATACTCACCAGACTGCACTTCAATAATTTCTAGAGGCGTGCCTCCGGGGTTTGTAAGTCGATGAGTTTGTCCTTTAGGAATATAGGTACTCTGGTTCTCTTTAAGGGTAATCACTTGATCGCCATTGGTAATCTCAGCAACACCCTTGACTACAACCCAGTGTTCAGCACGATGGTGGTGCTTCTGCAAAGATAAGCTAGCCCCAGGCTTCACTTGTATGCGCTTTACCTTGAAGTTCTCACCCTGGTCAATACTGTCGTACCAGCCCCAGGGTCTAGAAACCTTGCGATGTAAATCTTTTAACTCATCATTTTTTGTGCCTAATTGTGCAACGATATTTTTCACATCTTGGCTCTTGGATTTATCCGCTACAAGTAGCGCATCAGACGTCTCGATAATGACAATACTTTCCAGCCCTACTGCGCCCACCAAACGACTACTGGAGTAAACAAGGCAGTTTTTAGAATCTGAAAGTACCACATCACCAGAAACAACATTTTTGCCCTCGTCTTTATTGCCTACTTGCCAAACAGCCTCCCAAGCACCAAGGTCATTCCAACCAGCATCAAGCTCAACCACCTTTACTAAGAACTGAGAACCTGGACATCTCTCAATAACAGCATAATCAATGGATTCACTAGGTATATTTTTAAATTCATCCCTGCCTGGACGAACAAGCCGAATCGAACTTGCGCTATCTTCTGAATTAGCCTGCCAAGCCTTTTGTGAAGTCTCGAATATATCAAGACGAAACTCTTGAAGCGCAGCAAGCCACGTGCTTGCACGCAATACAAATATGCCAGCATTCCAAAGGTAGTTACCGTCCTCAAGATAGGTCTGCGCTGTATTAGTGTCAGGCTTTTCTACAAAGCGTTCAACGGTATATGCATTATGTGAATCCTTAAGGCCAAAGCGTTTTATATACCCATACCCTGTTTCTGCTGAAGTAGGCTTGATGCCTAAGATTGCAATTACCACCTGATTCCCTTCAATAACTTGAATGCAATCTTGCAAAGCTTTTGTAAAAGCTACTTGGTTTTGTATTGTCTGATCTGCGGGAGTAATCACGAGAATCGGATCATCCTCGGATGTTTGAATTGCATAAAGAGCGGCTAAACTCAAGGCTGGTGCAGTATTTCTGCCAACAGGCTCAAGCAATAAAGTAGCGCTGATCGATTCAAGCTCTCGCAATTGATCCAATACTAAAAAGCGATGCTCTTCATTTGTAACGATTATCGTTGAGCCGAGATCTATCTCGCCACCAGGCTCTTTGGATTTAGCAATGATATTCACTCGCGCAACAGCTTCTTGAAACAAGCTTTGATTACTTCCGCCACCAGACAAAACTAAGAATTGCTTAGGAAAACCAGCTCGCGATAAAGGCCACAGTCTGGTGCCAGACCCGCCACAAAGAATTACTGGTGTAACTAGAGTCATATACAGTATGGATAAGCTTTGTGCTTTTATAAGTAAAAGATGATTTTAAAGGGTTTATTAGACTATTTTCTAAATACTAAAAATTTATTAAAGTCTCTCCCTCGCATCTAATAACGCAAGCCTAAAAACACGAGAAACTAATCATGACCACATCTTAGGCCCCAACCATAAAGGTGCGCAACTCGGTTATTGAGTGCGCCCAATCGCTCCGGAAGGAAAATGCTGGTAAATTCCATAATTACGGCATTAAAGACTGTATTGCCTCTATTGCAGCAAGCAAAATTAAATAAGGCCTAGGGCTTGTTAGGGTAGCTCTTGCCTGTGAGATTGCTGTAGGCAGCCCCAACCAATATAAGTAATATTGAATCTACCATTACCGGAAAGAATGCATACCGATAATTACTAGTTTGACTCAAAACTGCTATCACTGCCACGGCAGCTGCAGGTGGATGTAAGCAGCACAGCATAAACATTCCTAAGATCGACAATGATGCAGCCATTGGAATTGCAAACAGAGGCTGATCAACAAAATGAAAAGTAGTGACGCCAACTAGGGCTGACAAGGTATTCCCAGCAATCACTGCCCAAGGTTGAGACATCGGACTTTGAGGAAGAGCAAAGACCAATAAAGCGCTGGCTCCCAGGGATGCCATCAGCCACTCATCAATACCACTCAACTCACCCAGAAACTTAGCAGCAATAACGACCAGAAGCAGGCCGATAAAGGCTCCAACACTCGACCTCAATCGTTCACCCCAAGCAACCCAGGGTTGGTCGCCACCCAAATAAAAGGAGTAGCGCCTAAGAAAAGTTTTGAGTTTTGATTTCAAAATGATTTATGTGAGGGGAAATAAAAAAGACTGCTCACGCAGTCTTTTTTAAAACTTGGCAGCCAGAAAAATATTAGGCTTTCTTGGCCCAAGCACTGCAATGACCCTTAGCAGCTACTTGCTTACCAGCAAACAAAGAGCAGCCGCCTGCAGCAGAATCTGCCTTACCTTGGTAAAGAGCACAATTGGCGCAATTCTTGCCAGCAACTTTAGAGACTGCAACATATTGCAAAGCCTTCGCTTGTGGATCAGTTTCAGCAACCATTGCTTGAGCTTGAACTTTGCCGTTCAATGCCAATGTACAGGCACCAGCAGCAGACAAAATCATAAATTGGCGACGACTATTTTTCATGGATTCTCCAAAATAAAACTGTTAAAGATACAAATCAGATGCGGATAAAAATTGGCCGGATGCACATTCTTTAAAACACAAATAATGCACATCATTGAAACTAGAAACGATCATAGTGGAGAAGAATTGAGCCTGCTAGCTAGCTCGTAAGTATCTGATTTATATACAAATATAGATGAGAATTGTTCTCAGTACATTGCTGGATGTGGTTTAGCCCGATTACTGCCAACCCTTGAGGGCAAGACATCCTTGCCACTGTCGATAGTGCACCCCAGAACTTACTTCTGGATAACTCTCCTGGCAATCCTTTAAGTCTTTACGAAAAGTGGCTTGATTATTTTTGGCAGGATCTTTGTTTTGATCTGGCAACTTGGATGCGCATGCCGTTAAAGAGATGAGCGATGCTGTAAGTATTGCTAACAATACTAAGTTTGAAAAAGTGCGCACTGAGTAAATTTACTTACAGTTACTTCAGCTTACTTGCGATCAATCAAAGCTAAAAACTCTCTGCGCAAATTGGAGTCTTTTAAGAATGCGCCACGCATTACGCTGTTGATCATTTTGGAATCACGATCTTTTACACCGCGCCATTGCATACAAAAGTGATCGGCATCCATCACAACCGCTACTCCAATCGGTTTAATTTTTTTCTCGAGCATGTCTGCTAATTCCACCACAGCCTCTTCCTGAATTTGTGGTCTACACATGACCCATTCAGTTAAGCGGGAGTACTTGGATAAACCAATCAGGGCTGATTCCTTATTGGGCAGAACACCAATCCAGATGCGGCCCATGATGGGGCATAGATGATGAGAGCAAGCGCTGCGCACAGTAATTGGCCCCACAATCATGAGCTCGTTTAAGCGACTGACATTGGGAAACTTCGTTAAGATTGGCTGCTCAACATAGCGGCCATTAAAGACTTCGTTTACAAACATCTTGGCTACGCGTTGGCTAGTATTTTTGGTATTGTGATCATTTTTAGTATCAATGACCAAGCCCTCTAATACCGCCTGCATCTTTTGTGCAACTTCATCAACTAAACCCTCTAATTCACCGGGCTTGATGAAGCGGGCAATATTGTCATTGGCATGAAAGCGTGCTTTTTGCGCTTCAATGCGACGACGAATCACTACAGAGAGCGGTATTCCAGTAGCTTCTGTTTTGCTTGCATCTTTTTGCTTTTGAGTAAGCGCTTTACCTGCTGGCACTTTGGCAACAGAGCTCTTGGCCACGGTCTTCGTCTTAATGGGTGCTTTTTTAATGGTCATAACACTCAGTGTATTGGGTTTTGATGAATTCAGGTTGCTTGTGGGGCCTAGATCTGCAGAAAGATCGCCACTACGCAGGCAAGGCCAGCCGTCCACACAATCGATCTGCTTGTGGGCCAATTCGCGATGTAGCAAAGCAAATATGCAATCCGGGCTGCTACAAAACCTAAGGCCAGTAAATCTACTCTGGCTTGTGGTGCATTACTGATGCTCGCGATAATCACCGCAGCAAAAAAAAGAGGGAGGGATTCAAAAAGGTTGGTCTGAGCTGCATTAGCTCTCGCTCTAAATCCTGTTTGCTGCGCTAGCCATTGTCTTGGCATGCTGTTGTCGTAGTTCTCAAATCCTTTTTTGGCAATACCAGCAGCAACATAAGGAAAGAGGCCCATAAACAGAACACAGCCAAATGCAATAGTCATGATGATTCCTTAGGAGTCTTTTTAGAACCAATACGGCTTTCAGTGCCATTCATGAGATTACGAATATTGCTACGGTGCCGCCAAATAAGAAGTAAGCAAACCACGAAGAGCGCAATACCCATGGGCTGAAAGCCAAACAAAAATACAAAATAGATCGGGCCAAAGATCGCTGCTGCCAAGGCCGCTAAAGAAGAGTAGCGCAGGAAGGTTGCTACGATGATCCAAGTACTCAGAGTAGCGATTCCTAAAATGACATTCACGCCAAATAAAATTCCGCAAGCAGTCGCTACACCCTTGCCACCTTTAAAGCCATGAAAGATCGGAAACAGGTGTCCTAAAAATACGGCAAGTACAACACCGCATAAGACCCAAGAGCTTAGTGTTGAAGTTAAGGATTCATCACCCAAGATGATGCGCGCCAGCATCACTGCAAAGTAACCCTTTAGTGCATCACCAATTAATGTCAGCACTGCTGCTGATTTATTGCCAGTGCGCAATACATTAGTCGCACCAGGATTACCAGATCCGTATGTATGGGGATCTGGTAAACGCATGCATTTACTTACAACTACCGCAAATGAAATGGAGCCGATGAGATAGGCAATGGGAATTAATAAGATATTGGGATGAAAGCTCATTACGCTATCTTAAACACTTATGAACCACGAGGATGGTGCTGCTGATGAATCGATTTAAGCCGTTCTCTAGCCACATGGGTGTAGATCTGGGTAGTGGAGATATCAGCATGCCCTAAAAGGAGCTGCACCACTCGTAAATCAGCCCCGTGATTGAGCAAATGGGTGGCAAAAGCATGTCTTAGGGTATGTGGCGATAAAGCTACGGAGATATTGGCAACGGTTGCATAGCGCTTAATCAAAGCCCAAAAAGCCTGCCTGGTTAATCCAGTGCCAGTATGGCGCCCCACAAAAACCGCATCGGAAGTTTTGCCTTCGAGCAAAGGTGTTCTGGCTTCCGCCAGGTAGCGTCGCAACCACTGCCCTGCTTCACCACCAAATGGTACCAAGCGCTCTTTACCGCCCTTACCATTGACCACCCTCACTACACCTTCATTTAATCCGAGAGCAACAGTCTTGAGTGAAACGATTTCTGAAACGCGCAAACCACTGGCATACATAAGCTCTAACATCGTGCGATCGCGCAGTCCCAAAGGGGTCTCAATATCCGGCGCATTGAGTAACGCGGTAACTTGATCTTCGCTGAGTGTTTTTGGAAAACGCAACGCCTGCTTAGCAGCGCGAAGCCCAATACAGGGATCACTCTTGACTAAATTAATCCGCAGAGCATGACGATAAAAACGTTTGAAGACGGTTAAGCGTCGATTGGCAGTGGTCGCTTTATCTGCACGTCGATGTGCAATATATGCCGTGAGATCTTTTTCTGTCACGCCATACAGATCAGAAGAATGATTTTTGTAGAGCCACTGCGCTAGCAGCAATAGATCTCTGCGATATGCCGCCAGACTGTTCTGGGCCAAGCCATCCTCGAGCCAGCAAGCATCACAAAAGCGCTCAATGGCTTCTTGGCTTGCTGGAGCTATCGCAGCAGTTTCTTGGGTGGCTGCATTAGTCACGGAAATTATTAAAGCCCAATGGCGCTTCTGTTACTTCCTTTTTCAGTAATGCCATCGTTTCTTGCAAATCATCGCGCTTGCCACCAGTGACACGTACTGCATCCCCCTGAATACTCGCTTGTACTTTGATCTTGCTATCTTTGATGATGCGCACTACTTTTTTAGCCAGGTCTTGAGTAATCCCTTTTTGGATCTTCATAGTTTGCTTACGCTTATCACTGCCAATCGTTTCTTTTTTGTCATCTTTGAGATAACGCACGTCCACATTGCGCTTGGCCATCTTGCCAAACAAAACATCGCGTACTTGACCTAATTTAAAGTCATCATCGCCGAACAAAATGAGTGTTTCATCTTTTTGCTCTACGCGGCTATCAGAGCCCTTAAAGTCAAAACGATTGCTAATCTCTTTATTCGATTGCTCAATCGCATTCTTTAGTTCCACCATATCAGGTTCGCAAACTACGTCAAATGAGGGCATCTTTTACTCCTTCTCTATTTCTATGAACTATGGGGTGATTTCATTCGTATTCTGGCAATTATCTGCGGATTTGGCAGACATTCGAATAAGATTGTGGCATGAACTCCCCGCAACCTGCGCCTGCACCTGCAAAAGTGACGCCTAATTTAGGTTTAAAGGACCGCAATACCTTTGGCCTAGATGCAAGTGCCCAGCTCGCCTACGAGATTGACTCTGCAGCGCAAATTCCGGAAGTGATGCGTCAGATTGCACAGCAAAATCTGCCCTGGCGCGTATTGGGGGGTGGAAGTAATGTAATTTTGCCCAAAGTGTTACCGGGAGCTACTTTACTCATCAACATCGCTGGACAGGAAATCCTTTCCTCAGATAGTCAGGCAACTTTGATTGGGGTCGGAGCTGGCGTAAATTGGCATGAGTTCGTTACCTGGACCCTAGAAAATAATTTACCGGGCTTAGAAAACTTAGCACTTATTCCGGGAACGGTTGGCGCTGCGCCCATTCAAAACATCGGAGCATATGGTGTTGAACTTGCTAATTACATTGATCACATCGAGGCGTTTGATGTAGAAAAGCAAGCCTTTGTCACTCTGAGTAATTCAGAATGCCGATTTGCTTATCGCGATAGTTACTTCAAGCAAAATCCCCACCGCTTTATCGTGACAAAGGTCGTTTTTAGAATTCCTAAAACCTGGCAAGCCAAGATTCATTACGCCGATTTAGAAAAACAGTTTGAGAGTAATCCCATTCCTAGTGCTGAAGAAATCTTTCTGGCGGTCTGCAAAATTCGCACTCATAAATTGCCTGACCCTAAAGTCATTGGTAATGCGGGTAGTTTTTTCCAGAACCCAGTAATCCCTAATGAGCAGTACGAAATACTTCTCAAGAAATATGCGGGTCTAGTGTCTTATCCAGATGCTCCTGGCAAACGTAAGCTCGCTGCAGGTTGGCTGATTGACCAATGCGGCTTTAAAGGCCAGCGTATGGGAGAAGTCGGTGTTTATGAAAACCAAGCCTTGGTTTTGGTTAATCATGGCAATGGCACTGCGCAAGATATCTTAGGTTTGGCTAAATGTATTCAGGTCAAAGTGCGCAAAGAGTTTGGTGTGAGCTTGGAGATTGAGCCTAATATTTTTTAGAGCATCAATCGTAGTGAGTCCACATTCGCAATATTCGCACAGTTTTCTCTTTACGAAAGACTTCATACACCAGGCGATGTTGGATATTAATTCGCCGAGAATACGCGCCCTTAAGGTCTCCAACCAATTTCTCATAGGGTGGTGGATTTTGCAGTGGATCTAATTCCAAAATATCCAGCAAAGCTTGGGCTTTTTCTTTTAATCCAGCAGCTGATAATTTTTTTGCATCCTTTAATGCGTACTTGGAAAATACTAAATTCCAAGTCACCATTTTAAGGCCCTTTTACTCTTGGCAAGAGGTTCTGCCATAGCGTCTTTAATTGACTCTCGCATACCAGGTATCGCCATAAGATATAGCGTCTCCTGAATTGCGCTCCAGTCCTCTTCGGAAATCAAAACGGCGTTAGCTCGCTTTCCAGAAATCATCACTGGCTTATGCGACTCAGCAGCCTGATCAATCAAGCGATAAAGGCCTGCCCTAGCTTCACTTGCGGTTAATGTTGTCATAAATCCCTCCATGGCTTATAGTACGTAAAAACGTACGTTATGTCAAGCTTGAATTTATAACCCTTTACTCGCCACCTCGGCAAACGTCACCTCTGCCTGACCTTCTGCTAATTGCACTTGATAACTCTGCGCTGTTGTGAGTTCACTAGGTTTACGCACTGCCTGCAGTTGCTCTTTTTCCCCGCTACTTCCTTTACTCAGAATAACGGCATAGCCTCGCTCAAGCGTTCTTTGCGGATTAAGCATCTCTAGTTGTGATTGATAGTGAGATTGATTGCGCTTCCAGTTCTCCATGCGTACTGACCACGCTTGATTTAAGCGTAGTTGCCAGCTGGTAATTTGCTCACGCATCCGATCAGGGTTTGGTAATGCATGGTTCAGTCTTAAAGCTAATTGATCTAGGGTTTGCGCTTCACGCTCTACACGTTGATTAATACGTTGTAGTAATGCCTGCTGGATCGCATCTAGCTCTTGTAAGAGTTGATCTTTACGTGGGGCCGCTAGCTCTGCCGCGCCCGTTGGGGTTGGTGCGCGCAGGTCTGCCACAAAATCGGCAATCGTGAAATCCGTTTCATGACCAACGCCACTGACTACCGGAATAGTTGAGTTAGCGATGGCGTAAGCAAGTTGCTCATCATTAAAGGCCCATAGGTCTTCGATGCTGCCGCCGCCCCTCACTAGCAAAATGACATCAACTGCATTTTCTGCATTTTCTTTATTGGCCGCTTTGAGTGCCGCAATTAAACCTGCAGGTGCATCAGGTCCTTGCACTAAGGTTGGGTAAATCACAATCGGAATATGTGGCGCGCGTCTTGCTAAAGTAGAAAGAACATCTTTTAATGCTGCAGCTTGTGGTGAAGTGATGATGCCAATTGAGCGTGGGTGAGTTGGTATCTCGCGTTTACGCTCTTCATAAAATAAACCTTCTTTGGCTAGTTTCGCTTTGAGCTTTAAGAAGGCCTCATACAAACCACCCATGCCTGCACGACGCAAGGTTTGAATCGTGAGTTGAATGTCGCCTCTGGTGACATACATTCCTAAGCTGGCGCTCACCTCGACTAAATCGCCTGACTGCGGCATAAAGCCAACTTGACCATTGCGACCACGGAACATCACGCAGCGAATCTGCCCTTCTTCGTCCTTGAGTGAGAAATACCAATGCCCACTGTCATAGGCCTTGAAGTTGGAAATCTCCCCGCTAACCCAAACAGTATCGAAATGATCCTCTAAAGAAGCAGCAATGGCGCGGTTTAGATCGCCAACACTGAGTATTTCCCTTGGAATTTCCGACATTTTTTCTCTTTATTCACAGAGCCATCTGACTTAGACGGCAATAAATATCCACAGAAGCATATTCGCTCTTGGTCTAGTAGCTAAAAGTAAGTAATTACTGACCCAAAACGTCTCATAAATCCAACAACTAAAAATTAAGTCCTTGATTTATATAGGTATTAATTTGGGGGCCTGCAAGCACTTTTAGGCCAGTTCCCACCCGTTTTACCATCAATCAAGGACTTAGAGCACCATCCCAAAAAAGTTTTGCACAGAGTTATCCACAGGCTAGCTTTCTGAAAGGGGCTTTTTAATTCAGCTAAAGTACTGAGCTTATGTACTCAATCTTACTATCCGCTGGCTGGCCTATTTGGCCTCTTCTACTGATTTCCATTATTGGCCTAGCTATCGTATTAGAGCGTAGCTGGTATTTACGCCAAATTCACATATTCCCCAAAGACTGTTTAGAAACCGCATTTAGTCTTTGCAATCAAATGCTTAAAGACAATAAGCCCTCAGATGCTCAAATCACTGAGCTAGCTCAACTATCTCCAGCAAGCCCCTTACTGGCCTGCGTTTTAAAAGAGAAACTCAATGGCAGCAGTTCTGAAACGGCACTAGAGGAACTCCAAGCAGTAGCACAGATGACTTGGTTCAAATTGGATCGCTATCTTGGTATTCTGGCAACGATTGCCACCATCGCACCCTTATTAGGTTTATTTGGCACTGTCGTTGGCATGATCGAAATCTTTGGTAGTCAAGGTGCGATCAATGGCGCTGGCAGTCCACAACAACTGGCCCACGGAATTTCAGTTGCGCTCTACAACACTGCATTTGGATTACTGATTGCTATTCCTGCACTAGCAGCATGGCGAGGATTGCGTGCGCTTGCAAATGAGCGTCAACGTGAATGTGAAGAGTTCACGCGTCAGTTATTTAAAAAGCTCTACTCTCACCAATAATGAGTTGGTTAAGCCTGCGCTCGTCAACGAAGAGAAGTTTTTCTCTAGGAAGCACGCCAGTTTCTGCTGAACCAGAAATCAACCTCATTCCCTTTATTGATGTTTTGTTAGTAGTGCTGATCTTTTTGATGATCTCTACTACCTTTACCCGCTATCAAGAATTAGCGATTACCTTGCCAACTGCTAATGGCAGCGAGAGCGTGGCAGACAATAAACAAGTGCATATTGCTGTCAGTCGTGATGGTCGCTTTGCGATCAACGGTAAGGTCACTGATCGCAGCGGGCTTAGTGGCGCTTTAACGCAACTCAGCAATCAAAGCGGAAGTAAAGATGGCGGCAGCAATATTCAAGTCAATATTGATGCCGATGCCAGAGCGCCGCACCAAGCCGTGATGAGCGCTCTAGAGGCTGCGCGTGATGCCAATCTATCGAATATCGTATTTAGTAGCCAAACCAAAAAGTAAGCCCAGAGAAAATCACTTTCATCATGGCAAGTTCTTTTTTCCGTAAAGCCCCCAAATTTTGGGAAAGACGCGGACCTACCGCTCTCGTGCTTTGGCCACTGTCTTGGATTTATGGCTTAGCTCTACGCATACGCAAACTCATTCAAGATTTAGGGCTAAGTCATCGTCAAGCCGCGCCCGTGCCCATCATCATCGTTGGCAATATTCGGGTGGGCGGTACAGGCAAGACGCCCATTGTGATTGCGCTTGCGCAGCGCTTGGCGCAACTCGGATGGAGGCCAGGCATTATCAGCCGAGGTTATGGGTCTACTCAGACATCCCCCACACAAGTTCTTAGTGACTCAGATCCGCTGCAGGTTGGTGATGAACCTGTACTGATTGCCAAGCGCACTCATGATCAATTTCCGATTTGGGTTTTTGCTAAACGTCAGCAAAGCATTAAAGCAATGCTCAAACAATCGCCTGAAGTGAATGTCATCATCAGTGATGATGGCTTACAACATAGCGGTCTACCCCGTTGGCCCGCAAGAGAAGGTGGGCGTGATATTGAATTTGTAGTGCGCGATGGTCGTGGCGAGGGCAATGGCTTTTTATTGCCAGCCGGCCCCTTGCGTGAATCTGCTGAGCGGGGACGTGATGCGACTTTATTTACTGAGCCAACTGGCAGTAATAAAGGGGGTTTATTAGAAGAGTATTTTGTTGGTCGCCGCGCATTTACCTTGCTGGGTACTTTAGATACCCCATACCAACTCAATCACCCAGACAACACCCAAACACTGGCGCAGATTACTAAGCAATATTTACCAGACCAAATTACTGGCATTGCCGCGCTTGGCAATCCCCAGCGTTTTTTTGATGCCCTCCAAAAACAAGGCATCACTGGCAAGTGGATGCCATTGCCAGACCATGCAAGCTATACCCAGGAATTTTTTAATGGCATCAAGGCTCAATGCATTCTGATGACTGAAAAGGATGCGGTTAAATGCAGCTCTATTAGCGATGAACGTATTTGGGTGGTGCCAATGAGCTTAAATCTACCTGATCACTTGGTAGACTGGATGCAATCAATTTTGCAGAGACCTGATCCCCATCGCTACAACCTGTAAAGCTGCTTTGGCGTTCAATTGATGAAAGCGCTAAACTGAGAACAATCATGGATAAACGTTTACTCGAAATTTTAGTTTGCCCTTTATGCAAAAGCCCTTTGCATTTAGATGCTGCCAAACATGAACTGATTTGCAAGGCTGATCGTCTGGCTTACCCCATTCGTGATGATGTGCCGGTCATGTTGGTAGATGAGGCGCGCCCTCTTAATACCAATGAAGTTCTCTAAAGAATTGATCAAAGATCTTCTGGTATGAGTACTCATCACAATTTAAGTAACACGCCAGATTTTTTAGTCGTCATCCCAGCCAGACTGGGATCAACCAGATTGCCCCGTAAACCACTGGCTGATATTGGTGGTAAACCGATGGTGGTTCGAGTAGCTGAGCGTGCTAAGCAATCACGTGCGCAAAGCGTCGTAGTTGCAACAGACTCCCCAGAGATTGCATCAGCTTGTAATGAACATCGTATTGAATGTTTGCTCACGAGCCCCGATCACCCTACTGGTACCGATCGTCTTGCTGAGCTTGCACAGTTACTCAAACTTCCAGCTAGCACCTTGGTAGTCAATGTGCAAGGTGATGAACCACTCATTCCGCCAGAACTCATTAATCAAGTTGCTCAAACTTTGGCGAGTAATGCTCAATGCGCTATCTCCACCATTGCAGTGCCTATTAGTGATCTATCTGAAATTGAGAACCCCAATGTTGTCAAAGTGGTACTGAATCGTGCGGGAGAGGCTTTGTATTTTTCAAGAGCGCCGATTCCGTATGTCAGAGATCCGCAAAGTACTCCAAAAACAGAGCATCTGCGCCATTTAGGCATTTATGCCTACCGAGCTGACTTTTTACAGGCATTTGCCCATTTAGAGCCCGCACCCCCAGAAAAAGCAGAAGCCCTAGAGCAGTTACGCGCCCTCTGGAATGGCTACCGAATCGCGGTTCATATCGCTACAGAGGCGCCTCCAGCCGGTGTAGATACTCCAGAGGACCTAGAACGGGTTAGGCGCTTACTGGGCTGCTAGGGCTCTCGGGGATAATCCTAGTCATTGGCTATCAAGCTTCCCAACAAAATACGGGACAATGACAGCTCTTCTAAGGGGAAAAACATGCGGTTGATTCTGCTCGGTGCACCTGGTGCTGGTAAAGGCACACAAGCTCAGTTTATTTGCGAGAAGTTTGCTATTCCACAAATTTCTACCGGCGACATGTTGCGCGCTGCGGTGAAAGCGGGAACAGAGCTTGGCGTTGCTGCTAAAAAAATTATGGATGCTGGTGGTCTTGTGTCTGATGAGATCATCATTGGCTTGGTAAAAGATCGCTTAACGCAACCAGATTGCAGCAAAGGTTATTTGTTTGATGGTTTCCCAAGAACCATTCCTCAAGCACAAGCCATGAAAGATGCTGGTGTGCCAATCGACTACGTACTAGAAATCGATGTGCCATTTGATGCCATCATCGATCGCATGGGCGGTCGTCGTGTTCACCCAGCCTCAGGTCGTACTTATCACATCAAATTCAACCCACCAAAAGTTGCTGGCAAGGATGATGTGACTGGCGATGATTTGATTCAGCGTGACGACGATAAAGAAGAAACTGTTCGTAAACGTCTACAGGTATATGACGACCAAACGCGTCCACTCGTTGATTACTACTCTTCATGGGCTGCTAAGGCCAATGCTGCAGATAAATTAAAAGCGCCTGCGTATCGCAAAGTGAGTGGTACTGGTAGCGTAGATAACATTACTGCTTCGATCTTCGCTGTATTGAAGTAATTGAATGAAGTAGTTAATTGAGGCAATAAAAAAGGACTGCATTGCAGTCCTTTTTCTTTTTAGCTTGACCAGTTTTACTTGAGCTCTTTGAGCGCACTCTCGAAAGACTCAATGTCAGCAAAGCTTCTATAGACCGAAGCAAAGCGGATGTAAGCCACCTTATCAAGACGCTTGAGCTCACGCATGACTAGCTCACCAACGCGCTCACTCGGGATTTCTTTTTCGCCAAGACTGAGTAGTTTTTCTTCGATCCGAGCAATCGATTCATCTACAGAATCTGATGAGACTGGGCGCTTTCTCAGAGCCAGCTTGATAGAGCCAGCCAGCTTATCGTGGCTGTACTCTACCCGGCTACCATTCTTTTTGACAATGGCCGGCAAGGCCAGCTCAACGCGCTCATAGGTTGTAAAGCGCTTATCGCATTTAGCACAACGGCGGCGCCGGCGAATGGTATCGCCTTCATCCGATACCCGAGTATCGAGAACCTGGGTATCGTCGTTATGGCAAAAAGGGCAGCGCAATGTGGGCTCTTTTCTTTAGAGTGTTAGATTAACTGTACACCGGGAAACGCTTGGTGAGCTCAGAGACTTGAGCGCGCACTTTAGCAATGTTTGCTTCGTCATTCGGGTTATCCAAAACATCCGCAATAAAGTTACCCACTTGTCTTGCTTCAGCTTCTTTAAAGCCACGCGTGGTCATCGCTGGTGAACCCAAACGAATACCGCTAGTCACCATTGGTTTTTCTGGATCATTTGGAATGCCATTTTTATTACAAGTAATGTGTGCCTCGCCTAATACGCGCTCAGCCTCTTTGCCAGTCATTTTCTTGGAACGCAAATCTACCAACATCACATGTGAATCTGTACCACCAGACACAATGCGCAGACCACGAGAGATCAAGGTCTCTGCCAAGGCCTTGGCATTAGCAATCACTTGCTTTTGATAATCCTTAAAGCTCGGTTCTTGCGCTTCTTTGAACGCTACCGCTTTAGCAGCAATCACGTGCATCAAAGGGCCACCCTGCAAGCCTGGGAAGACTGCAGAGTTAATGGCTTTTTCATGCTCAGCCTTCATCAAGATGATGCCGCCACGAGGACCGCGCAAACTCTTGTGAGTCGTTGAAGTGACGATGTCTGCGTGCGGCACTGGGTTTGGATACACACCAGCGGCGATCAGACCAGAGTAATGCGCCATGTCTACCATGAAAATAGCGCCAACTTCTTTTGCCAACTTACCAATACGCTCCCAATCGATTACAAGAGAGTAAGCAGATGCGCCAGCAATAATGAGTTTTGGTTTGTGCTCACGCGCTAAACGCTCCATTTGCTCATAATCAATCGCTTCGTTTTTATCGAGGCCATAGGAGATGGGATTAAACCACTTACCACTCATGTTTAATGCCATACCGTGAGTCAAGTGACCGCCTTCTGCCAAACTCATCCCCATGAAGGTATCGCCAGGTTTTAAGAATGCCAAGAACACTGCTTGGTTCGCAGATGCGCCACAATGGGGCTGAACGTTAGCAGCTTCAGCACCATAGAGCGCTTTAACGCGATCAATCGCCAATTGCTCAGCGACGTCCACAAATTCACAGCCACCGTAATAACGCTTGCCTGGATACCCTTCGGCATACTTATTGGTCAATTGGGAGCCCTGCGCCTCCATCACTGCTGGTGAGGTGTAGTTCTCAGAGGCAATCAGCTCAATATGGTCTTCTTGGCGCTTATTTTCCTTCTGGACGGCTTCCCACAACTGGGGGTCGGTTTTGGCTAAATTGTTTTGACGGTCAAACATGGTGATAATCCTGATGAAGTTGGATTGTTGAGTTAATTAACTTAGTAAAATCAACCTACATCATACAAAATCCACCATGACCACTACACAAGACCTCTCCTTTCTCTCCCTAATCCTCAATGCCAGCCTATTAGTCCAGCTGGTAATGTTGTTATTACTAGGGATGTCCATTGCCTCTTGGACCATCATTTTTAAGAAAACAGCGGTTTTGCGTGGGGTTAGACGCGATACAGAGCGCTTTGAGCGCGACTTTTGGTCTGGCAGAGACCTGAGCACCCTTTTTACGGCCGCTCAGCGTAATACTCGCAGCGCCGCCGTCCTTGAGCATATTTTTGAGGCGGGCATGCAAGAGTTCATGAAAGTTCGTGAAATTGATGCTGCTCGTCGTGCCATGAAAGCAACCTACCAACGTGAAATGGATATTCTTGAAGCGAACCTGCCTTTCTTAGCTTCCGTTGGCTCTGTGTCGCCTTACATTGGTTTGTTTGGTACCGTGTGGGGAATCATGCATGCCTTCCGCGGTTTAGCGAATGTTCAAAACGCGACCTTAGCAGCAGTGGCGCCTGGTATTGCTGAAGCGCTAGTCGCAACAGCGATTGGTTTGTTTGCTGCGATTCCTGCGGTGGTTGCTTACAACCGCGCCGCTACCGATGTCGATCGACTCTCGATTCGCTTTGAAACATTTATCGAAGAATTTACGAACATCTTGCAACGTCAAGGCTTAGGAAAATAAGCATGGCTGGATCCTCTCTAAGGAGAAGTACTAAACGTAGAGTCATGGCCGACATTAATGTCGTTCCATACATCGACGTGATGTTGGTGCTGCTCGTGATCTTTATGGTTACCGCACCAATGGTCAATCCTGGTGTTGTTAACTTACCGACCGTTGGTGGCGCTAAGGTGCAATCATTGCCACCCGTCTTTTTAACCATTGATGCCAATGAAAATGTCATCGTGCGCAAAGATGGTGAGCCTGTTCAGACGCTGAACCGCTTTGAGCTTGGTGCATTTGCTAGAGCGCAAGCAGAAAAGTCTGGCGACCAACCGGTGGTTCTGGCAGCTGACAAATCCATTAAGTACGAAGTGGTAATGGATGTGATGTCTAAGCTCAAAGAAAACGGTGTCAAGCTCGTTGGCCTTGCAGTCAAGAGTCAATAAGGCAAGGGTAGAGCTCTCTTTATTTGCCCATGAATAGCGCCCAAAGCTTACAACCAGATCTCCCTCCCTTTAAACGGGGGCGCCTCACAAAAGAAGAAAGTACGAAGCGTGCATTTAGTCTTTCACTGATTGCACATTTAGGTCTGGTCGCTTTTTTAGTAATCGGCATTAGCTGGAATAACAGCACCCCTTCTGGAGTTGAGGTAGAGCTGTGGGATTCTGTGCCGCAAGTACAAAGCACACCAGAACCAGAAATGAAAACGGTGGTCAAAGAAGAAGCTGCTGATATTGCGGTGAAGAAAAAGAAAGTAGAAAAAGAGCCTCCTAAAAAAGAAGCGGTGAAGGAAACCCCAAAGACGGTAAAGCCTCCTCCACCGAAGGAAAAGGAGCAGCCCAAAAAAGCTGAAGCTCCTAAAGCGCTCTCCCCAGCAGAAGTAAAAGCAAATGCTGCAGCTGAAAAAGTACGCGCAGATCAATTAGCTCGTCTTCGCGCAGCAGCAGGCGCTGAAGGTGGCAGTGGCGGTACAGTTGGCAGCGGTGTGGGTGGTGGCGGTAACGCGCCCCCAGGCTGGACCGATAAAGTCATTAAAAAAGTAAAGCCGCTCATTGTGTTTAATGCGGAATCAGTAAGTGGCAACCCTGCAGCAGTCATTCAGGTGACCCTAGCTCCTGATGGGGCCATTCTGAGCACTAGCGTCCTGACATCAAGCGGCAATTCCGCCTGGGATCGAGCTGTATTGTTAGCTCTATCTCGTGCAGAAAGCTTGCCAAAAGATGACAATGGCAAAATCCCACAACGGGAAGTAAAGCTGACCTTTAAACCTAAGGACTAATGCATGTTGCAGTTGATGAAAAGAATTGTTTTGAAATCGCAACTATTGATTGCAGCCGTCAGCGCTGTATTGATTGGCGCATCGACTCCAGCAGTAGCCCAAATGAATATCGAAATCACTGGTGTTGGCCAATCGCTTTATCCGATTGCGGTGATGCGCTTTAAAGATGAGCAAAAATTACCAGTCAACATTACTGAAATCATTCGCCAAGATTTAGCACGCAGTGGTTACTTTAAAAATACTGAAAATGGCAATGTTGTTGAAAGCGATGAAGGTACACCGAATTACAAATCTTGGGCTGCCCGCGGAGCAGATGCTTTAGTAGTGGGCTCTGTTGTGCAATCTGGTGGAACACAGTTTGAAATCCAATATAAATTATTTGATATTCGTAAGTCTGAAAGTTTGGGTGGCTTAAAGCTCAACTCCAGCGCTGACAATTTACGTGCAGTAGCCCACAAAATTGCTGATGACATTATTCTCAAATTATTGGGTGAACGCGGTGTGTTCTCGACCCGCCTGTCATATGTCATCAAGGATGGTAAGCGCTATCGCTTAGTGATTTCCGATGCGGATGGTCAAAATATTCGCAATGCCATGAATAGTGGCGAGCCCATCATCTCTCCATCCTGGTCGCCTGATGGCAAGAAAGTGGCTTATGTCTCTTTTGAAGATCGCAAGCCGGTCATTTATGTTCATGAGCTAGCAACTGGTCGTCGCATTGCCCTCTCCAATCAAAAGGGTAATAACAGTGCGCCAGCCTGGTCACCCGATGGTAGAAAGCTCGCTATCTCACTTTCAAAAGATGGCAATACCCAAATCTATAGCATTAATGCTGATGGCACAGGCTTACAGCGCTTAACGCGTGGTTACACCATTGATACCGAGCCACAGTACTCCGCTGATGGTCGCTACATCTACTTCACGAGTGATCGTGGTGGTAATCCACAAATCTATCGCATGAGTGCTGAAGGTGAACAAGCTGAAGGGGTGAAGAGAATTACCTTCAAGCAAGGTTTTGTAACTTCACCACGCATCTCTCCGGATGGAAAATATTTGGCCTACATCGCTAACATTGGTGGCGCCTACCGTCTCTATCTTCTGAATTTAGCAACTGGTGATGCGCAAGCTTTAACTGATGGTACAAGCGATGAGTCTCCTTCTTTTGCCGCTAACGGTCGCTATGTGCTCTACTCCACCAAAGTCAATGGCAAGCGCGTGCTAGCCGCTGTCTCTGTTGACGGAAACTCCAAACAGGTTCTCAGCATTCCAGGCTCTGACGTCCGTCAGCCATCCTGGGGTCCGTTTATGGATTAAGCGGATTAAGGTTTACTCGGCCCTAATCCATAAATCCTTTCTGGCATCCCCTTTTTAGGCGAAATCGTTACTTTTCATACTCTTAGAGGCATAATATTGGCTATAGGCTCAGATATTGACTGGGTTGTTTAGTTAGCTTGTAAGAAAAGGAAAGACCATGAAGATTTCTCTCGCACGCCGTGCTGCTACGTTTACCCTGATTGGGGCAACCGCATTGTTGCTAGCCGCTTGTTCTAGCGTGAAATTGGATGATGTTAATGGCGCTGGCGGTAGTGGTGGCAGCGGCAACTTTGGCTCACAGCCATGGAATGATCCAAAGAGCCCGCTCTTTGAGAAAAGTGTTTACTTTGGCTTTGACGAGTACACCGTGCAGACTAAATATCAAAAAATGTTATCTGCCCACGCAAGTTACTTAAAGGCGAACCCAGCTCAGAAAATTATCATTCAAGGTAACACTGACGAGCGTGGTACTGCCGAATACAACTTGGCACTCGGTCAACGTCGTTCAGATGCTGTACGTAAATCATTGAACTTGATGGGTGTATCCGATAACCAAATGGAAGCCGTCAGCTTTGGTAAAGAAAAGCCAAAAGTAGAGGGTGACAATGAAGCAGCTTGGGCAGAGAACCGCCGTGCTGACATCGTTTACATCACGAACTAAATGAAGATGCTTTTCTCTTCTGCAAAACAAACGCTCTCACGAGCGTTTTGTTTAAGTGCTGCGCTGATTTGCTTGGGTGCATCTAACAGCGCATGGGCACTCTTCTCTGATGATGAGGCGCGCAAGGCAATCTTAGATCTGCGCAAGACACTAGCCACGACCCAACTGGAGTTACAGGGCCAAATAGAAAAGCTCAAGGCAGACAATGCAGAGCTTCGCGGCAAGATTGAAGATCTAGAGAAGCAAAGCGAAGATATCAACTCTAGTCAAAAAACCTACTATCAAGATTTAGATAATCGTCTTGGTAATTTTGAGCCACGGACTGTCACGATTGAAGGCGTGAGTGGCACAGTTCAGCCCAATGAGAAAAAAGCCTATGACGACGCACTCAAAGCGTTTCAGGCAGGCAGCCTCAAAAAGGCCGATGAGAGCTTTACAGCTTTTGCAGCCAAGTTTCCGAAAAGTCCTTATCTGCCACTGGCTCTCTACTGGAGTGGCAATAGTAAATATGCCAATAAAGACTATGCTGGTGCAATTAACCAACTACAAAGTCTCATTAAAAAATATCCGAATCATCCACGTATTCCTGCAGCGATGGTCACTTTAGGCAATGCGCAATTAGAGAGTGGTAATAAAGCAGCTGCCAAGAAGACTTTTGGTGAGATCGTTGCCAAGTATCCCGATACTGAAGCAGCTAAAGATGCGCAGCAACTTCTGACTGCAATCAAGTAATCAATGTCTAAGTTGTCGGCAGCATTTCAGAATCTAGCACCACGCAAGCCTGGCGCCCCTGCCGTTATCTTATTTTCTGGTGGTCTAGACTCCACAACTGTTCTTGCTTTAGCCAAAGACCTAGGCTACTCACCATATGCACTTTCAGTGGGTTATGGCCAGCGCCACTCTTCTGAATTAGCTGCAGCTAAACATATTGCGAAACAAATTGGCGTCATTCGCCATGAAGTAGTCAATCTTGATCTCACGCGTTTTGGTGGCTCTGCATTAACAGATTCCTCTATTGCTGTTCCAACTACTCCAGGAAAAGATCAAGAGATTCCGATTACTTATGTGCCGGCACGCAATACGATTCTTTTGTCACTAGCTTTAGGCTGGGCTGAATCATTGGGTGGCTTAGATGTGTTCTACGGTGCCAATGCTGTGGATTACTCTGGCTATCCGGATTGCCGCCCTGAGTATGTTGCCTCTTTTGAGCACATGGCTAACTTAGCTACTAAAGCCGGTGTAGAAGCCATCAATGATCAGAATCGCTTCAGAGTACACGCACCCATCATCAACCTGACGAAAGCACAAATCATTGAGCTTGGCAGCACTATGGGCGTGGATTACTCACAAACAGTTTCTTGCTATCAAGCGAATGATTTAGGTGAAGCTTGTGGTGAATGTGAATCTTGTCGTCTAAGACAGGCAGGCTTTAAACAAGCCAATGTAAGCGATCCAACTCGCTACCGTAAGAATAAATAATCCAAAAAAACTAAAGCGCTAAATCCATAGGCCCTAGAGGCCTGATTTTGTCATGGTTGACTTGTTTTAAAAAGTGCATAATAATGCACTAAATTATGGGCAATTTATTATGACTATTACACAAACAATACACGCCAAAACTACTGTTAGCATGACGGACTTAAGGAGAAATCCTAGCAAAATCATGCAGATAGCCGGGGACCTACCAGTTGCGGTGTTAAACCACAATAAACCTGAAGCCTATCTTCTATCAGCTAAGGCCTACGAGGCTCTACTAGAATTAATTGATGACGTTTCACTGATTAAAACTATTCAATCCCGCAAAGGCGGAAAAACGGTAAAGGTTAAGCTTGACGATCTTTAATCTTGAGTTTCATGTACTTGCTTTAAAGGAATGGCAAAAGTTAGATCACTCTGTAAAAGATCAATTCAAAAAGCAGCTAGAAAAACGGCTCTCTAATCCAAGAGTGGTATCAGCCAAGCTCCATGGAGATCTAGACAACTTTTACAAAATCAAATTGAGAAGTGTTGGTTACAGACTGGTATATGAGGTAATTGACCACAAGCTTGTGGTTATGGTGATTGCAGTAGGCAAAAGAAATCAAGAAGCAGTTTATAAAAAAGCTGCTAGTCGAAAGTAACGCTAATTTATATTTAGCATGCGCGCCACATAACGCGCAATAAGATCAATCTCAAGATTCACAGCATCACCTTGTTGCAACTTACCCAAGGTGGTGCTTTGTAAGGTGTGTGGAATCAAATTGATGTCCACAATGCAAGCGCTTGGACTATCTTCTGTTTTATTGACTGTCAATGAAACGCCATTCACAACAATCGATCCCTTATAAGCTAGGAACGGGGCTAATTCTTTGGGCGCCTCAATGCGCAGCAGCCAAGAGCCATAGGCATCATTAGCTACTTGTGAAAAATGCGCCACTTTACCCACACCATCTACGTGCCCACTAACCAAGTGACCGCCCAGACGATCATTCAAACGCATTGCCTTCTCAAGATTTACAGGGCCTACTTTATCTAAGCCAACTGTTTTATTGAGTGACTCGCGAGAGATGTCTAAGGCAAATGTATTGTCTTTAAATTGCGTTGCAGTCATGCAAGCACCCTGAATAGCAATGCTATCGCCCAAGGTAACGTCATCCAAATATCCTGCTGGTACCTCAACTACCAATTGCATGCCATCGCCCTTCGCTTGAGCGCTTGTAATTTGACCAACAGCGGTAATGATTCCAGTAAACATGGGATGATTTTAGTTCTTAATTAATTGTGTAGCTGAATTTTTAATGAGGCGCAGTCTTAAATCAGAGCCGAACAAGGACTGATCAATGGCTTTCCAATTCTTGGGCGCATCTAATGTGGGCAAGATTGGTACATTTGCCATACCAACACCCTCGCCCATAAAAAATGGTGCGTAGTAAAGCAACAACTCATCAACGCAGTCTTCGCGAAGCATTGATCCATTGAGCTTGAAGCCAGCTTCAATATGAATCTCATTCATCTGCCGCTCTTGGGCCAAATACGAGAAGAGTTTGGGTAAATCCACCTTACCAAATGCATTAGCCATAGCAATCACTTCAATACCGCGCTCCTTAAAAGCTTTGGCCTTCTCACGATTACCAGGCGACTCTAATTCCGCACACACAATTAGAACGCCCGATTGATCAAGTTGATTGAGAATCTTGGAGTTTGGCGGTGTCTCTAATTTAGAGTCAATGATGATTCTCATCGGTTGACGCTGGGTGACGACATCTCTCACGTTTAATGAAGGGTCATCTTCTTTGACAGTGCCAACACCAGTAATGATTGCGCAAGCTTGTGCACGCCAGTGATGACCATCTGCTCTTGCTAACGGGCCAGTAATCCACTGACTCTTGCCATTGGGTAATGCAGTCTTACCATCGAGGCTAGCCGCGATTTTTAGACGCACCCAAGGAAGACCTCTTGTCATCCGCGAAACAAATCCGCGATTCAGTTCCTGGGCTTGGGCTTCTAATAGACCGCAATGCACTTCAATGCCAGCCGCTTTTAATCTTTCTAATCCCTTGCCAGCCACTAAAGGATTTGGATCACTCATCGCAGCAATCACTTTGGCAGGCCTTACGGCAATTAAGGCATCAACACAGGGCGGCGTTTTACCAGTGTGATTACAAGGCTCGAGCGTCACATAGATAGTGGAGCCTGCAGGATCTTTGCCTTTAGATTGCGCATCGGCCAATGCTTGCACCTCTGCATGGGCTGCGCCCACTTTTTGGGTAAAACCACGACCAATGATTTCGCCATCTTTGACAATGACACAACCTACCCGAGGATTAGGGTTGGATAAATAAAGTGCTTTTTGAGCCTCGGCCAAAGCCTCGCCCATAAACTGGTGGTCAACTGCGCTGTACATGCATCTATTAAACCATTCAATCCATTCACTGACAGCGCTTTGCATCTCTAGCCGGGTCACAGATTCTCCAGCGGCCCCCACTGCCCAAAATCAGCTGCCGCTCAAGACTGGGAGCCCTGTGGTGACCCAAGATCAGACGGTTAGCCACAAACCCGCCTTGGCCAGTTTTAGCAGCCCCAGCAGCATTAAACAAAATACCTCTTTTTTGAGAATGGGGATCTACAAACTGTTTGCCACCACCCTTGAAATAAATCGGATCTATCGCACCCTGAGAAAACCAATGCTGAGGGGTGCAGTTTGATTGCACCCTTTTAGCAATACAACCACTTTGGATAAGCCAGCCATTATCCCAACCACCTTGACTAGCTGGCGCTAACAACACTCGCTCTCCTAGATACAAAGCTTGCTGTCTCGCAAAATGCGCATGCGCAATAAATCGTCTTGCAACTGAATCGATTTCTCGGGCAGCAATTTGATTTTGTAGAAGTGGCATGGTGCTCATAGCAATGATGGCCACAATCACGATCACCACCATTAACTCGAGCAAGCTACCGCCAGAGGATTGATGATAATTATTCATCAAATGACTGTCGCCAATTTAAGCGTCTCGTAGTACCAGACTTTTCATCCAGAAAAACATGAACTTGTATTCTTGGTTTTTGTTTACTCGTAATTAACCAAATATTTTTGGAGATTGGCTGAATAAAACAATTATTTTCGCTTAATGCTGAAAGCGTACCGAGGTTTTGCTCACAATCTAATAGCGCTTTTTCTACAGCTATAAAATGTTGCTGTGCGAGTGCAATTGTTTTGACTTCAATGATGCGCAATGCAGTCAAGCGCTCCAGATGAACTATCAAAGAGACGCAGAGAAGCAATAATGAGAGTACCCAAGCCAAAATCATGGCAGATTTCTAGTGCTAAAGGTACGCATTAGGTCTAGGTTTAATAAGGCCCCATCGGTCATTTGCAGACTCACCTGATAGAGTTTTTGTGTAGGTGATTTTTCTGAGGTATTCATCTCTTCGATCGCTAAGTAGTTCACACCGTTCATCAGGGTTGTGTTTTGTAAACGACCTTGCCGATCGAGTGATTGGCAAATTAACGATCCGCCATTTACTTTTGCACCTTTTGCAATTCCGGCTTGTCTATCTACCAAAAATCCTTGGCGTGCTAGCCCATATTTTGTGCGCTCTTTCGTTAACGCATTACCAATGCAATCAAAATCGATTGCACTAGAGATCTCATGGTGAACCGTAACAGAATCAGACCCTCGAAATCCGGATTTTTTCTGAACCAAAATCCATTGCTCTGCTTGTTTGTACCGCTGCTGAGAATCAATATTGCGATAACCAGCCATTCTGATAGCACGCCCAATGAGCTCAAATGCACGCTCAGCTTCGGCGGTGAGCGATTGTCTTTTTTCATATTCGATTTGTTTGGCCACTAAATCAGCGCTTGTTTTGAGAAGGGGGTTGAGCAGCAGCATGCTGAGTGCGATGGCGACGAGACATTCGAGAAGATTCATGGTTTTGGCCTTTGGTGTTTGTGCTGCCCCTTAGCCTGAGTTGCTCACCAACTTCAAAAGCATCAAACTCTCTTCTGAGTTGAGTTCTTTTACTTTCTACTTGAGCAGTGCGTAAGGCTAAGTTTTGATAAGCACCAAGCAAAGCCATCCACGAGCCCAAAATTAGACTCATGGCCACAATGACCTCCAATAAAACAAAGCCTTGGGAACCTTCCATTTGATGATCTGAAAGGTCTCTATAGGTAACTTGGCATGGCAGGCGCATTGAGGCATTTTCAGGGGGTCTGTAGGCCGTTAAAAGGCATTACCAAAGCTCTTGCTGTCCGAAAGCCGGCATATTCTTGTAGGACCTAACAGCAATTGCCTGCTCAGCTTAAAATAGAGGGCTATGCCAAATACCCTCGCCTCCACAGAAGAAATCATTGCCGACCTGCGCGCCGGCAAGATGGTCGTTCTCGTTGACGAAGAAGATCGTGAAAATGAGGGCGATCTTGTTCTGGCAGCCGATCACGTCACAGCTGAAGCAGTCAATTTCATGGCCAAGCATGGTCGCGGCCTGATTTGCCTCACCCTTACTCGTGAGCGTTGCCAGCAATTAAACCTGCCACTCATGGTGCGCGATAACGGCACCTCGATGGGCACCAATTTCACAGTCTCTATTGAAGCTGCTTCTGGAGTCACCACTGGCATCTCTGCTGCAGACCGGGCTTTAACGATTAAAACTGCTGTCGCTCCCAATGCTAAGCCCAGCGATTTAGTACAACCTGGCCATATCTTTCCTTTGATGGCTCAACCAGGTGGTGTACTGATTCGCTCAGGTCACACAGAAGCCGGTTGCGATCTTGCCGCAATGGCTGGTTGCTCACCCACTTCCGTGATTTGCGAAATCATGAAAGATGATGGCAGCATGGCTCGTCTGCCAGACCTTCTCGAGTTTGCTAAAGAGCATCAACTCAAGATTGGCAGCATCGCTGATTTGATTAAGTACCGCAGCCAACACGAAAGTATCGTGGTGCGCGAAGGTGCCCGTGAATTTATTACGCCTTGGGGCAAGTTCGAGGGGATTATCTATCGCGACACTCCAAGCTCATGCGTACATATCGCCTTGGTGCATGGCAAGCCATCTGAAACTCAAGAGACATTAGTGCGAGTTCACGAACCGGTAACAGTATTGGATTTCTTGGACTCGCAGGTCAGCAATCATTCCTGGCCGCTCGTGCAAGCACTGCAACAAATTGCTGCCGCTCCAGCGGGTGTTGCAGTGCTTCTGAATGCTGCAGGTATCGCAGCCCCGAATGATCAGGATTGGTTAGCGCAGTTTCAAAAACTTAATCAACCTAAAGATGCTGTGAAAAAACCGTTGTCACGTAAAACGGATTTCAGAAGCTATGGCATCGGCGCTCAAATTCTGAAAGATATTGGTGTTGGCAAAATGCGTTTACTTGCCAATCCAAACCCAGTACCAAGCTTATCTGGCTATAAGCTAGAAGTGACAGGCTACCAACCTTATAAACCAGCTACCCCGTAAACTCTTCAGTAACTTCTTTAGAAAAACATCATGACTAGCTCTCACAATGACTTTGTAGGCGTACTCGAAGCAGACCTCAATGGTCAAGACCTTCGAATTGGCATTGTGCAAGCGCGCTTTAATGAAGAGCATTGTGTAGCTCTCACTAATGCCTGCATTGAGGAGCTCATTGCTTTAGGAGTTGCGCAGGCTGATATCAAACTGGTTACCGTGCCTGGTGCACTGGAGATTCCATTTGCACTCCAAAAACTGGTTGAGACTGGTGAGTTTGATGGCTTAGTAGCTTTAGGCGCTGTGATCCGCGGTGAAACCTATCACTTTGAACTCGTCTCCAACGAATCTGCTGCAGGCATTACACGCATCTCGATTGACTCAGGTCTGCCAATCGCAAATGGCGTGTTGACCTGCGATACCGATGAGCAAGCGCAAGTGCGCGTGCAAGTTAAAGGTGCTGATTGCGCTAGAGCCGTAGTAGAAATGGCGAACCTGGCTTTAGCACTCACCCCCGATATTGATATCGAAATCAACCCCAGCGAAGAAGAGTAATTATTCTCATGCCTAAACCTAGCCTTAACTCTTCTAGTCCTGCAGCCACAAAGGAAGTCAAGTCAGTAGCCCCTAAGCGCTCGCTTACTCCGCGTCGTCGCGCTCGGGAATATGCTTTGCAAGGCGTCTACCAAAGTCTTGTGGTGCGTCGCGCAGGTAGCTTGCCTAATAGCGCAGCGATTGCCAAACAATTGGCTGAAGATCCAGCGTTTCGTCGCTGCCAACTTGATTTGTTCCAAGGTATCTTTGAAGGCGTTTTAGATCGTGCAGATGAATTAGAAGCGCTTATCACACCAGCATTAGATCGCCCAATCAATGAACTCTCTCCGGTAGAGCACGCTGCACTCTTAATTGGTACTTATGAATTAGCGGCAGATCTTTCTGTACCCTACAAAGTTGCGATCAATGAAGCAGTAGAGTTAGCCAAAACCTTTGGCGGTACCGATGGTCACAAGTATGTGAACGGTGTACTGGATCTGCTCGCTCAAACATTACGTAGCGCTGAGACCAAAGCAAGTTAAAACACGTAGCTTGATTTAGCTGCCAGGACTTACTTTTTCCGGTAAACCAAATCCCAGACACCATGCCCTAGTTTGATGCCACGGGTTTCAAACTTGGTAATGGGTCGATACGATGGTCTTTCAACATAACCCAGATGCTCTGAACCCAGTTGCTCAAGTGAGGGCTTAAATTCATTCGCAATTTCACCTGGCTTGGCAGCATCTTCGTTGGTAAAGGTTTCTACTTTGACTCTATTAGTCGAAGTATTTTGCAAATCAGCCTGGGCATTCAAGACCAGTAGCATCTGCTCGGCGTAGTTATGCCAATCGGTTGCCAGATGAAGATAGGCGCCTGGTTTTAATTTAGAGATTAATAAATTCACAAATGGTTCTTGAATCAGGCGACGCTTGTGATGGCGCTTCTTATGCCAAGGGTCTGCAAAATAGATATGAATGCCATCCAAAGAGTTTGGAGCAATCATTTGCTCCAAGACCTCAACTACATCGTGACGTATGAGACGCACATTAGTGAGATTGTTCTCGCCAATGAGTTTGAGAAGCGCACCTACGCCAGGCGTGTGGACTTCAATTGCTAGAAAATCGTCTTCGCGGCGCAGCCCCGCAATCTTTGCGGTCGTCTCCCCCATACCAAAACCAATTTCTAAAATTTTGGGGTTTGTCGAGCCCTTGAATGCAGTCTTCAGATCAAGTAGCTGATTCTGAAAAGGAATGAGATATTGTGGGCCAAGCTCATCAATGGCGCGCTGCTGTCCAGAGGTTGTCCTGCCGGCCCTCAATACAAAGGAACGAATGCGCTCAGTTCTCAGCATTATTTAAACTGAATTCCAGGCGTACTCCAGCCAGCAGAACGATAAGCAAAAACAATCTCTGTCAACACAATGCACAGAGAAGTCATAAAAGAAATTAAACCCAACACAAAGGTCCAGATGACATAGGTTGTTTGCATAGAGCGGACAGCACCAGCTTGAAAGAAAAAGAGCTCTAGAACTGTTAAGGAAATAAAAACGCCACTTAGAACAACAAAAAAGATTGCCGCCGTACAAAGACGTCCACGCATCTTTGCCTCCTGAGCCTCTTTAGTGAGATGTAGAAGAGCTTCCTGATCTTTTACATCCCCTTGGTAAATCAGCCTCTGAATGGCTCGCATCCGATCGACTGTTCTAGCTAGGCGAGTAGAGATCGCATTGATCATAGTAGCCACTGCAGTGAGTAAAAAGACTGGTGCCAGTGCTAGCTGAATATTATTGGTAATTGCGTCAATTGATGAGTCCATCTTGGGTTCCGTATTCTCTAGATTCTTAATATTGTTAATGTGACCAAGCAATTAAGCCAGTATATGAAGTAATCAAGACCAAAAGTCCAAAGGCAATTCGGTACCACGCAAATGGAATGAAGTTATGGTGTGCTACGTAATGAATTAACCAGCGCACACAAATAAATGCCGAAATAAACGCCGCAACAAAACCGACTACAGTCGCAAGCGCAAAATCTCCTGAGAATGCTACCGGTTCCTTCCAAAGCTTGAGTAACTCATATGCGGTAGCCCCGCCAATTACTGGAATTGCCAAGAAGAAAGAGAATTCTGTGGCAACTGCGCGCGGCAAACCAAATAACATGCCACCAATAATGGTTGCACCTGAGCGTGAGGTACCCGGTATTAATGCAGCACACTGCGCTAAACCAACCTTGAGGGCATCCAACGGTGAAAGATCGTCAACTGACTGGATATGACTCTTAGCAAAAGAGATTTTTTCTTGACGACGCTCTGCCCAGAAAATAATTAAGGCGCCGACAATAAAAGCGCTTGCTACCGGTATTGGCGAAAATAAAACTGCTTTGATGTGCTTGCCAAATATAAATGCCAAACCCATTGCCGGAACCGATGCGATTAATAAATTAAGAACAAAACGGCGGGAGTTAGCGCTACTCGTAACTGAGAATGCAACTTTGAATAGCTTGGCACGAAACTCCCAGCAGACTGCCAAAATGGCGCCGAACTGAATAATGACCTCAAAGGCCTTGCCCCGATCATCATTGAAATCAAGTAAATCCCCGACCAATATCAGATGACCGGTACTAGAGATCGGCAAAAACTCCGTTAAGCCCTCTACCACCCCCAAAATAACTGCCTTCAATAACAAAAGTAGATCCATAGGCAAATTTTATAGGCTTCAGGGAAAAGCATGGGAATTTGGCAAAATAGCTGCTTAATAGGCACTTTGGATGAATTGGCCTTAAACTTCATGGCACATTGAACAGTATCCGAATTAGATGACCCAAGCCCGTTTTCGCCGCTCCCAAATCAGCACTATTGGTTTAATCCTAAGCCAGGCGTTCGGCCTTAATTTATTGGCATTTGATGCTTTTGCCCAAAACCCGAATGGTGCGGCAAAACCGGCTTTGCCAATTCCAATGAGCGCATCCAGTCTGGTTAGTCTAGAGCAGCCGCCTCAGTTTGTCGTGCCATCGAAAGCGGCTCTACCTACTACTCCTGCACCGTCAAACGTCACGGGTAATGCAGCCAGTAACGCTCAAGGTCAATTGGTTGATTTAATCCAGCTATACCAAGAGGCTGCGTTTAGCGACCCAGTATTAAATGCAGCACGCTTTAATTACCAGGCTAGCAAAGAACTCTATTGGCAAGGCTTATCACTATTGTTGCCACAAGCCAATGCAACTCCTACTGGCACCCGTTATTACCAGCATGGAGCAAGCGCTACCAATGTATCGCCCACCTCCGGAAATTCTCGTGTATTTGATCAGAAGAGCTACACAGTCACATTAACGCAACCCGTATTTAATGTAAGCGCTCTAGAGGCATTTAAACAAGGTGATCTCAATACCAAGATTGCAGATATGCGCTTTTACTTGGCGCAACAAGATCTCATCATTCGCGTTTCTCAAGCTTACTTTGATGCACTCACGAGCCAAGATAACGTTGCGCTATATCAAAACAAAAAAGGCTTGATTAAGCAGCAGCTCGATATTGCTCAAGCAAAGTTTGATGCGGGTCTGGCAACCATTGTTGATGTTAATACTGCGCAGGCCGCCTTAGATTTGGCGAACTCACAAGAAATCGCTGCGCAAGCTGATTTGATTGTGAAGCGTGGAGTCCTAGAACAATTGGTTGGCCGACCTGTCGGGCCATTAAAACCTCTCGTGAAGGAAGCCAAAATTGATGGGGTTCTCAAAGATCCGCGCTCTAAAAGTAAAGATAGCAAGGGCAATCCTATTGCAGAATCCGTCAATCCTCAATTACCTCCCGGACAAACCATTGAGGACTGGATTAACCAAGCAGAAGCAGCAAACTTTAATGTCTTAGCCACTCAACTCACCGTTAGCCTTGCAGAAAGCACTTATCGTGCTGCACAAGCGCTCAATTATCCATCGGTCAACTTTGTAGGTAGCAGTGGCTATAACACGTCTAACGGAACGCCAAATAGCTACACGCCATCCAATACGAATGTGTATAACAACACCATCGCATTACAAATGACTATTCCACTAGTCTCTGGTGGATTTAGCAGTTCGGTCATTCGTCAAAATGCTGCACTGGTAGATCAAGCCAAAGCAAACTATGACAACGCTCGACGTACCGCAGCTCAAAATACTAAAGCTGCGTTTACTGGGTTCTATGGCGGACTAGCCAGCGTGAAGGCCTTTGAGGCTGCTGAACGCTCATCGAGCTCTGCGCTTGAGTCAAGCAAATTAGGATTCCAAGTGGGGACCTTAATCAATATTGATGTCTTGATTGCGCTGGATACTTTAATTACCACTCGATCCCAGTTACAGCAAGCACGCTACAACACTATACTAAATGCCATCAAATTAAAAGCGCATGCTGCGGCCTTAACGGATGAAGATTTAATCTCTATTAATACCTTGCTACGCTAAGCCAAGTTAACTTAAGGCAGTAAACTCATAGAGGCATCAACCACCTCTGAAGCACTCGGTGGCGCTCCAATATCACCCACGTTACAGATGTTTTTTGCCCAATAGCCTTCAGTCTTCCAGCGTGGCGAATCACAATAGATTTCCACGGTTGGCTTACCCAATACGGCAGCTAAATGTGTCAGGCCAGTATCTACTCCAATCGTGAGTGCAGTATGAGCAATCACAGAGAAGGCGTCTTCAATAGAAAATGCTGGGGGCACGAGAGCCTGCGGTATCTTCTGAGCAAGCATCTCACTGACCGCTCTTTCGGCAGGATTGCCCCAAGGTAAAACGACTTGGTAACCACGGCTTGCTAGCGCCTGCCCCAATACAATCCAGTTTTGATTTGACCAACGCTTAGCTTCTCTTGCAGTTGAATGAAAACACAATACATAGGGCTTTTTTAAACCTGCAATATTCTTTTGAGCGAATGATTTAGAAAATGATTCCGCATAGAATACTGGTGCATTGGTGCGATCAATGAGTGGCCAATCTAGTGCAGAGCACATTACCCTCCGAGAGCGATCAACTGCATGACAATCGGTTGGCACTTGTACGTTACGGTTATAAAACCATCTTGCAATCGGCTCATATCCTGAGTATTGGGTCGCATTGGCAAGCCCTGCAACGACTGCGTCTTTTGATTTTTTAGCCAATGCACAGACTAATGCTGACTTTAATAAGCCCTGCGTCTCAATCACATAGTCATATTGCACTGTCTGCAGCTGGGCTTTAAAAGAAAAAAATTGCTTCCAAGTTTCTAGTTTGAAAAGATTCTTTTTCCAGCGCCGCAATCCAAATGGAATGATGCGATCGACACCTTTAAATTCACCTTTACTCAAAAGTGGTTCTAGGAGATGCACATAGCCTTCCTCAACCACCCAATCGATGCGTGCATCTGGTAAACGCGCACGCAAATCCCAAACGATCGGCAGGTTATGCAACACGTCTCCTAGCGAGGAGAGCTTCACCAATAGGATATTTGGAGAGGAAGTGGGATTGCTGGTTGGTAAATTGCTCATAGGAGCTTAAAACTTTGGCGCTGCATCCCAAGACAAGCCAGCCGCATCTTTAGCATTCATATTCGGCGAGATTCCCGCAGGTAACGGCCACTTGATGCCGACAGTTTGATCATTCCACAAAAGGCAGGCCTCACTTTTAGGAAGGTAATAGTCTGTCGTTTTATATAAAAACTCAGCAGTCTCTGAAAGTACCAGAAAACCGTGGGCAAGTCCTGGTGGGATCCACAATTGCTTATGGTTCTCCGCGCTTAACTCCACACCAACCCATTTGCCATAAGTCGGTGAATCTTGACGAATATCAACCGCTACATCAAATACGCTTCCCGATACGACTCGCACCAATTTACCCTGAGTTTGCTCCAGTTGATAGTGCAAGCCCCGCAAAGTCCATTGACGAGAAAAAGAATGATTGTCTTGAACAAAAGAAATGTTGGACCCAATAGCATTTGCAAAATCAATAGCATTAAATGATTCAGTAAACCAGCCACGCTCATCACCGAACACCTTTGGCTCGACGACAAATACATCATGAATGTCAGTAGGAGTTAGCTGGAGCTTAGATGGATTCATTTGCCAAGTTTTTTCGCAGATAGTGAGACTGGCTGTGCCGCATTATTCAGCTCATTGAGTATTTTCTTTAAATACTGACCGTAACTATTTTTACTGAGTGTAGATGCCACCTTCAAAACGGCTTCGGCATCGATCCAACCCTGACGATATGCGATTTCTTCTGGGCAGGCGACCATTAGGCCCTGTCTCTTTTGCAAAGTAGCAATAAAACCCGCAGCATCCAATAAAGAATCATGCGTGCCAGTATCTAACCAGGCAAATCCTCGACCCATGATTTCAACGCTCAGCTCATTTTTCTCTAAATAGACTCGATTCACATCCGTAATCTCGAGTTCACCACGAGCGCTTGGTTTAATCGAACCTGCAATATCACATACTTGATTGTCGTAAAAATACAAGCCTGTAACTGCATAGTTACTTCTCGGTGTTGTGGGCTTCTCTTCGATCGAGAGCGCCTTGTAGTCTTGATCAAACTCCACTACGCCGTAACGCTCGGGATCATTGACGTGATAGGCAAATACAGTTGCACCAGTAGTTCTGTCGTTGGCGCTATTGAGCTGGTCAACTAACTCATGTCCATAAAATATGTTGTCACCTAAAACAAGCGCGCTTGGATTATTACCAACGAAATTTTTTCCTAAGGTAAATGCTTGGGCTAAACCATCTGGTGATGGCTGAACACAATACTGAATATTCAAGCCCCACTGGGAACCATCACCAAGCAACTCAGAAAAACGAGGTGTGTCATGCGGAGTAGAAATTAATAAAATGTCACGAATGCCGGCCAACATCAGAGTGCTCAATGGGTAATACACCATTGGCTTGTCGTATACAGGCATCAACTGCTTTGAAACGGCCTGAGTAACTGGATACAGACGTGTACCAGATCCGCCCGCCAAAATAATTCCCTTCCGATTTACCGCCATACATTTAACCTTTAAATAAGTCCATCTTTAGCGAGCTGAGTGACGTAACCCTGAACCTCTTGGTCCCACAAGCTATTGCAGTGCTGCAATTTTGACATATCGCCAGTCTGTTCTATGGCTAAGCGCAATTTTGCTCTATCCATACGTGAGTTAGCAGGCCTAGGAGCTGGGAGTGGATAGTCGACTGCCGGGATAGGCTTGATAGCCTCAGGACCCACTTTTAGAGCAATGCCTGCATGAATAGCAGCTTGAGTAACCAGTTTTGCCAAGTCATACCAAGTTGTTTCCCCAGCTGGAACCGCATGATAGATGCCAGAAGAAAACTTTCTCAAGTTGAGCTTTTCATCTAATACTAAATCGAGGCTAACCCGAGCTAGCCATGCAGCACTAGTAGGTACGCCATGCTGGTCATGAATCACTTTCAGCTCATCTCGCTCTTTTGCCAAGCGCAAAATTGTGCGAATAAAGTTATTACCGTCTCCATAGACCCAGCTTGTCCGAAAAATTGCATATTGCCCTTGATCAGAATTGGAAAAAACGTCTTCAATCGCTTTCTCCCCCTTGGCTTTGCTAGCTCCATAAACGCCTAATGGATTGCGAGAGTCGCTCTCAACATAAAAGCCGGCCTTGCTGCCATCAAAGACATAATCTGTGGAGTAATGCAAAAAGGTGGCGCCATGCTTCACGGCATAGCTTGCCATGATTTCTGGTGCTTTCGCATTGATATCAAATGCTACATCTCTATCAGTTTCGGCTTTATCTACGGCCGTATATGCAGAGGCATTAATCACTAGATCTGGCTTGAAGTGATCTAGATGATGAGTAATTGCTGCACCATCCAGCAGATCGCACTGCGATCGCCCAAGATACTCAATATGATGCAAACGTGAAGCACCCGTTTGATCAAGAACTTCTCGAAAGGCTTTTCCTAGCTGACCATCCTTACCAAATACGAGAATTTTCATTCGCTTATCTTTTGGAATCAGTTGTATTGCTTGTGCAACCAGTCACGATAAGAGCCGCTCACTACGCCCTTAATCCAGTCTGGGTTATCTAAATACCACTGCACTGTTTTACGGATACCTGTCTCAAAAGTCTGCGCTGGACGCCAACCTAGCTCGCGCTCAACCTTACTAGCATCAATGGCATAGCGACGATCGTGACCAGGGCGATCCTTAACAAAAGTGATTTGCTCTGCATAAGATTTTCCATCGGACCGTGGCTGCAACTCATCCAAAATACTGCAGATGGTTTTCACAACCTCTATATTGGCTTTTTCGTTCCAGCCACCGATGTTATATGTCTCACCCAGCTTACCTTTAGCCAAAACCTCGCGAATAGCTGAGCAGTGATCCCCAACATACAACCAATCTCGAATCTGTTGCCCATCACCATATATCGGCAAAGGTTTGCTATTGAGCGCATTCAAGATCACTAAGGGAATGAGTTTTTCTGGAAAGTGATAAGGGCCGTAATTATTAGAGCAATTTGTAGTTACCACTGGAAAATGATAGGTATGAAACCATGCGCGCACTAAATGATCAGATGCGGCCTTAGAAGCAGAGTAAGGACTATTAGGCTCGTAAGGATTACTTTCAGTAAAGGCAGGGTCTGTTGCGGACAATGAGCCATAAACTTCATCAGTGGAAACATGATGAAAGCGGAAGCTTTCTTTTTCAGCTTCAGCCAATGCGCCCCAGTATTCGCGAGCACACTCCAGAAGATTAAAGGTTCCCAGTACGTTTGTATCAATAAACTCAGCCGGTCCGTGAATCGAGCGATCGACGTGGCTTTCTGCTGCGAAATTAATAATGGCGCGGGGCTGATATTGCTTTAGCAATTTACCAACCAACTCTTTATCACCTATATCGCCATGGATAAAAACATGCCGTGGATCATCTTTCACAGATTCTAAATTTGCCAGATTACCGGCATAGGTCAGCTTATCGAGATTAATAATGCCCTCAGCAGCAGGATTAGCAAGCCAATCAAGAACAAAGTTACTGCCAATAAATCCAGCGCCGCCTGTTATTAAAATCATGATTCACCAATAAATGTAATACGATAAGCGTATAAATGAGGCAATTTGATGCCAAAACCCTTGATTACTCAAAATACCGAGTGCTGATATATTTTAACAAACCACTATCGACCTTCTCTATTGACCTCTAATTGTGAATCCAAATAAATATAGCCTTACATTTGCCTGCTATAACTCTGTTGAATACACCAAAATGTGTGTTGAGAGCATGTTAAAGCATGGAACTCCACTGGATAGGCTAGTGGTGGTCGATAACTGTTCTACGGATGGCACGCGCGATTATCTTTCAAGCCTCCCCTTAGGCGGGCGGATTTTTAATTCAGAAAACTTGGGATGTGGCACTGCGTGGAATCAAGGCGCCCTCGCTTTGCAAAGTGAATGGAGCATCATTATGAATAATGATGTTTTAGTTTCACCGATGTGGATTGAAAATCTCATTCATGCAGCAGAATCTAACCACCTGAAAGTGATTAGCCCCGCTCTGATTGAAGGTCCACTAGATTATGATTTTGATTCTTTTAATCTAAAAGCAGTTGCAGAAATGAAAGATGTCAATCGCTTTGGCAGCAAGCATGCAGTATGCATCGCTATCCATCGCTCTGTATGGATGGATGTTGGCTACTTTCAGCCCATCCCAAAACTGTTGGGATACGAAGATACTTTATTTTTTAATGAACTGAAGAAGTCAAATATTCAAACCGCTATTACTGGGGCATCTTGGCTTCATCACTTTGGATCGATCACCCAAACTGCGATGAAACAAGAAAGAGGGCTGTCAGAAAAAGATGGTTTAGCAAATCGCTATAACTACAAGCTACTTAATCAAAGCTGGCTTGAAAGAAAATGGGCTAAATACCAAACTAAACAGCATCAACTTCAAGCCAGTAAGGCTGAGCTTGCAGCACATGGCATGTCCGTGCATGGCCTAAGGAAAAACAATCAGTTTGTGTGGATTTAAATCAGGCCTAGCAAGCCAGTGGTGTTGGCTTCTAAGGAAAACTTATTTTTCACATACTGCTTTCCTTCCCTGGCCATTGCTTTTCCAGCGCTAGCATTGGATAACATCCAAACAATCGCTTCAGCCCACTGCTCTACGTCACCAGACTGAACGAGTAAAGCTGTTTTTTGATCTAGCAGCGTCTCCGGAATGCCTCCGATATTGCTTGCAATCGTTGGAACCTCCAAATACTGGGCTTCAATCTGGAACATCCCTAAAGGCTCAACCAACGATGGCAGTACGGCCACATCACTTACTTTGAGTAAAGGGGCAATCTTTTGCAAAATGCCTGTTAGCAAAACATTGTCCTGAAGATTCAATGCCAAGATTTCTGCCTCAAGTAGTGGCCTATCTTGCCCCTCACCGGCAATTAAATAGCGCACATTCGGAAAAAATTTCTTAACCTGCACTAAGGCTTTCAGAAGAACGCTATGGCCTTTTTCACCCCGGAGAATCGCACCATGCGAAATCACTTCACCTGGATGAGCATCTAACCAAGTCAGAACATGCGGTGGCAATGCATCAACACCATTATCTAATCCAGAAAAATCAATTCCCGGATAAAGCACTTGTATTTTTTGAGGATGAATTGATTGATTGACTAAAAATTTTTCTCTTAAGAATTGGCTTGGGGTGATTGTTTTTGAAAATAGGTAGTTATAAGCAAATGACAGTGGATAGCCATGCTGAAAAGTTTTGACACGAAGCACTGGGATCGATTTGCTACTAAACCATTTTGCAAGCTTGCCTACTAGGGCGCAAATGAGGGCATCGTGACTACCATGGCAAATCATGGCATCTGGTCCCTTACTTTTGATGATGTTCCAGATTTTTAAGAGGCTAGGAATATGGAAAGCATTCCGAAAAGGGACCTCTAGCACCGCCAGGCCCTGAGACTTTGCGCGCTCTAAGATGGCACTCCCGGGCTTCGCTAACAAGAGTGTTTGATGCCCTACATGATTCAATGAGCGCATTTGCTGGAGTGCTTGTAGCTCCTGACCGCCAATATTTTTAGATGAATCTGAAAATATGATGAACTTTGAATCAGTCATTGGGCAATAAAACTTCTGTGATTACCCGCGAAAAAGATTGTGATTTTTAGCTGAAGCTTGACAAAGCACTTGGGCTAAAAGAGTTGCGATCATCAACCCATAAAACGTACACAAATACTTTAGAGAAAGTTGCTCATTGGATAAGCCAGCGATAAATACTCCTAAGATGTAATAAAGGCCTATTCTCGAAGATAATTTTTTATCTGAACTCTGAGAATTACGATGTTGCCAAAATAAATAGAAAGGCCCAGCTAATAACAACAGATAAGCAGCAAGGCTAATAATTCCACCAGAAAGTAATTTACTCAGAATGTCGCTATGAGGACCCGTCAAAGCCATCGTATTAATGGCAGCTTCATTAGCCAAAGTATTGAGTGGACTACCCTGAAGCACTTGCATCATATTTTTCTCTTCCCCATAGCCAAATAACAAACTTTCATTGGCAAACTGAAAAGAGAATTTCCACATGCTTAATCGAGTTCCTGCAGAGGTATCTAAATTAGCCCCGCTGAACCAATTATAGATTTCAAAATAACCTCCAATAATTCGCTCGGAAAGCTTATCCGAGATGATAAATACAATTATAAAAACAGTGATGCTAGAAATGATAAACACGCTTGTCTGTAGCCACATTTTTCTCTTTTGAGCTTGATCTGCGTGAGAAATATCACCATACCTTAGCAAGATGATCAGTAAAAAGATGAATGGTGTGATAAGCCAACCACCGCGCGATCCGGCGCCAATAGAGATATATAAACCAAAGATTCCTCCGGTTACCTGGAGCACGCTAAGGACTTTAGATTTATTTTCACTCCATTGAGTCATCAGAAATGACAGTAGACCAAGAATGAAGGCCTGCGACCCCAAAGTGTTTGGGTCTACAAAATACATGGAGTACCTACCCATCCAGTGGGGATCTAAAGGGCTTGAAACTATGATAATAAAAATACAAATCAATGCCGCCGGAATCGCAATACTTAATATTTTTATGTAGGGAATATTGAGTTGTTTAAGAAATAGAAATACTACGCCTGCAAATAAAATCCGGGATGGGCCGTCAAATGCTGCGAAATGAATTGCGCCGCGAAATAACTGGGATAGAAATACCGAGACAAATAATCCTGAAAAAATTAAGAGAATGAGGAAATCCCGGGGATAATCAAATTGAATATTTTTTGTTTTGACTCGCCAAAATTGATAGACAGCCATCAGAAGTAAGGCAAATAAAGAAGCATGCACTCCATGACGCACCGTTAAGAAGGTGAGGGGAAACATGAAAATAGCCAAAATTACAAACCAATCTAGCTTGGTATAGGCACGATCTAAGTTATTTTTCATTATTATTGTAAAAATTTAGTGTAATCATCGGCCAATGAGGATTATTATTTACGAAGAATATCTCTTAAATAATTTATTTTTTGCTCCGCGAGCGCCATTTCATAGAGAATACCACTAGTACCTCAGCAGCACTTTACTTTTAATATCAAGAAGAATATGAAGACAATTTTGGTCACCGGCGGCACTGGCTATATTGGCTCGCATACGGTAGTTTCGCTCCTTGAAAATAATTACAAGGTTGTCATTCTTGACAACTTATGCAATAGCAAAATTAGCACTCTAGCTCGTATTGAAAAAATATCATCCAAGACTCCTGATTTCTATCAGGGCGATATTCGAGATGCCACTCTACTTGCGTCTATCTTTAAGAATCATCCAATCTCTGGAGTGATTCATTTTGCAGGCCTCAAAGCTGTTGGTGAATCTCAAAAAGAACCTCTGAAGTATTACGAGAACAATGTAACCGGCAGCATCACCCTTCTCAATGAGATGTTCAAAGCAAACGTGAAGACTTTTGTCTTCTCTTCATCAGCTACCGTCTATGGCGAACCCGGCAGCACCCAATACGAAGAAGGTATGAGCACCATACCGATTAATGTATACGGGCGAACCAAGTTCATGATTGAGGAAGTGTTGCGAGACTGCGCTCAAGCAAATCCGGATTTCAGCGTAGCGTGTTTACGTTACTTCAACCCGGTTGGGGCGCATCAGTCTGGGCTAATTGGAGAAAATCCCGTAGGTACACCAAACAACCTGATGCCCTATGTAGGGCAAATCGCCATGGGCAAGCTGCCGATGCTAAAAGTTTTCGGAAACGACTATCCAACCCCTGATGGAACTGGGCTAAGAGACTATATTCATGTGGACGACTTAGCTAAAGGTCACGTTCTGGCTTTAAGCTATCTAGAGAAAAACTCAGGCGCATTAACAGTTAATCTTGGCACCGGAAAGCCTTATAGCGTTTTAGAAATGATTGCCGCATTTGAAAAAGTGAGCGGAAAAAATATTCCTTATGAATTTGTGGATCGTCGATCTGGCGATTTAGCAGAGTATTATGCTAATCCAAGCCTAGCCAAAAAGTTACTATACTGGCAAGCAGAGCATGGCATCGAGCGTATGTGTGAAGATACGTGGCGTTTTTACCAACAAGTAGAGCTTTCACATTCTTAAACAATGTCGCATAGAAACCGCCTACAATAAATGCAAAAATATAAAAAGATATTAGTCGTTTGTCCTGCTGGAGCAGTAACCGGTGGTCCAGAGGCGCTACATCAACTGACTGCGCATATGAATAGCTTGGGTTTACCCGCTTATATGTGCTACTTACCATTTTCAGAAACAGCTATCCCTCCAGCGCCCTATACGCGATATAACACCCAGTCTGCCCCCTATGAGGATGTAGCTGGCAATTTAATTATTTTTCCAGAAGTAGACCCAATGCTCGCCCTGAAGGTAAAAAATGCGCAAGCAGCCTTGTGGTGGCTCTCGCTTGAAAACTTTTTAGAGCGCAGACATATTTGGTCACTCCATGATCGCGTCCGCTATCTGAAGCGAGTAATCCAAGGACGCAGGCCTTGGGGTGGCGCAAAGAATCTCAAGAGCCTTTTACATTTCTCCCAAACAGAGCATTCCACCCAGTACCTCAAATCTTGCGGAATCGAGCCAATTCCTTTAATTGATTCCATCAATGAAGACTTTCTGACCGATAAATACTTAGATCGCATTGATCACAAAGAAAATATCATTTTGTATAACCCAACAAAAGGCTGGAAGGTTACACAGCAATTAATTGCGAAGTATCCCCAGTGGCAATTTCTTCCGCTCAAGGGCCTGAATCGAGATCAACTCTCAGAAAAACTCTATAAAGCAAAACTCTATATTGACTTTGGGCACCACCCTGGTAGAGATCGCATGCCTAGAGAGGCTGCAATGCATGGCTGCTGCCTCATCACCGGTAAATTGGGCTCTGCAGGCAATGATGTTGACCTCCCTATTCCAGCGCAATATAAATTTGATAGCTCTGCGCCTGATTTTGTAGAGCAGTTTGGCAAGCTTACAAAAGATGTCATGGATCATTTTCCGCAGCATTATGCGGCACTCAATCCCTACCGGAAATGGCTACAAGATGAGCCTAGAATTTTCAAACAACAAATCGCCGATTTCTTTTGTAAATAAGTGATTAAGTTAAGTTTCTCGCTTAAAAAGTGACTTGAAAATATTCTTACGACCTAGTGTCGGAGCCTTCACTAATTGCAATGCGAAGGATTTCACGGTTCCAATGAATGACTGCATAAAACCTAGCTCCTCCAAGTAAATAGGCAGCTTGTGATGCATCGACATTGAATAAGCCAAGCGCATCAGATCCTCCGTAGAAAAAGTATTTCTACTTGTCTTAATAAAAATGGATTCATATGGATGAGCGCTCCTTCCAAAGTAAGAATGCTCAAATCCACTATCTCCCTCGCGTGATGCAGGATTTAAATCGGTAAGCACTTCACGGTAATCAATCTGATTATATTCAGGCAGCATACAGCGTAAATTCAAACCCATATCTAAAAGAAGTTGTGAGAGTCGAATTTCATAGTCTCTTACTGTTTCATCCTTATTGAGAGCTTCATTCACTTCATAAAAGCCAGCCTTGATAAGTCGCCCTAATACCTGCTGGCTTAATACATAACAAGTTGTTTGTACATGCCCGAGGAACTGATGATTTCTTTCAAGCTTTCCATATTTATCATGATACATTTTTGCAATTGAGTGCTGAGAGGGTGTAATGCTAATAGCAGCGCCAACAATACCAACATCGGCCGATATTTGATCAATAAAGAGATCAGCCCATTTTTGGGCGCAGTAGGCTGGGGCAAAGGGGCCGCGAACGGAGGAGTTCACAAAAAAATAAAAATCATATTTTTGCCATATGGATAGCTTACTAACTGCTTCACAATAGCCACCATAGTCAAAATTTTTGTTCTCAGTAAAAAGATACTGGATGTTATCCAGGGCAGGGAAATCAATTGTGTATTCACCAGCAACAATAATGAGATAACTTAGATCTGCATCATATCCAAACCTTAAGAAATGAGAAAAATTGTCGATATAAGACTTGTCTTTTTCATAGTAATGATAGATTACTAGAGTCTTTGATTCTCTAGTGATATCCCTCTTGCTCTGAGTAACCATTTTTATCACTCTTATAAAAAGCTTATTGAACTTAATCTGCTAATTTGATTGATATTTTTATCGAACTAATTCATTGTAAAATTATACGATCTCTACCACCAAGACTTCGCTTTCTCCATGACTCGTATTCTTATTATTTATCAAGCCGTACCAGTGATCACGCCTGGTCTCGTGCGGGGTTTTGAAAACGTCGGCCTGGAAGTTTCTACCTTCCTGGCCAATGAACATCATCACTGGGTGGATAAGTATGTTTTCCATGCAATTAACAAGTGGGTGCATAACCTACGCATTCTGAAAAAGGGCAAGTTTCTTTTTCAGAAACACCCATTGACTCATTGGAACTACCTGAATACGAAGCTGGTAGATTTTTACGAGAGGGTTAAGCCTGATTATGTTTTCTTTATTCATGGCATTCATTACTCTGAATTCACCATCTCTAAGATAGGTTGTCCAAAAATTGCTTGGTTAGTTGACCCCGTTCAGGATCCTCAGAAGCTGCTGCTTTTTATCAATCAGCTCGATTGGTACTTCTCTTATAGCAAGCAGGCTATTTCACTTTTAAATCAACAAGGCCGAACCAATGTCAGCTACTTGCCCCATGCAGTTGATCATCAAGAGTTTTGCTATCTGCCGGGTACTAAAAAAGTAACCGACATCGCTTTTGTTGGAAAACATAGCGTTCACCGTGAAAAATTTATCTTGGCGGCGCTAGAAGTCACAAAAAATATCAGTATCTATGGATCGCGTTGGCTTTCTCCTGCCATGTCTCATTTTTCTTTACTGCGCTCGATTAAGGGCAAAAGTTGTTACGGCACAAAATTGAATACGCTTTACAACTCCTCAAAGATTGTTTTAAGCATCATTGCGAAGCCGGAGGATTCAGGCAAGACTCAAAGTGGAATTAATATGAGGCCCTATGAAATACTTGCATCGGGGTCTCTTTTATTCTCAGATAACTATGAAGAACTACATCCTGAATTAGTCAATCATCAAAATCTCATTCTTTTTAATAACCTTGATGAGTTTAAAAGCTCACTTCAGAAAATTCTGAGCAATAATGCAGAAATCGAAGAGATTTCCGCCAAAGGCAGAGAGTTTATTCAGAACCGATTTTCATACGACGAAATGGCTAGAGTGATCTTAGAAAAGTTCCAAGAAGTCCAAGGAAAATCCTAAGCTGCTGAAGAGTTGAGCAGAACTAAATCTCTAGTTGCCAGCAACAATCGACATCACTGCCATGCGAACTGCAATACCAAAGGTGACCTGATTCAGTATCACTGACTGCGGCCCATCGGCGACTACTGAATCGATTTCTACACCACGATTCATAGGCCCCGGATGCATCACAATCGCATCTGATTTAGCCAAGGCTAAGCGGGCAGGCGTTAAACCATACTGCTTAAAGAAAGCATCCCCTTCAGGCACTTGCCCAGCTTCCATACGCTCTTTCTGAATACGCAATGTCATCACGACATCAGCATCCTTTAAGCCCTCTTCCATGCTGTGATAGACCTTGACGCCCAACATATCCAGATTGCTTGGCAATAAGCTTTCAGGGCCAATAGCGCGAATCTCCTCACAGCCCAATGTAGTCAGCGCATGAATATTTGATTTGGCTACACGACTATGAACAATGTCGCCAACAATCGCCACCTTTAAGCCTTTGAAATTCTGCTTAAAGTGGCGCATCGTGTACATGTCCAAGAGGCCTTGGGTAGGGTGTTGGTTACTACCATCTCCTGCATTCACCACGTGTACATGGGAAGGTACATGGTTCGCAATTTCAATCGGCGCCTTAGACGCGCTGTGTCGCACCACAAAAATATCTGCCTGCATCGCTACTAAGTTATCAATCGTATCGAGAAGACTTTCGCCTTTTGCGGTTGATGAAGTGGAAATATCTAAATTAATAACATCTGCAGATAGGCGCTTAGCAGCAATCTCAAAAGTGGTTCTGGTGCGTGTCGAGTTCTCAAAAAAGAGATTGAAAACGCTCTTGCCGCGCAGCAAAGGAACTTTACGAACCTCTCTAGAGGGGTCAGTAACGCTGACAAACTGCTTGGCGGTATCCAGAATATGGAGAATTTGCTCTTTAGGCAGATCCTCCAAGGTCAGAAGATGGGTTAACTCACCGGCAGCATTAAATTGATTCACCGCGTTCATTATTCACGCTCCTCAAGCTGAAAGCTGAACTTGCCAGCCGCATCTTTTTCTAAAACTAAAATTTGTTGATCGGGAACCTCAATCACTTCCCCTACAAAATTTGCAGTGATAGGTAATTCACGCTTGCCCCGATCAGCCAAGACCATTAATTCCACCTGTGCGGGCCGACCAAAGTCGAATAACTCATTCAAAGCTGCCCTCACAGTTCTGCCCGTGAGCAAGACATCATCAATCAAAATGATATTTGCTCCGTTCACATCAAAAGGCAGCTGAGTGGGCATGCTATCTGCCGTTCTCAAGGCAGTCATCCCTTTTTCTGCGTAATCATCGCGATGAAAGGCAACATTAATCACGCCAAAATGGGGCAGATTTAAATCTTTTGCTAGACGCTCCGCAATCCATGCGCCACCTATAGCCAAGCCAGCCAGCTCAAAAGGTCCACATTGCATCCTGCTTTGCAGATTTTCTAGTAATTTTTTATATAAGGATTCAGCGTTCATTCTTTAATTCCGGTGCTATTGATATTCTGTAAAATATTGCTCCAAAATGAGCGCAGCAGAATGCGCATCTAGATTGTCGTGCATCTGAGGATCTCCCTCCAAAACTGCCGATGTATAGCGCTCATCCACCCAAGTGACCGGTAAATTGAAGCGCCCGTTGACTTGGTTGCCAAAACGCTTTGCCCGAGCAGTCATCTCATGTTCAGCGCCGTCAGGGTGGGTGGGTAGCCCCACTACGATCTGATCGGGTTGCCACTCTTTTAGAAGGCTTTCGACTTCTCTAAACAGCCCGTCTGCATTTGTAGCAGCAATAGTCTTCAACGCCTGACTTGCCTTTGTCTCTGTATTACCCACTGCTACGCCAACCCGTCGCGTTCCATAATCAAAAGCCAGTATCGTCATCGGCTTCTTGAGTGGATCAGGCATGTCCTGCCTCCCCAGATAAGTGCGAGGGATCAAAGCCCAAATGACTCATTGCCTTTTCATAGCGCTGGCTTGAGGGGGTATCAAAAATAATATTGATCATTTGTTGACACGAGAGGGGCACATTCATCCACCCATTTAAGGTGATCTCCTCCTCAAGCTGGCCAGCACTCCAACCAGCATAGCCCAAAGTCATCAAAAACTTGCGGGGGCCATTCCCAATCGCAACATCCTCTAGAACATCCTTAGAGGTTGTCATTGTTAAGCCACCTGGAATAATTAATGAGGAGCTATAGGATGGACTGGGACTCGATTCATGCAAAACAAAGCCGCGCTCTACTTGCACTGGCCCACCAAAATATACGGGCTGCTCTAGTAAAGGAGCGATCTCTAATTTCAGTTCAATCTTGTCAAATAAAGTGGCTAGATCCAACTCAGTTGGTCGATTCACGACCAAACCCATCGCACCTCTCTCGGTATGCTCAAAGAGATAGATCACAGAACCTGCAAAATTAGGATCGACCATGCCAGGCATGGCAATCAGAAACTGATTGGCTAAATGATCGGCTGAAAAAGAAATTAAAGGCTCGGATGCAGACGCTGGGTCTGAAGCAGGGGGTGCTTTTTTGGCCGAACTCATATGATGCTATTTTACAGAAATTAGCCCACTATCAAGCAGTTTTTACCAATACGCCATAAGATAGGGGCTATGCAAAAAGCTCTGGTTTGGCTCCGTCGCGATCTTCGCCTATATGACAATGCCGCACTTTCCCACGCCCTAAAGGAGGCCAAACAGGTCTGGGTAAGCTTCATTTTTGATACTGACATTCTGAAGCCACTGATTCAGGGCGAGCTAGATGCCAAGGGTTTAAAACACGAGCGCCGCGTTGATTTTATTTGGCAAGGTCTCAAGCAAATCGATAAAGAGCTACGCACCATGGGCGGAGGTCTCATTGTTCGCTTTGGTAAACCCCTCGAATGCATTCCCCAGATTGCTAAAGAATTGGGTGTTGATACTGTCTTTGCTAATCACGACTATGAACCATCTGCAATTGCGCGAGATGAATCCGTGAAAGCCGTATTAGGAAAACTCAATATTCAGTTTGAAGATTTTAAAGATCAAGTAATCTTTGAGAAAAAAGAAATTCTCACCAACTCCAATACTGTTTTCTCCATCTTTACGCCGTATAAAAATAATTGGCTCAAAACACTACAAGAAAAAGATTTGGCTACTCATGAATGCAATGCTAAGCCAGGCCAATTTGCAGCCATTCCCAAAAAGCTAGACACTCCATTCCCCTCTCTGGAATCGATGGGCTTTTGCCCCACTGGTATTGAAGCCTATTTGCCGCCAGGCTCTGAAGGTGGGCAAGCATTTTTAGAAGACTTTCTTTCCCGGATTGACCAATACCAAATTGGCAGAGATTTTCCTGCCATTAAGGGCGTCAGTTATTTATCAACCCATTTGCGCTTTGGCATGCTCTCCATTAGAGGCCTAGTGCGAGAAGCGCATCGTCGCATGCTCGCTGGAAGTATGGGTGCCACGATTTGGTTAAGCGAACTCATTTGGCGTGATTTTTATTTCATGATTTTGGCTAATCACCCAAGACTTGCACAAGGCGCCTCATTTAAACCAGACTATGACAACATCGTTTGGGAAAGTGGTGCCAATGCAAAAAAACTTTTTGCAGCCTGGTGTGAAGGCAAAACAGGTTACCCGCTAGTTGATGCAGCTATGCACCAACTCAATCAAAGCGGGTATATGCACAATCGTCTGCGTATGGTGGTGGCTAGCTTTCTGACGAAAGATCTGGGTATTGACTGGCGTTGGGGCGAAGCCTATTTCGCCGAACACCTCAACGACTTTGAGCTCTCATCTAATAATGGGGGCTGGCAATGGGCCTCTTCTTCAGGTTGCGATGCTCAACCCTATTTCCGCATCTTTAATCCCATCACTCAATCAGAGAAATTTGATCCCGAAGGCAAATTTATTCGACGCTATTTACCGCAACTGGAAAAGCTCTCAAAGAAGTCGATTCATGCGCCCTGGAAAGCGGGGCATATTGAGCTTGAAGCTGCTGGCGTAGTCTTGGGTAGAGACTATGCCTTGCCCGTTGTTGATCACGACGAAGCACGCAAACAAACTTTAGTGCGTTACAGCGTAGTAAAAAAAGTGAGCGCCTAATCGTCTAGCGGAGGCTTTTCCACTAAGATAGGGGATGAGCAAAATTTATGCTGTGGGCGATGTCCAAGGATGCGCCCCCTCACTGAAAGCCCTAGTAAAAAATCTTCCCAAAAAATCAAAAATGATTTTTTTAGGAGATTTAGTAAACCGCGGCCCCGACTCTCTTGGCGCCCTAAGGCAACTGAAATCTTTACAAGAATCTGGCCAGGCTGAATGCATTCTTGGAAATCACGATCTTCACCTATTAGCAATAGATGCGGGACTTCGCAATACCAAAGGTTTAGATACGGTTGATGGAATTCTCAAGGCACCTGATCGCAAAGAACTCATGGACTGGATACGTAATCGGCCTATGGCTCTGAGTAATGGCAAGGTACTCACAGTACATGCCGGCGTTCTTCCGCAATGGGACTTACAACAAACGATTGAATGTGCACAGGAAGTTGAAAAAGCTCTGCGCAGTAAATCCTATAAGCAATTTTTAGCGAATATGTATGGCAATACCCCTAACAAATGGAGTAACTCTCTAAAAGGTTATGAGCGCCTACGCGTCATAACCAATGCGCTCACCCGCATGCGTTTTTGTACGCCGAGCGGACAGATGGAATTTGATAGTAAAGAAGGCTTAGAGAATGGTCCCAAGGGTTACATTCCCTGGTTTAAAGTACCGAAACGCAAAACTGCTAACACCCTTGTTTACTTCGGCCATTGGTCAACCTTAGGATTATTACGACGCAATAATGTGATTGGCTTAGATACTGGCTGTGTTTGGGGCGGCAAATTGACAGCCCTAGAAATTGCAGACTCCAATCAAGATTCAAAGGGCCTTGAGATTATTCAGGTGGATGGATATGACCATCCACTCAAAATGTAATTGCTACTTAAAGCTTCTTAAAGGAGCTCTCAGCTGCAGCAATAATGGCATTGACGACTTCATTGTCATGCGCAATCGAGGTGAACCCAGCCTCATACGCCGATGGCGCAAGATACACACCCTCATCTAGCATCAGATGAAAAAATTTCTTGAATGCTTCAACATCTGATTTAGTCACCGCTTCGTAGGAAGTTGGAACCTGACTCGCAAAATAGAAGCCAAACATACCACCTTCGCTATCGACTGAAAATGGAATATTTGCCTTATCTGCCGCCTGCTTCAAACCAGTCATGAGCTTTTGAGTTTGCCCACCTAGGCATTCATAAAAACCATCTCTAGAGATAATCTCTAGACTCTTCAGACCTGCCGCCACAGCCACTGGATTACCAGATAAAGTGCCTGCTTGGTATACGCTGCCTAACGGTGCAAGCTTAGACATGATTTCTTTTTTCCCACCAAAGGCTGCCATAGGCATACCACCACCCATCACTTTGCCCAAGCAAGTCAGGTCAGGGGTGATGTCCTGCAAAGACTGAGCGCCGCCTAGGGCAACCCTAAAGCCTGTCATCACTTCGTCGTAAATCAATACACTGCCATACTGATTTGTGAGATTACGAATCGCCGATAAAAATTCTTTTGAGGGCTTAATCAAATTCATATTGCCCGCAATAGGCTCCAAGATCACTGCTGCAATTTGGTCACCTTGCTTCTTAAAGACTTCCTCAATCGCGGCCACATCGTTATAGGGCAATACCAAGGTGTGCTTTACCAAGTCTTGCGGAACGCCACCAGAAGATGGTGCATTTTGAGTAGAGTCAGCAAAGGTTAATAAACCAGAGCCTGCCTTCACCAGGAGGCTGTCTGCATGACCGTGATAGCAGCCTTCAAATTTAATAATTAAGTCACGACCGGTATAGCCACGTGCAAGACGGAGCGCGCTCATCGTCGCCTCCGTACCACTCGACACCATGCGGACTTGCTCAACGCTCGGCATTACAGCGCAAATACGCTCCGCTAATTCAATCTCGCCCTCTGTGGGAGCGCCATAACTAAAACTGGTTTCTGCTGCTTTTTGCACTGCCTCTACAACCTCTGGGTTTGCATGCCCAACAATCATGGGACCCCAGGACATAATCAAATCGATATAACGCTTATTATTGGCATCCCAAAAATACGGGCCTTTGGCTTTAGTAATAAAACGGGGTGTACCACCCACCTGACGAAAAGCACGTACTGGAGAATTCACTCCACCAGGGATCGTCTTTTGAGCACGCTCAAATAAAATCTCGTTTTGATCTACCTTTGCCATCATGAGTTCCTAATTAAATCGCCATCATTTCAAAATCATCTTTGCGGGCACCACATTCTGGACAAGTCCAATTCATTGGCACATCTTTCCAGAGAGTTCCTGGGGCAATGCCCTCATCAGGCAAGCCAGCAGCCTCATCATAGACCCAGCCACAGATCAGGCACATATAGGTTTTAAATTCCATTTACTTGCTCTCCGCTCGATTTCTTTAGGATTTAATCACTAGTATCTTTATTTTAAGGGGCTTAGTCTTCAGTTGATGAAGAGCGCTTTGAATGCATCTCAAACTTAAATAAACGGCACTCTAGCGGGCCGTTAAATAACGGGGTGCGCTTAGATTCCTTAATGCGCAACTGCCCAGGCAAAGCCATATCGGCAGTTAATACAAAGACATTCCACCCACCAAAAGCATCTTTCAGGTGCTGGCCAAATTGGCGTAAAAACTCCACAAATTTAGGGTCCTGCTCCTCTTGGGCCTGAAGTTTTTTCAAAGACTCGCGACTAGAGCGCTTCGCGCTCTGACGGCCCGTCTCTAAATTCATCTCAAAACGATTCTCTGGCTCATCATACTCAGCATCACTTGAGTCACGATCCTGTGCACCACCACCTCTGCCACCTTTAATGACAAGACGTTCACCATAAGGTGGGTTTAATAACATCACACCCTCTTGAGCATTCGTTGGGGGCTTGCTTGCTAGAGCGTCAACCTGACGGACCAGCGGTTGATCTAGCAACTGTGCTCTCTGCCAATTGCCTCTAAACATGGAAACCAATTTTTCATTAATATCTCCGCCGCTAATTCTTAAGGAATCTACATTTGGATATTGCTGACGCTTGTCTAGTATTTGTGCCAAGGCAGCTTCTTTTAAATTACCCCAGCGCTTTTGCTCAGCAGCTTCATTAAAGGGCTTCAATCTCTGAAAGCCAAAGCCGTTTGCAGATGTGATGAGTGGGCGATAAGCTAATCTACTGGGCTTGGCATCATCGCCATACATCCCTGCCCGAATTGCTCCTGGTGGAATAGAGAGCGCCATCTGAGCAGCTTCAATCAAGAAAGTACCACTACCGCACATCGGATCAAATAAAGACTGGCCTGGCTTCCAACCCGTGATCGACAAGATGCCAGCAGCCAAGTTTTCTTTGAGAGGCGCATCGCCCTTCTCATCACGCCAGCCGCGCTTAAAGAGAGCCTCGCCAGAAGTATCTAAGTAAATGGTGATTTGGGTCGCAGTTAAGTGCGCCTGAACTCGCACATCTGGGAACGCCGTATCAATACTAGGGCGATCGCCAGTAACATCGCGTAAGCGATCTACGATGGCATCTTTAATTTTCAGCGTCGCAAAGTTCAAGCTCTTTAAGGGAGAGCGATGGGCAGTAACATCAACCCGCAAAGTTTGTTTAGAGGTAAACCAATCTTCCCAGGCCAAGCCGCTAGCCAATTTATAAAGATCTTCCTCTTGTCTATAGGGCGCTTGTGCCATCTGCAATAAAACGCGACTAGCAATTCTGGAATGTAAATTCAAAGCCATTGCTCCAGAAATCGGCGCTGCAAGACCAATTCCGCCTGTTGGACTAGTTGGCGTTGGATCAATCACCCAAGCCCCCAACGCTTTAGAATCCGGACGCGCCGCAATCTCTGCAAGCTCCTGAGCCAGCGGCACTTCTAAACCGCCTGGACAAACAACAAAAAATCTCATGAGGCTAACAATCTAAAAAGGGTAATCAGGAAAAGATAGGGTCGTACTTAGGGCTTAAATAGCACCAGCGCAACAACAATCACTAGCAAAATAACTGGCACTTCATTAAACCAGCGATACCAAACGCCAGACTTGGTATTCAGGCCAGCACGAAATTTCTTGAGCAAGCCAAAGCATGCATGGTGGTAGCCGATAATCAGCAAGACAAAAAATAACTTCGCATGCATCCAGACATCACCGGCACCAATACCAAAATACAGCCAGAGTATTAAACCCAGCAGAACAGCTGGCACAGCCAAGATGGTCATAAACCGAAAGAGGCGATCGGCCATACCTATAAGACGCGTATAAGCATCTACATTTTTCTCATCCGCCAAGTTCACAAAAATACGTGGCAGATAGAACAAACCCGCAAACCATGAAGTTATCAAGACAATATGAAAAGTTTTAATCCAGAGATAAGAGTTCGTCATATTTTTTAAGTGCGAATCTCGCCATGACCCATGACGATATATTTCAGTGAAGTTAAGCCGTCTAGACCTACTGGGCCACGGGCATGTAACTTGTCATTAGAAATGCCAATTTCTGCGCCCAAGCCGTACTCAAAACCATCCGCAAAACGGGTGCTGGCATTCACCATTACGCTCGCACTATCGACTTCGCGCAAGAAACGATCTGCTTGAGCTTTGTTATTGGTAATAATTGCATCGGTATGCTTGCTACCATAACGCTCGATATGATCCATGGCTTCCTCGATATCAGCGACTGTCTTGATTGACAAAATGGGTGCTAAATATTCTGTTTGCCAATCTTCTTCCGTAGCATCGACTAAGTTCTTGAAACCATTTTCTTCAAGTGTTTTGCGTGTTAAACCATCAACACGTAACTCTACACCCTTGTCTTGATAAATCTTACAAAGCGTAGGTAGCACCTTTTGCCCAACAGCCTTATTCACTAAGAGTGTTTCCATCGCATTGCATGGTGCATAACGCTGAGTTTTAGCGTTATCACAAACCTTCACTGCCATCGCAATGTCTGCATCGGCATCAATATAGGTATGGCAGATGCCATCTAGATGCTTGATCATTGGCACACGTGCTTCGGCCATCAAGCGTGCAATCAAACTCTTGCCGCCCCGTGGCACGATCACATCAATGTATTGAGTCATCGTGATCATTTCGCCAACGGCACTTCGGTCTGTCGTAGTAACCACTTGAACAGCGTCTTTAGGGAGATTTGCTGCTGCTAAGCCCTCTTGAATAATGTGAGCCAACAAAGTATTGGAATCAATTGCCTCGGAGCCGCCTCGCAAGATCACGGCATTACCTGATTTCAGACAGAGCGCAGCTGCATCAATCGTGACGTTTGGGCGTGACTCATAGATGATGCCAATAACGCCTAGTGGAACACGCATTTGACCAATTTCAATACCAGAAGCTTGCTTTTGAAAAGCAGAAATTTTGCCAATCGGATCATCTAGTGAAACGATTTGCTCAAGACCTAAAGCCATTGTTTCAATAGTCTTTGGAGTCATCGTGAGGCGATCTACAAATGCAGCATCTTGACCATTTACTTTTGCGCGCCCTACATCTTGTAAATTGACTTTCTCAATTTCACTGGCTTTTTGACGCACAAGCTTTGCAATATGTAGGAGAGCTTGATTCTTTTGTTCAGACGATGCACGCGCCATCGCACGCGATGCGCTACGTGCACGCTTGCCGATGTCTTGCATCATCTCTTGAATATTTAAAGTTGTCCCTGCACTCATATTTCTAGCTTCCTAAACCATTACCGCAATAAATTCCCCAGCAAACGTAAACCATCCCATGGGTCTGCTGGCAACTCTGCTGCATGTAGACCCTTGGACTGTCGATCTAAGCCTGCAGCAAGCTGCATTGCTCTGCGCAACTTGAGAGGTTGCACTCTTCTAATAGCAGCCGGGTATAAACGCTCTTTGTTGCCCCAAATCCGGTTGGCCCGCATGAGCTGTTGGACAGACTCCCCAGCATCACTCGCAGCCTTTAATTTAGATAGTAGCCTAAGCTCTTCGGTTACGCTCCACAAAATCAATACCAAAGGCTCGCCCTCACCTTTTAAGCCATCTAACATGCGATTTAACCTTGGCAAATCACCAGCAAGCATAGCTTCGGTTAATTCAAAAACGTTATAGCGCGCTACCTTCAAAATAGAGGATCGAATTTGCTCTTCCGTTAACTTACCTACGGGGTATAACAAACCCAATTTCAATATTTCTTGGTGGGCAGCAATCAGATTACCCTCAATCTGATCGGCAATAAACTCCAGAGCGCGCTGACCCTCAGGTCCAGCCTCAACTTCTTGATTTTGCTTCTTGAGTCGGCCAGCAATCCATGATGGCAAGTGACTGCGATCCAAGGTATCCACCTGAATAGCCATCCCGGCATCGTCTAGAGCAGTAAACCACGCAGAGGTTTTGGTTTTTCCATCTAACCTAGGTAGCACAATACAAACCACCGTATCAGGACCATTGGCACCATCTTGTTGTGAAGCGATTTGCGCAGCAAATTGTTTTAAAGCATCCGCCCCATCTCGACCTGGCTTACCAGTTGGAATGCGGAGTTCTACCCAGCGCTTATCACCAAACAAGGACATCGTTTGGCCGGCATTCATGAGAGCACTCCGGTCAAACCCGCGCTCCTGCACAAACACTTCGCGATCAGTAAATCCCAATTTTTTGGCAGTGGCACGCAACTGGTCCATTGCTTCCATCATCAATAGCGGCTCATCACCACTAAAGACATAAAGTGGCAACATAGCAGCGCCAGAACTTAATGATTTGAGATGCGTTTGTAAGGCATCAACTTTCACCATGGCAGGTCTCTATCTGTCTTTAGAAAGATCTTGCTTGTGGATTTTTAGCTGCAGCTGCAATACGACGCAAAATCTGCACAGCCAGATCTTTGCGCATCAATGTCAAGAACTGCTGCTGCTGAACATCCGTTGCCAAAACAGTGGTATTCGAGAAGTCCATATCCCTAGTCATATAGATCTCACTTTCAGGAACAACATCTCCACCGGTAATATCATAGGCTCTAAAGGTAACGCGAATATTTAAGCGATATGCAGAGATCTGGCCATTGGAGTTATAGGCCAAAATTTCTCGGCCATTAAGCTCATTGCCAACTTCTAAAATTAAATCCGCATCTTTAGGATTAATCGCAACCTTGACATCAGTACCAGTCAAAATGGCAGTTTGTAAATCAGCTCGCAATGGAGGCGAAGGATTGCCGGTAATCGCGATTGCTTTAAAGGGTACGTCAACCATTCCGCGCATGCGATAACCGCAAGCTATCAATCCACCCAAAGGTGCCGTAACAACTAAGCCAATTAATGCACGTCGAATCTGATTTGCGCTCATGTAGTTATTTTCTAGTTAGGCCACTATATTGACTAGACGTCCTGGAACAACAATCACCTTCTTCGGCATGCCACCATTGAGTGCCTTCGTTGCTGGCTCACTTTGCAATGCCAAAATTTCGATCTGCTCCTTACCAGCATCTGCTGGCACGCGAATATCGCCCCGCAACTTGCCATTAATTTGTAGCATCAAGGTGATTTCAGTTTGAACCAATGCAGCTTCATCAACTTCAGGCCAAGGTGCATCTAGGAGGGGGCTAAAGGTCTTGGCGTAACCCATTTCCTTCCACAGTACATGGGTTAAATGCGGAACCACTGGATACAGAATTCTCAACAAGATACTTAAACACTCACGCAGCACTGGTGCAGCAATAGCAGCATCTTGACCTAACTTAATTGGCTCAAGCACGTTGAGCATCTTCATCGCCGCAGAAACTACAGTGTTGTATTGACGACGTTGATAGTCAAAGTTAGCCTGCTTCAGAATGGTGTGCACTTCACGACGCAACTCTTTTTCAGCATTGTTCAAATGATTGGGTACAGAATCTTGTGCACTACGAATAGCGTCAGCCTGACTGCTTGAGTACATCCAAACCCGACGTAAGAAGCGAGAGGCTCCATCAACACCAGCACCAGACCACTCCAACTGCTGCTCTGGCGGGGCTGCGAACATGACAAATAAACGTGCAGTATCAGCACCGTAACCATCAATCAGTTCTTGAGGATCAACACCATTATTTTTACTCTTGGACATCTTCTCAACACCGCCAACCACTACCGGTATGTTTGATGCGTCGCCTTTTAATTTAGCGCCTTTGGGTCGACCTTTTTCATCCAGATCCAATTCAACATCTAAAGGATTTAACCAAGTCTTTTTGCCAGAAGAATCTTCAGAGTAATACGTTTCATTGAGCACCATGCCTTGAGTCAATAGATTCTGGAATGGCTCATCAAAAGTAATAAGTTTGAGGTCGCGCATGACCTTAGTCCAGAAACGCGCATAGAGTAAGTGCAAGATGGCATGCTCAATACCGCCGATGTATTGATCCATTGGCATCCAATACTCATTACGCTCATCGACCATGGTTTTTGCATTGGGACCGGTATAGCGCATGAAATACCAAGAAGAATCTACAAAGGTATCCATCGTGTCAGTCTCACGGCGTGCAGGCTTGCCGCACTTCGGACACTTCACATTAAGAAAATCTGCACGCTTATTTAATGGATTACCGCTACCGTCTGGAACACAGTCCTCTGGCAATACCACTGGTAAATCAGATTCTGGAACAGGCACAGCACCGCAGCCAGGATTTGCATCATCGCCACAATGAATAATCGGAATTGGAGTACCCCAATAGCGCTGACGAGAAATTCCCCAATCACGCAAACGATAGGTGGTCTTTATTTCACCAATACCCATCTTTTCTAAATCTTGAGCGACTGCACTGACAGCCTCTTCATGTGAAAGACCGTCGTATTTGTCGCTATTGAAACAAATCACACCTTCTTTTTGGGCATACCAATCTTCCCAACGGCTTGCATTAAAGATAGGCGACTCACCCTTCAGCGCAATGACTTGCTTGATTGGCAAATCGTACTTGAGTGCAAAAGCAAAATCGCGCTCATCGTGAGCAGGAACGCCCATCACAGCGCCATCGCCATAAGACATCAAGACATAATTACCAACCCAAACAGGTACTGGCTCATTCGTTAAAGGATGTGTGACATAGAGACCGGTGAACATCCCCTCTTTTTCTTGAGTGGCTAGATCAGCCTCAATCACGCTACCGGTTTTGCATTTCTCAATGAAAGCAGCGAGCGCTGGATTATTAACAGCCGCTTTTGTTGCCAATGGATGCTCTGCAGCAACTGCGCAGAAAGTAACACCCATAATGGTATCGGCACGGGTCGTGAATACATAAAGCAAGCCATCCTGAATAAAGTTGCCATGGTCATCAGCAACCTCATGCTTAAACGCAAAACGGACGCCACGACTTTTGCCAATCCAATTTTGCTGCATGGTTTTGACACGCTCAGGCCAACCCAAACCATCTAAACCAGAAAGTAATTGCTCTGCGTAGGCAGTAATGTTGAAGTAATAACCTGGGATTTCGCGTTTTTCAACCAATGCGCCGGAGCGCCAGCCACGGCCATCAATCACCTGTTCATTTGCTAAAACAGTTTGATCAATCGGGTCCCAATTGACTACTTGTGTCTTGCGGTAAGCAATTCCTTTTTCTAACATCTTCAGAAAAAGCCATTGGTTCCAACGATAGTAGTCAGGACTACAGGTGGCGACTTCTCGCGACCAATCAATGGCAAGACCCATCGCAGCCATTTGCTTTTTCATATAAGCAATGTTGTCGTAGGTCCACTTGGCAGGAGGCACTTTGTTCTGAATCGCTGCATTCTCAGCAGGCATACCAAAAGCATCCCAGCCCATCGGCATTAAAACGTTATAACCCTGCATGCGGAGCTGACGAGCCATCACATCATTGATGGTGTAGTTGCGCACATGGCCCATGTGCAACTTGCCAGATGGGTAAGGCAACATAGAGCAAGCGTAATACTTTGGCTTTTTCTTGCCAGTCGAATCTACAGCATTCTCAGAAACTTCATAGACTTGCGCACTTTCCCAATCAGCCTGTGCTGCCGCTTCAATACTGCGGTAGTCGTAATCCTTACTCATTCAAGACAACTCTTTTCTTCTATTTTTGGTCATTAGTTAATGCTGGATGCTATTTACGTAAACCTAAAACGTCTTGCATGTCATACAAGCCAGAATTTTGGCTTTGCAAGAAGCGTGCGGCACGCAAGGAACCTTGTGCATAGGATTGGCGGCTAGAGGACTTGTGGCTAATTTCAATACGCTCGCCATCACCTGCAAACAAAACGGTGTGATCACCAACAATATCGCCACCACGAATCGTTGCAAATCCAATCGAACCTTCCTTACGCTCACCAGTATGACCTTCACGGGCATACACAGCGACATCGTTTAACTTTTCACCTAAAGCCTGAGCAATAACCTCGCCCATCTTCAATGCAGTTCCTGAAGGCGCATCTACTTTATGGCGATGGTGAGCTTCAATAATTTCAATGTCATAACCTTGATTGAGCATCTTCGCGGCAATCTCAAGTAACTTGAATGTGGCATTCACGCCAACACTCATATTAGGAGCAAACACAATCGCCAACTTGGTAGATGCCTTTTTGAGGCTAGCAATTTGCTCGGCACTCAAACCCGTTGTACCAATAATCATTTTGGTGCCCGTTTTTTCTGCAACCGCTAAATGGGCCATCGTGCCTTCAGGCCTAGTGAAGTCAATTAAAAATTCAGCACCCGCTAAAACCTGGCCTACGTCAGCCGAAATCATGACGCCAGTTTTTTTACCCAAGAATGCGCCAGCATCCTCGCCCAACTGAGGGGAAGACGTGTGCTCAAGTGCGCCAACCAATTGGGCATCAGAGGTATTGAGCACGGCCTCAATCAACATCTTGCCCATGCGACCAGTTGCTCCAGCAATTGCGATCTTCATCATTTATTTCATCACTTCAAATTAAAGGTAAGTACAGTTTGACTTGGGTACCAATGCAACAATAATTCTTACTTCTTTGCCTCAGTGGCAGGCGGAACATTCATGGTGCCAGGCCCTAAAGTTTCAGGTTGCGATACAGCTTGGCCATCCGATGACTTTGAGGAACCGAATAAATCCCAAAATGCACCTTGATTTGCAGCAGGGGCTGCTGGCACAGCTGCGCCCTTTGGCAAATTATCTGTTGGGCTTGCTACCAGCAACTCTGGTTGTTGTAATGGGGGTGTTACTGGCGGCTTATTAGAGCCCGTCATAACATCCCAGAAAGAACGTTTTGTTTTGGCGTAGTTATCGATCTCAGCAACCAACTCGATTTCTGTTGGCAGTGCATCGCCTTCAAATTTGACTACTTTGTCACCATCAAAAAATACAGTGACATGACGTTCTTTAGCAATACGCTGTCCAGAACGTTTAAATTCAAAAACATAATCCCAGCGATTCGCATGGAAATAGCTGGCTAATAAGGGTGTGCCTAAGATTTGACGAATCTGCTCGCGGCTCATCCCCAATTGCAACTTTGAGTATTGCTCGCTGGAAATAAAGTTGCCCTGAACAACATCTGGAACATAAGGTCTGAACACTTTGTTCATCCAGGCGCGCTGGGTATTATCTACAGCTGAGGTACATGCGCTCAGCCCCAAAAAAGCGGTCACAGCAAAAGCGGCAAGCCCTAGGCGGTTAAAGCTATAAACCCCCGAAAAAAGAGGGTTCAAAAAACGACTAAAAAGTTCGAGGCAATTTTGCATGGCTGGCCGTATCATTAAGACATTGATTTTAGCTCCCAAAGCCATGAATACGAACCAAAACCCTACTCCTGCAGATTTGCGCGACATTGGCCTAAAGGCCACTGGTCCACGCATGAAAATTCTGGATTTTTTTCATCAAAATGGCGGCACCCACTTTAGCGCCGAAGACGTCTTTATGGCCTTGGCAAAAGAGGATCAAGAAATTGGTCTAGCCACGGTCTATCGCGTCCTCACCCAATTTGAACAGGCGGGTTTGCTGCTGCGCAGCCATTTTGAGTCCAGCAAGGGTGATAGCAGGGCAATCTATGAGCTCAATGAAGGCCAACACCACGACCATCTGGTTTGCCTTGATTGCGGCCATGTGGAGGAGTTTGTTGATGAGGCAATCGAGAAAAGACAGCGAGATATCGCCAAAAACCTCGGGTTTAAGCTCCAGGAACACTCTTTAGCAATGTACGGTCACTGCCAGAAGAAAAACTGCCGAAATAAGCAAAAATAGATGATTTTTAAGGCTTTTCAGTAGCCAGGAAATGAAAAAAGACCTCAAATTGAGGTCTTTTCTGCTTTTTAGCTACTTTTACTGAATTTTAGGCACTTTTAATTACTTTACAGCCATTAATGCTTCAGCTGCATTGAGCATCTGCACTGAATAACCCCATTCGTTGTCATACCAAGCCAATACTTTCACCAACTTTCCGTCCGCAGAAACGCGGGTCTGGGATGCGTCATAAATACTTGGGCGCGGGTCATGGTTAAAGTCGATGGAAACCAGGGGCAAGGTATTAAAGCCCAAAATACCCTTGAGCTCACCCTCACTAGCAGTCTTCAGAATGGCATTTACTTCATCCACGCTGGTAGCACGACTTGCCGCAAACGTTAAGTCAACAACGGATACGTTAATTACTGGCACGCGCATCGCAAAACCATCAAAACGACCGGCTAATGCTGGCAACACCAAACCAACCGCTTTAGCAGCGCCAGTCTTCGTTGGGATCATGCTAGTGACAGCAGAGCGTGCCCGGCGCATATCCTTGTGATACACATCAGTTAATACTTGATCATTTGTAAAGGCATGAATAGTTGTCATCAAACCAGATTCAATGCCAATTTTTTCTAACAATGGTTTGACCAAAGGCGCGAGGCAGTTGGTTGTACAGCTTGCGTTCGATACCACTACATCATTTGGCTTTAATACATTTTGATTCACGCCATAAACAATGGTTGCATCCACATCTTTTTCACCAGGAGCAGAAATTAATACTTTCTTCGCGCCCTGCTGAATATGAATCATGGCTTTTTCTTTGGAGGTAAATTTACCGGTGCACTCCAAAACCAAATCTACGCCTAACTCGCCCCAGGGTGTTTCGGCTGGATTACGAGTGCAAAACATTTTGATGCGATCGCCATTCACCACCATGTAATCACCGTCTACGCTAACCTCTGCAGGGAAGCGACCGTGCGCAGAGTCGTACTGGGTAAGGTGGGCATTGATGGCGATGTCACCCATTGCGTTGATCGCAACAATCTGAATATCACGACGTGGCTTGCCATTGATCTGATCTTCGTACAAGGCCCGCAATACCATGCGTCCGATACGACCATAACCATTAATTGCGACACGAATTGTCATTTATTTCCCCTTGCTAATATTGAATTTATTTATTTCGATTTACTTCTTCGAGATGCATTGCTTAACAGTCTTGGCAATGTGATCCACTGTCAAACCAAAATATTCATATAACTGACCTGCAGGTGCAGACTCACCGAAAGTATCTACGCCATGCACTGCTGCACATCCATACTTCCACCAGAAGTCTGTCACGCCTGCCTCAACAGCAATACGTGGAATCTTAGCGGGCAATACCTTCGCTTTATATGCAGCATCTTGCTGATCAAAAGCCGTAGTTGATGGCATAGAAACCACGCGAATACCAAGCCCATCTTTTTGTAAGCGCTCTGCTGTTTGCAAAGCGAGTGCGATTTCAGAGCCGGTAGCAATGATGACTGCATCAATCTTTCCAGATTGTGGATCGCGTAAGACATAGCCGCCACGTGCAATGTCTTTCATTTGCTGGCTATTGCGAGAAACAAATGGGCAGTTCTGACGGCTGAAAATCAAGGCGCTAGGGCCATTCTTACGCTCGATAGCAGAACCCCAAGCTACCGCGCTCTCCGTGGTGTCACAAGGGCGCCAAACCATCAGGTTCGGGATTAATCGCAAGCTAGAAACATGCTCCACAGATTGATGGGTTGGGCCATCCTCTCCAAGACCAATAGAGTCATGGGTGAAAACAAAGATACTCCGTAACTTCATCAGTGCAGCCATCCGTAAAGCATTGCGGCTGTAATCTGAGAAAGTTAAGAAGGTGCCCCCAAATGGAATGTAGCCACCATGTAGAGCAATACCATTCATGATGGCGCTCATACCAAATTCGCGTACACCATAATTTATGTGGTTACCCCATTGGTCACCACGCACTGGCTTACAGGAAGACCAATTGGTCAGGTTTGATCCCGTTAAATCAGCAGAGCCTCCCATGAATTCTGGTAAAGCTGGTGCTAATGCTTCAATCGCATTTTGACTAGCCTTACGAGTAGCAATCGTTTCCGCTTTAGATTGGCAAGTCTTTAAGTACGCATTCAGCGTGGCTGAAAAGTCTTTTGACAAATCCCCTTGCATACGACGTTGTAACTCAGAGGCAAGTTCTGGGAATTTAGTTTTGTATTTCTGAAAATCTTTATTCCACTCATGCTCAGCAGCTTGGCCACGCTTTTTGAAATCCCATGCAGCATAAATATCCTTTGGAACTTCAAACGGTGCATATGGCCAATTCAATGCAACACGAGTTGCAGCAATTTCTGTTGCGCCCAATGGCGAACCATGCACCTTATCGCTACCAGCCATATTCGGCGAGCCTTGGCCAATGGCCGTCTTACAGCAAATGAGTGTTGGCTTGTCGCTCTTTTTAGCCTTCGTAATTGCAGCAGAAACTGCTTCCGCATCATGGCCATCAACATTGCGAATGACATTCCAGTTGTAAGCCTCAAAACGCTTAGGCGTATCTTCGTTAAACCAAGAAACTACCTTGCCATCAATTGAGATACCGTTGTCATCCCAAAGTGCAATCAACTTATTCAGTTTTAATGTGCCAGCCAAAGAACACACTTCATGGCTAATACCTTCCATCAAACAACCATCACCTAAAAATACATAGGTGTAGTGGTCAATGATATTGAGACCGGGACGATTAAATTCTTCTGCTAATAATTTTTCAGCAAGCGCCATACCTACTGCATTGGAAATACCTTGACCAAGTGGACCAGTAGTTGTTTCAACGCCAGGTGTAATTCCATACTCAGGATGGCCTGGGGTTTTACTGTGCAATTGACGGAAATTTTTTAACTCTTCAATCGGTAAGTCATATCCGGAAAGATGCAATAAGGAATACAGCAACATCGAGCCATGACCATTGGACAAAACAAAACGATCACGATCAATCCAATGGGGATCAGTTGGATTGTGTTTTAGATGTTCATTCCAAAGCCCAACAGCAATATCAGCCATTCCCATTGGCATACCAGGGTGACCGGAATTTGCCTGTTGAACAGCATCCATGGATAAAGCACGTATGGCATTAGCCATGCGAATTTGAAGGTTTGACATCGTAAAAGTGCTCTCGAGGAAAATAAATTGGCTATATTTCAGTAATGCCTCAATTTTATCTTCCCGGGCCATGGGAATCCCAAAAGCCAACTACCCTCACCGCTGAGGTCGCCCATCACTTACGAGTTCGGCGTATCCAGAGCGGGGAATCCTTTCCCGTATTTGATGGTAAGGGGCAGGTAGCCCAGGCCGAACTGCTGTCTTTAACCGGAAAAACAGGTCAAGTTCAACTCAGCGATATCCGCAATGACACCCACCGCGAGACCCCTTACTCCATTACATTGGCCCAAGGCTTGGCTGGCGGCGACAAAATGGACTGGATTGTCGAGAAAGCCGTTGAAACTGGAGCCCAAGTTATTGCCCCCATGCAGTGTGAGCGCTCCATCTTAAAACTCACCCGCTCAAGCGATCAGGAGCGCGCCCAAAAACGTCTTAGCCATTGGGAGGGAATTGTTCAGGCAGCCTGCGAACAATGCGATCGAACAGTATTTGCCTCAATAGAACCTATTCAAACTTTTGATGCCTATTTAAAGTCGAATTCAACACCGGCATTAAAGCTACTCTTAAGTCCTGATGCCACGAAAAGTATGTATTCCGTTCTCATAGAAAATACTCCTCAAGATATTGTTCTGATGATCGGACCAGAAGGTGGTCACTCACCAGAAGAAGAGGCTCAAGCTCAAGCTGCGGGCTATCAAATTGTTTCGCTTGGAGAGCGTGTACTCAGAACAGAAACTGCGGGAATCGTTGCTATTACAACCGTCCACAGTATCTGGAACCCTGAAATGCAAAATCGCCTCAGATAGAGGCGATTCGTGGGTTTGCAGTCTGCTAGCGATTAAGCAAAAGAATAGAAAACCCGATATGGTGTGCGGCGCTCAGCCCAAAAATCAACAGCATCACGGAAAACATCTAAGAGGGTTTCACGCGCTTCTTTGTCAAATTTCTGTGTGCATGGCAAGCCTTCGAGAACAACGACAAATCCAGGTTGTTGACCTGCTTTATCTGTAGTTGTAGTCAATGCATCCAATAAAGGATCAAAGTTTTTGGCTTGTTGCTTTGTAAAGGTGTAAGCAATTGCAATTGCTTCGAGAACCTCACCCTTGGTCATTGCATTTGTGCAATTGGCGTAGATGAAATGTTGACCGAGTTCAGTTGCTGCTTCCTGTAAATCTGGAGTACGAAAAGCACGAATTGATTGCACAATATTAGTGCGCACACTGCGCAACATTGCCGGCGGTCCGGCATCGCGAACGGCCAAAGCGGCACGCCAAGAAGCTGTCACTTTTTTCCCCGAAACTTGATTTGCTGCATAGGTTTGTAAACGAGATAAACCGCCTTGGGCATAAACATTGGCAGCGGATGATTCAGTTTCTAGTCGATCATTACTGTCCCAACTTTCAGCGCGGCTATGTTCTTCGAAGCTGGCTAAATCGGTGTTTTCAATGCGATTATTCATGATGGGTGTTAGGTTACCCGTAACACGCCATCAAATCAAGCCCAAATACAGTGCATTTTATATAAACCATTGATTTATATAGGATAAATATATGTAAGCTATTACTAACTTACATATACCCAAATGGCTTAGGAGATGCCTCTCGCGTTGCCAGCAGCCTCTACTACTGCCAAAGTTGTCACATTGACGATCCGGCGAACCGTGGCTGCTGGAGTCAGAATATGGATTGGTTTAGCCACACCCAGCAACAATGGACCGATTGCAATACCGTTACCCGCAGCCGTTTTTAACAAATTGTAAGAAATGTTGGCAGCGTCAATATTTGGCAGAACGAGAAGATTTGCATCCCCCTTCAGCGGCGAAGAGGTCACGGCACCAGCGCGAATCGATTCATCTAAAGCGCTATCGCCATGCATTTCACCATCAACTTCTAAATCAGGTGCTGCTTTTTGAATTAATGCCAACACTTCACGCATTTTGACTGCAGAAGGTGCATTACTGGAACCAAAGTTCGAGTGGGATAGCAATGCTACTTTTGGCACAATGCCCAATTTACGCATTTCACTGGCAGCCATCAAAGTCAATTCTGCCAACTCTTCAGCAGTTGGATCAATATTGATGTGTGTATCTACCAAAAATACTTGGCGCCCCGGAAGAATTAATCCAGACATAGCACCATAGACATTTGCGCCAGGCTCACGACCTACTACCTCATCAACATATTTCAGATGTGTTGCGGAATTACCGATCGTTCCACAAATCATGCCATCCGCCATGCCTTTGATGATCATGATTGAGCCAATCAAAGTATTGCGACGACGCATCTCCAGTTTGGCAAAAGACTCAGTAACACCTTTGCGCTCGGTCAAATCTAAATAGGTTTGCCAGAAATCACGGAAACGCGCGTCATTTTCTGGATTAACAACTTCAAAGTCATCGCCCATCTTCATACGCAGACCAAACTTATCAATGCGGTGCTCGATCACTGCGGGACGACCAATCAAAATCGGGGTGGCAAGGTGCTCGTCAATAATGATTTGGACTGCACGTAATACGCGCTCATCTTCACCCTCAGCAAACACAATCCGTTTTTGATTTGGGGCTACTCGCTTCGCAATACTAAAGAGCGGCTTCATCAAAGTACCAGAGTGGTACACAAACTGTTGCAGCTGATTGCGGTAAGCATCGAAATCTTTAATCGGACGCAAGGCAACGCCGTCATCCATAGCAGCCTTTGCTACTGCGGGAGCAATCACCGTGATCAAACGTGGATCAAACGGCTTCGGAATTAAATACTCTGGACCAAAAGAGAGGTTCTCGATGCCATAAACAGAAGCTACAACTTCGCTCTGCTCTGCTTGTGCCAACTCTGCTACAGCCTTTACCGCTGCGACTTCCATGCCACGAGTAATTGTTGTGGCGCCCACGTCCAACGCACCGCGGAAGATGAATGGGAAGCACAAAACGTTATTTACTTGATTTGGGTAATCAGTACGACCCGTTGCCATCACTGCGTCTGGGCGAACTGCTTTTACTTCTTCAGGCAGAATTTCTGGGGTTGGGTTTGCCAAGGCATAAACCAATGGCTTCGGCGCCATCTTCTTCACCATGTCTTGCTTCAATACACCGCCAGCAGAAAGGCCTAAGAAAATATCAGCACCTTCAATTGCTTGATCTAAGGTACGTAATTCTGTTTCTTGGCAGAACGGCTCTTTCTCTGGATCCATTAATTCTTTACGGCCCTTATAAGCAACGCCAGCTAAATCGGTTACCCAAATATTTTTACGTGGAATGCCAAGATCAACCAAGAGATCTAAGCAGGCCAAGGCAGCTGCGCCTGCACCAGATGTCACAAGCTTTACATTACTCACATCCTTACCAACAACCTTTAAGCCATTCAGGATGGCCGCTGCAACCACAATCGCAGTACCGTGCTGATCATCATGAAAGACCGGAATCTTCATGCGAGCTTGTAACTTGCGCTCGACTACAAAGCAATCTGGCGCTTTGATATCTTCCAGGTTAATACCGCCAAAAGTTGGCTCTAATGCAGCAATGATTTCAACCAACTTATCGGGATCATTTTCATTGACTTCGATATCAAACACGTCAATGCCAGCAAATTTCTTAAAGAGAACCGCTTTACCTTCCATGACTGGCTTACTTGCCAATGGTCCAATATTTCCTAAACCCAGAACAGCGGTACCGTTCGTAATCACGCCAACTAAATTTCCGCGCGCGGTGTATTTGAAAGCATTGGCGGGATCTTTAACAATCTCTTCACAGGGTGCAGCTACACCTGGGGTGTAAGCAAGGGCTAAATCGCGCTGATTAGTTAATTGCTTAGTTGGGGCAATCTCAATCTTGCCCGGGGTCGGAAACTCGTGATACTGGAGAGCAGCCTCTCTTAAGGCTGCAATTTGTTGCTCTTTATTGTTTTCTTTGCTCATCAGCGTGCTCTTTGGTAAGACGGATTTAAGTGTTCAATTCTATTCCTCTCGAGCGCTTACCTCCCAAGAGCCATAAAATGGGATATGCATTCTGAATCCAAGCCTCTCGGTGAATTTGATCTGATCCAGCGTTTCTTTAAAACGGGTGCAGATCAGATGCGCTCAAATAGTGATCAAACCATTGCCCTGGGCATTGGTGATGATTGCGCTCTATTAAAGCCCGCCCCCGGAGAAGAAATTGTCATTACCAGCGATATGCTGGTGGAAGGCAGACACTTTTTTATGGGAGCAAATCCTGCGCTTTTAGGCCGCAAAGCCCTAGCCGTCAACCTTTCTGACCTTGCCGCGATGGGTGCTAAGCCACTTGGATTTACTTTAGCCATTGCTCTACCGAAGGCTGACACAGCCTGGCTTGAAGCCTTTTCCAAAGGGCTGTTTGATATTGCGAATCAATATTCCTGTCCGCTGATTGGCGGCGATACCACTGCTGGCCCCCTCACCATTTCTATTACGGCATTTGGTAGCGCTCCATCTGGAAAAGCCATTCGCAGGTCAGGGGCAAAAGCCGGCGATGAGATTTGGTTATCCGGTTCAGTTGGTGATGCAAGACTTACTCTTGCTGCACTGCGTCAAGAAATTAATTTATCCGATAACGAGCTAAAACAAATTGAGCATCGCATGCATGATCCAGTCCCTCGTATAGAACTTGGCATCAAACTGCGCAGCATTGCCAGCGCTGCCTTAGACATATCAGATGGCCTACTTGGCGACCTCAAGCACATCCTCAATCAATCGCAAGTTGGAGCCGAAGTATTTTTAGATCAACTTCCAAAATCTGCAAGCTTACAAAAACAAAGTGAAACCATTCAAAAGCAATTTGCCGCTTGTGGTGGCGATGATTATGAAATCTGTTTTACCGCGCCCACTGAGCACAGAGATGCTATTGATGTAATTAGCAAAGAATTACATTTGCCGATTACTAGAATTGGACGCATCACAGCAAACACTGGACCAACTGAAACATTGCAACTACTAAACAATGGCAACTTACTCAGTAATACCGAAACGGCCAAACTGCTCAAGTCTTTCGATCACTTTGCAAAATGAATGGCTCCAAAGATACCTACTCAGTAACGCCCACATTTAAATGGGTACGACAAACCGCCAGTCGTACTATCGCCTTTGGCTTTGGAAGCGGCCTAAGCCCCGTCGCACCTGGGACTGCAGGCACTCTCTGGGCCTGGGCAGCATTCTTAATAGGCGAGTACTTTTTATCTACAGAGGACTTTTTTTGGATCATTAGCGGCGGTCTTCTTCTGGGTTGCTGGGTCTGCGGTCATGTCAGCGAAGAATTGGGCAAGAAAGATTTTGGGGGCATTGTTTGGGATGAAATCATTGCCTTTTGGATTGTTCTGATTTTGATCATGCCTACTCCAATCTGGATGCAAGCAATTGCTTTTGGACTCTTCCGCTTTTTTGATGCTGTTAAACCAGGCCCCATTGGAATGATCGATCGTCACTTTAAAAATCTAGAGAGCAACAGTGAGGAATCATCAAGCATGCTACAAATTATTTGGCGTGGGTTTGGCATCATGGCGGATGATCTTGCTGCAGCCTTCTTCACGCTCTTAGCGATTGCGTTAATTCAAAAAATCATTCCACTATGAATTCGATTGATCACGCCAAAATACTGGCACTCCTTTTGCTGGCGAGAGGCTGGAAAATAGCACTCGCTGAATCTTGCACGGGCGGAATGGTATGCGCCACCTTGACAGAATTATCTGGCTCAAGCGAGTGGTTCGAGCGTGGCTACATTACTTACAGTAACCAGGCTAAAACCGAATGTCTAGGCGTTCCAGATGCGCTAATACTGGCCCATGGGGCAGTCAGTGAGCCGGTGGCAAGGGCTATGGCTCAAGGCGCTCAGCGCAATGCGGGGGTTCATGTAGGCGTTTCCATTACGGGGATTGCTGGGCCAACTGGAGGTACAACAGAAAAGCCCGTGGGCACAGTTTGCTTTGGGTGGACCATACCAAACGCTGCTGGTGAGTATGTCACCACCTGTCAAACCAAATTATTTAGCGGAGATAGGAAATCAATACGAGAGCAAGCAACTGAATATGCCTTAGTGGGTTTACTTCAATTGCTCAACAACTAATTACTTCATCCAGCCTTTGCTATAGAAATAGCCCAGTGGAATAACGGCTGAAATAATCATTGCAGCAATTGCCATTGGATAACCCCAAGTAGCATCTAGTTCTGGCATATGCTTATAGTTCATACCCCAAACACTTGCTAATAAAGTAGGCGGCATTAAGGCAACAGATACCACCGAGAAGATTTTAATAATCTTGGATTGGTTCAAGTTAATGAAACCAACAGTAGCATCCATTAAGAAGTTAATCTTATCGAATAAGAATGCCGTATGGTTCTCAAGAGAATCAATATCGCGCAAAATTTGACGCGCCTCTTCTTGCTGCTCATCAGATAACAACTTGCTGCGCATCAGGAAAGATAAGGCTCTGCGGGTATCCATCACATTACGACGAATACGTCCGTTGGTATCTTCTTCCTTCGCAATCGTCTCTAAAACCTCTGCAGCATCGGCATCATTAATGCTGTCAGATAACACTCGCTTACCTGCTTGTTCGAGGTTTTCATAAACCTCTTCCAAGGCATCAGCAGAGTACTCAGCATCGGTAGAGTACAGATCAAGCAAGACATCTTTTGCATTACTCACTGAACCAGGGCGCAAACGAGCACGCAGTCGTACCAAGCGGAACACTGGCAAATCTTCATCATGAATAGAAAACAATACTTGCTTAGTCAGGACAAACGCGACTCGTACGTTACGAGAAGTTTCTTCTTCATCCAATAAGAAATCAGTACGAATATGGAGATGGCCATCGTCGGCTTCAAAATAACGAGCAGAGGCTTCTAAGTCACCTAAGTCATCCAACTCAGGCAAAAGTACGCCAAATGCCTCTTTAATCCAAATAAGTTCCTCTTCCTCTGGATCAACGACGTCGATCCAGATAGGATTAGCGTATTGCAACAATTCATTGCGATCTTCGACTTGCTCTTGAGAGAGGCGGCCATTTTGCAGGACGAACAAGTTGATCATGGTGAACTCCTAAGGAATGTGCGCTAGTTTATCCTATACAACATGACAGTTTCACTAAAATAAGCCAAATCCAATGAACTCTCGCTCAAATACCTTTAACCAGCAACTCCAGTCTGCATGGGCTTCACAAGGCAGCATGCTGTGTGTTGGTTTTGACCCAGATCCAAAGCGCTTGCCCCAATGCCTCCAAGGCAAACCCGAGGGGATCTTTGAGTTCTGCCGTGACATTGCTGATGCCACTGCAGACTTAGTCTGTGCGTTTAAGCCCCAGTTTGCTTACTTTGCCTCCCAAAGAGCCGAGGCCCAATTAGAAAAGCTCATCAGGCACCTCAAGGATAAATACCCTCATATCCCCGTGATCTTAGATTCCAAGCGCGGCGATATTGGCAGCACAGCAGATCACTATGCTCTTGAGGCCTTTGAGCGCTATGGAGCAGATGCGGTCACCGTTAACCCTTATATGGGCTTTGACACTATTGAGCCCTACCTGAAGCATGCAGGCAAAGGTGTGATTGTGTTGTGCCGCACCTCGAATCCTGGTGGCTCAGATTTGCAATTTCTGAATATTGCCTCTGGAGAACCCCTCTATTTGCATGTGGCCAAACTGGCCGCACAAAAGTGGAATGGCTCGGGTCAGATTAGTCTCGTTGTAGGCGCCACATACCCTGAAGAAATCGCCAAAGTGCGTGCCATTGTTGGCGATATGCCCTTACTGATTCCAGGTATTGGCGCTCAAGGTGGTGACATCGATGCAACAGTGAATGCGGGTCGGATTGCAGGTGCTCCTGGCACCGGAATGATCATCAACTCCTCTAGGGCTATTTTGTACGCAAGCACTGGCAATGATTTTGCTCAGGCGGCAAGAGTGGTTGCACAAACCACACGTGACGCACTTAGGGCTGCAGCAAAATAAGCTGACACCCTAAAGATTTATTTCCTTATTTACTGCTTTTAGGCGCTGGGTAAGGCGCTAAAGCCACTCGATCCATATTTTCCAAAATGAAATCTTGGCGAGTGGGAAAATGAATATTGGACTTGCGGCAATACGGTGGTTTGTCAAAACATTTTGGCGAAGGTAGTGCGGAACCTAAGGCAGCAGCCTGATCGCGCCCCAATGCAGCTGGAGTTGTTGCGTAATAGTAATGAGATGCAGCTCCAATACCAAAGATGCCCTCACCCCATTCGACTGAATTGAGATAGATCTCAAATAAGCGCTCTTTAGAAAGGGTGAGCTCCAGAAGTGCAGCAATGATGAATTCTTGTCCTTTGCGCAAATAATTTTGCTCTGAAGAAAGAAATAGGTTTTTAGCCAACTGCTGGGTAATAGTTGAGCCGCCACGCAATGCAGTCTTAGAGCTACCTGCCGCCTGAGCCTTTTGCTGATTCTTTTCCCAAGCTTTTTTCATATCCTCAATCCGAAAGCCTTTGTGCTGAAAAAAGATATCGTCCTCGCTGACCAATACTGCGCGCTTGAGGTTATTAGAAATTTGCTTATAAGGTGTCCACTCGGAATAAACCGGACAGGACCAATGCCATGAGCACAAACGCCAACGTTCAGCCCTTTGAAACGAAGTGCTAGAAGGATTAAACACAATCCATAGGGCAATCTGAAGCGCAAAGTAAATCTGCATTGCCAAAAAACCAGCGAGCAGGCATTTGACTAAATAAGTGAGCCAACGCATCAGAAATTATGCTCAGCGGGTAAGTTAACTACGAAGCTTAGCCAATACTGCGCGGGGATCAATAGCTGTGGCTAAGGCTTGACCTCGCCACAATAAAAAAGCATCGGCAGCCTGTTCAACCAACATGCCTAAGCCATCACTAACACGCGCACCTTTTTGTAAGGCTTGTTGCATAAAGGCAGTCGATTTTCCGTAAACCATATCGTATGCAAATGAGCTTGGCACAAAAATATTAGCTGTAGCAGCGGGGGTCAGTGGAGATTCATCAACCAATCCAGCAGCAGTAGCATTAATCACCAAATCAAATGGATATGGCGTTCTTGTAGCATCCTCCAGCTCAACCAAAACTCGAGACTCAAGCGCTACTTCTTTTGTAGCTGCAAGATCAGCAAATAGCTTTACTAACTCTTCCGCCTTTGAGCTAGATCGATTGGCAATCACCAAACACTTGGGTGATTGCTCCAACAAAGGCCCAATCACACCTCGGGCTGCACCGCCTGCTCCTAGGAGCAAAATTCTGGATTGCTGAATCGAAATTCCTTGCGCCAATAAATCACGCACTAGCCCAGCACCATCAGTATTGTCACCATAAACCTTGCCGTCTTTCATCCATAAGGTATTAACAGCTCCAGCCAACTGAGCACGCGAACTCAATACGTCAGCAAACGCTTGTGCATCTAATTTAAACGGCACGGTGACATTCATGCCTTTGCCACCAGCAGCGAAGAAAGCTTTTGCCGCTATTGCAAATGCATTGATCTCAGGCTGTAATCGGCCATAGTGCATTTTTTGCTTAGCCTGCTCTGCAAAGTGCTGGTGAATGACAGGCGACTTGCTGTGGGCAATTGGATTACCAGCTACGGCGTACACATCCATCCCAGAAAATGCACTGGGATCGGTATGCAGCTCGGCTGAGTAAGATGAATTCATGATGACTAGAGAATAAGCGAATTTACGAACTATTTTTCAAAATTAATGACGCAACTCTAGACGGTCAGCGCCGTCCCGCGTGAACTCAAAGGTAGAAATCCAATCCAGTATGTCGATCTGATTGCGCATTTCCGAGGGGAATGGTCCAAAGGGTGCTGAAGCACGCACGATTGCGATCGCCTGCCGGTCCAATTCAGGATTGCCTGAGCTACGACCGATTGATAAGCCATCTTTACCCTGAGCATTTGTAGTAATTCGCCCCTGGGCATCCACGCTGACCACAATCACTAGACTGCCATATAAAGGACGGCCATTAGCGCGTGGGAAAAATGCACTCCCATACGCCTCAATTTTTTGACGCATCGCATCGTAGTAATGTGCAAATGTCACTGCTTTGGCACTGGTACCAGTTAAAACTTTACGACGGGGTTCGCGACCATCGGCCTGCAAACGCTTGGCTAACTCAGCTTCAAGTGAATTGAGTTGTGGTGTCATCTTCTGATCATCCCCACTCTTACGTCCACCTGAACGAGCCCGCTGCTCATCTAGCTTTGCCAGCATTTGCTTCTGCTGCTTTTCTAAAACCTCAAGGCGAGCCTCTGCTCCCAAGCGAGCACGGTGTAATGCAGTTGCATCTTGATTACTGGTTTTGCCGCCGCCCTGTAAATCTGCTTGCGCTAATTTGTCAGCCTCTTTCGGTGGAATTTTATTGCTGGCATTTACCAAGACAACACTCAGAGGGGTATTAAGGCGACGATTCTCAATCTCTCCAAATCCCCAACGTACCGATAAAAAAATAATATGAATTAATAGTGATACACACAGTGCCAAACGAAAAGGATGATGACGCCAAGCAGTCTGAAGGTAAAGGACGGCTTTGTGCAATGTTGCAGGCATCGCCACCTCCGTCAATTTAGGCCGCGCTACCATCTTCATCGGCACTCACTTGGGGCACCTCGATCTTGGCTTCGACCTCTAGCACCCTGATAGCGGCACTTAATTGCAATAAATCGACATCTGTTAAAACTACTTCAGCACGAGTCATACGTGGGTGGCTTGCTAATTCTGGAATCGGGAGATGTAGTGGTACCAACTCCAGTCGAGACATACCTTCTTTTAAATGACGTACATGCACATTCTTAGACTCACCATCTTGACTAACCCAACGCAGACACCAGTATTTTTCTAACCTATCTTGGTATTCACCATAGGTTTGATAGGAAGATTCAAAGTCAGCTGCAATACCCATTAAAGCTGCATCACGCGGCGGAAAGGGCGCTACCATCTTTGCGGTTACACCATGTTTAGCTAAGGCAATGAGTTGCCATTGGTTTACTAAATCAGAATAGCGGCGCAGTGGCGAGGTGCACCATGCGTAGTAATCCAAACCAAGACCCTCATGTGGCCCCGGTGTTGTTTGCATGCGAGTACGCAAAGGACCCCAACCTTTCTGGGTTCTGAATAAACCAGGCAAACCATGATCGGCTAAAAGCTGGCCGGAAGCGCTATTACAGAAAATCATCCACTCCGCAACAATCGTATCGAGAATAGAGCCGCGCTGACGGGGAACAATCTCAACACGCTGCACTCCATTGGCATCCTGAATCTGAAAATGAAAATCTCTCGCTAAAGCATTTGGATCAATTAAACCTAACTGCTCAGCGCGCAGGCCATTAGCAACTCTTTTTTCTTGACGTGCAGCATGCAGATGCTTAGCAGCCATCCATAAAATAGCAAGCTCTTTTCGATAAGGATAGCTAGCGCCCTCATCTTGCAAACTCTCTTCGCTGACGAGATGCTCGATATCCTCTAAGCGCAAATTGGCTGCCATGGGCACCATCTCAGCGCGCATTTGTAACGAATCTCTATTTGCAAGTCCTTCAGCATCAATATCCACATAGATCGACAGAGCTGGCCTCGGCGCGCCCTCATCCAAAGAAAATTGCTCAATCACTGAGTCCGGCAACATCGTGATTTTGTCACCCGGAAAATACACAGTGGACATGCGAGCCCGTGCCACTTGGTCCAAGGGATCATCTTTAGAAATCGCCAAACCAGGAGCAGCGATGTGAATGCCGATACGATGACCGCCGTCCTCTAGCTCCGTCACCGAGAGCGCATCATCTATCTCGGTGGTGCCTGCGTCATCAATAGAGAAAGCTTTTACGTCTGCAAGCGGTAACTCTGCAATAGCAGCCGCATAGGCAGCTTGATCAACCCCAACACTTTGACTGTGTGCAGCACCATTTGGGAAATGTGCCTTAAGAAACATTCCTTGGTGATACGCCAGAGGTGAATCAATTGCAGCACACCGAATCATTAACTGCGCAGGAGACTCCCCAGTCTCAGTGCACGCAGCCATCAATGCTTTATAGGCGGTAGTATTTTTATCGGGTGAAAACAATAACTGCTGAGCAGATGATTTGAGCGTTTCTGGGAAAGTACCAGCGACCAATTCTTGTTGCCATGCAGACTGCTGCTCCAGCTCTTTTTGCTTACGCTCAAGCGCAGCTAAACCAGCCTGTAATTGTTCAAGTGGTGCCCTCTGAAAACGGCCGCGCCCCTTACGACGGAAAAATACCGGGGCTCCTTGCAAAGCAATTCCCAACGAAACCTGCTGTGGAATAGTTGCTTGCGCACCAAAGTATTCATGAGAAACATCGACTAACCCAAACTCTTCTTCCGGAGCACAGTCCCACAGCAGTTGCAAATCGATATCTTTCGATAAAGCAGAGGCCTCATCCATGACGGCCTGGGCTTCAGGCTTTTCAAAGCGTAACCAAACTTCCTTAGCTTTAAGCTTGATCTTTTTTCCAGAAAGGCTAGTAGCCTGCCAAGACTCAGTATCGCCCGAGCCTGATGCAGACTGCACTGTGGCAATCTTGATATCGCCACCTTCTTCATATAAAAGATTCATGCTTAGAGAGAGATTCCGCCGCTAGCCTCTAAAGCAACACCATTGACATAGCTAGCCTCATCACTAGCCAAGAATAGATAGACATTAGCCATTTCTTCTGGAGTGCCAAGACGCCCAAGCCAACTGCGCCTTTCAATGTCTTGCAAAATATTTTCTGGCATTGCTTTCACCATCTCGGTTGCAATAAATCCAGGACAAACCGCGTTCACACGAATGCCTTTAGGGCCAAGCTCACGCGCCCAAGTCTTGGTAAAGCCAATGACGCCAAACTTAGTCGCCGAGTAATTGGTCTGACCAAAATTACCGTACAGACCGACAACGCTAGAGGCATTCACAACTGCGCCTGACTTAGCCTCCAACATATGCGGAACAATTAACTGAGTGCAGTTAAATACGCCCTTTAAATTGACATCAATCACCGTATCAAACTGTGCCTCTGTCATCTTGACTAAGCGAGCATCTTGCGTAATGCCAGCGTTATTAATAAGGATATCGATGCGACCATGTTTTTGCATCACTTGATCCACAACTGCCTGAATACTGGCGCGATCTGTCACATTCATGGCGTAGGCTTCCGCATTTGGAATTTGTGCGGCAGCGCCTTTTACGAACTCTAGATTCATATCCGCAATGATCACAATTGCACCCTCTTGGGCAAAGCGCTGGGCAGTAGCAAAACCAATTCCTTTTGCAGCACCCGTGATGATTGCTACCTTATCTTTTAATCTATTGCCCATGATTTACTCTCTGTATTTAGATTGATTCTGATCGCGCCTGTTAAACAGTAATCGCTTTTAATATTTTTTGATGAACGCCACCAAATCCACCATTGCTCATAACCAAAATATGATCGCCAGGTCTTGCTTCTTTGACAACTGCATTCACTAAAGCATCCAGATCATTAAAAGCTTGCGCCTTACCTTGTTCTGTTGCATTGAGTGGAGATAAAACCTCCGCTAAATCCCAGCCCAGAGATTCCTTACCAGTCTCGGCGCCATAGGCAAAAACGACATCAGCTTGATTAAGGCTACCAGGAAGCTGGGCCTTCATGACGCCAAGCTTCATCGTATTGGAGCGAGGCTCTAATACGGCCAGAATGCGCGCCTTACCAACACGACGACGCAAACCATCTACAGTGGTTGTGATAGCAGTTGGGTGATGCGCAAAATCGTCATAAACAGTAATGTCATTTGCAATTCCGATCGTTTCAAGACGTCGTTTGACGTTTTTAAATTCTGCTAAAGCGCGCGCAGAATCTGCAGGTGAAATACCGATGTGATTTGCTGATGCAATGGCTGCTAACGCATTAAGTTGATTGTGTCGACCCATCACCCCTGAGTCTGAAGCCCAGTTCACCTTCGCGACTTCTTTGCCGGACTGACGCACAATAAATCCGTCGCCATCTTGAGAAATGAATGACCACTCATTAGTAGACTCATGACCAAAATGTTCAACTGGTGCCCAGGCGCCCCTGGTAATCACACTAGCCAGGGCAGGCTCTTCACCATTGACCACCAACAAACCATCGCTCGGAACGGTACGCACCAAATGATGAAACTGAGTCTCAATGGCCGCCAGATCAGCAAAAATATCGGCATGATCAAACTCCAAATTATTTAATAAAGCAGTGCGTGGTCTGTAGTGGACAAACTTGCTCCGCTTATCAAAGAAGGCAGTGTCATACTCATCGGCCTCGATCACAAAATATTTACTCTCACCCAAACGTGCAGACACCGTGAAATTGAGTGGTACTCCGCCAATTAAATACCCCGGCTTGTAACCATTAAATTCTAGAATCCAAGTAAGCATGGCAGATGTAGTTGTCTTGCCATGGGTGCCGGCAACCGCTAAAACATGCCTGCCGTATAAAACTTGTTCACCGAGCCACTGTGGACCAGAGATATAAGGGAGTCCTTGGTTAAGGATGGCTTCCATCAATGGATTTCCACGTGAAACCACATTGCCGATTACAAATAAATCAGGCATCGTCTCAAACTGCAATAATTGATCTGGTGAAAATCCTTCAATCAGTTGGATACCTTGAGCCTCGAGTTGAGTACTCATTGGTGGATACACGTTAGCATCACAACCAGTTACACGATGTCCGGCTTGCCGAGCAATTGCGGCAATGCCGCCCATGAAAGTACCGCAGATGCCCAAGATATGTATATGCATCCACGAATTTTAGCGAAGGACTTGCAATGAACCGAAGACAATTAATCACCATCTGCGGAATTAGCCTCATAGCCTTGCTTGGCGGCATCTTTACCTCGCAATGGATTTCTAAAACTGGCTTGGCTAGCGAACCTTCAGTAAAAGCCTTTTTTGCTAACCCTTGGCAAACTCCAGATGGAAAAGCTGCTAATTCAGCCGAATGGCAGGGAAAAGTCCTGGTAGTGAACTTTTGGGCCTCCTGGTGCCCCCCGTGCGTTGAAGAAATGCCTACTTTGGATTTACTTCAGCAGGAGTACTTACAGCAAAATGTCTTATTTGTCGGTATCGGCATCGATTCACCATCTAATATTCGTGAATTTCTGAAAAGTACCCCTGTTTCATATCCAATCCTCATTGGCGGACTTGAAGGCAGCAATCTATCCAAGCAAATGGGCAATACCCAAGGCGCCCTACCTTATACCGTCATTATTGATACTAAAGGTAAGTCAACTTATACAAAATTAGGAAAGATAAGCGAAGATGAGCTCAGAAAGGCAATTAAAGCTGCTTTATAAGTAATTTTATTGATCTTTGCAGCTAGCAGCTTACCCCCTTATTGCACAAAAATGTGGCAATAAAGCTGATTTCCTATAAATAACATGGTCCAATAGCCCCCAAAATTCCTATTTTTAGATTATTGAGCGGGTATACTGCTGGCATAGTATGTGAAGCAATTAACATCTAACTGCCTCTAAAAACAGGGATCTATGTCGAAAAAAGCTTCAATTCTCGTAATTCAGGGCCCAAATCTCAATCTGCTGGGTACTCGTGAACCAGAGGTTTACGGGAAAACTACCCTGGCAGACATCCATCAAAAACTAGAAGATCTGGCTAAGGCCCAATCTGTAGACCTAAGCACTTATCAAAGCAATCATGAAGGCGAGCTTATTGACCGCATTCAAAAAGCCAAACTAGACGAGGTTGATTTCATCATCATCAATCCAGGTGCATTTACCCACACTAGCGTTGCTTTGCGTGACGTTTTGGCTGGAGTTGCCATCCCCTTTGTGGAAATCCACTTATCCAATATTCATCAGCGCGAAGAGTTCCGAAAGCACTCCTATCTGTCTGATATCGCAACCGGGGTGATTTGTGGCCTTGGCGCAATCGGTTATGAATTAGCACTGCAGGCAGCCATTGCCCGTTTACAAAAATAAATTTATTTAAAGAATTACAAGAGAGGAAGTACTCGCATGGATCTAAGAAAATTAAAAACCTTGATCGACCTAGTTTCTGAATCAGGCATTTCTGAGCTAGAGGTTAATGAAGGCGAAGACCGTGTACGCATTGTTAACTCTGGCTCTTCAGTTCCTACTGGACAGGTAGTTTATGCAACTCCTGCGCCTGCACAAGCTGCGCAAGCTGCTCCTGCTGCCGCACCTGCTCCTGCTACAACTCCAGCAGCCGAAGCTCCTGCTGCTGAATCTGGTTTTGTTGCTCGCTCCCCGATGGTGGGCACTTTCTACCGCGCACCAAATCCGGAGTCTCCGAATTTCGTCAACATTGGCGACACTGTAAAAGTAGGTCAAACACTTTGCATCATCGAAGCGATGAAATTACTCAATGAGATTGAGTCAGAGCACGCTGGGGTAGTGAAAGAAATTCTTTGCGAAAACGGTCAAGGCGTTGAATTTGATCAGCCACTCTTCATCATTGCTTAATCCATTCCTACCTAACTTAGAGCTGACATGTTCGATAAGATTCTGATCGCCAATCGGGGAGAAATTGCTCTCCGTATCCAACGCGCATGCCGTGAGTTGGGAATTAAAACTGTCGTGGTGTATTCCACTGCAGACAAAGAAGCGAAATATGTGAAGCTAGCTGATGAAGCCGTCTGCATTGGGCCGGCGCCTTCTCCACTAAGTTATCTCAATATGCCTGCAATTATTTCTGCAGCCGAAGTAACCGATGCCGAAGCAATTCACCCTGGTTATGGCTTCCTTTCTGAGAATGCCGACTTTGCTGAACGCGTTGAGAAATCAGGCTTTGCCTTCATCGGACCAACTGCTGCATCAATTCGTCTCATGGGCGACAAAGTATCAGCAAAACGCGCCATGATTAAAGCGGGTGTTCCTTGCGTTCCTGGATCTGAAGGTGCCCTTCCTGATAACCCAAAAGAAATTGTTGCTACTGCAAAAAAAGTGGGTTACCCAGTCATTATTAAAGCTGCTGGCGGTGGTGGTGGTCGAGGCATGCGAGTTGTTCATACTGAGGCAGCATTGATTAATGCTGTCAATATGACCAAAGAAGAAGCTGGTCGCGCGTTTGGTAACCCAGAGGTCTATATGGAGAAGTTTTTAGAAAAACCTCGCCACGTAGAGATTCAAATTCTGGCCGATACCCATGGCAATGCAATTTGGCTTGGCGAACGTGATTGCTCTATGCAACGTCGCCATCAAAAAGTCATTGAAGAAGCTCCAGCACCAGGCATCGATCGTCGCTTGATCGCCAAAATTGGTGAGCGCTGCGCAGAAGCCTGCCGAAAAATTGGTTACCGTGGTGCAGGTACGTTTGAGTTCCTCTATGAAAACAATGAATTCTTCTTCATTGAGATGAATACTCGCGTTCAAGTTGAGCATCCTGTGACTGAGATGATTACCGGCGTAGATATTGTTCAAGAGCAGATTCGGATTGCTGCTGGCCTCAAATTAGCCTATCGCCAAAAAGATATTGTGTTCCGCGGCCATGCAATTGAATGCCGTCTGAATGCTGAAGACCCGTTCAAGTTCACACCAAGCCCGGGCAAAATTGGCTCTTTCCATATGCCAGGCGGCCCCGGAATTCGTGTCGACTCTCATGCCTATAGCGGTTATGTGGTTCCTTCAAACTACGACTCGATGATTGGCAAATTAATTTCCTATGGCAATACTCGCGAACAAGCGATCCGCCGTATGCAAATTGCCCTGTCGGAGATGGTGATTGATGGCATTACGACTAACGTACCCTTGCACCGTGAATTAATGCTAGACCCTAACTTCATGGAAGGCGGCACCAGTATTCACTATCTAGAGCATCGCTTAGAAGAACAAGCCGCAAGTCGCGGAAAACCTTAATTAATGCGAGTGCCTTATGTCTTATCGTGAACTGATCTTCACGGTAGTTGCTGAAACAGCGGAACCCTTAGGCGATGCGCTACTGGAATTGGGCGCACTATCTGTCACCGTAGAGGATGATGCGGCTGGTGGGTACGATGAGAATCCACTCTATGGAGAGCCCGGCCTATCCCCTGAAGTGCAAGCCTGGGATAGATCTTCAGTTACCGCGCTCTTTAATCCCGACATTGATGATTCAGCTAGCGCAGAATTTATTCCTGAATTACTTGCCTCTCTAAAAGAGGCTGGCTTTAAGTTATCAGCCCCCCAAGAAAGAATTGTTGAAGAGCAAGATTGGGTAAGACTGACCCAAAGCCAATTTGCCCCCATCCCAATTGGTAAACGAATTTGGGTCGTACCCTCTTGGCATGATGCCCCCACCGATCCAAATGCGATCTGTTTGGCCGTTGATCCAGGCTTAGCTTTTGGCACCGGTAGCCACCCTACTACCCATTTGTGTTTGTTATGGCTCGAAGAACAGAGCAAACTAAGCAATCAAAGTTTGCTCGATTACGGTTGTGGCTCCGGCATTCTTGCCATTGCGGCCGCAAAACTTGGCTGCAATCCTGTTGTTGGTACTGATATCGACCCTCAAGCGATGGTTGCCGCACGCAGCAATGCACAAATTAACAATACCGTTATTCAGTTTGTTCTACCTAATGAAGATGCGCCAGAGCTTGCTGCGCAGACTAAGTACGAGATCGTGATGGCTAATATCTTGGCTAACCCGCTTCAAGTACTCGCTCCAGCATTGGTCAACAAAATGCGTCCAGGCGGACAAATTGTTCTATCTGGAGTTCTTGCTCGCCAAGCAGACGAGGTGATTGCCACCTACAGCCAATGGCTAAAGCTCTCTGTTTGGAAAGATAATGACGGATGGGTTTGCTTGCACGGAACTTTATCGACAGACATCCACAAAACAACTGTTTTTGCTGCGCCTGCGCAAAAAAAAAGCGTTAAGTTAGCTCTATTAGCCTGCCTTTTTGTTCTGCTGCTGGTATTTGGTGAGCATCTTTCGAGAAATTCTTTGCTTCCAGCATTAGCACCACGCATTGACGGCACATCAAATTCTTTTTTAGTCAGCGCATTTTCAGTTTTGCAGCATGTTGATGAAAAATTGTGTCGCGTACTAGGCTGCGTAAATCGCTCTGTAAGCGATTTTGCTGCGTGGAAAATAACTTCAGCCGCCCTGTCGCCTGAAAACGCGCGAGAGGGCCTTAAAAGCGGCGCAAATCAATCGATACTGCAAGTTGAAATACAAAATCGTCTTGCGATACCTGTTTTAGCCCCAAATTTAGAAATTTCTCTCACTGATGCAGAAGAGACTGAGATCAAATCGATCCAACTCTCTCCAAAAGAATGGTTACCTACTGCTTGGCAAGAGTCTCATCCTGATTTTTTGCGCACGGGTATCGCCTCCGGGGAGCAAATCCAAACCGCCTTACCAATTCAATTGCCGCAAAATGCTGCAGGCTATCGAGTGCGGGTGGTTTACCCCTAAGACTAATCCTATTTTTCTTTATTTTTGACCCTGATGCATCTTCATCCCTTTACAGAAAGTAATTTATGGCTAGCTTGATCTGCGGCTCTATCGCCTACGACACCATCATGAACTTTGAAGGCAAATTTGCCGACCAAATCCTGCCTGAGCAGATTCATATCCTGAATGTGGCCTTCTTAGTGCCCACTATGCGCCGAGAATTTGGTGGTTGCGCAGGTAATATTGCGTATAACCTCAAGCTTTTAGGTGGCGATCCCATCATCATGGCAACTGTTGGCGGCGATGCTACCCCCTACATGCAGCGTCTTGAGCAATTGCAGATTGATGCTAGCCACATTCGTCAAATTGACCAGTCCTTTACTGCTCAGGCCATGATCACAACCGATCAAGCCAATAATCAAATTACCGCCTTTCATCCAGGCGCCATGGCTGAATCCCATCTCAACCAAGTTTCTGCGGTCATTGCCGAACGCAGCAAAAACTCTAAGGGCGTAGCTCAATTCGGAATCGTGGCTCCGGATGGTCGTCAAGGAATGTGGGAGCACTGCCATCAATTGGCAGAAGCCAATATTCCTTTTATCTTTGATCCAGGCCAAGGCTTGCCAATGTTTAATGGGCCAGAACTTCTTGAGTTAGTTGATATCGCTAGCTACCTAGCGGTAAATGACTATGAAGGCGAAATGCTTTCCCAAAGAACAGGGCTTAGCCTAGCAAAAGTCGCTGAACGGGTAAAAGCATTGATTGTGACCAAAGGCGCTGAAGGCGCGGACATCTACTCCGAAGGTAAATGTATTTCTATTCCGCCAGTACCTGCAGCAAAAGTAGTAGATCCCACTGGATGTGGCGACGCATTCCGCGGTGGATTACTTTTTGGACTAGAAAGTGGCATGGACTGGGAAACCACTGGTCGCCTGGCTAGCTTGATGGGCTCTATCAAGATTACCCATCAGGGACCACAAAATCACCAATTAAGCCAAGCTCAGATTGCTGAGCATTTCAAGACGGCATTCGGCTTTAGCTACTAAGCGCCCTCCAGAAATTCCAGGCAATAAAAAAGGGGTCTCATTAGAGACCCCTTCTAATAACACCCGTCTGATTAAGGACGTGTGCCAGTTGGGAAGGGCCAAGCAGCGGCAGTTGATGCTATTGCAGCTTTCTTAGCCGCGGGCTTTTTTACAGCAGAGCCCGCTTTCTTCGCAGCAGGCTTACTTACTTTTTTTTTGCTACGCGCTTTTTAGCAGCTGGACGCTTCTTAGCGGCTGGCTTCTTTTTAGCGGCTTTTTTAGCAGCAGGCTTCTTAGCAGCAGCTTTTTTCTTAGCAGCTGGACGCTTCTTAGCAGCAGGCTTCTTAGCAGCAGCTTTTTTAGCAGCTGGACGCTTCTTAGCAGCTGGCTTCTTTTTAGCTACTTTTTTAGCAGCTGGTTTCTTAGCAGCTACTTTTTTCTTAGCAGCTGGTTTCTTTGCAGCAGGTTTTTTCTTTGTTGCCATGTGTGTTACTCCTTCACGTGAGGATTAGTACAAACTACATTAAGAAGACCCGACCATCTAATTCCGCCTGGTTTTGCAACCTTTTGGAGCTGACGAGCGAGCCATTCATCGGCGCGCGGCTTGATGCTAAGTGCTGCACGCTAATGAATCCTGGAAAAAAAGCCGTGGCCCCGAAGGACAACGGCTTCTTAAATGTGCTGGAAAAAATAGAGAGAATAGCCCAGGCACCCTTGAGCAAGGGTTTTCGGATTTGAGTCTGTTTTTGCTGACTTCTTAAACTATCCAACCGTCTAATCTCCAATTTAACCGGCTGTGCGCTTACTTACTGCCAACTACTCCCAACTTAGCGCACCACCAGTTTGATACTCAATAACGCGTGTCTCAAAAAAGTTTCGTTCTTTCTTAAGATCAATCATTTCTGACATCCATGGAAATGGATTCTCTTCATTTGGGAACATCGCGTCAAGTCCTATTTGCAAACATCTGCGATTACAAATGTATCTTAGGTATCCTTTGAACATCGGAGCGTTCAATCCGAGCACTCCCCGAGGCATCGTATCTTCGGCATAACGGTACTCTAATTCGACTGCTTTTTCGAAGATGGATTTAATCTCGTCTTTGAACGCGGAAGTCCATAACTGCGGGTTCTCCAGCTTGATTTGGTTAATCAAATCGATACCAAAATTGCAGTGCATTGACTCGTCGCGAAGGATGTATTGATACTGCTCAGCAGCACCCGTCATTTTGTTCTGACGACCCATTGCAAGTATTTGCGTAAAACCAACATAAAAGAACAAACCTTCCATTACGCAAGCAAAAACAATCAGCGAACGAAGTAATTTTTGATCAGCTTCTAATGTGCCAGTCTTGAAATTTGGGTCAGTTAATACATCGATAAAGGGGATCAAGAACTGATCTTTGGCACGAATTGACTCAATCTCGTTATACGCATTGAAGATTTCGGACTGGTCTAGACCCAAAGATTCCACAATATATTGGTAGGCGTGGGTATGAATTGCCTCTTCAAAAGCCTGGCGCAATAGGTATTGGCGGCATTCTGGAGCAGTAATATGACGATAAGTACCCAAAACAATATTGTTAGCGGCCAAAGAATCGGCAGTCGTAAAGAAACCAAGATTGCGCTTAATAATGCGGCGCTCGTCTTCTGTCAGACCATTTGGATCTTTCCAAAGCGCGATATCGCGGTTCATATTGATCTCTTGCGGCATCCAATGGTTTGCGCAACCAGCTAAATACTTCTCCCAAGCCCATTTGTACTTGAAAGGTACAAGCTGATTGACGTCAGTCTTAGCATTAATCACGCGCTTATCAGCAGCGTTTACACGCATAGCGGCGCCACCAGACACATTAGCAGCTGCTACTGGAGCAGATGCAGCAGCCTGTGGTGCCATTGCGACTTGATCTGGCTGTGGACGTTGTGGCTCCACTGCAACCGGCTGCGGTGCAATACCAGCTTTCGCTAGTGCTGGAGCAACTTCCTCTTCCCAATTCAACATAACTTTCTCCTAATTCTTCTATTTATGGCCAATAAGCGAATGGCTTATTGGCATGCTTCACATTCTTCAAAGCCAGCATCACCAGGGCGCATTGTGCAAACTGGGCCATCTGCTTCAACCGCACTACCAGCACCTGCAGCAGCGGCTGCATCTGTACCGTTTACGCCGCCACCACTAGAAACTGAGTTCAATTGACCACTAGCAACAGTTGATTTCTCAACGTGGGTAGCTGCCATTGTGCGGAGGTAATAGGTTGTTTTCAAACCACGCAACCATGCCAACTTGTAGGTGTCATCCAATTTCTTGCCTGACGCGCCTGCCATGTAGATATTCAATGACTGAGCTTGGTCAATCCACTTCTGACGACGAGAAGCTGCTTCAACCAACCAGCTCGGCTCAACCTCAAAGGCCGTTGCATACAAATCACGTAAGTCTTGTGGAATGCGATCAATCTTAGACAAAGTACCGTCAAAGTACTTCAAATCCGCAATCATGACTTCATCCCAGAGGCCGCGATCCTTCAAATCACGTACCAAGTACTCATTAACCACTGTGAATTCGCCTGAAAGGTTAGATTTCACGAATAAGTTCTGGAATGTCGGTTCGATACAGGCTGAAACACCAATGATGTTGGAAATCGTTGCTGTTGGCGCAATCGCTACGCAATTGGAGTTGCGCATACCGTGCTGCTTAATGCGAGCGCGCAAACCGCCCCAATCCATAGTGGAGGAATTATCAACCTCTACATAGCCGCCACGCTCTTGGGCTAAAAGTGCCACTGAGTCTTGTGGGAGGATGCCGCGATCCCATAAAGAACCCTTATAAGTGCTATACACACCACGCTCTTCAGCCAATTCGCATGAAGCTTGGTAGGCGTAGTAGCAAACCGCTTCCATCGAAGAGTCAGCAAACTTCACAGCCTCATCGCTAGCGTAAGGAATACGCTGCATATGCAAGCAATCCTGGAAGCCCATGATGCCCATACCAACTGGACGGTGCTTCAAATTAGAGTTACGAGCTTTAGCAACTGCGTAATAGTTGATATCGATTACGTTATCGAGCATACGCATAGCAGTGCGCACAGTCTTCTGGAGCTTCTCGTGATCCAAAATCATCTTGCCGCTAGCATCGGTTGTCATGTGAGCAGTCAGGTTCACAGAACCCAAGTTACAAACCGCAATCTCAGTCTCGTTTGTATTCAAAGTGATCTCTGTACACAGATTTGAGGAGTGAACTACGCCAATGTGCTGCTGTGGGCTGCGAATATTGCATGGATCCTTGAAAGTAATCCATGGATGACCGGTTTCAAACAACATACCCAGCATCTTGCGCCATAACTGCTGGGCAGGGATTCTGCGGAATGGCTTCAACTCACCGCGATCCGCTTTTTGCTCGTAAGCAACATAAGCCTCTTCAAACGCTTTACCAAACTTGTCATGCAAGTCAGGCGTATTAGAAGGTGAGAACAAAGTCCAGTCACCGTTTTCCATAACGCGCTTCATGAACAAGTCAGGAATCCAGTTTGATGTATTCATATCGTGGGTACGACGACGGTCGTCACCAGTGTTCTTACGCAACTCCAAGAATTCTTCGATATCTAAGTGCCAAGTTTCGAGGTAAGCACAAACTGCGCCCTTACGCTTACCACCTTGGTTCACAGCAACTGCAGTGTCATTAACCACTTTTAAGAATGGCACAACACCCTGTGATTTACCGTTGGTACCTTTGATATGGCTACCCAAAGCACGGACGTTCGTCCAGTCATTACCCAGGCCACCAGCAAACTTGGAAAGTAATGCGTTTTCTTTCAAAGCTTCGTAGATACCATCAAGATCATCATCAACTGTAGTCAGGTAGCAGCTAGAGAGCTGTGGACGAGTTGTTGCTGAGTTGAACAAGGTTGGTGTGCTGGACATGAAATCAAATGTAGAGAGGATTTCATAGAACTCAATCGCACGACGCTCACGATCCATCTCATTCAAAGCCAAGCCCATTGCTACGCGCATAAAGAATGCTTGTGGCATTTCAATACGACGCTCTTCAATGTGCAAGAAATAACGGTCATACAAAGTTTGTAAACCGAGGTAGTTGAACTGCAAGTCACGGCTTGCATTCAAGGCTGCAGCCAAGCGTGGCAAGTCAAACTCGCGCATACGTGGATCTAACAACTCTGCAGAGATGCCTTCATTGATGTACTTAGCAAAGTAAGTGCTGTATTCGGCTTGTGTATCACCTTGCAATACTTCTTTACCGAAAATCTCTTTGCGGATCGTGTGCATCAAAATGCGCGCTGTCACTTGACTGTACGCTGGATCTTTTTCAATCAAGGTGCGGGAAGCCAAGATCGCAGAGTCATAGACTTGCGCCATTGGTACGCCATCGTACAAATTCTTAATCGTTTCAGTAATGATTGGTGTGGCATCAATATGATTGCCTAAGCCTTCGCAGGCTGCCTCAATTACAGTGCGCAAAGCAGCCATATCGAGCCACTTCTCAACACCATCATCAGTGACCTTGATACCGGTCTCGCTAGTCTGGTTTGCTACTTGCGTATCTTGAGAAGCCTCTTGCTGGGCAGCACGTTCTTGATTACGCTTCTCACGATAGAGAACATAGGCGCGAGCAACGTTGTGCTCTCCACTGCGCATCAAAGCCAACTCAACTTGATCTTGAATATCTTCAATGTGGAAGGTGCCACCGTTTGGACGGCTACGCAATAAAGCGCGCACTACAGAATGTGTCAGCTGCTCAACTTGCTCACGCACGCGTGCAGATGCTGCACCTTGGCCACCATTCACTGCCAAAAATGCTTTAGTTACTGCAATTGCAATCTTGGATGGCTCAAATGCAACAACAGAACCATTACGGCGAATAATTTTGTAATCAGACAACTGGGTTGCCTGGCTACCACCAACACCACCGGCTACAAAACCGGCGGAAGGAGCTTGATTCATTCCTCCAACAGGACTCATTCCTGGGTTATTGGCACCACTTGGCTGGCCTGCTGTCTGAGGATTGGCGTATGTCATGTTGCTCCTGCTTATATATAGTTATTTGGACAAAAAATCGTTAAAAAACAATGGGGTATTGCTGTATTCAAACACTACATCTAGTGTCTCGAAGCGCATTAGGCACTAAGTATAGGGAAATATTTAGTGTTTGGTAAGCTTTTTCTGGCAATTACTTATTAGTATTTTTACTAAGTTTTACAGTAATTTAGGGGTCATTTTGGTGCGGAATTTTTAGCCCTTTTTAGCTAAAGGCTAACAAAGTGAGCGTATGCTCACATACAAAGATTGAACTAACGAGAAATTAATCCGTAAGGTATTTTTTCTGGCGAAATACCTGTCTCTTTTTGGAACTTTTCCCAATCAAAATATTTTCCGGGATCCGTTTTTCGCTCTGGAGCGATATCGCTATGGCCTGCAAATTGCAAATTGGGGTAACTCTGTTGCAAATTCTGAACAAGCCTTGTTAATGCTCTGTATTGAGCCTCCTCAAATGGGCTATCGCCGTCACCCTCTAACTCAACGCCAATAGAAAAATCATTGCATCTTTCTCTACCCATAAAAGAAGATGCGCCAGCATGCCACGCTCTATCTCGAGTGGAAACAAACTGAATTAATTCTCCTGCACGAGTAATCAGAAAATGGCTTGAAACTTTTTGATCTGCAATCTCTGCAAAATAAGGATGCGCACTTGCATCTAATCTGTTTTGAAAAAAATCGATGATGTGTTGACTAGACTTGCGGCTTCTAAATTCACCGGGCGGCAAACTAATGTGATGAATGACGAATAAATCAGGATTGATATTTTCTGGTCGCGCATCTTGATTGGGTGACATGCGCCAATCTGCGGCACCAATCCAACCTTGCTGATCGAATGTATTGAGGTGCTCTTTTGAGCAATAGAACCGGTTGTCATAAACAATGGCATCAGGTTTTGGTAAGTGGACTTTGCAACACTGACATTGCACCATTACCTCAGGCTCTGTTGGGGTCTGAGCCTTGTTGGCTTTGGTGTTAGCCGATTGCTTCTGATTAAATTTGGCTTGCTTTTTTCCCTTCAGCCAAAAATACAAAAGACCCGCTCCAACAAATAGTAAAAGCCACTTAAGCAAAGGTCATGCTCTCTGAAGAATTACTTCCAACACAAAACGGCTGCCAACATATGCGAGCAGCAAAGCGGTATAGGCGCTTAGCACCCAACGAATCGCAGCTCTACCTCGCAAGCCAACCCTCCAACGAGCGATCAGTAAGCTGACAAATAAGAACCAAGAAATCAATGCAAAAATTGTTTTGTGATCAAAGATAAAAGGTTTGCCAAATAGCGCCTGGGAAAATAACAAGCCAGAAAATACTGTCAGGGTTAAAAGCGCAAAGCCAACATACAGCAAGTTGAATAAGAGACTCTCCATTGTCATGAGTGGAGGAAGCTCCTCTAACCAATGAGCAGCACGACTGTTTGGAACAAAAGCAAACTGGCGATGTAAGGCGCGGTCTTGAACGCTCATCAATAAGGCGTGCATAGCAGCCAAGCTTAGTAAACCAACAGCAATTGTTGCTACGATGAAGTGTCCCTTGAACCAAGGATCCGAGACTGCTTTAGGTGAAATCAAAATTCCCGGAAACAGGTTCGGCAGCAAAGTGCATACGCAGGCAAAGAGCAAAGCCATCCAACGCAAACTAGAAATGGGCAAAAACCAGGACTGAAACCAATAAAAGGCAAGGCCAACCCAGGCAATGAGCGATAAATCCTGCGCAAAGCCAAAAACAAACCCTTGATCTGTGAAGACTGAGTCGTGGAGTTCAACGGCATGAACCAGTAAGGCCAGGAAAATACCTGCCTGCACAAGCCCAGCGAATAAGGGGGAATCCACGCTGCCCTTGGCTCTCGAGCCCAAAATGAGCAAAAGAAACAAGTAAAGGGCAGACGGGAGCCATCCCGAACTTGAGTAACCTAAAATATCCATCTGGAAAGTCTAATCGATAAATGCTAGAGAACCTCACCGACCGTCTTTCACGCGTTGTTAAAACGATGCGGGGACAAGCCCGCCTGACTGAAGACAACACTGCAGAAATGCTGCGGGAGATCCGTCTAGCCTTGCTCGAGGCCGACGTAGCCCTCCCAGTTGTCAAATCCTTACTAGAACAAATTAAATTTAAAGCCCTTGGTGAGGAAGTGGTTGGCAGCCTGAGTCCAGGTCAAGCTCTGGTTGGCGTAGTGCAGCGCGAACTCACCCAAGTGATGGTGGGGGACACCAATCAAAGCGGTGAGCTCAATTTAGCCACTCAACCCCCAGCCGTGATTTTGATGGCGGGCCTACAAGGTGCAGGTAAAACCACTTCTGTTGGTAAGCTGGCCAAATGGCTCCAAGAAAAGAAAAAGAAAAAAGTTCTGACGGTTTCTTGTGACGTCTATCGCCCTGCTGCTATCGAACAGTTAGAAACGGTCACCAAACAAGTCGGCGCAGAATTTTTCCCGAGCAACGTTAATCAAAAACCAAACGACATTGCTCTTGCAGCCTTAGATTGGGCGCGCCGTCATTACTTTGATGTAGTTTTAGTCGATACCGCGGGTCGCTTAGGCATTGATGAAGCACTCATGCAAGAGATTAAAACTTTGCATGCAAGCTTAAATCCAATCGAAACTTTATTTGTAGTTGATGCCATGCTCGGTCAAGATGCTGTCAATACAGCTAAGGCCTTCCATGAAGCATTGCCACTAACTGGTGTCATTCTTACTAAGCTAGACGGCGACTCACGCGGTGGTGCCGCCCTTTCCGTGCGTCAAGTCACTGGTGTACCACTCAAATTTATTGGCGTCGCTGAGAAGATGGATGGCCTTGAGGCCTTTGATGCACAACGCATGGCCAATCGCATTTTGGGCATGGGCGATATTTTGGCGCTGGTTGAGCAAGCCCAACAACACGTTGATGTTGCTAAAGCTGAAAAGCTCGCTACAAAAATTTCTAAAGGTGGATTTGATTTAGAAGACTTCCGTGATCAACTCATGCAAATGCAAAAGATGGGCGGCATGGCGAGCTTGATGGATAAACTGCCAAGCCAAGTTGCTCAAGCAGCCTCCAAAACAAATCTGAGTAATGCAGATAAACAAACTACGCGTATGCGTGGGATTATCGATAGCATGACACCGCGTGAGCGTAGTAAACCTGAGTTACTGAAGGCTAGTCGCAAACGGCGCATTGCCGCAGGTGCTGGGGTGGAAGTGCAAGAAGTCAATCGGCTACTAGCTCAATTTGAGCAAATGCAAACCATGATGAAGCAATTCAAGGGCGGGAAAATGGCTCGTACCATGGCAAGCATGGCTGCAAAAGGAGCCGCCAAAGGTATTGGCGGACTCTTTAAAAAATAACTTATTAAATTGAGCTCTTCGCTGCCTGAACAGCAGCAATCACTTTTGCCTTGATCTCTGTTAGCGGAATGTTTTGCGATTCTGCATCGGTGCGACCTTTAAATTCCACTTCTGCATTCGCTAAACCACGATCACCGATCACCACGCGGAATGGCGCACCAATCAACTCCCAGTCAGCAAACATAGCGCCTGGACGCTCATTGCGATCATCCAAAATCACATCAATGCCAGCAGCAAGCAAATCATCATGCAATTGATCGCAGGCGGACTTCACTGCCTCAGATTTGTCGTAACCCATTGGACAAATGACCACTTCAAATGGCGCCATCGAGATTGGCCAAATAATGCCGCGCTCATCATGACCTTGCTCAATGGCAGCGCCTAACAAACGAGTCACACCAATACCGTAGCAACCCATCACCATGGGCTGTGCTTTACCTTGTTGATCAAGATAGGTGCAGCCCATTGCCTCTGAATAACGTGTGCCCAATTGGAAGACGTGACCCACTTCAATGCCGCGGCAAATATCCACAACACCTTTGCCATCCGGAGAAGGGTCACCAATCACTGCATTACGAATATCCAAAATGAGTGGCTCTGGTAAATCACGCCCCCAGTTCACTCCTGTCAAATGGTGTCCGGCATCATTAGCGCCGCATACAAAGTCAGACATATTGGCAACCGTACGATCTGCCACGACAGTCACATCGGCGCTTATGCCTACAGGGCCTAAGTATCCTGCTGGAGCATTACATGCTTGCTTAATCTCAGCCTCTGTAGCAAAGCGTGACTCGGCCATACCTGGAATCTTGCTGGCCTTCACTTCATTCAAATCATGATCGCCACGAACTAGCAACATGAAGAGTTTGGCTGGACCTTTTTCTTGGTCGGCAGCAAACAATAAAGTCTTTACCGTTTTTTCCAATGGAAGATTGAGAAACTGGGCGACATCAGCACAAGTGCTCCGATTAGGCGTTGGAACTTTAGTCATAGTGGCGCTTGCTGCAGCCCTTGCTGCTATCAATGCAAGGGATTCTGCTGCCTCTAGGTTTGCTGCGTAATCAGAGTTTGGGCAATACACGATGGCATCTTCACCAGTGTCTGCAATCACGTGAAACTCTTGACTACCAGATCCGCCAATGGCGCCGTTATCCGCTGTGACTGCACGGAACTTCAGACCCATACGCTTGAAGATGCGAGTGTAAGCATCAAACATGATTTGATACGACTTCTTTAGACCTTCAGTATCGCGATCGAATGAGTAAGCATCTTTCATACTGAACTCGCGACCGCGCATGATTCCAAAACGTGGGCGACGTTCATCGCGGAATTTAGTTTGGATCTGATAGAAATTCACCGGTAGCTGTTTGTAACTCTTAATTTCATTACGAGCTAAATCGGTGATTACTTCTTCAGAAGTTGGCTGAATCAAAAAATCTCTATCGTGACGATCTTTAATGCGCAGCAATTCAGGACCCATTTTTTCCCAGCGGCCCGTCTCTTGCCATAATTCAGCAGGCTGGATCATTGGCATCAGTAATTCAATTGCACCAGCACGATTCATTTCTTCGCGAATGATGTTTTCAACCTTACGAATCACCTTCAAACCAAGCGGCAAATAGTTATATACGCCAGCGCTAAGCTTGCGAATTAAACCTGCCCGCACCATGAGTTTGTGCGAAACCACCTCTGCGTCAGAGGGCGCTTCTTTTAGCGTGGCGAGAAATGATTGTGATGCTTTCATGTATGGATATAATCAAATCATTGATTTTAAAGGATTTGAGGCACGATCATGCTTGACCGTGAAGGGTATCGCCCCAATGTCGGCATTGTCCTCCTTAATGGCCGCAACGAGGTTTTCTGGGGAAAACGCGTTGGGCAGCATTCGTGGCAGTTCCCACAGGGTGGGATTCAGCATGGTGAAAGCCCTGAGCAGGCCATGTACCGCGAATTGCATGAGGAAGTTGGCTTGCTGCCGGAGCATGTCCAAATTATTGGACGAACTAGGGATTGGCTTCGTTATGACGTCCCTGAGGAATACTTGCGCCGTCAACACGCCACTCGCATCCACCGTACCGCCTACCGTGGCCAAAAACAAATTTGGTTCCTTCTGCGCCTAGTTGGCTTAGATAGCGATATTCAATTACGCGCCTCAGACCACCCGGAATTTGATGCTTGGCGTTGGGTGCCTTTCTGGATCCAACTTGATACAGTCATTGATTTCAAGCGAGAAGTTTATGAATTAGCCCTTTCAGAACTAGCGCGTTACCTTTCCAGGGGAATCAGGATGCAGCAGCTTGCTTGGGGAACTCCGCTTGATCTCATTCAGTCTTTCTATACTGGCCATGACGATCAACACAAACCATCTACTAAATCGGATAAAGAAAAATGAATGCTAAGTTACGCAAAATCAGTGCCTACGCGATTAGCATTTCAATTGGAGCAAGCCTGATGGCATGTGCAGGCGACCCTATGCAAAGCGGCCTTGATCCATATGCGCCAATGGTATTTAAGGAAGGTACAACTACCCTACCTTCAAATCCACCTAATAAATCTACTCTGCTACCCTTTTATGTTACCCAAACCACGATTTTCAAGTTTGCAGTAGATACGAACTCTATTGCGATCGGAAAAGATGGTGTTACACGCTATACAGTTGTGATTACCAATCCGAGCGGCGGAATGCAGGTTCAATACGAAGGAATTCGCTGCGACTCTTTTCAGTGGCGTTTGTATGGGACATTCGATAACAACAAGTGGAACGAAAATCCTCTAGGATCATGGGCTGCCATCAAATCGAATATCCCAAATCGCTATCAAGCCGCATTAGCGCAGGGTGCATTTTGCAATTTGAATTCTCAAGAAACGAGCCTGAAGACTGTTTTACAGAGCCTAGATCCTAAGTCTTTTACTGGTGATCCCCCAGCTCCTGCGTTCTGATGCCGCTTAGTTGAGATTAGCCCTCAAAGAAGTGCCAATTTTCTCGCCTCCCAAGAGACGAGTCAGCACATTAGGTTCACGACCAGAGGCGATTACGGTAGTTGTTCCTGTTTGTACGGCAACCTTTGCAGCCAATACTTTCGTCAACATACCGCCCTTACTTAATTCGCTTGCTGCACCACCAGCCATCTTCTCTAAAGCTGGATCTCCCGCAATAGCATCAGTTAAAAGAGTTGCATCCGCATTTTGACGAGGATCAGCAGTAAATAAACCGCCCTGATCAGTCAAAATTACCAACAGATCAGCGTGAACTAAGTTTGTTACCAATGCAGCCAGACTATCGTTATCACCAAACTTAATTTCATCTGTAACTACGGTGTCGTTTTCATTAATAATTGGAACAACGCCCAGCTTTAACAAAGTTTCCAAAGTTGCCTTGGCATTTGCGTTGCGCTCTGTGTTTGCTAGGTCGGCATTGGTTAATAAAATCTGAGCACTGCGTAAATTAAAGCGTGCAAAACAACTCTCATAAACCTGTACTAAGCCCATTTGACCAACTGCAGCAGCAGCTTGAAGTTGATGAATTTCTTGTGGACGCTTGGTCCAACCTAAACGCTGCATACCTTCAGCAATTGCCCCTGAGCTCACCATCAACACTTCATGACCCGATTTCAATAGCGCTGCCATTTGCTCAGCCCACATCCCAATTGCAGAGTGGTCTAGACCCTCACCATTATTGGTGACAAGGCTAGAACCTACTTTGACTACGATGCGTTTAGTTTGTTTGGTGTTCATAACAACTGTGAAATTTGAATGAATACTTTAATCGGGTTTTTTATCTTCTAGCTGATCTTTGTAACGAGGATCTTGAGCACGCTCATCTTGCTCATCACGGTCACGACGCACAGAGTCTAAATAATCTTGCAAAGCGTAACAAAGCTTATCGCAGCCAAGGCCAGTAAGAGCAGAGATCTCAAAGGTAGAACCCTTCCACTTAAACTTTTTCACAAAATCTGCGACCACCTTTTTGCGATCCTCTTCGGGAATCATATCCACTTTGTTTAATACCAACCAGCGTGGCTTTTCCACTAAGGCTTCATCATACTTACGCAACTCATTCACAATCGCATTAGCATCAGCAACGGGATCAATATTTTCATCAAAAGGTGCAAGATCAACTAAGTGCAGGAGAACACCAGTGCGCTGTAAATGACGTAAGAAACGATGACCCAAGCCAGCGCCTTCAGCAGCGCCTTCGATTAATCCTGGAATATCCGCAATCACAAAGCTGCGCTCATTTCCCACACGAACCACACCCAAATTAGGATGCAAAGTGGTAAATGGGTAGTCAGCAATTTTTGGACGTGCGTTAGAAACAGCGGTAATCAAAGTAGATTTGCCTGCATTAGGCATGCCGAGCAAACCAACGTCAGCCAACACCTTTAATTCCAATTTCAATTTACGGCGCTCACCTGGCTTGCCATTGGTCTTCTGACGTGGCGCTCTATTTGTACTGCTCTTAAAGTGAATATTGCCCCAACCACCGACGCCACCCTGTGCAAGACAGAGGCGCTCACCATGGGTTGTTAAATCGGCAATCGGCTCACCAGTGTCGTAGTCAGCAATGATGGTACCAACTGGCATACGTAATTCAATATCATCACCTGCGCGGCCATAGCAATCAGCGCCACGACCAGGTTCACCATTTTTTGCAGTGTGCGTTTTAGCGTAGCGGTAATCGATCAAGGTATTGATGTTGCGATCAGCTACAGCCCATACGCTTCCACCCTTACCGCCATCACCACCATCTGGTCCACCAAATTCAATGAACTTTTCACGGCGCATAGAAGCACTTCCGGCGCCACCCTGGCCGGCTATGACTTCAATACGCGCTTCGTCTATAAATTTCATGAATAAAAAAGGCCTCGCTTAGCGAGGCCTGTTCCTAAGAGTTAAATTCGGAATAAATCTGAATCAAACGAGTCTCAGTCAGGCGCCTTATGAACGAGGCAAGACTGAAACTTGGGCCTTCTTCAAAGCACCCTTTACGCCGAATTCCACTTGACCGTCAATTAAGGCGAACAAAGTGTGATCCTTACCAATACCAACGTTAGCACCTGGATGAACACGTGTGCCACGTTGACGAATGATGATGCTGCCAGCATTAATCTGCTCGCCGCCAAATACCTTAACGCCTAGGCGTTTCGATTCTGAGTCGCGACCATTTCGTGTTGAGCCGCCGCCTTTTTTCTGTGCCATATCTTTCTCCTACCCTGAATTAGGCTTTAATCGTGTTGATCAAAATTTCAGTGAAATTCTGACGATGGCCTTGGTGCTTTTGATAATGCTTGCGACGGCGCATCTTAAAGATTGTCACTTTATCGTGACGTCCCTGGGAGACGACAGTGGCCATCACAGCTGCACCATTAACCAATGGATCACCTAATTTCAGTGAAGCGCCTTCGCCAACGGCGAGGACTTGGTCAAGAGTGATTTCGCTGCCGATTTCCGCTGGTATCTGTTCTATTTTCAATTTTTCGCCTGCAGCAACTTTATACTGTTTGCCACCGGTTTTTATGACCGCGTACATGGTTTGAAACCTCAATTAATATCTACATTTAAGCTAATCCACCCTGGATAAGCTAAGCCCATTATTATATCTTGCATGACGAGCACTGTCAAAATCAATGACTTAAGCCAAATCCTGGCCCCAATTGCCTTAGATTTCAAGGCCTTAGACGGGGTAATTCGTCAGCGTTTGGCCTCAAAAGTCGCCTTAATTGACCAAATTTCCACTTATATCATCCAGGCGGGTGGAAAACGGGTTCGGCCAGCCCTGTTAATGCTGGTAGCCAAGGCCCTGGCTAACACCAAAGAAACTCCACATACCCTGGAAATGGCTGCTGTAGTGGAATTTATCCATACTGCCACCCTGCTCCATGACGATGTTGTTGATGAATCCACCCTCAGGAGGGGGCGAGAGACTGCAAATGCTGCATTTGGCAATGCAGCCAGTGTGTTAGTGGGCGACTTCCTCTATTCCCGAGCTTTCCAAATGATGGTTGCCCCAAATGACTTGCGGGTAATGCAGATTCTGTCAGATGCGACCAATACGATTGCCGAAGGTGAAGTACTTCAACTACTGAACATGAATGACCCTGAAGTGGATGAAGCGAGCTACTTGCAAGTCATTCGCTACAAAACCGCAAAATTATTTGAAGCTTCTACTGAGCTGGGTGCAATCCTAGCTAATGCAACCGATATTGAGCGCGAGCAGGCCGCTGCGTTTGGTCGTCACATTGGTACTGCATTCCAGCTGATGGATGATCTACTGGATTACACAGCTAATGCTGCGCAGATGGGCAAGAATGCTGGTGATGATTTGCGTGAAGGTAAACCAACACTACCGCTCATTTACTTACTGGAAAATGGCAGTAATGAAAATCGTCTTTTAGTGCGCGCCGCGATTGAACAAAATCAAGATTTACCTGAAGATGTATTTACACAAATTTTAAATGCCGTACAAACTTCTGGCGCCCTGGATTACACCCAAGCTGCAGCTAAACGTGAAGCAGACTTAGCTTTAGCATGTATTCAAGACTTCCCAGCAAATGAGGCAACATCAGCACTGCGTGCCTTATGCGAATACTCCCTCGCACGCCAGACTTAAAAAGTCATCAACCTCCAACGCTTTTCATTCTGAGCTCGCGGGCAGTGATGCGAGCCTTCTCCGCCTCTTCACTTAAGCGCGAAACCTCTTCTGGGGATAGCTTTTCTAGGTTCGAATAATCGAATTTCCAACTGGGATCGGTAGACCAAATCAAGGGCGATTGCACTGTCGTGCGGGCCGTAGGGGCACTTTCTAAAAGGCTTAACGCTAATTCAAAGTTCAGCGAGCGGGAACTAGGATCGTTGGGCTTTGCTGCTGCATTACCCAGAGGAAAATCACTAAATAGGAATCTCGGTACACCGCAATATTCAACAATGTCCTTTGCGGCGCCCATCACAACAGTTGAAATACCATTCGCTTCCAAATACCGCGCCAATAAACTTTGGCTCTGATGACATACCGGGCAATTTGGAATCAAGACTGCAACATCGACCTTGTCAGCTCGCAGCATTTCTAAAATCAATGGTGCATCCGTCTCCAAAGTATGACGCTGACTTCGATTGGTTGGTAAGCCATAAAAATGGGGTGATAAAGCTTTCACCCTGCCGGACTGCAACGCATCTTTAGCAGCCTCTAATGGAAACCAACAATGACTATCTTCCATATCAGCATTTTTACGATCAATACCTACATGAGCAATTCTTAAATCAAGATCGCTATTAATGGGTTTTTGATAAGGCTGGTAAAACTTGGCGGCGGCGTTATAGGGAGCACCAGGCCCCTGAGGTCCCTTGCTGGCATCAAAGGGAACTGCTGTAGTAATTAGCCCCAATACGGATTGATTTAGTGGTTTTTGCAAGGGATGAAACGGGGTCTCAAGATAATGAGCCCATACATAGGGGTTTTCGTAACCCAAACCTAAGTAATAGCTGCGAGTGCGCTCAATGTAGCGAACAGGCTGATCCGATTCTGGTGCAAAAACGGGTTCGGAGGTTTTGGACATCAATACATCCCTGTAAGATATTGCAAATAAATATTCACTTCATAGGAACTCATTATGGCTCAATGGCTTAGATTTCAGCATCAAGGGAAAAGCGGGTTAGGACAAGTACAAGGCGGGGAAATCGCGGTTTACTCGGGAGACTTATTTCAGAATCCAAAACCCACCGGTGAAACCCTCCAATTGGCAGATGTCACGATTGATATTCCATGCACCCCATCAAAAATGGTGGCAATGGTTGATAACTTTCACGCCTTAGTAACGAAGCTTGAGCATGCGGTGCCTGCTGAGCCTTTGTACTTCCTTAAAGGCAATAACTCTTTCTTGGCTGCTAATCAAATTATTCGTATGCCTAAGTCCTACTCAGGAAAAGTAGTTTACGAAGGTGAGCTTGGCATTGTGATTGGTCAGAAAATTCATGAGGCTGATGAAGCCCAAGCGGCGAAAGCAATCTTTGGTTACACCTGTATTAATGATGTGACCGCCATTGAGATTCTCAATCGCGATCCTGGTTATGCCCAATGGACTCGCTCTAAGAGCTTCAATACTTTTGGCGTGTTTGGCCCCTATATTACGACGGATGTAGACCCAAGCAAATTGACTATTAAAACTATTCTCAACGATCAAGAGCGTCAAAACTATCCAGTAGCAGATATGATTTTTCCGCCTGCTAAATTAGTCAGCCTGGTTTCACAAGATGTGCCTTTAGAGCCGGGTGACATCATTGCCTGTGGAACCTCAGTAGGCGTCGGTTCAATGAAGCCTGGCAGCAATGTCAGCATCATTATTGATGGTGTAGGTCAATTAGATAATCGCTTCGAATAAAGCAATTGCTCCAAAACAAAACCCCTTGCTATGTTGAGTAGCAAGGGGTTTTTTGATCTCAAAAACGATTAAACGTTGCTGATAGTTTTAGTAACCTGAAACAGATGGCAATGCCAAGCTACCTTTGGAGGCTTGCACGTTCTCATCCAAATACTTTGTCAAAGCAAAAACTGTATTTAAGCAAGGTGTAGGGGTTTGGGTAATCTTACCAAGCTCGATCACAGAACCTAAGAGCGCATCGATCTCTAGGCTACGACCAGCCTCTAAGTCTTGCAACATCGAAGTCTTATGTTTTCCGACTTTTTCAGCGCCTGCGATACGACGCTCAATATCAACCCGGAATGTAACACCGAGCTTTTCAGCAATGGTTTGAGCTTCCGCCATCATATTGCGCGCCAACTCTTTGGTTAATGGATATTGGCAGATGCCTTCCAAAGTTCCATGAGTCAGAGAACTGATTGGATTAAAGGTCATATTGCCCCATAACTTGAGCCAAATTTCAGAACGAATGTCGTCCAGGATTGGTGATTTAAAGCTGGCCGCGCTCATCATCTCAGACATCTTCTGAATGCGCTCAGTAGCCTTGCCATCCAACTCGCCCAAGGGGAAGCGATTGCCTTCTACGTGACGGATCACGCCGGGAGCTTGAGTAAAGGTTGCAGGGTAAACAACGCAGCCAATAATGTTGTTTGGGTTGATTGTTTTTTTCGCAACGCCACCAGCGTCAACTGTCTCGACTGAGTGATCTTGATACTCACCGCCGAGTTTTTGGAAGTACCACCAAGGAATACCATTTTGCATAGGAATCAAAATAGTCTCTGGACCCATGATGGCCGCTAAGTCATCGATGATGGGCTCAACTTGATGCGCCTTGACTGCCAAGATCACAACATCTGGAGTTTCAGCATCCCTAATTTTTTCTACTGCTTTCACTTGGGCAACCAATGGCTCTGGTTGATCATCCATGATCAATGCCAAACCACGCTCCTTGATTGCCGCCAAAGTAGCGCCACGCGCAACAACAGTTACGTCATTGCCTGCTCGCGCCAACATGACAGCTAGGTAGCCGCCAATGGCGCCACCCCCACCGATCACACAGATTTTCATAAGTACCCCGCAAGAATAAAAAATTTTGTATTAATGCAATATTAGAGGAGAACTTTAGAGGAAAACTTATTGCGGTGCAACAATTTTGATTGCCCATTTTTTAAGCAATAGATTGTCTAAACTGCTTTTAAGAGGTCCTTAGACACTAGACTGCCCAAAATCATGCCGGCAATGCTTGCAAATAGGCCCGCTAATTGGGGCGGCAAAATGGCTGTAGGGGCTAAGATTTCGCAGCTAATCCATACGGCTAGGCCTAGTACTACTGACAATAAGCCGCCCAAAGAATTAGCTCTTGACCAGTACACCCCAAACGCTAGGGGCACAAATGCTGCAACCAGAGTCACCTTATAGGCACTCTCAACCATCTTAAAAATAGAAAGCTCAGAATTGATCGCGAAGAAAGTAACAACTACTGCAAAACACAATACCGTGATGCGCATAATTTTGAGCAAGTCTTGATCTGAGAGATGCTTAAAGAATCCTCTCACAATGTTTTCTGCAAAAGTGACTGAAGGCGCAAGTAAGGTAGCGCTTGCACAACTTTTAATGGCTGAGAGTAAGGCGCCAAAGAACATCACCTGTGCAATGATCGGCGCATGGTTCAAGATGAGTTTGGGCAGAATCATTTGGGGATCAGTATCAAGATATTTCTTGACCAGGTCCGGACTAATTAAGGTTGCTGAGTAAGCCAAATACATTGGTACGAAGGCAAAAATAAAGTACAGCACACCACCTAAGATCGCTGCCTGCACAGCAATATTGACATTCTTCGAAGAGGTGATGCGTTGGAAGACATCCTGCTGAGGAATAGAGCCCAGCATCATGGTGCACAGAGCGGCAACAAACCCCAAGATGGATGCAAGATTCATGTCTGGCCAGAAATTACTAAATTGGCCTGCAGCTGCTGCATGCTCAAGCACTACCCCGACACCACCAGTTTGCATGGTCATTTCGCCACCGATATACAGCATGCCAATCACAATGATGATCATCTGAATGAAGTCCGTAATCGCTACAGACCACATGCCTCCAAATAAGGTGTAAATCAAGACGCTACCAGCACCAATCAACATGCCACCTGTTTGAGAAATGCTACCTTCCGATACCACATTGAAAACTAAACCTAGGGCCTTAATCTGAGCAGCAACCCAACCTAAATACGAAACAACAATGCAAAGGGTTACTAACACTTCAACCGTACGACCATATTTTTCACGGAAGAAGTCGCCAATCGTTAACATGCGGCGGTTATAAAGATGGCGCGCAAAAAATAGGCCGACCAAAATTAAACATAAGGAAGATCCAAATGGATCAGATACCACCCCGCCCAAACCCTCCTTGAGGAAAGTGGCCGGAATACCTAAAACTGTTTCAGAGCCAAACCAAGTAGCAAATACAGTGGCGGTTACGATCGGTAAGGGGAGGCTATGACCAGCCGCAGCAAAGTCGGCTGTATTTTTAACGCGCAGCGCAGCCCATAGGCCAATACCCACAGAGACTACCCAGTAGATGATGACAAACCAAATGAGCACGTCCAACTTCCCCCGAAAGAATTTGGTGAAATTATATGGCCTTGTCACTTTTACCAGTAAGGGAATTTGTGTCAACTTAGTGCGCCAGATAACACAAGCCCACTCTGACATAATTCAAGGGTGAATTCATTTCAAATGAGCCAAAGCGAGAATCCAGGCACTGACCTGGCTTATCAAAAAGCCATCCTGAGCTCAGTCTCCCGCACCTTTGCTCTGACAATCCCACTATTGCCCTCCATCATTGAAAAAGTGGTGGGCAATACTTATTTGCTATGCCGGATTGTTGACACCATTGAAGATGCTGCTGAACTAAATCCAAATACCAAACAAAAACTCTCTCAATTATTTTTAGATGCAGTACTTGGAAAGATACCGGTTGAGTTTTTTGTAGAGCCCTGCCTTGAGGCGCTAAACCATTATGGAAATCAAGATGAGCTAGATCTCATCGCACATACTCCAACCGTTTTGAGAATTTTGCACACTTGCTCCAAAGACGATCAACTAGCCGTGAGTCGCTGTGTCTCCATCATGTCAGAGGGAATGTCTTACTTTCACGGAAAGCAGACTCAAGCAGGTCTACAGAATTTGCAGGAATTTGAAAAATACTGCTATGTGGTTGCAGGTGTTGTAGGGGAGCTTCTCACCACCATCTTCAGTAACCACTCCTCTAAATTTGCAAAACGCATCAAAGGTCATGAAGAACTCGCAATTGCCTTTGGTCAAGCCCTACAAATGACCAATATTCTAAAAGACTCACCTGAAGATCGTGCCCGCGGGGTATCTTGGAAGCCAACTGGTATGAGCCAGGAACAACTCTTGAAAATTGCTTATGAAAAGCTTCAAGACTCACTCAACTACATACTCCTGATTCCAAAAGAGGAGCTTGGAATACGCCGCTTTTGCTTCCTGGCTTTTGGCCTAGCGGTAATGACGCTCTCAAAGATTGCCAAGCAAAAAGAATTTAGTGATAAAGCAGAAGTGAAGCTCTCTAGGAACACAGTCATGGCGTTTTATACCTTTACCAAATTTGCAGTCAAAAGTGATGTGCTTATGCAGATTTTCTTTAACCAATTTTCCAAATCTCTCGCAAAAGAAATTTGAGTCTATAGAGCACCTTCATGCTGCAAAAGCCATATCTTGATTTGGCGATATAAACCGGGTGTATTTTCTTTCATGAAGCCGCCAATCCCCTGTGCAGAAATAACACGATGACAAGGCGCAATTAAAGGATAGGGATTGGCACCACATGCTGTTCCGACTGCACGCGGACCACTCTTGATCTTGCTTGCAATCTCGCCGTAGGTTTTGGTTTTACCAACGGGGATCATCTGGATACTTTTCCAAACCCTTTGCTGGTGCTCAGTCCCTGATGGCTTCATGGGTAAATCAAAATGGTGATGAGGATTCTGAAAATACGCTTTAAGTTGTTTCTCAGCCTCCTTAGCCAATTGATTTTTAGGGCTTACTAAAGCTGTCGATATTGGTAAATAATCAATTTTGGACAACATCAAACTGCCATCCACCAGTTCAGTCAAAATCCCCAATCTCCCAAATGGGGCTGCAATCACGCAATATTGAGCACTATCTGAGACAACTTGTTTTTTGGCTAAGGTCATAGGAAGTGATTCTCACATAATTAGGGGCCAAAGACGACAGCCCTTTCTTCCGCATCTATAGCTTGTGAAATGCCACTTTGCTATATTGATTCATCCTTACTTTTTTCAGGCAGACCTTATGGACACCTTTTTTGACGATTGGCCATTTTACGGGCAGGTTGCTCTCGTCCTATTTTTACTGGCTCTCTCTGGCTTTTTCTCAATGGCCGAAACCAGCATGCTCTCATCAAATCGCCATCGTCTACGAGCCATGGCAACAAGTGGCAACTCAGGGGCAGCCTTAGCTGAGCGACTCTTAAAGCGTATTGATTCGCTTTTATCAGTACTCTTAATTTCTAATAACCTCATTAACACCATTCTACCTATTCTAGTAACGGGCATAGCCCTGCATATATTTGGAGATAGTGGGCTCGTACTTTCAATTGCCACTTTAGTAGTGGCTTTGCTGATCATCATTTTTAGTGAAATTACCCCGAAAGTGATTGGGGCAGCCTTCCCAGAAAAAATTGCTTCTAAAGTAGGTTGGTTCATTCTGCCGCTGACTTTTTTACTAAAACCTCTGCTGTGGTTTATCAATAGCTTTGTCTCTGGGCTCATGAAGGTCTCCGGACTGCAGTCTTCTTCAGACAGCAGAACGATGAGTACCGAAGAGTTACGTAGCTTGGTTTTAGAGTCAAACCGTTTCGTCTCAAATCATCATCGCAATATTTTGCTCAACTTATTTAATCTAGAAAATATTACGGTCGATGATGTGATGACCCCAAGATCGAAGATTGAAGTTCTAGATCTCTCGCGACCCATTGATGAAGTGGTTCAACAACTAGAAACCTGTTATCACAACAAGCTGCCCGTCTGTGATGGCGACTCCGAGCGCATTGTAGGCATTCTTTCGGTCAAGAAGGCCCTTTCATTACTAGGCGATACAGACCTAAAACATGCAGACTTTCAATCTTTGTTAAATGAACCTTATTTCATTCCCAGTGGTACGCCAGTACTACAACAGATGCAATTCTTTCAAGACAATCAACAACGCTTAAGTCTGGTTGTAAATGAATATGGTGAGGTCTTAGGTCTCGTTACCTTTGAAGATATTGTTGAAGAGCTCATTGGCGAATTCACAACCTCTTTTTCCAATCTTTCAACCGATCCACGCTGGCTCGCTGATGGCACTTACTTAGCAAGTGGTACTGCATCCCTCAGAGACCTAAACCGCTTGCTGAATCTCAATTTGCCATTAGATGGTCCTCGCACCTTAAATGGACTGATTCTTGAAAAGCTTGAGGCGATACCAGATCATGATGTCAGCATCCGAATTGCGGGCATCGTAATGGAAATTGTGCAGTTTGATGATCAGGGCGTGAAGACCGTCAAACTCTACCGCCCTACCCTTGATCAAGAACAAGATTGAGCAATGCTCATGATGACTCCATCATTATTCGCACCTGGTATGAAATCGCAGTCAATGCGCTTGAATCTAGAGCGAGTGATATCCACATCGAAGCTGGGTCACAAGGTACCCTAGTCCGCATTCGAGTAGATGGCTTGCTACAAGTGCAAGCGCAATTTGATATTGAACTCCATGAGCGGTTAATTACGCGCATCAAAATACTGGCACGACTCGATATTGCTGAAAAGCGCCTACCTCAAGATGGTCGCCTTTTAATTGGGTTTGATTTTGTAAAACCCAATATCGACTGCCGAGTTTCAATCCTTCCGACTCTATATGGTGAAAAGGCGGTCATACGGATTTTACCTAGCTGCGTAAACGAGCTTGGTATCGAGCAGGTAGGCTTACTTCCCGAACAGCTGGAGATATTTAAGGGCGCCCTCAACCAAGCAAATGGTTTGATATTGGTAACGGGCCCTACGGGTAGCGGCAAAACTAGAACACTCTATAGCTGCTTAAGAACTTTGAATCAAAGTCATCGTAATCTTTGTTCTATAGAAGATCCGGTCGAGATTCGTCTACCTGGAGTAAATCAAGTGGCGTATCACCCTCGCTCGGGCTTAGATTTTCCGACAATCATTCGCGCACTATTACGGCAAGATCCAGATGTGATCATGATTGGTGAAATTAGGGATAGCGCTACTGCCCAACTTGCCATACAAGCGGCACAAACTGGCCACCTTGTTTTAAGCACTCTTCATACACGCAATGCTCGAGGGGCATTTAATCGATTAAAGAGTTTAGGGCTAGGCCAAGAAGCCCTCGAATCTTGCTTGCGCAGCGTTAGCTCACAACGCTTAGTCCGCAAGATATGTCGGCTATGTTTAGGTAGAGATTTCAAAGAAAGCATTAAATGCTCAAGCTGCAAAGGATCTGGATACTATGGACGCATTGGTGTGCATGAAGTTTTAAGTGCGGCGCATGTATTTGATCTGTCTTTTCAATACTCAACCATGTATGAAGCTGGACTTCACCATGTAAAAGCAGGGTTGATTAAAGAAGCTGATCTACTGACTGAGGTCGGCACATGGCAGTAAGTAAGTTAGATCAGCTCACCTTTGCTCAACAGCTCTTGTCACTCTTAACTGCCGGTCTTCCACTACTGAATGCGATCGAGCTGATTCGGTTATCCGCCCCACAGCGCTGGCAGGGCTGCTTAAGTAATTTGTGCAGCCAATTAAAACAAGGGGAAAGCTTTTCTCGAGCCTTGCTGGCCGAAAGGAATCGGTTTTCTGCAGAATTTATTAATCTGATTCGGGTCAGTGAGCGTACCGGCAATATTGAATTAGCACTACAAACCATTTGTCGGCAACTTGAAGCACAGCTTGAATTAAGGCGCAAGGTCCAGCAGGCTTTGAGCTACCCCGCTATCACGCTTGCCAGCTCCCTACTGCTGATTCTGGTAATGATGATTTGGGTTGTGCCGGTCTTTAAGGATGTCTTTGCCCACTTTCAAGCTGAGTTGCCAGCACCTACTAAAGCGCTGATTCAAATCTCGACTGTTATTGAATCTTTCTTCTTTGAGATGACCGCTCTGCTTATCGGCAGTGCTGGATTATTTCTATTTGCCTGGGTAAAACTACCTCGCTTACAAAAAAGATGTGATGAGTTCAGTTTTTACATCCCTATATTGGGTAAGTTATTTCGCCTAGCAACCCTAACCCACTGGTGTAGAACCTTAGGGCATTTATTGGACTCTGGCTTAGCCCTACCCGATGCGCTACGCGTAACAGCCCAATCCTCTAACCATTGGCTTAGTCATGATTTAAGTGCAGAGATCTTCAAGCATCTTGCTAGGGGCTGGCCACTGGGCGATGCCTTGATTCGCGCTGACCCTAAACATATCTTATTTGATATTGAAACTTTGCAATTACTGCGTATTGCCTCGGAAAGCGGATCCCTTCCACAAATGCTGGGTAAACGAGCAAATGCACTAGGATCACAACTCAGTAATCGCCTCAATACTTTGAGCCAGAGCTTGGAGCCCTTACTTATTATCTTTGTTGGGATTGTGATTGGCAGTCTTGTCATAATCTTATATCTCCCAATCTTTAATCTAGGACAGATTGTGTAATGGGCCAGCTAGAAATACTCGACCTTATCCGGATTGTTCTGATCCTCGCATTGGCTTATTTGGCCTATATTGACTTACGAACTTTTCGGCTGCCTGATGTCATTACCATGCCCCTCATCTTGGCCGGACTTTGCTTCAATAGTTTCTCAAGCTTAAGATTCATCAGCCCTCAAGAATCTATTTTTGGCGGACTAGTCGGCTTTTTACTGCTTTGGCTATTAAATCGTCTCTATCGATATATTAAGAAACAAGATGGGATTGGTATGGGTGATGCCAAGCTCTTATCCGCTCTAGGTGCCTGGCTTGGTTGGGCGGCCCTACCCAGCATCCTCTTCTTAGCATCCATCTCTGGAATTATTGGTGGCATGATTTGGTTGAGACTAAACAAACAAAATCGCAGCTCACCTTTTCCTTTTGGACCTTTTCTAATCTTTGCTGGCATCATAGAGTTGTTATGGCCACAGCTTCTTCAAAACCTACTACTGAGCAATCTGAGCTAAGCACGCTCAAAGGACGCATAGCCCTGATTGGTTTAACCGGCGGCATTGGCTCGGGGAAAACTGCCGTGAGTGATTTACTAGCTAAGCTTGGTGCCGGCATTGTGGATACCGACTTGATTGCCCATCAAATCACAGCAGCCAATGGAGTGGCAATTTCAGCAATTAAAAAGCATTTTGGCCCCGACTTTATTGCGGCCGATGGTTCGCTCAATAGAGAGAAAATGCGTTCTTTAGTGTTTACAAAACCAGAGGCCAGAAAATCTCTTGAGGCCATCACCCACCCGCTCATCCGTGAAGAAAGCAGTAGGCAGGCCTTAAAGTTAAGTCAAGAAGGGGCTCGATACTTGGTCTTTGTCGTGCCCTTGCTGATTGAGTCTGGATCCTGGATGACTCTTATTGACCGCCTAGTGGTGGTGGACTGCCCTGAAGAGGTTCAAATTAACAGGGTGATGCAGCGCAGCAATTTACCCCGGGAAGACGTGGAGAGGATCCTAATGTCTCAAGCCACTAGAGTAGAACGTCTCAAGCATGCCGATATGGTGATTGAAAACCAAGGAAGTCTTCAGGACTTAGAGGTAGAGGTGCAAAGCTTGCACCAAAAAATCCTACAGATTTAGAAAGATTAGCGCAGTTCGTCATAGAATATGGGCTTGTGATTGTCTACGAATACCCATTTAACGAATTAGTTCGAAGCATGCTTCGACTGGAGTATTTGTTCGCCCGTTTCAATCAGTTTCTTCGCTCCGATGAACCAGAGCTTCACCACAATGCAATCTCCATTTTGTTTGATCTTGGTGATATTGGTGCTAGAGGTGATATCAAGTCTTTATTACTCAAAGAATTTGAGCGGCAAAAATATGCCTTGAATGGCTTGAAGTCATCGCAAAAGGTAGATCAAGAAGCACTATCCCAAACGCTTTCTGAAATTGATTCCGTTGCCAGCAATATCAATCACTCTACTGGCAGACCAAATTCTGCTATTACTGAGAGTGAGTGGTTAAATGCGATTCGTACTCGCCTCAATACTCCTGGTGGAACTAGTCCAATTGATTTACCTAGTTATCATGCCTGGAAAAATAGCCCCTCAATTGAGCGACGTAAACTTTTAGAAAATTACGTGCATCCACTTTTACCGTGGCAAGAAGCATGTCAGTTATTTTTACGCCTATTGCGTCAATCAGGCGAAGCAAAAGATGTGCTTGCTCATAACGGTTCGTTTCAGCAAGCGCCATCTGGTAAGGTGTATCAATTAATGCGCATTACATTAGAAGATGACTCACTTTTCTCGGAAATTAGCGCAAATAAGTATCTACTATCTGTTCGCTTTCTTAAGGCTGATCGGGATAAAAAGGCACAGTTAATTAATGCCGATGTACCCTTCAAACTGACGCTCTGTCAGTTCTAAGTCAAAAACCTTCTAAGGCACTCCAGCATTGGCCAGGCAGCCGGTAGTAAAGGCCCAACACTTGGCGTTTCTGCGCCAATAAGCTCCCAGGATAAAGCTTGCCCCTCACAACCCATTGGGGTACCAGTCCAATTGCGGATGATACTGACATACAAACGAACATAAGCATGTGGATAGTCGTGCTCTAGGACCGTTAACTCTTCACTAGACTGAATATCAATCCCAAGCTCTTCCTGCAGTTCACGCTGTAGGGCCTGAAAAACGGTTTCACCCTTTTCAACTTTTCCACCCGGGACTTCCCAGTAACCAGCATATGGTTTGCCTTCGGGCCTCTGGCCCAAAAGATAGCGATTCTCAGAATCAATCAATATTCCCGCAGCAACAACGGTGATGGGGCGATTTATTTCATTCATCGAAATAAATCAGATTAAGCATGGGTACCTGCCCAATGTTTTGCAAATTGCCAGGCAACACGGCCTGAACGTGAACCGCGCTCAAGAGCCCAAACCAATGCCTCTGAACGAGCAGCCTCAATTTGCGCAGCAGTTAAACCAAAATGATTCAGCCAATGCGCAACGATAGCCAGGTACTCATCTTGCTTAGGGGGATAAAAAGAGAGCCACAAACCGAAGCGCTCCGATAAAGAAATCTTTTCTTCTACCACTTCACCAGGATGAATCTCGCCGTCATCGCTATGAACATAACCCTCGTTGTCTTTCATGTACTCAGGCAATAAATGACGACGATTAGAGGTGGCATAAATCAAAATATTGTCGACTTGAGCAGAAACCGAGCCATCCAGAGCCGATTTCATGGCCTTATAGCCCGACTCCCCATCCTCAAAAGAAAGGTCATCGCAAAAGATAATGAAGCGCTCAGGACGCTCAGCCAATAGCTCAGTGATATCAGCTAAATCGGCTAAATGCTCTTTTTCCACTTCTACCAAGCGCAAACCTTGACTAGCGAATTCATGAAGGCTTGCCTTAATGAGAGAGGATTTACCGGTTCCCCTGGCGCCAGTCAGCAAAATATTATTTGCTGGCTTTTTCTGGATGAAATTTTTAGTATTGTCCCGGATGGCATCCCTTTGACGATCGATATTCTTCAAGTCTTCAAAAGTAATGTCTGAGACATGCTTCACTGGCTGCAGAAAACCAATGCTGCCAAAAATACTATCGCGGCGACGCCATCTAAATGCAGTTGAAGATTTCCACTGTTCGTCACTTAAAGGCTTGGGCAAAAACGTTTCGAGATGACTTAAGAGTCGGTCTAATTTTTCATTCATCAACCAAAAACCTTTATGAGCGATAGTCCGCATTAATGGAAACGTAATCATGAGATAGATCGCAAGTCCACATGGTTTGGGTAGCGTTGCCACGACCCAAGTCAATTTTGACGGTAATCTCAGGGGCCTGCATTACCCTTTGGCCATCAGCCTCTTGATAACAAGGATTGCGGCCACCATCCTTAGCAACCCATACATCACCAAGCCACATCTGCACACGACCCACATCTAAATCAGCAATCCCTGCATAACCAATCGCAGCCAAAATACGTCCTAAGTTTGGATCGCTAGCGAAGAAAGCGGTTTTGACTAAAGGTGAGTGCGCAACTGCCTCAGCAACCAGGCGACACTCCTCTTGAGTCTTGCCGCCAAGCACCTCGATGGTGATGAACTTCGTTGCGCCTTCACCATCACGCACAATCATCTGAGCTAACTTTCTGGCTAGCGCAATCAAAGCGTCTCGCAGTACTGCATAGCTTGGATCTGTCGCTGACTTAATCTGCACGGCAGACTGACCAGTAGCCATAATGATGAAAGAATCATTTGTTGAGGTATCGCCATCAATCGTGATCGCGTTAAAAGAGAGATCGGCGATTTCACGAGTAAGGTTAGTTAATAGACCTTGGGCAAAACCAGCATCAGTGGCAATAAAGCCCAACATGGTTGCCATATTTGGATGGATCATGCCTGCACCCTTGCAGATGCCAGTAATCACAACCGGCCCTGCTGGTGTTGATACCGTCAATGAGCTTGCCTTGGGCTGAGTATCAGTAGTCATGATTGCCTGGGCAGCATCAAACCAATTGTCCTCGCCTAAATTGGATATTGCCTTTGGTAAAGCACTAATAATTTTTTTAATCGGCAAAGGTTCCAGAATTACGCCCGTTGAAAAAGGCAAAATTTGCTCTGGATTAATCTTCAGGTCCTTAGCTAGTGCCGCACATGTCTCTAGGGCATGCTTCATGCCTGATTCACCTGTACCAGCATTGGCATTGCCCGTATTTACTACCAAAGCCCGGATTTCTCCGTTGCGCCCCTCTTGCGCTAAATGATCACGGCAAACCTGAACGGGTGCAGCGCAAAAGCGATTCAGAGTAAATACGCCAGCAACCTGAGATCCAGGCGCTAAGGTCATCACCAATAAATCCTTCCGATTGGCTTTCTTAATTCCGGCTTCAGCGATGCCCATCTCAAAACCTTTAACTGGCTTGAGATCGGCTTTTTGGGGGAGGGATAGATTAACTGTCATAGTCTGACAATTGTAGATGAGGGCTTAAAGGGCTGCTAGCGGGCCGCCCTTTAAATAGCGCTTAGCTTAAGGTGCCGCAGCAATTCTTATATTTTTTACCGCTGCCACACGTACATGGGTCATTACGCCCAATCTTTGGGCCAGTCCGCATAGGCGCAGGAACAAGCTGTATCGAGTCATCCTGGTCACCGGTGGATCCAGCAACTTCTTTCTCGGGATCAGCATGTTGATATTGGACGCCTGCTAATTTAGCCAGGTCATCATTCATGGACTCAGCTGCTTCATCCAACTCGCTCGCGCTTCTGATCTTGACGGTCATGATGCTTTTCACAACATCATTTTTAATCACACTAAGTAATTCACCATACAGCTCAAACGCTTCGCGACGGTACTCTTGCTTTGGATCTTTTTGAGCATAGCCACGCAAGTGAATACCTTGACGCAAATGATCTAAGGCTGCCAAGTGTTCGCGCCAGTGAGTATCTAGACTGTAGAGAAGAACGGAGCGCTCAAACCCGGCAAAAGACTCGCGACCGGATAATTCAACCTTCGCGTCATAGGCTTCTTTAGCAGCTTCCAACACACGATCAATAATCTCAGTGTCATCCACAGTCTCTGCGGCCTCAACCCAGCTACGCAATTCAACCGTCAGGCCCCAGTCACTAGCCAAGACATTCTCAAGCCCAGCCAAATCCCACTGCTCTTCCATAGACTCAAGAGGAATGTAGAAAGAGCAAACTGAGCGCAAGACATCTTCACGCAAATTAGCAATTAAATCGCCAATATCATTGCTTTCGAGCACTTCATTTCTGAGGCGATAAGTTTCCTTACGCTGGTCATTTGCAACGTCGTCATATTCCAATAGCTGCTTACGAATATCAAAGTTACGACCTTCAACCTTACGCTGCGCTGACTCAATCGAACGAGTCACCATGCCAGCTTCAATCGGCTCACCATCAGGCATCTTTAAGCGTTCCATCACAGCACGCAAACGATCGCCGGCAAAAATACGCAAGAGTGAATCATCTAAAGAGAGATAGAAGCGGGATGAACCTGGGTCACCTTGACGACCAGAGCGACCTCTTAATTGGTTGTCAATACGGCGACTCTCGTGACGCTCTGTACCAATGATGTGCAAGCCACCAGCAGCAAGCACATGATCATGAATACCCTGCCACTCATCTTGCAAGGCCTTAATCTTTTTTACTTTTTCTGCGGCTGAGAGTGCAGCATCTGCCTCAATCAATGTAGATTGTTTGCCTACGTTGCCGCCAAGCACAATGTCCGTTCCACGACCAGCCATATTCGTAGCAATGGTGATCATTTTTGGACGGCCTGCTTGCGCAATGATTTCAGCTTCTCGTGCGTGCTGCTTAGCATTCAAAACTTGATGCGGTAATTTACGTTGATCTAGTAATTTAGCAATCAGCTCAGAATTTTCAATTGAGGTAGTGCCCACCAATACTGGCTGCCCACGCTCGTAGCAATCTTCAATGTCTTTAATGACAGCGTCATAACGCTCGCGAGATGATTTGAAGATTTGATCTTGACGATCTTTGCGCTGACTAATTCTATTGGGCGGAATCACCACCGTCTCAAGGTTATAAATCTCCTTGAACTCATAAGCCTCGGTATCAGCAGTACCTGTCATACCAGACAACTTACCGTACATACGGAAGTAATTCTGGAAAGTAATCGTAGCTAAGGTTTGATTCTCATTCTGAATCGGTACACCCTCTTTAGCCTCTACCGCCTGATGTAATCCATCAGACCAACGGCGGCCCTGCATCAAGCGACCAGTGAACTCGTCCACAATGATGACTTCTTTGTTCTGCACAACATAGTGTTGATCGCGGTTGTACAAGCAGTGTGCGCGCAACGCTGCATAAACATGATGCATCAAAGTAATATTTTGGGGGGCATACAAGGAGGCGCCATCATCTAAGGCACCCAACTGCACTAAGATTTCTTCGGCCTTATCGTGACCTCGTTCGGTCAAATAAACCTGCTGTGACTTTTCATCTACCCAGTAATCACCAGGCTTTTCAACACCAGTGCCATCTGCTTTTTCTTCACCAATTTGACGCTCTAAATAGGAAGGAAGGGCATTGATTTTGATATATAGATCAGTGTGATCTTCGGCCTGACCGGAAATGATGAGTGGTGTACGAGCTTCATCAATCAGAATTGAGTCGACCTCGTCGACGATCGCATACGCTAAGCCACGTTGAACGCGTTGATCCAAATCTTGAACCATGTTGTCGCGCAAATAATCAAAACCAAACTCGTTATTGGTACCGTATGTAATATCTGCAGCATAAGCTTCTTGCTTTGTCTTGTGATCCATCTGCGATAGATTCACGCCAACTTTCATGCCTAAGAAGTTATATAAGGTTGACATCCACTCAGCGTCACGCTGAGCCAAATAATCATTCACCGTAACAACATGAACACCTTTACCAGTTAAAGCATTCAAATACACTGGGAGCGTTGCTGTTAAGGTTTTTCCTTCGCCAGTTCCCATCTCGGCAATCTTGCCCTGATGCAGAGCAAGGCCACCCATAATCTGCGCATCAAAGTGGCGCATCTTCATAACGCGAACACTAGCTTCTCTCACTACCGCAAATGCTTCGGCAGTAATATCCTCTAAAGACTCCCCGCCAGCTAAACGCGTCTTAAACTCCGCGGTTTTAGCGGCAAGGGCGGCATCATCCAAAGATTGCAAGCTGGCTTCAAAAGCGCCAACCTTGGCAACAACTTTGCGATACTGTTTTAAGAGGCGGTCGTTACGACTGCCGACCAGGGTTTTAAGAAGACCGATTACCATGGGATATTGAAGAAAATTAAGTCCTTGAGTTTATCACCCGCAACCCCATTTTTTATGAACTTTGCCCGCAAACCATCACGCAATCATTCAGCCCACGACTGGATGGAATACCTGCGAGAGTCCAATGGTCTTGGTGGAATCTTGGCCAAAACGGAAGATCTTGCCAAGCTCAAGGCTAAGCTCCATAAGGCATTGGAATGCTTAGATTTAGGTCACTTAAGCCCAAAAATTGAAGCTGGATGGCGTTCAGGGGCCCAGGATGAGCTTTTTTTACTAGTTAGCAGCGCCAGCATTGGAACCCGCTTACAGCAGATTTTACCGAGCTTAATCAATGAGTTAAGAAAAATTGGACTCAATTGCAAGGCTATTAAGGTCAAAGTAAAGCCAGCAAGCCCAGACTGGGAGGTCAAACCGAGGCCAAACCCCAAAAATGTAGCCCCCAAGGGTTTAAATCAGGTGGCAAAACAGTCATGGCAAGACCTTCTAGAAAAACTACCGCCAGAGTCTGATCTTCGCGAGGCGGTTGAACGTCTCCTACAAAATAAAACTAAGTAGGGCGCTCTAGAAAAAGAGGGGCTGACTTTCTTGAGAATAGGCTTCAGGGGCCTTGGCTTCTGCAAAAGACTCAATTGAATAAGAGCTTGGATCTTCTAAAAGCTTACGCAAAAGAGCGTTATTGAGTGCGTGACCAGACTTTTCGGCTACATATGCACCCACAATAGGATGGCCTACTAAATATAAGTCGCCAATTGCATCTAGAATTTTGTGACGCACAAACTCATCTTCATAACGGAGTTCTTCGTTATTTAAGATGCGGTGCTCATCTAAAACAATTGCATTATCCAAACTACCGCCGCGAGCTAAACCCATCTCGCGTAAAGCCTCTACCTCATGCGCAAAACCAAATGTACGCGCACGACCAATTTCACTACGATATGCATGCTCTGCAAAATCAACAACAAATCGCTGACCTGTTTTATCAACTGCAGGATGTTTAAAGTCGATCGTGAAATCTAATTTAAAACCGAAGAAAGGTTCTAAGCGTGCAAGCTTATCACCCTCGCGAACTTCGACTGGTTTCTTAATGACGACAAATTGACGTGGCGCATCTTGTTCAATAATGCCAGCAGATTCAATTAAAAATAAGAAGGAGGCAGCACTGCCGTCCATGATGGGAACCTCTTCACCATCAAGCTCAATTAATAAATTATCCAAACCCAAACCAGCGCAGGCAGATAACAAATGCTCAACCGTGGAGACTCGCACGCCATCCTTTTGAATGACGGATGCAAGCCTGGTATCGCAGACAGCCAGGGCAGTTGCTGGGACAACCGACTGCTCTGGCGTATCGACACGCACAAACTGAACCCCTGAATTTACCGGTGCAGGCTTAATAGAAATTGTCACCTTACGACCAGAATGCAAACCAATGCCCACAGTCTTGACTGGAGTGGCAATGGTTCTTTGTTTCATCATGGTGATATCTCTAACTTCAGGGGGGTATTAGTTACTGAATGAATTCGAATTACAGTTTTTTCAGAATAGAAGCCGCATCACTTACTTCAAACTTACCAGGAGCTTCGCGATCCAAAGATTTCACTACGCCATCTTCAACAATCATGGCATAACGGTCTGAGCGAACTCCAAAACCACGAGCGGTTAAATCTAACTCTGTACCCATCTTTTTGGTGAACTCAGCGCTACCATCACCCATCATGCGAATCTTTTTACCCACTTTTTGATCGCGACCCCAAGCACCCATCACGAATGGATCGTTCACAGAAATACACCAAATCTCGTCGACACCTTTTGCTTTGATCGCATCATAGTGTTCAACATATCCAGGTACATGCTTTGCAGAGCAAGTTGGCGTAAATGCGCCAGGCAGTGCAAAGATGACAATCTTTTTGCCAGCTACAAGCTTCTCAACTTCAAAGGCATTCGGCCCTAAGGAGCAGCCTTCGCTCTCTTCGTCAAAAAATTCATAAAGAGTAGCGTTAGGTAATTTTTGTCCAACAGCAATCATGACATCTCCAATAAGTAGTTGTTAGTAAGCATGCCAACGCAAGCGCGGGATTCGTCGTCCGGAGGGGCGCCGCGCTGGCATTTCGCAATTACCTATTGTATTGAGCAGTTAGTTAGTCTGCTTGCTTACGTAAAAAGGCTGGAATCTCATAGTAATCAGCCCCTTTATCCAACATGGATTTAGCCTGAGGAGAGCTATCTGCGCCTAAAGTAGGTGCGGGAGTCGCCTCACGGGAACTACGGAATACCCGTGGCAAATCATATTGGCTGTAATCAACACCGCTGCTAGCTGCTGGTTGAGCTGCAACTGATGGAGCACTACCGACACCAGTCAAAGCCATGCCCGCACTAGTACTCAAAGCAGAATCCAAGCCAACCTTGCTCATAGCAGCAGATGCGCTAGCAGGAGCAAAGGTATTGAGATCGGCCATTGTTGGCATTGCATCACTTGTACCAGTAGCTTGTCTCCAAACTACTTCTGGTTGATTTGCTTTACGAGCTTGAGGATTATTCAAGCCAGTAGCAACCACTGTTACGCGTAATGCATCACCCAAACTCTCGTCATACACGGTTCCGAAGATTACAGTTGCATCATCAGCAGCATAGCCACGAATAGCAGCCATTACTTCGCGTGTCTCAGATAATTTCAATGAACGGCTAGCAGTAATGTTTACCAATACGCCACGTGCTCCAGATAAATCAACGCCTTCTAACAATGGTGATGCAACTGCAGCTTCAGCCGCTAAACGAGCACGATCCATACCGGAAACAGTTGCTGTTCCCATCATGGCTTTACCTTGCTCGCCCATTACAGTCTTCACGTCTTCAAAGTCAACGTTAATCAAACCCTGAACATTGATGATTTCAGCAATACCGGAGACTGCGTTATGCAATACATCATCAGCACAAGCAAAGGCCTTATCAAACTCGGCGTCTTCACCCATCACTTCAAAGAGCTTTTCATTGAGCACAACAATCAATGAGTCAACATAAGACTCGAGTTCTGCAGCGCCGTTCTCAGCAACCTTCAAGCGCTTTACGCCCTCGAAATCAAAAGGCTTACTGATTACACCAACTGTCAAAATGCCCATTTCTTTTGCTACTTGAGCAACGATTGGGGCGGCACCAGTACCGGTACCACCACCCATACCTGCAGTGATGAAGACCATATGTGCGCCTTGCAAAGTATCCGCAATACGAGCACGTGCCTCTTCAGCAGAAGCTGCGCCGATTTCTGGTTTTGCGCCCGCACCTAATCCGCTAGAGCCCAGTTGCAAATTCACAGATGCTTCAGAACGCTGTAGAGCGCCAGCATCGGTGTTCATGCAAATGAACTCTACGCCATGTACTCCGCGACGGATCATGTGCTGGACAGCATTACCACCAGCTCCACCGACTCCAACCACTTTAATAATGGTTTTGCCAGCTGTATCTTGATCTAACATTTCAAATTCCATATACCCTCCTAGGTAAATAACTTACTACATTGACGACGACGAAAAACAACTTAAAAATTTCCTGCAAACCATTCCTTCATGCGCGACACAATTCCCTGAAGCGCGCCTGATTGAGAAACACGACGGCCACGCAATAACTGTGCCTGTCCCTCCATCAACAAACCAATGCTGGTGGCATATCTAGGGCTACGCAATACTTCATGTAAGTGCCCGCGATATTCGGGTGTACCAATTCGAGCCGGCCTCAAAAAGACTTGCTCGGCCAACTCAACCATGCCCGGCATTAGTGAAGTACCGCCAGTGAGCACAATTCCTGAAGAAACCATGTCCTCATACCCAGAATCACGCACTACCCCTCTCACTAAAGTAAACAGCTCTTCAACGCGCGGCTCAATCACTGCGGCAAGGGCTTGCTTAGACATTGGACGCGGCTCACGATCCCCAACACCAGGCACATCAATCATGGCCGCTGAATCAGCCATATCTTGACGAGCAATTCCATGCGCAATTTTTAAATCTTCTGCATCCAGAGTGGGCGTGCGTAAGGCCATTGCAATATCGTTAGTAATTTGGTCACCAGCAATTGGAATTACAGCGGTATGACGAATTGATCCTTGGCAATAAATGGCGATATCAGTAGTGCCGCCACCAATATCAACCAAAACAACGCCCAGCTCTTTTTCATCATCAGTAAGGACGGCTAAGCTCGATGCCAAAGGTTGCAAAATGAGGTCATTCACCTCTAAACCACAACGACGTACGCACTTCACAATATTTTGCGCAGCACTAACAGCGCCAGTAACAATATGAACCTTCACTTCTAAACGTAAGCCACTCATGCCAATGGGCTCGCGGACATCTTCTTGGCCATCAATGATGAATTCCTGAACCAAGATGTGCAAAATTTGTTGATCGGTTGGAATATTGATTGCTTTAGCAGTTTCCAATACGCGCTCAACATCACCTGCACCCACCTCTTTGTCTCGTATTGCAACCATGCCGCTCGAGTTAAAGCTCACAATGTGATTTCCAGCAATACCAGTAAATACTTGAACAATCTGGCGGTCAGCCATCACCTCAGCCTCTTCTAAGGCCTTCTGAATCGACTGAACAGTTGCTTCAATATTGACTACAACGCCCTTCTTTAATCCCTTTGAGGCTGTTTGACCAACGCCAACCACATTGAATTGGCCGTCAGGCGCAAGCTCTGCTACTAAGGCAACTACCTTAGAAGTCCCAATGTCTAAACCTACCAATAGGTCGCGATTATCTTTACTCATTGCCATTCCTCATTGCTTCAGCTCACTTTTTTTGCCGTCTACATCATTCTTTTTTGCGCTTCCAGATGCAAGATGCACTGCGAAACCATTTGCATAGCGTAGATCTACTGCATCAACTCGATTCGCCCATTTCTCTTGTACCTGAGGCCAATACTTAAATAAACGTGCAACCCGTTCTTCCGTTAAGTTTTTGTCAGAGCTCTCTTCGTCTCGTCCAAATTCGACTTTCATACCATTGGACAGCTTGACGTGCCAGGCATAGCGCTCAGTTAATGCCAAGCTCACTACTTCAGCATTCCAGGGTTTAAACCAGTTATTAGCTTTTTCATAAAGACTCATAACTTCTTTTCCAGCATCATCTGGACCAGAGAAATCTAACAAGCGCTTTTCATCAGGCAGCTCTGAAACGCGACCAGTAAATAGCTCACCATGGGTGTTCATTAAGGTATTGCTACTCTCACCGTCCCAAGTCGCAAAAGCTTTTTGCTCTTCAATGCTCACTATCAAGCCATTTGGCCAAACGCGACGAACATTAGCGTGGCGCACCCAGGGCATACTTTCAAAGCCACGCTTCACATCTTCTAAACGGACACTGAAGAAGTTACCTTGCACGGTCTCCATTACCTGACGCTTCACAAGTGATTTATTAATGTGTTTGAGTGTTTGACCAGCAACGGGTTCAACCTGAATTTGTCTTAAAGTAAAAACCGGTCTCTGACTTAACCAAACCAAAATCCCAACCACCAACATCACAGCAAAACACCGCATCAAGAAACGGCTAAGCCTTTGCATCCGCTCTGGATGATTCCAAAGTGGAGACATGATGACGGAGAAAATATCTCCGAAGCGGTCTAAGAGCGTGTTCATATCGCCGCACCCTCTTTTGATTGCAAAGTTTGACTTAGCAACCACAACACCAAATCCGCATAGCTAACACCGGCAGCCTTAGCCGCCATCGGTACCAAAGAGTGAGAAGTCATACCTGGCGAGGTATTCATTTCCAATAAGTAGGGTTTGCCTGTTTTGTGATCAAGCATGACATCGGCACGGCCCCATGTGCGGCAACCTAAGGCCTTGTATGCAGCCAGAGCCAATTCTTGAACGCGCTCGTTAACCTCATCAGCAAGTCCGGTTGGGCATAAGTATTGAGTCTCATCTGAGAAATACTTGTTATGGAAGTCGTAATTAGCCTGTGGCGGAATAATTTTGATCACAGGCAATGCCTCTGCAGTATCGCCCTGACCAACTAATGGACAAGTGAGTTCATCCCCAATAATGCAAGTCTCAGCAATGACTTTTTTATCTAATCCCGCAGCAAGCTTATAGGCTGCCGGCAATTCATCTACAGATTTCACCTTAGTTAAACCAAGCGAAGAGCCTTCATGTGCCGGCTTAACAATCAGAGGAAGACCTAGATGCTTGACGACCAAGTTCCAGTCGCTATTTGCAGTTAGCTCTTCAAACTCTGGGGTTGCTAGGCTATTACTAATCCAAACTTGCTTAGTAACAATCTTGTCGATTGCTAAAGCAGAAGCCAAAACACCACTGCCGGTATACGGCAATTCAAGTAAATCTAATAAGCCTTGAATCGTTCCATCTTCACCGTAACGACCATGTAGGGAAATAAATACGCGATCAAATTTTTCTTTTGCTAGCTCTGTTGGGCAACGTAAGCCAGGGTCAAAAGCATGTGCATCTACCCCTTTAGAGAGCAGGGCCTCTAAAACACCATTACCCGACATCAGAGATATTTCTCGCTCACCAGAGCGCCCGCCCAATAGAACACCAACCCGACCAAGCGATTTCATATCTAACTTAGATAGCTGAGACTTCACACGATCACCCCACATGCCGAGGTTTGCATCTAACTTAGACACTCTTTGCCTCCGCCAAGGTATGTGGCAGCGCGGAGATTGATCCCGCACCCATCGTAATTAAGACATCACCGTCTTTTAATACTTGAGATAACTTTTCTGGCATCTCTGTAATATTTACTGCAAAGATCGCTGCGGCAGAATTTAAGGAGCGGTTTACACTCTTCTCTTCTGCAAGCGCTGCCTTCATCAAGCTCTTACCGTCTGCACCCGGAATCTTTGCCTCACCGGCTGGATACACTTCAGTTAACACTAAAGCATCAAAGTTTCGGAGTACTTGCACAAACTCTCCAAAACAATCTCGTGTTCTTGTAAAGCGATGCGGCTGGAATGCCAGCACTAAACGACGATCTGGGAAGGCGCCACGTGCTGCAGCCAAAGTGGCCGCCATCTCAACTGGATGATGTCCATAATCATCAATCAATGTAAAGCTGCCGCCAGAGGCAAGGGGAATCTCACCATAACGCTGGAAGCGACGACCAACACCACTAAATTCAGAGAGTGCTTTGGTAATAGCCTCATCGCCAACACCTAGCTCTGTAGCAATACCAATGGCAGCTAAAGCATTCCGTACATTGTGCAAGCCAGGCAAGTTCAGTGTCACATTGAGAGGACCAGGTTTATTACCATGCCTGCGAACGGTGCGACGATCCACTGTAAAGTGCATACGCGTTCCATCAGCACGCACATTGCTAGCTCTAATATCTGCATCTTCCGAGAGTCCATAACGCAAGACGGGCTGAGATACAAATGGGATGATGTCGCGCACATTAGCGTCATCAATACATAACACTGCTACACCATAAAACGGCATACGCTGAATAAACTGTACAAAGGCTTGCTTCAATCTCGCCATATCATGCTGATAGGTATCCATATGATCAGCATCAATATTGGTAACTACTTCCATTGCTGGGAAAAGCTGCAAGAATGAAGCATCAGATTCATCGGCTTCAACGACAATAAAATCGCCGCGACCCAAACGTGCATTAGCGCCAGCGGAATTCAGTTTTCCGCCAATCACAAAAGTAGGATCCAAGCCGCCTTCAGCAAGAACTGATGCAACTAAACTGGTTGTAGTGGTCTTGCCATGCGTACCAGCAATAGCGATACCTTGTTTTAGACGCATCAACTCACCCAACATGACTGCTCGCTGAATCACAGGAATCTTTGCAGCGCGTGCTGCGAGTACTTCGGGATTATTTCCAGCTACTGCTGTAGAAATAACTACTGCTTCTGCAGTACCAATATTTTTAGGATCATGGCCAATATGAATGACTGCGCCCAACTCTTTTAGGCGCTTCGTTACAGGACCTTCAGCCAAATCAGACCCGGATACCTGATAACCCAAATTCAATAAAACTTCAGCTATGCCGCTCATACCAGCACCGCCAATACCAATGAAATGGATTTGCTGAACGATATGCTTCATACGCCTACCCCCGCACAATCAGCGCAAACCTCAGCTACTCGCTGGGTTGCATGTGGTTTAGCCAAAGCATGCGCACGCAAAGCCATTTGCTTTAAGTCCGCACGATTAAAGCTTTGAATCATTAATGCCAAATCTTGCGGATTTAGATCTTGCTGAGGCAATAAGATTGCAGCATCTGCATTAGACAAAAATTTTGCATTAGCTGTTTGATGATCATCAATTGCATATGGGAAAGGAATTAAACAAGAAGCAACGCCACAAGCAGCTAATTCTGAAACTGTCATAGCGCCAGCACGGCAAATCACAAGATCTGCCTGCGCATATGCAGCAGGCATATCGTCAATAAATGGGCGAATATCGGCTTCAACATCGTACTCCTGATAGCGCTTTTGCAGATCGGCCAGATGCTTATCGCCCGCTTGATGAATTACCTTGGGACGCATGTCCCTAGAGAGCAGTGCCAAAGCTGCGGGAATATTTTCATTCAAAGCGGCTGCACCTAAACTACCGCCTACGATTAATATAGATAAAGGTCCTTGGCGCTGTTCATAGCGCAATGCTGGCGCAGAAATATGATCAAACTCTTCGCGAATAGGATTGCCAACCCACTCAGCATTTATCATCGCGTTTGGAAAACCAGTCAATGTGCGCATAGCAATTTTGGCAAGCGCACGATTTGCACTACCTGCTACAGAATTTGATTCGTGCAGTACTAAGGGGCGGCTTAATAACTTAGTTACCAAACCACCCGGGAAGGAAATATAGCCGCCCATCCCTAAGACCACAGAGGGTTTTATGCGACGCATAATCTTCCAACTTTGAATGCAAGCGCGCATTAAATTAAATGGCAACAGCAATTTAGCCTTGAGGCCTTTGCCACGCAACCCGCCAAACTCAACAACCTCAAATGGAAAATCGCAAGATTTCACTAAGCGATATTCCATGCCATTTTGGTTACCTAACCATGACACATTCCAACCACAAATCCGCAGATATTCAGCGACAGCAAGGCCTGGGAAAATATGCCCGCCAGTACCGCCAGCCATCACCAAAATTGAGGGTCTTGTCACAGCTTCCCCCCGCGCATCAAAATACGATTCTCATAATCAATGCGAAGTAGCATCGCAACCGCTACTGCATTCATCAAAATTCCGGATCCACCGTAGCTCACCAATGGCAATGTCAAACCTTTAGTTGGTAATAAACCCAGATTCACACCCATATTGATAAAGGCTTGCCAGCCAATCCAAATTGCCACGCCCTTAGCTGCAAGACCAGCAAAGCTACGATCCAATTGCAACGCTGTACGGCCAATTAAGAAAGCGCGTCTTACGATCCAATAAAACAAAAAGATCATCACAACTACACCAACAAAACCAAGCTCTTCACCAATCACTGCCATGATGAAATCGGTATGGGCTTCAGGCAGGTAATGTAATTTCTCTACGCTGCCGCCAAGTCCAGTGCCAAACCACTCACCACGGCCAAAGGCCATCAAGGAGTGTGTTAATTGATAACCTTTATTTGCAGCGTTATCAACTTGCCATGGATCCATAAAGGCGAGCATGCGGCCACGACGGAATGGTGAAAGAGCAATCATTGCTGCTCCACTCATTAAGCCAACAGCAATCAAACCACCAAACAACTTGGCATTAATACCACCTAAGAACAAAATGCCAAATGCAATTAAGGAGACCACTACAAATGCACCCATATCAGGCTCAGCCATTAACAGACCTCCAACCAAGGCGACCGCAATCCCCATGGGCAACATACCTTTAACAAATGAGTGCAGATACTCTTGACGTTGAACTGTATAGCTTGCAGCAAAAATGACGGCGGCAAATTTCATTAACTCGGATGGCTGAAAGTTCATTAGACCCAGTGGAATCCAACGCTTAGCTCCATTGACGCCCTTACCAACGCCAGGAATAAGTACTGCAATCAAGAGTAAAACGGTAAACCCGAAAATCAAGGGTGAATAGCGATCCCACATCTTGGTCGGAATCTTAAAGACCCAAATACCAACCCCAATTGCAATTACCAATGAAATCATGTGGCGAATTAAGAAAAAGTTGCTGCTGTAATTAGCGTACTTAGGGCCATCTGCCAAAGTAATCGATGCCGAATACACCATTACCAAACCAATCAACATCAGGGAAAGAACTGCCCATACGAGCAACTGATCGTATTCCATCATGCGCGAGCGAGTTTGCTCAACTCCTGAGACAGCATCTCTTAAGCCAGTTCGGAAGTTATCAATCCCACCTCTAGAAAAATTCCAGAAGCGATCTAGACTTAAACGATTATCAGGAAAAAATTTATCTTTTAGATTCACGCCTGAACTCCTTCGAAACGCATTCCTAATTCTTCAACTTCTTCAACAAATACTTGGGCACGCGCAACATAATCTTTAAACTGATCAAAGCTTGCGCAAGCTGGGGAAAGCAAGACCAAATCGCCAGACTGGGCTTGTTGTGCAGCTGTCTTAACAGCGTCCACCAAGCTACCGCTCATCGTGCAAGGAACATCTTTGCCAATAGCCTCACCAATGGCAGCACCATCTTTACCAATCAAGAAAACGCCCTTAACAAAACGTAAGGCTGGCTCGCGTAATGGGCCAAAGTCTTGCCCTTTGCCATCACCTCCAGCAATTAACCAAATTCTCTTGCCAGATTCATTGCTTCCAAGGCCATTTAGGGCCGCTACTGTTGCACCAACATTGGTACCTTTACTGTCATCGATATACTCAACGTCATTCACAACTGCGATGCTCTGAACACGATGAGGCTCACCGTGATAATCACGCAAGCCATGCAGAAGAACATTCATTGGCAAGCCAGCCGCTCTTGCTAATGCCAGCGCAGCTAATGCATTCAATGCATTATGGCGACCACGTATTCTGAGAGCATCAGCTGGAATTAAGCGCTTCAATCGCAGCGGCTCATCCTCTTCAATTGCAGTTGATTTACGACGACGCTTGGGCTTTGGCTCAAGATCTTCATCTACCTCCGCCCATACAAGCCAATCAATTCCGCCAGCACGCAAATCATGCTCAATACCGAAGGCGCCTTGCTCATCCGGCTTATTCGAACCAAAAGTCACAATCGACTTTTCTGCTTTTTGCTCATCAGAGAGCAAACCCATCACCAAAGAGTCGTCACAATTCAGAATGCAAATTGTGTCTACGCCAAATATCTTTGCTTTCGCATCTGCATACGCCTGCATATCGCCATGCCAATCTAAATGGTCTTGGGTGATATTCAGCACAGTGGCAGCAGTTGCATTGAGGGTATACGTATAAACCAATTGGAAACTGGATAATTCAAGCACCCAAATATCTGGCATATCTTCAATTTGGTCGGCCTCATTAAGGCAGCTCATCAACTTGTCTAATGCAGCAGGGCTAATGTTTCCAGCTACAGCAACTTTTTTCCCAGCGCGCTCACAGAGTTGGCCAGTTAATGCGGTAGTAGTAGTTTTTCCATTGGTCCCGGTGATCGCCAATACTGCCGCCTCATAACTTGATGCAGCGGTCTGAGCCATACGACCTAATGAAGCAATTGCGCGTGCAAAAAACTCGATCTCGCTCCAAACATCAATTCTGGCTTTTCTAGCCTTAGCCAAAAATGATTGAGTAGGCTCCAGAAATGGAGATAGGCCAGGACTAATGCCAATCACATCGATATCAACCAATAACTCATCGTTGAATGGCCCAAACTGAATGTCTTTCAATCCATCAATCTTTAATTCAGCCAGCCAAGCATTCTGACGCTCAGAAAATTGAGATTGATCGCGTGTATCTACTAAACGAACAGCGGCACCATTACGTAGGCACCACTTAGCCATAGCAACGCCAGACTCTCCTAGACCCATAATCAAAAAGCGGTGGGGAGCTTGATAGCCTGCATCGGCTATGAAAGCAGGATTAGCAAAGGTATTTTCTAGATTCAACATATTTACTTTTGGCTCACCGTAATTTCAGGCTAGATAAGCCAATCAATACCAATAGGATGGTGATGATCCAGAAACGCACAACCACTTGCGTCTCTTTCCAACCACCTAATTCAAAATGATGGTGCAGTGGGGCCATGCGGAAAATACGACGCCCCTCACCAAAATATTTCTTGGTTAACTTGAACCAAAATACCTGCAACATTACAGAGATAGTTTCTGCAACAAAAATTCCACCCATCACAAAGAGCACTATCTCTTGACGCACAATCACCGCAATCGTTCCAAGCGCGCCGCCCAAAGCAAGCGCGCCAACATCGCCCATGAATACTTGCGCTGGATGCGCGTTGTACCAAAGGAAAGCTAAACCTGCTCCGCCCATGGCGCCACAAAAGATCAATAACTCACCAGCACCTGGAATATAGGGAAACAACAGGTATTTGGCATAGATGGCATTACCCATCACGTAGGCAAACGCACCTAACGCTGCTCCTACCAAAATAACGGGCATGATTACCAGGCCGTCGAGCCCATCAGTTAAGTTCACTGCATTACTGCTGCCAACAATCACCAAATAGCTCAAGATGATGAAGCCCATCATACCCAGCGGATAACTCACCTCTTTAATAAAGGGCAATAACAAGTTCGTTTTTGCTGGCAGGTCTAAAGCCAAACCGCTCTTGAGCCATTCGTAGAAGAGCTGGAGCACCTTGAGGTTATTAACCTCAGAAACTGAGAATGCTAAATAGATCGCCGCAAATAAACCAATCAGGGTTTGCCAAAAGAATTTTTCTCTTGAGGCCATTCCCTTGGGATCTTTTCTAGCTACCTTGCGATAGTCATCTACCCAGCCAATCGCACCGAAACCAAATGTCACGATCATCACAATCCAAATAAAGCGATTACTTAAGTCTGCCCATAACATGCAGGACACAAAAATACCGATCAAAATCAACACTCCACCCATTGTCGGAGTGCCAGATTTAACTAAATGGGTTTGTGGTCCATCAGTACGAACGGCTTGACCCATTTTCAAATCAGTTAATTTACGAATAACCCATGGACCTGCAGCCAAACCAATTAACAAGGCTGTTACCGTTGCCATAACAGCTCTAAAGGTGATGTAGTTAAAGACTCGGAAGAATCCAAAATCATCTTGCAACCATTGCGCCAAAATTAAGAGCATGTTTTAGCCTCCTCTAACAAGGCCTGCACTACACGCTCCATGCGCATAAAACGTGAACCCTTAACCAAAATATTTAAATGCTCATTGCTACCAGTTGACTGGGCATGCAATGCATCTCTTAACTGCTCAATCAAACTATCCATTTCAGAGAAATGTTTTGCGCTAGCAGTGGGCAATCCATTTTTCTGGGCATCATCGAATCCCTGAATAGCAAATTGACATTGCTCGCCAAGCGCAAATAATTTATTAACGCCTTGCTCAGCAGCATAGGCACCAACCTCACGATGAAACTCAGGCCCCTGATTGCCTACTTCGCCCATATCGCCTAAAACTAACCAAGATTTATTGCCTGACTGCTTGAGAGCATCGATTGCAGCTCTCACTGAATCAGGATTAGCGTTATAGCTGTCATCAATTAAGGTGTGATTAGGGTCAATTTTCTTGGCCTGCATACGCCCATTAACTGGGGAGAACATCTCTAAGCCCTGCTTAATTTTTTCAAGAGTAATTCCAGCTGCCACCGCAACAGCACTAGCAGCCAATGCATTACGTGCATTGTGGCTACCCAAAGTATTTAACTGAACTTCTATAGAGCCCAACTCTGTTTGCACTTGCACGTGGCCGTTATTTAATAAGCGCCCCGTTACTGCAGCTTGCAGTGTTGACTGACCAGACTGCAAAACAAAATCAATTACCTTTCGTCCAGCTGCAGCTTCATGCCAAACGCTTGCAAATTCAGAATCTGCAGAAAATACGGCTATGCCATCTTTGGGTAAGGCTCTAATGGCATCAGAGTGCTCCTGCGCTACTGCTGCTACCGTCGCCATGAACTCTTGATGTTCACGCTGCGCATTATTAATCAAGGCAATATTTGCCTGAGCAATATCGGCAAGTTGCGCAGTCTCACCAGGATGATTCATTCCCAACTCAACTACGGCAAGTTGATCTGTCGAACGAAGCTTTAATAATGTCAGTGGGAGGCCAATATCATTATTTAAATTGCCTTTAGTTACTAAGGTATGTGCATCGCCAACTGCAGCTCTAAAAATAGAGGCAATCATTTCTTTCACTGTAGTTTTGCCATTACTGCCAGTCACCAAAGCTAGCGGAATAGGATGATTGGCGCGCCAGGCTTTTGCAAATACTCCCAGGCTAATACGGGTGTCAGCAACGCAAACCGCGGGCAAACTTGCAGGGCATTTATCTTTGTTACTAATTAAAACTCCAGCCGCCCCTGCTTTAGCAACGTCTGATAGAAAGTCGTGAGCATCAAAACGATCGCCCGTCAAAGCTACAAATAATTCTTTAGCATCAATCTGCCGACTATCACTTCCAATTCTGGAAATATTTGCTAACTGTGCATCTTCTGCAGAAATATTGAGCAAAGCACTTCCAGGCAGCATGGCATGCACTTGAGCAAGCGTTGTCATAACAGACATCAAAATATTCCTCCGGCAGCTAAACGAATATGCTCTTGATCGGAGAAATCAAATTTCTTGCCATTAATATCTTGGGTAGTTTCGTGACCTTTTCCTGCCACCAAAACAATATCTTGAGGGGCAGCATGACGAACAGCAGCCATAATGGCCGCTGCACGATCAACAACCATCTGAACATCTGAAGATTTCTGTTCAATACCTGCGCGAATCATTTCCATGATTGCGTATGGCTCTTCAGATCTTGGGTTATCACTAGTAATAATGATTTGATCAGCAAATTTTTGAGCCACTGCACCCATTTGCGACCGCTTACCAACATCACGATCACCGCCGCACCCAAATACACACCAAATTTTGCCACTGCGTTGCTCTGCAATCGGACGCAAGGCTTGTAAAGTTTTCTGAAGAGCATCAGGCGTATGGGCGTAATCAACTACCACTAATAAACCTTCTGATTTTTGCTGCTTACCCACCTGAATTAATTCCATGCGGCCAAGTACGGGACGCAAATGACTTACTCGTTTGCTTGCCTCATCACAACTGAAGCCTTGAGTTAGTAATACGGTCCATACAGCGAGGGCATTACTTAAATTAAATTCACCTAATATAGGAATATGTAGGGTATTGCTACCAACTCCCTCATATACAAACTGGGAGTCATATCCTGCGCCATTGAGTACGCTATTTTTTGCATAAATACGATGCAAACGATCACCAAATTTTTCAAATCCCCTCAGGGAATCTTGATTTAAGGTGAATGCCCAAATCTGAATGTCACCTTTAGCCAAAAGCTTTATGGCGATCTCGCGACCAAAGGCATCATCTAAATTAATAACGGCATGCTCTAAGCCGGCTAACTCAAATAGCTTTGCCTTAGCTTCAGCATAGTCGGCCATACTGCCGTGATAGTCCAAATGATCTTGCGTCAGATTTGTAAATACAGCGCAGTTGAGATGAGTACCTAATACTCGGCCCTGATGCAAAGCATGCGAAGACACCTCCATCGCTACTTGCTTGGCGCCAGTATTGAGCAACTCTTTCAGTTGGGTTTGCAACTTCGGTGCATCTGGAGTGGTATATCCAGTTTGCACTAAAGAGTTTGGAAAGCCAGTACCCAAGGTACCTAGAACCGCTGTTCGATGGCTGGTCTCATCCAGCGCTTGAGCTAACCACTGCGTAATACTCGTTTTACCGTTGGTCCCTGTTACACCAATCACTTTTAATTGCTTGCTTGGATAGCCATACCATTGTGCAGATAACTCACCAACCTTTTCTGCAAGGTTTTCAACTGCAATACATTGTGGATGATCTAGATATTCAGAACCAGATCCAGCAGGATCAAATACTACAGCTGCCGCACCCTTCTTCAATGCAGCATGAATAAACTGACGGCCATCTCTTAATGCGTTTCCATGACCAACAGGATAAGCAAAAAAGATATCACCAGATTCAATCTGGCGACTATCGGCACTTACCTTAGCAGTGCTGTTTGCTAGACTGTGCAAGTGGTCAATCAGATGATTGGGATCTATATTCAATGCCATCCTCATCGTTTTAAAACCACATGCTGAGTCTGTACATTTGCAGTTCGAATCTCTTCAGGACTCTTGTCTTGCAAAACCATTTGCTTCACTTTGTTATCAGGCAGCACATTGAGAGTATTGAGTGTTTCACTCACAATGGTTGAGAACACTGGTGCAGCAACCTCACCACCGTAGTGACCACCAACGGTTGGCTCATCAATCATGACTGCAACCACAATCCGTGGAGCACTGATCGGCGCTAAGCCAGCAAAGTAAGCGCGATATTTGTTGCCATACCCTTTACCAACTAATTTATGCGCTGTTCCTGTCTTGCCACCAACTCTAAAGCCTTCAGCCTGCGCCTTGATTGCAGTGCCACCAGGCTCGGTTACAGTCTCAAGCATGCTACGCATTTCAATTGCAGTCTTTGCAGAAAGCACTCTCGTGCCTGGTTTGAAATTGGGGCTACGCTCAATAGTGAGTGGCACTAATTCACCATCACGCGCAAATACTGTGTAAGCCTGTGCTACCTGAAAGAGTGATGCCGAAATGCCATAACCAAATGCAATACGGGCTTGATCCGTCGGCATCCACTTTTTGAATGGATGCACTGTTCCAGCAACCGCTCCTGGGAAGCCAACTTTTGGCGACTGCCCAAAGCCAACCGCAGTATAAAAATCCCACATCTCTTCTGCTGAAAGGCTGTTGATTGCAATTTTTGCAGTACCGATGTTGCTAGACTTCTGAATAATCTGTGCAACGGTGAGGTTGGCATATGGATGTGTATCGGTAATCGGCTTTGGACCAACTAAATACTTGGCGCCAATCACCATATTGGTATCAGGCTGGATGACGCCTTTTTCTAAGGCAATTGCAACTGTTAATGGCTTCACTGTTGAGCCAGGCTCAAAGGTATCTGTTAATACGCGGTTACGTAGCTGCTCACCCGTGAGAAATTTACGATCATTTGGGTTATAGCTTGGGTAATTTGCCAAGGCTAAAATTTCACCAGTTTGCGTATCTAAAACTACTGCGCCACCAGCTTTTGCACGATGTTTTTCAACTGCGTCTTTGACAGCGTTATAAGCCAAGAACTGAATCTTGCTATCAATCGAAAGATTTAAATCTTTACCGTTTTGCGGTAACTGCAGAATTGCCATTTCCTCAACAACACGTCCCAAGCGATCAACCACTACGCGTCTTTGACCAGGATGACCCGCAAGCTCTTTCTGTCTGGAGAGCTCCATACCCTCTTGACCGCGATCTTCCACATTGGTAAAGCCAACCACGTGTGCCATCGCCTCGCCTTCTGGATAGAAGCGGCGATATTCATTATTCAAACCGATACCCGGAATTTCTAATTGCTTAATTTGCTGTGCAATTGCCGGCTCAACCTGACGCTTTAGGAAAATCTGCTTGCGATCTTCCTTGAGTTTTTTTCTAAGTTCAGATTCGCTAATTTGCAAAAGGCTAGCGAGTTTTTTTACCTTGTCGGCAGCCAAGTCATCTGGAACTGTGTCGTTATAAGCAATCACAGACTTCGCTTCTAGGCTGGTAGCGATTACTTGACCATTGCGGTCCAAAATTTTTCCACGGCTTGCTGGCAACTCTAGCTCTCGCTGAGTTCCACGCACACCCTTCGCTTCATAGAATGCATTCCCGGGACCTTGAATCCAAAATGCACGTAGCAATAGCATCATGAAAACGAAGAACAAAAGGAATAGCATTAAGCGTGACCGCCACATTGGCAGCCGTAATACTAAATTTGGCGTAGTAGAAAAACCAACCGGCCTCATTTAGCCTCCTTTAGGTACAAAGTACGTTCAGGAGAAATTGGAGACATCCGCAATTGATTGCGTGCAACATCACGTATACGTGCTGACTTTGAAAGATTGCGTTGCTCATACTCCAAGCGCAACCATTCTTGATTTAATTTACGCTCTTCAATCTGAGCGCGCTCTTGGGCAATAAATAATTTACGCGCACGTTGTTGAGCTGCTACCAGCGATAAAGCGCAAATTAATAACAAAGCAAGTAGGGTCAAGGTGGCGCGATTCATGTAGGCGCTCCGATCCGCTTTTCTGCAACACGCATGATGGCTGAACGGGCTCTTGGGTTTTCCAAAATTTCTACATCACTTGGCTTAACGCGGCCAATGATTTCTAATGCGCTTTGGGGTAAATCTTTTTCACGGACTGGCAGGCCGCGAGGCACATCCACTTTTGCATGCGCCTGAAGAAACTGCTTCACAATGCGATCTTCCAAGGAATGAAAGCTAATCACTGCAAGTCGTGCACCCGGCTTCAGTAAATTCATAGCAGCTTTTAGGCCAAGCTCTAAATCTTCTAATTCGCGATTTATAAAAATACGCAATGCCTGGAATGTTCTAGTGGCAGGATCTTGACCAGCCTCACGTGTACGCACCACGCTAGCAACCAAGCTTGCGAGTTGAGTCGTCGTTTTTGGGGACAGGCCTTCTTCTCGCTTTGCCACAATGGCTTTAGCAATCTGAAACGCAAAACGCTCTTCTCCGTAAGTCTTAATCACGCGCGTGATTTCCTCCTGCGGCGCCTGCTGCAGCCACTCTGCAGCTGTCATTCCTTGATCTGTATTCATCCGCATGTCTAGCGGACCTTCGCGACGAAAGGAGAAGCCCCGATGTGCTTCGTCCACTTGCGGCGAACTGATTCCCAAATCCAACAAAATTCCATCGGCTGATTCTGCTTGCGCATACTGATCCATGTTTGCAAAACTGTCGTGCACGATAGTTAAGCGTGGATCGTTGATTTGTTGCGCTACTGCAATTGCATCCAAATCCTTGTCGAAAGAAATCATGCGTGCGGATTGAGGAAGCTGTTTGAGTAAAGCTTGTGCGTGACCGCCGCGCCCAAATGTTCCATCGATCACCAAAATATTGTTTGCTACGTTTTGTGTTTGAATGAGCGGGCCACTGATTAGCGCCGTCACCGCCTCGGCCAGCAACACTGGGCGATGAGTTATTTTCATAGCACCCTGTCATCAAAAATTAAATTGCTTGAGTGCTTCAGGCATGCCTAGTGCAATAGCAGCCTGTTCTTTTGCGGCGTATGTAGCTGCGTCCCACAACTCCAAGTGACTACCCATACCAAGCAAGATCACTTCTTTTTCAATTCCAGCTGCTGCACGCAATTCTGGGCTAACCAAAATTCGACCGGCATTATCTAAATCAATTTCTGCAGCATTACCTAAAAAAATTCTGCGCCACCAATGTGCGTCCATAGGAAGCTGAGCAACTCTTGCTCTAAAGCTTTCCCATTCCGGTCTTGGGAATAGCAAAAGACAACCATCTGGATGTTTTGTGAGCGTGAGGCGGCCATCACCTTGAACTAACAAGGCGTCACGATGCTTTGCCGGGACTGACATTCGGCCTTTTGCATCTAAATTGAGAGCTGACGCACCTTGAAACACCATTTACCCCACTTTTTCACACTTCCTCCCACTTTAGAGGATCGCAATAAGAGGGTCAAGTGTTTTTGGGGTTTTTTTTGGGAAATTCTCTAATGTTTACAAACACTTAGCGTAATGTGTTCAGAAGATGGTGATAATAAAATAGCTACTTGAAACAAAGGCTTGGAAAATATACTTAAGAATAGGTCTTAGCTATAGAGCTAGATAATGCCTAAATATACTGTAATTAAAAACAGTACTTATCAAAAAATATATCAAAAATTAATCTGAAACTGATTTTCTGGATTTATTCAAACTAAATCCTCGGTATCCATTTTAAATTTTGTAAGCAGTGCTTGTCATTACCTTTGACATGGCTTGCATGATTTTTTGAATTGGCTCAGGCAAAGTAACTCCACCTGCATGTAAAGCTGCTTGTCCATGTTCGATTTCATCAATGCGCATTTGATCCACAATTGCACGTGAACGATGATCTTCTTCTGGCAATTTTTTGAGGTGGCTCTCAAGATGATTCTCAACTTGTTTTTCAGTTTCAACAACAAAACCTAAACTCCACTTGTCACCCGCTAAGCCAGCTGCCAAGCCGATTGCAAAGGATCCTGCATACCAAAATGGATTGAGATAACTAGTATGAGATCCCAGTTCTTTCAAACGAGTTTCACACCAAGCCAAGTGATCTAACTCTTCTTGAGCAGAGTGATCAAGCATTTCTTTTATTTCAGAATTTCTTGCAACTAATTTTTGCGATTGATACAAAGCTTGCGCGCAAACTTCACCAACATGATTGATGCGCATTAAACCTGCGGCGTGCTTTCGCTGTTCAGAATCTAATGCAAAATTTGCACCAGACTCAGAACCTGGGGTTGGTCTTTGAGCATTTGCCCCGCCTACAACCGAACGAAGTGCGGTATCAAATTCAAGAATCAAGCGGTCAACTGGAGTCATAGGCAAAGAATTAGACTAAAACCTCGGCTTTAGAGCTTTGCTTGGTCTTTAAACCCAGTTCTGCGAGCAGCTCACGGTCTTGTTCCGCCTCTGGATTGCCGGTAGTGAGTAGTTGCTCACCATAGAAAATCGAATTGGCGCCAGCCATGAAACACATGGCCTGCACAGCCCTTCCCAATTCTTGGCGACCGGCAGATAAACGCACGCGCGCCTTAGGCATCGTGATGCGAGCAACTGCAATGGTGCGAACAAACTCAAGGGGATCTAATGGCTTCTGATCGGCCAAGGGGGTGCCTGCAACAGGCACTAAGTGATTAATCGGAACAGACTCAGGGTAAGGGCTCAAATTGGCCAAGCGAGCCAAGAAAGCAGCGCGCTGCTCACGGGACTCGCCCATTCCCACAATACCGCCGCAGCATACAGACATACCGGCCGCACGAACATGAGAGATGGTATCTAGGCGATCTTGGTAACCGCGTGTCGAAATTACTGAGCGGTAAAAATCTTCGCTGGTATCAAGGTTGTGGTTATAAAAATCGAGACCAGCCTCTTGAAGTGCTAGAGCCTGATCAGCCTCTAGCATTCCCAAAGTTGCGCAGGTCTCAAGGCCTAAAGCCTTCACACCCTTGATCATGGCAGTTACTTTTTCAATATCGCGATCTTTAGGCTCACGCCACGCAGCGCCCATACAGAAACGGTTTGAGCCGGCAGCTTTAGCAGCTTTAGCGGCCTCTAAAACCTCCTCTAGGCCCATCAACTTCTCAGCCTTCACATCGGTGTCATAGCGCGCAGCTTGAGGGCAATAACCACAATCCTCAGGGCAGCCACCAGTCTTAATGGATAACAAAGTAGCAAGCTCTACATCACCCTCGGGAAAATAGGCTTTATGCGTCTCCTGGGCTTTGAGCATTAATTCATTGAAAGGTAGGTCAAAAAGTGCCTCAATCTGAGCAACAGTCCACTGGCCAGAGGCATCGACCTCTTTACGTAAACTCGTCTTAGATTTGACTAAGGTAAGCGGTTTTTCAGCAGTTTGGGCGTCCAACATGGGCAAATTCCAGAAAATAGATCAATTCAAGCCATAAACATAACAGATACAAGCCTGAAATTGGAAAAACTAGTGGTCAAATATCAAACATGAAGGTTATTTCTGATTTAAATCAAGCCACCCTTGTTGATCGCAGCTTGGCTGCCGTGTGGCACCCCTGCACTCAGATGAAACATCATGAGTCTTTTCCGTTAATTGCCATCACCAAAGGGAGAGGTCCCTGGCTTTATGACGAAAAGGGGAACGCCTTACTCGACTCGATCAGCTCTTGGTGGACGAATTTATTTGGCCACTCCAATCCGCAGATTAATCAAGCGATCACTGCTCAGTTAGAAAAAATTGAGCACGTCATGCTCGCCGGATTTACTCATCCACCAGTAGTTGAATTATCCGAAAAACTTTCTGCACTCACAAATGGTAATTTAGGACATGTCTTTTATGCGTCAGATGGTGCATCTGCAGTAGAGATTGCGTTGAAAATGAGTCATCATTTTTGGCAAGTCAACGACAAACCAAACAAGAAAAAATTCGTCTGCCTAGAAAACGGATATCACGGAGAAACGCTCGGCGCATTAGCGGTGACGGATGTTGCTATTTTTCGTGAAGCCTATGGCTCACTCCTGCAAGAGGTTTATACCGTCCCGTCACCTGATTCGCGCAAAGCAAAAAATGGTGAGAGTGCAGAAGAGGTTGCAAGGCATGCAGCAGCCGAACTCGAAAAACTATTTAAGAAAGAAAACCAACACATTGCAGCAATCATCATTGAACCGCTAGTCCAATGCGCAGGCCAAATGGCAATGCATTCACCAGAATATCTGCGCTTAGTCAGAGACTTATGTAACCGCTATGACATACACCTAATAGCCGATGAGATCGCCGTAGGTTGTGGGCGCAGTGGCAAGTTCTTTGCCTGTGAACACGCTGGTATTTGGCCAGACTTTCTCACCCTATCCAAAGGCATTAGCGGTGGCTATCTCCCTCTATCGCTTTGCATGACCACCGATGAAATTTATCGTGCGTTCTATAGTGATAAAACCCAGCAAGGGTTCTTACACTCACACTCATACACAGGAAACCCATTAGCTTGCGCAGCGGCACTTGCTTGCTTGAATATTTTTGAAACAGAAAACGTTTTAGAAAAGAATATAGTTCGCTCACAAGATTTAGCAAATGCATTTGCATGGGCAAAAGCAGATTCTCGAATCGAGCACTGGCGTCAACAAGGAATGATTCTGGCATTCGATGTTAAAAATGCACATCTCAAAAATGTAAGCGCCTTTCCCCGTGAAATGTTTGCCAAAGGACTTGAGGAAGGCGCTCTCATTAGACCAATTGGTAATACGATATATGTCATGCCTCCCTATATCTTGTCGACCGAAGAAACAATGCAAATGGGTCATGCTATTGAACGCGCCCTTGGGAAGGCTTTGGCATGAGCGGCCCATTTAAAGCCTTAGAACTCGCACAAGAGGGTATTGCAGATTTAGATGTCCAACTACTCAGACGCAAATTACGCGTCACCCAATCGCCTTGCGATACCAACGCAACTGTTGAGAATAGACAACTCAAGGCTTTTTGCAGTAATGACTACCTTGGTCTTGCCAATCACCCTAACTTAGTGAATGCCTTAGCAGAGGGCGCTAAAAATTATGGGGTTGGTAGTGGCGCATCCCATTTAATCAGCGGTCACAGTGCTGCACATGAGTTACTTGAAAAAAAATTAGCGTCTTTTCAAGAGCAGCATATTCAAAATGCTCGCGCCCTATTTTTTAGTACCGGTTACCTTGCTAATCAAGCTGCCATCACAGGCTTAGCCAGACTTACCGAGCGCGGCGATCTCAGTATTTACTCGGCTAAGCTCAATCATGCCTCGCTGATTGATGGTGTTCGCTTGGCCGCCGCGCAGATGAATGCTACGGTCAACTTATTCGATCACGCGCAACTCACTTCATTAACTGACGCCCTTAAAAAAGATACTAAGTCTCTTAAGCTTATCGTGACTGATGGCGTTTTTAGTATGGATGGCGACGTAGCTCCCGTTAAAGAATTACTTCAAATAGCAGAGCAATACGATGCACTATTGTTAGTTGATGATGCGCATGGCTTTGGAGTACTGGGTAAGCAGGGGCATGGCATCTTGGAGCAAGGCGGAATTCAATCTCACCGCATTATTTACATTGGCACCTTAGGCAAAGCTGCTGGCGTCAGCGGTGCTTTTATTTGTGCGCAAGACTCGTTTATTGAATGGCTGATTCAAAAAGGGCGTCCCTATATTTATAGTACGGCAACCCCTCCAGCTATTGCACATACCTTACTCAAAAGTCTTGAGATCATTGAAGGTAATGAGGGCGTAAAACGTCGATCACACCTCAATCATCTGATTCAAATTTGGCAAGATGAAATGCACTTTATCAACTGGGAAAAAGTGTCCTCTTGTACGCCAATTCAGCCGGTTATTTTAGGAAGCAATGCCAATGCACTTATGGCAGCAAAGCTACTAGACGAGGCGGGCTATTGGATTCCGGCAATTCGCCCCCCTACAGTCCCTCTTGGCAGTGCACGTTTACGAATTACCTTTTCAGCAAATCATAGTGTTGATGATTTACACAAACTCATCACGACCTTGAAAAAGATCGAGCAAGAAGTAAATCAAAAGGTAAATCATGAATAAGCTCTCAGGCTTGTTTGTGACTGGTACCGATACTGAGGTTGGTAAAACCCTGGTGAGTGGTGCGCTGATTCTAAAACTCCGCGAACAAGGCAAGAAAGTATTGGGCTTTAAACCTGTCGCTGCTGGAACATACCAAAATACCAATGGTGATGTTCTCAATGAAGATGTAGAGGCTTTACGTATTGCCTCTCAACTTGCACCAGGTCAACTAGAGTTGTACTCTTATGTTTTAGACATGCCGGTAGCACCCCACCTGGCTGCTGAAAATAAGGGGGTTACTCTTGAGCTTAATACCATCATGCAAGCACTTAGCAAGATTCAAACGCAGAGTGATTGCCTTGTGATTGAGGGGGCTGGTGGGTTTTTGATTCCCTTGAATCCTCAAGAAGATCTAGGTGATTTTGCACAGCAAATCAATTTGCCAATCATTTTGGTAGTCGGCATGAGGTTAGGTTGCATTAATCACGCCCTACTCACTCAAGAAGCGATCAAAACTCGTGGATTAAAAATTGGCGGGTGGATTGCCAACTCCTTAGCAACTGAGATGCTTCTACTCAAAGAAAATATTGCCACTTTGCGAGCAAGAATAGATGCGCCTTTTTTAGGGCACATCCCTGCGCTACCAAAAGAACTTCAAAAAGCAGATAACAGTCCATATTCAATTGAAGCACTTCGTTTTGCTGCAGAGCACATCCAAATACCAAGTCAATAAAACCCCTAAAGCAAGTCCTACAGTGCAACTGGCGGGACTTTCAGATAAGATGAAGGAATGCATTTACTACCTGAAATACTTGATTCTGCAGAAGCTATTCAAGATATTCGTCGCAACATTCATGCTCACCCTGAATTGCGCTTCGAAGAAAATCGCACATCTGATTTAGTTGCAGAGGCACTTTCAAGCTGGGGCATCACTGTTTATCGCGGCATGGGCAAAACAGGTGTAGTCGGCCGTCTAGATGGCGATTTAGGCCCTGGAAAAATGATTGGCCTACGGGCTGACATGGATGCGCTTCCGCTGCAAGAACATAATAATTTTGAACACACCTCACGCAACGCTGGCAAGATGCACGCTTGTGGTCATGACGGTCACACTGCAATGTTGTTGGGCGCGGCACAGTATCTGTCGAATCACCGCGATTTCAAAGGCACCGTGATTTTCATATTTCAGCCTGCTGAAGAGGGTGGCGCTGGTGCAAATGAAATGATTAAAGATGGGCTCTTTAAACAATTTCCTTGTGATGCTGTTTTTGGTTTACACAATTGGCCCGGATTAGCCGAAGGTCACTTTGGTGTTACTGCTGGGCCCATGATGGCCTCAAGCAATACTTTTGAAATTACCATTACCGGCAAAGGTGGTCACGCCGCCCTCCCCCACAATAGTGCAGACCCGGTTCTTACAGGGGCGCAAGTAGTGTTGGCGCTGCAAAGCATTATTACCCGCAATAAACGCCCTATTGATGCAGCCGTACTATCAATTACGCAATTTCATGCAGGTGAAACAAGTAACGTCATTCCTGACAGCGCTTTCATTGGCGGCACCATCAGAACCTTCACCCTAGAAGTATTAGATCTTCTAGAGCAACGTCTTCGTGAAATTTCGCACAGCGTTGCAGGGGCATTTGATTGCCATGCAGAAATTTCCTTTTCCAGAAACTATCCTCCATTAATTAATCACCGTGCTGAAGTTGAGTTTGCAAGTGAAGTGATGAGTGAGTTAGTGGGTAAACAGAACGTCAATACCAATATTGATCCCACTATGGGCGCGGAAGATTTTGCTTTCATGTTGCTCGAGAAGCCGGGATGCTATGTATTTTTAGGTAATGGTGATGGCGATCACCGTGCTGTAGGTCACGGTATGGGCCCATGCCACCTACACAATCCCTCTTACGACTTTAATGACGCCTTAATTCCAGTGGGCGTAAGCTACTGGGTAAAGCTAGCTCAACGCTACCTAGAAAAAAACTAAGGCTGTTTTCTTAAGAGTTAGTAAATTTCGCTGGGCGTTTTTCCATGAACGCAGCCATACCTTCTTTTTGATCATTGGTTCCAAAGCAGGTATGGAATAAGCGACGTTCAAAATGAATACCTTCTGATAGCGTAGTCTCATACGCAGCATTCACCGCCTCTTTCACCATCATCGCTGTCAACAGTGGCATATCGGCAATCTCTTTAGCAATGGCTTTCACTTCTTTCAGTAGATCTGCCTTTGGAAAAACGCGTGATACCAAACCAGAACGCTCTGCTTCTGCAGCATCCATCATGCGACCAGTTAAAGCTAAGTCCATGGCCTTCGCTTTGGATACAGCTCGTGGCAAACGTTGTGTACCGCCAGCGCCTGGAATAATTCCCAGCTTCACTTCTGGTTGGGCAAACTTAGCACTATCTGCAGCCATGATGGTGTCGCACATCATAGCCAACTCACAACCACCACCAAGCGCATAACCAGATACGGCCGCTATCACTGGCTTACGAACTTTTCTAATTTCTTCCCAATTACGGGTAATGAAATCACCCCGATAAACATCTTTTAAACCATACTTCGCCATTGAAGCGATATCGGCTCCAGCAGCAAAAGCCTTCTCGCTACCAGTAATGATGATGCAACCAATATTGTCATCAGCATCAAAACCGAGTAACGCAGTACCAAGCTCATCCATTAATTGATCATTTAAGGCATTGAGAACCTCGGGACGATTTAAGGTAATAGTGGCAACCTTGCCTTCCACTTCGGTCAAAATTGTTTTGTAGCTCATCAATTTCTTTCTATCCAAGATCCATCAATTAACGTGGTAACAATAACCACATCTTGCCATTTTGTTTCATGCGCCCTGCAATTTCACCTGCAGCCTCGCCTGAACCCCAATAATAATCAGCCCTGACACCACCCACAATCGCTTTTCCTGTGTCTTGTGCCATTACGAGCTTTTGCAAAGATTGATTACTTAAAGGCTTAGTCGTAGCCAAAAATACTGGTGCGCCTAATGGCATAGCCTGTAAATCAACCGCAATACTGCGCTCTGCAGTTAAAGGAACGCCAAGTGCGCCATTAGGACCTAGGTCTGGATCCACATTACTAGGTAACTCTTTAAAGAAAACAAAACGTGGATTTGCATTGAGCATTTCATTAACGCGATCAGGATTTCGTTTTGCCCATTGCGAAATTCCCTGCATACTTGCCTCGCCACGTGTCATCTCTTTGCGATCTATCAACCATTGCGCAGATGATTTAAATGGCTGCTCGTTAGTGCCCGCAAAACCGAGGCGAAGAATGCGGCCATCCTGCAGACGAATTTTTCCTGAACCCTGAATTTGCATGGATGCAGCGGCAACAGGATCTTGCACCCAAGCAATTTCAGATCCTTGCAATATTCCTGAGCTCATGAGTTCAGCACGAGTGGGGCCTGGATTAGGTCGCGATTTTTTCCAAGCATTTGGGTAGGCATAGAGTGGCACGTTATAAGTACTGGTGCGAGTTTGCGAGCCATTCATTACAGGCTCGTAGTAACCGGTAATTAAACCTGTTTCGCTACCAGCGCTATTGCGAATTTCGTAGGCTTGAAAGTTGCTCTCAAAATATCGACGAATAGCTGGTGTGTCACGAGCAGATATGCTGCTAGTCTGTGAACAAACTTGGCGCCAATTGATTTCGCCGCTTCGCTTACGCAATACCTCACAGCTTTTGAGCCATGCAGGCCAAGCTTGAGATACATCATCATCCTGCCAGCCTGGTAAGGCCTGCCAAGCAACCGCATTGAAACTCGCAATTGAGGAGCTATAAGATGAGGGAGGCGCACCAGAACTGCTAGCTCGATAGCCAGTACCTCTAGTAGGCGGAGTAGAGCATCCAACCACTAAGCTAGCAATCAGAATAGCGAATACACTTACTTGAAATAATTTAAATTTAGAAATCATGATTGCCAATTTACTTGATGAATACCCAATGCTGCTCTTTGTCATTGAAGGTGCTATCGCCTTGGGGCTCTTGCTGTTTATTGTCCTATGGACGGGCAAGGGGAAAAAATAACTTTTCGAAACGCATGGCCCTAATGCAGGGTCCGCGGCATCACTAGTGCAAATTCAGGAATGGGTGCCTGAAAAAACTGGGCTTCCTCGGTAACGCAAAAGTACTCGCCCCGCATAGTTCCTGCTGGGGTAGGCAAAGTAGCCCAGCTGGTGTATTCAAATTGCTCACCAGCACGCAACAAAGGCTGTTGCCCAACCACCCCTAAACCACGCACCTCCTGGACATCATTGTCCCCATCGGTAATGAACCAATGGCGGGCAATGAGCTGAATGCTGGCGGTACCCGTATTGCGAATGGTGACCGTATAGGCAAAGGCAAATTGGCGATTATCGGGGTCAGATTGCTCAGGAAGGTACTGGGCTTTGACCGAAATGCTGATTTCATGGGGGTTCATGCTCGAATTCTGCTCCATCCTAAGGCCAACTGCAAGCTAGAATCTAGGGATGGAAAGCCAAAAATTACCCTCAAATCGTCAATTGGTCATCGCCCCCTCCATTTTGTCGGCTGACTTTGCCTGTCTTGGCAAGGAAGTTCAAGATGTTCTGACGGCGGGTGCCGACTGGATTCACTTTGATGTGATGGATAACCACTACGTTCCCAACCTCACAATTGGCCCGCTAGTTTGTGAGGCTATTCGTCCGCACGCTATGAAAAATGGCAAGCCTGCAGTGATCGATGTTCACCTCATGGTTGAGCCCGTAGATCGCATCGTTCCCGATTTTGCAAAAGCGGGCGCCAATCTGATTAGCTTTCATCCTGAGGCAAGTCCGCACGTCAATCGCACTCTGAATTTAATTCGCGATCAAGGCTGTCAAGCAGGTCTTGTGTTTAATCCTGCAACACCGCTTGATCATTTGGATCACACCTTGGAATTGCTCGACTTAGTTCTATTGATGTCAGTGAATCCGGGATTTGGTGGTCAATCTTTTATTCCAAGTACTCTCAATAAGATTGAACAAGTACGTGCACGTTTAGATCGCTACGAAGCTGAGACTGGCCGCCACATTCGCCTTGAGGTTGATGGTGGAATTAAGGTGGATAACATCGCACAAGTAGCTCAAGCGGGTGCCGATACCTTTGTTGCCGGCTCAGCCATTTTCGGAAAAGACAATTACTCGCAAGTGATTGAGTCAATGCGAACTGAATTAGGAAAGACTGGAAAATCCTAATGCAGCGCGAAGAATTTAATGCCCTAGCAAAACAGGGTTTCAATCGTATTCCTCTGGTTAAAGAGGTACTTGCCGATTTAGAGACACCGCTATCGCTTTACGTCAAACTCAGCCAAGCGTTTGGCAAGAAAAATACCTACCTCTTGGAATCTGTTTTAGGTGGTGAGCGCTTTGGGCGCTTCTCCTTTATTGGCTTGCCTGCCAAGACGCTCATTCGTACAGTGGGCACCCCATCTCAACCCGTGAATGAAGTCATCGCTGATGGTAAGGTGGTCGAGACGAACACTGATAATCCGCTTGATTTCGTAGATGCCTATTTCAAGCGCTTTAAGGTTTCGGTAGAGGCTGGTCTACCGCGTTTCTGTGGCGGTCTTGCTGGCTACTTTGGATATGACACCGTTCGATACATTGAATCACGCTTAGCCAAACATGATTTACCAGATGAGCTTGGTGTGCCCGATATTCAACTCATGCTTACCGAAGAGTTAGCAGTTGTTGATAACGTCGCTGGCAAGATTTATTTGATTGTCTATGCAGATCCAGGCAACGCTGATAGCTTTGAAAAAGCGCAAGATCGCCTCAAAGAATTGCTGACTTGTCTTGGCAAACCAGCGAATATGCCTGCATCATTGCCAAGCACAAAAACGGATCTCATTCGTAAATTTAAGGCGGCAGATTTTGAAGATGCAGTCCGCAAGACCAAAGAATATATTTTGGCTGGTGATTGCATGCAGGTTGTGATTGGTCAGCGCATTAGCAAACCATTTACCGATTCGCCATTAGCGCTATACAGAGCACTTCGCTCCTTAAATCCATCGCCTTATATGTACTTCTATGACTTTGGCGATATGCAAATTGTGGGCTCCTCCCCAGAAATCCTCGTGCGCCAAGAAAAACGGGCTACAGAGAAAATTGTGACGATTCGCCCTCTGGCTGGTACCCGTCCACGTGGCGCCAACCCAGCGGAAGATGAGCGCCTAGCCAAAGAATTACTAGCAGACCCCAAAGAAATTGCCGAGCATGTCATGCTAATTGATCTTGCTCGCAATGACGTTGGCAGAATCGCCAAGACAGGATCAGTCAAAGTTACAGACTCTATGTCGATCGAAAAGTATTCTCACGTGCAGCACATTGTGAGCTCAGTAGAAGGCGATCTTTTAGATAACATGAGCAATATGGATGTCTTACGAGCAACCTTTCCCGCAGGCACTCTCTCTGGCGCACCAAAAATTCGCGCAATGGAAATTATTGATGAGATGGAAATTGTCAAACGGGGAGTTTATGGTGGCGCAGTGGGATACCTTTCTTTCTCAGGCGATATGGATGTTGCGATTGCAATTCGCACCGGGGTCATCCGTGATGGCATGCTGCACTCTCAAGCGGGCGCAGGTGTTGTAGCCGACTCTGATCCTACCGCTGAATGGAAAGAAACCGAAGCCAAGGCCCGTGCAGTATTAACAGCCGCTGAATTAGTACAAGGAGGACTCGATGCTCCTAATGATTGATAACTACGATTCGTTTACCTACAACCTTGTTCAGTACTTTGCTGAGCTGGGTGAAGAAGTAAAAGTGTTTCGGAATGACGAAATTACCGTTGAAGATATTGCGAAATTCAAGCCCGCACGCATTTGCATTTCTCCCGGACCCTGCAGCCCTGCAGAAGCTGGCATCTCAGTGGAGACCATCAAACGCTATGCAGGACAGATTCCGATCCTAGGTGTATGTCTTGGCCATCAAGCGATTGGTGAAGCATTTGGTGGCAAGGTAATTCGCGCCCAGAAAGTCATGCATGGCAAGACTGACTTGATTCACCACACAGGTGTAGGTGTTTTCAAAAATCTACCAGACCCATTTAAGGTCACACGTTACCACTCACTCGCCATTGAGAAAAGCTCCTTACCTGCAGTGCTGGAAGTAACAGCTACATCCTCCGATGGAGAGATCATGGGCGTACGTCATCGTGAACTCGCAGTTGAAGGCGTGCAATTTCATCCCGAATCCATTCTCTCTGAGCATGGCCATGCCCTGCTCAAAAATTTCTTACTTAATCCGTAACTCAGTAAATCGATATGAGCGCTACGCCAATTACTCCTCAAGAAGCATTGCAACGTTGCATTGAACACCGCGAACTCTTTCATGATGAAATGACGGCAATGATGCGACTCATCATGAGTGGAGAAATGTCGCCTGAGCTTGTGGCCGGCCTGTTGGTTGCTCTACGTACCAAAAAAGAGACTGTTGGAGAAATTGCTGCAGCAGCACAAGTTATGCGTGAATTTGCAACCACCGTTCATGTGGATGACCGCACACATCTAGTAGATGTTGTGGGTACAGGCGGTGATGGAGCGCACACTTTTAATATTTCCACTGCAGCGATGTTTGTTGCTGCAGCAGCTGGAGCAAAAATTGCTAAGCACGGCAATCGCAGTGTGAGTAGCAAGTCTGGCAGTGCTGATGTGCTCGAAGCGTTAGGCGTAAATCTAGGTCTTTCTGCAGAGCAGGTTGCTCAATGCATCTCCACTGTAGGCGCTGGCTTTATGTTTGCCCCCAATCACCACCCCGCCATGAAGAACGTTGTGCCAATTCGCAAACAACTGGGTGTTCGGACTATTTTCAATATCTTAGGGCCACTGACTAATCCCGCCGATGCCAAACGCATCTTGATGGGAGTATTTCATCCTGATCTTGTGGGGATTCAGGCTCGGGTGCTGCAAGCCTTAGGTATGGACCACGCCCTTGTGGTTTATGGTCGCGATGGTTTGGATGAAATCTCCTTAGAGGGCCCAACCCTAGTCGGCGAACTCAAGGACGGCGTTGTCCATGAATATGAAATTCATCCAAAAGACTTTGGATTAAAGACCGCCCTCACCAATAGCTTCAAAGTAGCCAATGCAGAAGAATCAAAAAAAATCGTATTGGATGTCATTGATAACAAACCAGGTGCCGCGAGCGATATTGTGTGTCTCAATGCAGGCGCAACTCTCTATGTTGCTGGTGTAGCCAAAGATATTGCCTCTGGCGTAGAAATGGCCAAAGCAGCGATTGCATCTGGCGCTGCACGTCAGAAATTAGACGCATTTGTTGCCGCAACTCAATCTAAATAAATCTTATGAGCGATATCCTCGACAAAATTGTTGCAACCAAGAAAATTGAGATTGCCCATGGCCTTAAGCAAGTCTCTCTTGGCAATCAACGCGATATTGCCGAGTCAAATAACAAAGATGTCTTACTAAAGCCGCGCGGCTTCATTCACGCAATTCAAAATAAAATTGCTGCTGGTAAGGCGGGTGTGATTGCGGAGATTAAAAAAGCAAGTCCAAGCAAAGGAATTCTGCGGGAAAACTTTAACCCCGCACAAATTGCCCAGTCATATGAAAAGCATGGGGCAGCTTGCTTATCAGTACTGACTGATGTCGACTATTTCCAAGGCTGCAATGCCTTTCTGCAAGAGGCTAGATCTGCTTGCAGCATTCCAGTACTACGCAAAGATTTCACCATCGAACCCTATCAAGTTTATGAGGCTCGTGCGATTGGTGCAGATGCGATTCTATTAATCGTGGCCTGCTTAGAACTCAATCAAATGAAAGAGCTTGAGGCCTGCGCTCATGAGCTAGGCTTAGACGTTTTGGTTGAGGTTCACAATGCCCCTGAGCTAGAGCAGGCATTAGAACTAAAAACACCTTTACTTGGAATCAACAATCGCAATCTCAAGACATTTGAAGTAACTCTACAAACCACACTGTCACTTCTCTCGATGGTTCCAAAGGATAAGACCTTGGTTACTGAATCAGGGATACTTGGTAGAAATGATGTGCAATTGATGCGTGACAATCAAATCAATGCCTTCCTAGTAGGCGAAGCATTTATGCGCGCAGCTGACCCGGGCATTGCCCTTAGCGAGCTGTTTTCCTAACTTTATTCAAAATATCTAAGCTGTATTTGATTAAAGAAATCAGTAGCAAGGAACCAAGTACGTCACCAATAAACATCACTGAAACATGGTCTATACCGCCAGTATTAGCTAGCGCCATCGTTGAAAACCACCACTGATGCAAGACGGCACTCAAAAATGCGTATATCAAAATACAGGCGATTAATTTCTGGAAATTCAGATCGCTTAAGTCAGGTGTTAGCCGGACATTGCTAAGTACAAAAAATCTTGCGAGATAAGGCGCAAACCCAGAAACCAGGCCTATACCAAGGCAAACCACTAAATTCTGAGAGAAGTCCCCGTGGTAACTAATAAAAAATGATGCCAAAGCAATGCCTAACGCACCTGGTAGCCCAAAAATCAAGGTCAGAAATAAACGCAGGCCGGCCGGCAAGTAAATCCAATTCACGCCTAAACTAAAAACAAGTTCGCTTGTTAGCCAGTGATTGGCATAAAACAGAAATGTGTACGCAAGCGCACTAATTAAAAGTGCAAAAAACGTCTCTGAAAAGCTTGTTAAAATTTTAGACATTACATTTATTATGAATGTTTCTTATGTGCATTTCGTTTGAGAAAATCTTCACTAGGGAATACACTGATACTAGCCCTAGAGCTAATAACTATCAACCGGAATAAATATCAACCCATTATGGCAATAACCAAGTCACCATCCTATCTTCGCTTTCTCAATTTGATCGACGCCCTAGATCGAATGAATCCTGGCAAGAAACTAGACTGCATTGAAGAAAATTTGCTAGATAAGATCGTTAACTGCGCACACTCCAAAGAATCTGTATTGGTGGGTGATTTAATTGCACTCTCAGAGCTAGGCTCACAAGCAACATTACATGGCCGCTTAAAAAATCTTAGCGCAATGGGTTACATCAAAATGGTTTCAAATGCTGATGGGCGCAAAAAAGAAGTGTTGCCAACAAAGCTGGCCCTCAAACGCTATGAAGATATTTCCAAGTGCCTCGAGAAAGCAGCTAAATCTGCTTAGGTTCTTTTTACCTTAATAAAAAAGCCCTTTTGATAAGGGCTTTTTTATTACTTAAGCGATGCATCAATCATCACACATTGAATAAGAAGTTCAATACATCTCCATCCTTAACGACATACTCTTTGCCTTCAGCTCGCATCTTGCCAGCTTCTTTAGCTCCAGCCTCACCCTTAAATTGAATGAAGTCATCATAAGCAATAGTTTGCGCACGAATGAAACCACGCTCAAAATCCGTATGAATAACACCTGCAGCCTGTGGCGCAGTATCGCCCTGATGAATAGTCCAGGCACGCACTTCTTTAATACCAGCAGTAAAGTAAGTTTGCAAACCAAGTAGCGAGTATCCAGCACGAATAACGCGATCCAAGCCGGGCTCTTCCATACCCAAGTCAGCCAAGAATTCTGTTTTATCGGCATCATCAAGATCAGCAATCTCTGCTTCAATTGCTGCGCAAACAGCAACAACCGGGGCCTTTTCTTTTGCAGCGTGCTGCTTTACCGCCTCAAGATGAGGGTTGTTTGCAAAACCATCTTCTTTGACGTTTGCCACATACATTGCTGGTTTAGCAGTAATTAAACACAGGGGTTTAATTACAAGTAATTCTTCTTCACTTAAATTGAGGCTACGCACAGGAAGCGCAGAATCAAGATGCGCTTGCACTTTAGTGAGAACCGCTACCAAAGCTGCAGCCTCTTTATCGTTACCCGATTTAGCGGCCTTAGTAGAACGATTGAGGGTTTTTTCAACAGTGGCTAAATCAGACAAAGCCAACTCGGTATCGATCACACCAATATCGGCAATAGGGTCAATCTTGCCCGCAACGTGAATCACGTTTGGATCCTCAAAGCATCGGACAACGTGGGTAATGGCATCCGTTTCTCGGATATTGGCTAAGAATTGATTGCCCAGACCCTCGCCTTTGGAGGCGCCAGCAACCAAACCAGCAATATCGACAAACTCGACGGTAGCTGGCAGGATGCGCTCAGGCTTCACAATCTCAGCCAAGGCGGCTAGACGGGGGTCAGGAACCTCGACCACACCTACATTAGGCTCAATCGTGCAGAAAGGATAGTTTTCTGCAGCGATCCCAGCTTTGGTAAGCGCGTTAAAGAGGGTAGATTTGCCGACGTTAGGCAGGCCGACGATGCCACATTTTAAAGACATGGAGATATTGTAAAGGGGCTGGATTCGATATCATCGAGTTATGTCAGAAGTTCACCAAAATCACCTGCCCAAACCCCCTGTGCAATCTACCAAAATCCGCTCGGTTGACGTTGTGATTGTCGGTGGAGGTATCGCTGGCAAGGCTTGCGCGCTTGGTCTAGCCCAACTTGGTCTACAAACTATTGAGATTGCACCGGATCTGGGGCAGACAGTAGCTGCACCCCAAGGATCACAGTGGGGCCAACGAATCTACGCATTTTCCCCGAGCACCCAAAAACTATTAGCCCATTTGCAAATTTGGGATGCACTAGATCACAGTCGAATGCAGCCGGTACGGGATATGCGAATTTATGGCGACCGTGGTGAACAAAAGGATCAACTCCATCTTTCTGCATTTGAAGCAGGCACACCTCAACTGGCCTGGATTGGCGAATCCAATCTCATCGAACACACTCTTGATCAAGCATCTCGCTTTCAAAATAAATTGGAGCGCATTAGTGACGCCATTGAAAAGATTGAAGTCGATGTAGATGGGGGTACGCTACATTTAAAAAATGGTGGGGCTATTCATGCGCAACTGATTATTGCTGCCGATGGTGCAAACTCTCCCATTCGCTCTGAACTTGGCATTACGACTACCGAAGAAAGCTACTCACAAAGCGCAGTCGTTGCTAACTGGACTTGCACTTATCCCCATCTTGAAACGGCTTTCCAGTGGTTCTTACCTGGGGGCGATATTGTGGCAATGCTGCCCTTGCCTGGTAAGCAAGTGTCAATGGTGTGGTCAACCTCACCCGAGCATGCTGCTGATTTATTAAAACTCAATCAAGACCAATGGCAAGAGCGGTTTTCATCAATTGCAAATGGCGCAATTGGAAAACAATTGGGTGAACTCACACTCAACTCAAGCCCAGCAGCTTTTCCCTTAAGACGAATTCGGGCCAAACGATTCATTGGCCCAGAAACTGCACCCAAGGTTGTCCTCATTGGTGATGCAGCTCATGTCATGCACCCCTTAGCAGGGCAAGGTTTGAACCTAGGCCTGCGTGATGTTGCGGTCTTACTCAACATTCTTGGTAAACGTGAGTCTTTCCGCAAGCCAAGTGATGCTGTATTACTGCGGCGTTACGAGCGTCAACGTCAAGGCGATACTAGTGCGCTGTTATGGGTCACAGATAAACTGAAAAAATTATTTTCTGCAAGCAGCAACACCGAACGACAACTACGTAACTGGGGGCTTGGCCTAGTGAACAAAAGCCACTTTATTAAACAGCGCCTCATTGAACGCGCTTTAGGGGATATTGATTTTGATTAAATTGTTATCAGCGCTAACTTTTATTTGTTCTACTTTTCTTTTTTCTGGGCTAGCTCATGCGCAAGCTGAACAGCAAATCAAAACAGAGATACAAAAGAAGCTTGGGGCAAATGTCAAAGTGAGAGGTGTTTCAGCGGCACCAGTCCCAGGCCTCTACGAAGTATTGGTTGGTAACGAGGTGTTTTATACAGATGCCTCCGGAAAATATTTAATTCAGGGTGAGATTATTGAATTAGCAAGCGGTAAAAATATCACCGAGCAAAGGCAAGCCGATTTAAATCGAATCAAGTGGGCAGACTTAAGCCCAGCTAATGCCATCAAAACGGTGCGCGGCAACGGCAGTCGGCAGCTAGCCGTGTTTTCAGATCCTAATTGTGGTTACTGTAAGCGTTTAGAAAAATCGTTGCAGCAGTTAGATAACGTGACTGTTTATACATATCTCATCCCTATTTTGGGCGCCGACTCAGTCCAAAAATCAAAACAAATCTCATGTTCATCAGATCCCTATAAGGCCTATATCGATTGGATGATTAATGGGATCGCCCCGAGCGGAAAAAGTGATTGCAGTACTCCTCTTGATAAAAATGTCGCGTTTGCGAAAACCTACGGCATCACCGGAACGCCTACTCTTTTCTTTATCGATGGCAGTCGCTTCCCAGGCGCAGTTCAAATCACTGATATTGAAAAGAAATTTAGCTCTCTGAAATAAACATCATGAATACAGCAGATCTTCCAGCAATCCAGTACACCGTATGGCCGGCAGACCTTCATGGTCATCGCTATCAAGTGAAGTTACATATTGCAGCTCCAAATCCTAAGGGCCAGGTATTGCAGATGCCAGCATGGATTCCGGGAAGCTATTTGATTCGGGACTTTAGCAAGCAGATTGAATCAATTGAGGCTTATTCAGTTGGCGCAAAGAAAAAGCTTCCTCTTGAGAGAATCAATAATGATCAGTGGCGCTTACCAAAAACAAATAGCGCAATTGAAATAATCACAACGGTATATGCCTATGATTCTTCTGTGCGCGCAGCCTATCTTGATACTGAGCGTGGGTTTTTCAACGCAAGTAGTTTGTGTCTCGAAGTCATAGGTCAACATGATTTGCCTTGTTCGCTTGCTATTGCACCGCCTGAGGCTAGTTTTGCTGATCACTGGTCAGTACAAACTGGTTTAAGGGCAGTCAAAACAGATAAGCGTGGTTTTGGTTTTTATCTTGCTCAAAATTATGATGATCTACTCGATCACCCGGTTGCTATGGGCGAGTTTCAGATCGTTCACTGGATATCAAATAATGTCCCCCACAGCATGGCAATTCAGGGGTGCATCAATTCCGTTGATGTAAAACGTCTTGCGCAAGATTTAGAGGCGATTTGCACCTGTACGATCAACCTCTTTGAGCCAAAGACTAAGCAAGCTCCTTTTAGGGACTATCTCTTTTTAGTAAATGCCGTACTGAATGGTTATGGCGGTCTTGAACATCGCAACAGCACGGCATTGCTCTGCCGTCGCGACCAAATTCCACAACAAGATGCCCCGTTAGATGAGGCTGCGTATCGAGAGTTCTTAGGCTTATGTAGTCATGAGTATTTTCATGCATGGTTAGTCAAGCGCATTCAGCCAAAAGCATTTCAGCCCTATGATTTAAGCAAGCGCAACCATACTCGTTTGCTTTGGCTATTCGAGGGCTTTACAAGTTACTACGATGATCTTCAGTTATTTCGTAGCAAACGGATTGATCTCAAAACTTATTTAGATCTAGTCTCTTCTAATTGGAATGGCATCTTCCGAGGACCAGGAAAAAACAAGCAAAGCTTGGCAGATAGCTCATTTGATGCCTGGACCAAGTACTACCAAGCCGATGAAAACACTCCAAACGCAGTTGTGAGCTACTACGGTAAGGGCGCCCTACTGGCTCTAGGTTTGGATTTACAAATTCGGGCATTTTCAAAAAATAAGCAATCTTTAGATGGACTCATGCGCCTAATCTGGCAAAAGCATGGTGTCACGCTTAATGGTATTGCCGAAGATGGACTAGATGAATTAATTCTTGAGTTACTTGGATCGGGCTTTTCGAAAACCTGGAATGATATGAAAGCGCGTTACATTTTTGGCGCTGAAGATATTCCGATTCAGAAATGGATCACTTCTAAATTCATTTCGGTGAAACCCAAGGCACACTCGAAATTAGAGAAGATTAAGCTGCAGCTGGCTATGCGACATACAGATGCCAATGGATGGTTAAAAATTACCCATGTTTTAGATGGTGGCGCAGCACAGCAGGCAGGGCTTGCGCCTGGTGACCTACTGGCCAGCATCAATGGCCAACGCATTACTAGCGCTCGTCTAGATAAGGTTCTAGCCAGCCTTACCGAAGGGCAGCATATCTACTTTTGCTTCTATCGCGATGACTTAGAACATGAGCGCATGGCAAGTTTAGAGATGAGTCAACTACCAATGCAGTTTGAGCTAATCGCTCACTCCGCAAAATCGTAATAAACAAACTCTCTTCAATAGATGCCAGCTTTTTCTAAAGAGGATGTTCCCGCTGATTGGCGCAATTTACTGGGTGACTATTTCGATTCTTCCGCTTGGCAAGACTTAGAACAGAATTTACAAGCTGCTCTTGATGTTGATGCAAACCATATTCGGCCAGAGCCAAGTAATTTCTTTAAGGCACTGAAGTTAACCCCGGTTGAAGCGGTTAAGGTTGTAATTCTGGGACAAGACCCTTATCACTCTCCAGGTCTAGCGCAAGGTTTAGCGTTTTCTATTCCAGCAACCATTCCCACCAACTCTCGTGCATTTCCGAGCTCTCTGCGCAACATTAGCAAAGCCCTTGCTCTTGAAGGGTTTGGCCAATTACCCAACGGTGATCTGCATGCTTGGGCCGAGCAAGGAGTTCTCCTTCTCAATACAGCCTTAAGCGTCAAATTAGGCGAAGCAGGAAGTCACGCTAACCTTGGTTGGAAGAGTTTGATTGATCGACTCATTTCTGCTTTGGCTGCACAAAGACCCCAGTTAGTTTGGATGCTCTGGGGTGGTCATGCGCAATCTAAATTACCTTTAATTGAATCCGGCTTGGATCAATTCATTTTGCAATCCTCCCACCCCTCCGGTTTGGGTGTTTACAAAACAGATAGGCCTTTTTTAGAGCCAGGGGCAAAAGCCAGTTGTGGGCATTTCAGCAAAACCAATGAATGGCTAATTCGGCACCACTTAAGCCCTATTCAATGGACCAGAACCTCCAACTCCTCAGAGCAATTTAGCCTTCTTAACTAAAGGGGCATACCGTAAGTTACATGTAACGAATATTTTGGTCTAAAATGTTACATGTAACTAACTTTTAAGGGCTCTAAATGCCTTCAAATTCTGCTTCGAGAGTACAAAAACATCGAGACTCGTTGAGAAACTCAGGATTAAGACCAATCCAAATTTGGGTTCCCGATACCCGTGCTCCTGGGTTTACTGAAGAGTGCCGCCGCCAATCAAAAGTTGCAGCAGCAGCTGACCAAAAAGATAAGCAACTTATGTCGTTTATGGATCAAGCTTTATCTGATTTGGATGACTTATGAAGCGGGGTGATTTAGTAACCATTGCAATGCAAGGTGATTTTGGTAAGCCAAGGCCCGCTCTCGTTCTTCAGTCTGATGTATTTAGCAATATTCATGAGACCGTAAGCGTTGCCTTGCTCTCAAGCAATCTGATCCAAGCGCCAATTTTTAGACTGAATGTCACACCAGACGATCGGAATGGATTGACAAAAGAATGTCAAATTCAAATAGACAAAATTATGTCGATTCGAAAAGAAAAGATTGGCAAAGTTATCGGGACTCTTGATGACACAATATTGGTGCGCGTAAATAGAGCCCTGGCATTGTGGCTGGGGCTAGCCTGAGAATTAGAGCTTCACTTAGCTAGGGCAGTAAAAATACAGCCCACTAAGCAAGCAGCAAAAATAGCACTCAGCCACTCCAGCATCTGGCCAGACTGAAAGAATCCCAAGTACTGGCCCAGATAAGAGCTAGTAAAGGCGACCACAAAGCCCAAAAATACTGCTAGCAGCAGCTTTACCGGCTTTGGTCCCTTGGATTGGCCGGGGTAAAAAATCCAGGCTGAAGCCCCGGAAATACCCCCAATCACCAGAAAAGCTAAAAACCCCATTGATACCCCCATTAATGCTGTCATCAAATCTATAATCGCCATTATGAAGTTGTTGACACTCGGCATCAATCATCACACAGCGCCGGTCGCCATTCGGGAAAAGGTCGCCTTCGATCCTGAATTTCTTCAAGAAGCGTTGCATGATTTACGCCAACATTTGCTTGGCGCGAATCAGGCCGGGCTGCCTGAAGCCACAATTTTGTCAACCTGCAACCGCACCGAGGTCTACTGCGCGGCGAATGATGCCAGCGCTGCCGGTCTCTTGCATGAAGCCACTTTTGATTGGTTAGCCAAAACGCAACAGCTTGCCCCTAGCAGTCTTCAACCCCATATTTATTCTTTACCCCAATCTGATGCAGTACGTCATGCTTTCCGAGTGGCTTGTGGATTAGATTCTATGGTGATTGGTGAGACCCAGATTTTGGGGCAAATGAAAGATGCGGTTCGTACTGCAAATGATGCAGGTGTTTTGGGCACCTATCTCAATCAACTCTTTCAGAAAACATTTTCAGTTGCCAAAGAAGTTCGGGGCTCTACTGAAATTGGTGCGCATTCCATTTCTATGGCGGCAGCGTCGGTTCGTCTTGCAGAGCGCATCTTTGAAAAGATCTCTGATCAGCGTATTTTGTTTATTGGCGCTGGCGATATGATTTCTTTATGTGCCACACACTTTGTAGCACGCAAACCTAAAAATGTTGCAATTGCTAATCGCACGATTGAACGTGGTCAAGAGTTAGCCGACTCCATTTCCATGCAAGACCTTGAGGCCGAGTCATTCAAGCTTTCAGAGCTTCCGGGGCGCCTGCATGAATTCGACATTATTGTTTCTAGCACCGCCTCATCACTACCCATCATTGGTTTGGGCATGGTTGAGAGCGCCCTCAAACTACGTCGTCATAAGCCGATGGTGATGATTGACCTTGCCGTTCCTCGTGACTTTGAACCAGAAATTTCGCGACTTGATGATGTCTATCTCTATACAGTTGATGACCTGGGCATCATGATTCAAACGGGCGCTAGTTTACGCCAAGCAGCAGTTAGCCAAGCTGAGGCGATTATTGAAGATCGGGTTGGTAACTTTATGCACTGGATGCAAGGACGCAATGCCGTTCCTATCATTCAAGATATTCAGACTCAAGGCGAGCGCTTAAGACAACTTGAGTTAGAGCGCGCGATGAAACGTTTAATGCGTGGTGATGATCCACAAGAAGTTCTAAATGCGATGGCTCAAGGATTAACGAATAAATTCTTACATGGCTCACTGCATGCACTACAACACTCCAATGGGGCAGAGCGTGACGCCCTCATTAAGCTCCTACCAAAATTATTCTCCTCCCACACTAAGCCAGAAGATCATTAGATGAAGCCCAGCATGCGGGCTAAGCTAGAACATCTAGACACGCGCTTAGCCGAACTCAATTCCCTTTTAACCTCTGAAGAGGCAACCAAAGATATGGATGCCTATCGGAAGCTCACGCGTGAACATTCTGATATTGCTACCGTTGTTGAGCAATTTGGACTTTACAAACAAGCTGAAGCAGACGCGCAAGCCGCTGAAGAGATGCGCAAAGATCCAGAGATGAAGGACTTTGCCGATGAAGAGCAAAAGCAGGCTTTAGCCACCATGGAAGAACTTGCAGGAACTCTGCAAAAGCTCTTGCTACCTAAAGATGAGAACGATGAGCGCAATGTCTTCCTAGAAATCAGAGCTGGCACTGGTGGTGATGAAAGTGCGCTCTTTGCAGGTGACTTATTGCGTATGTATACCCGCTTTGCAGAACGACAAGGCTGGAAAGTAGAGGTCGTTAGTGCTGCTGAATCCGATTTAGGGGGCTATAAAGAGGTTGTACTTCGCTTGGTTGGTCAAGCCGTGTACTCACGCCTGAAGTTCGAGTCGGGCGGTCACCGTGTACAGCGCGTTCCTCAAACAGAAACTCAGGGGCGTATTCATACATCGGCTTGTACGGTAGCGGTAATGCCAGAAGCAGATGAATTAGAGGCTGTCAAAATCAATCCTGCTGAGCTGCGCATCGATACCTTCCGCGCCTCTGGTGCTGGCGGTCAACACATTAATAAAACTGACTCTGCAGTGCGTATTACTCACTTACCAACTGGTACCGTTGTTGAGTGCCAAGATGATCGCAGCCAGCACCGCAATCGTGAACAAGCCATGAAAGTTCTAGTTTCACGCATCATGGATGCACGCGAACGTGAGAAACATCAGCTTGAAGCCCAAACCCGCAAATCTTTGATTGGCTCTGGCGATCGTAGCGACCGTATTCGGACCTATAACTTCCCACAAGGACGAATTACAGATCACCGCATTAATCTAACGCTCTATAAGATTGATGCGATGATGGATGGAGACATTGACGACCTCTGCAATGCCCTAGCCTCAGAGCATCAAGCTGAACTGCTCGCTGCCCTGGGTGACAACTAAAGTTTGATGAACCCAGATTTAAGCCTGCGCTCTTTACTCAGTAGCTCACCACTTCCTGCCAGCGAAGCACGCCTATTAATGGCGCATGTACTTGATAAACACTATCAACTGCCCCGCTCAGCATTACTATCACGCGATGATATGACGCTCAGCTTGGAAGCAAACGTAACTTGGCAAGAATTGCAATCCAAAAGAATGGCTGGAGAGCCCATTGCTTATCTCATTGGTAAAAGAGGCTTTCACAATATTGAATTATTTGTTGCACCGGGTGTACTCATACCTCGCCCAGAAACCGAACTCCTAGTTGAAATAGGGCTTCGAGAAATTCAGCGGCTTGAAACAGAAATTTCATCTGCCAATCTGCTCGATCTAGGAACTGGCTCTGGGGCCATCGCTCTCGCTATTGCACATGAGTCCTCCAGCGTGATGGTGCGCGCAACCGATCAATCATCAGAGGCTTTAGTCATTGCCGCTACTAACGCTAAACATTTGGGTCTTGAGACTCGCGTCCAATTTGCGCAAGGTAGCTGGTATGAAGCTTTGGGTGATGAAGTCCTTTTTGATGTCATCTTAAGCAACCCTCCGTATATCGCCAATCAAGATATCCACCTCACTCAAGGCGATCTACGCTTTGAGCCCATCTCTGCGCTTACGGATCATGCGAATGGACTCAGCTGTCTTGAGGTCATTATTGAGGGGGCTAGCCAACACTTAAAACCCTTGGGTCTGCTTGCGGTTGAGCATGGATTTGATCAGTCAGAGGCCGTGGTCAGTCTGATGAAAGCCGCAGGATTAAGCGATATTCAAACCCACCAAGATTTGGCTGGGCATCAGCGGGTAGTATCTGGCAGAAAATAAGATCCGAAATTACCCTTTTTTGCATTAAGTCTTAAAATCAATGCAACAGCATTTCTAAACCTTTTTTACCGCTTTATTGTTTTTCTAGAAAGAATTTATGGATACACAAGCTCAAATCAAAGAAATCGTTACTAGCCATCCTGTTGTTCTGTTCATGAAAGGAACAGCGCAATTTCCTCAGTGCGGCTTCTCTGGCAATGCCATTAATATTTTGCGCGCCAGCGGTGTTGAAAAACTTCATACTGTTAACGTATTAGAAAGTGCAGATATTCGTCAAGGCATCAAAGAATTTGCGAATTGGCCAACGATTCCTCAGCTCTATATCAACGGTGAGTTCATCGGCGGATCAGACATCATGACTGAAATGTTCGAGTCTGGTGAGCTCCAAAAACTAGTCAAAGCTTAATTACTTCAATTTAGCTCTGTGACTTTTGATCTCAGTTCGCTGCTGCTATTTGGCCTGCCATTTGCTCTGTGTGCAGGCCTTTTAGTTTATGCGCTGAACTTACGCTCGGCAATATCACGCACGGGGCAAGAAGCACAAACGCACGCTGCACTTGCAGCCAGTCTTCGCAGCGAGCGAGACCAAGCTCTACAAACCGCTATTCGTCTTGAAGCAGAGCTAGATTCTGAGCGCAAACAAGGCCTAGGAAGAATTGAGTCTCTCAATGAAGCCAAAGAGGCCTTAACAAACCAATTCAAGAATTTAGCCAATGAGATTTTGGAAGATAAATCGAAGCGTTTTACCGAACAAAATGCTGCGAGCTTAGATGCCCTTCTCAAACCATTGCAAACTAAGCTAACTGAATTTAAAGAACAGGTCAGCACCTCTTATGGCAATGAAGCGCGCGAACGCTTTGCCCTTAAAAGTGAGATCGAGCGTTTAGCCAATCTCAATCTGCGTATGTCTGATGAGACACGCTCCTTAACTCAGGCCCTTAAAGGCGATTCAAAAGTTCAAGGCAATTGGGGGGAGCTGGTTCTAGAGTCAATTCTAGAGTCTTCCGGTTTACGCAAAGGCGAAGAGTATGTGGTGCAAGATAGCCATACTCAATCGGATGGATCTCGCTTACAGCCTGACGTTGTGATTAAGCTACCTGAAGGCAGAAGCCTGGTGGTAGATAGCAAGGTCTCAATCACGGCATATGCAAGACATGCTGAAACAACCGATCCAATCGTTGCAGAACAAGAGCTGGCAGGCCATATCCAATCTTTGCGTCAACATATTCAAGGCCTATCCGGAAAAAACTACAGCTCCTTATATGGCGTTGGCTCTGTCGACTTTGTGTTGATGTTTGTGCCAATTGAGCCAGCATTCTTATTGGCGTTGAAGACTGCGCCTAATCTCTATCAAGAAGCTTTAGCCAAAAATATTGTGTTGGTTTGCCCAAGCACTTTGATGGCAACCTTACGTACCGTGGCTCATCTGTGGAGACAGGATCAGCAGAACCGTAACGCTCTCGAGATTGCCAAACAATGCGGCAGCTTGTATGACAAGTTCGTAGGTTTTGTAGAAGATCTAGAAAAGTTAGGTCAACGCTTAGATCAAGCTCAAACGAGTTATCACGATGCCTTTAATAAACTGAAGTCTGGCAAAGGCAATCTTATTCGTACCGCTGAAAAAGTTCGTGAGCTCGGTGTTAAGCCTAGCAAAAACTTATCTACGCCATTAATCGAATCTTCTACTGATTCAGAATAAAAACCCCATCAAGAAAAAACCCCGCTTAGCTCATGCCAGGCGGGGTTTTATTTTAAAGCTTACCTCTAAATCGAATTCAATTAAGCAGATTTGCGTGCACGTGATGCAGGTGTAGCAGCTTTCTTAGCTTGAACCATTTGACCTTGAATAGAGTCAATTGCTTGATCAGCGGTTTTTTCTACAGTAGCAAAAGCTTCTTTGCTAGCAGCGCGGAACTGTTCAAAACCTTGCAATGCGCTACCATATACAGTCTTGAATGAAGACAAAAATGCGTCAGAGCCAGCTGGTGCATTAGCAGCAACAGTGTTAATCCAATCCTGGAAACCATCTTGCAACTGGTCGATGCTTGCATCAACAACGTTTGCCAATTCTTTATTGCCATCACGCAATACTTTGCTTACTTTCTTTTGATATGCAACTGCTTGGGTACCGGCAGCTTGCAATGACTCAACATTGAGCAGTTCAGTAACTTGCTTTGGATCTTTTGCTGTCAAAACTTGTTGAATGCCATCTTGAGCATTTACCAATACATCTTTTGAAGCAGCGTAGTTCAACTCAGCCAATTTCTGAGCATTTTCCAAAGCAGCTTCGCTCAAAGAAAATGAAGCCTCGAGGCCTTTGCTATTAATTTGGGACAATTTAGCGGTGATTTGATCTTGGTTCATGTATTTCTCCAGAAATTAAGTGGTACAACTAGTCAATTAAGCGCACGATTTAAGAGATGGAAAACTTCAGATACCTTAAATATTGCACTGCACCATCAAACTGTAACTGAACAAATATGACAAATCAAGAACTTTTTGCTGCTTTGCAACAAATACTTTGTAAAAAGATTTAAATTGAATAAAATCAATAACTTAGAAAAAATAGTGGGCGCTCACTCCTACCGAAAAGTAGCGATTGCAGCCTGCTTTGGGACCTTTTTAGAGTGGTATGACTTTCTCACCTTTGCCACTTTGGCAGTCGTTTTTGGCCCCCTGTTCTTCCCGTCGAGTGATCCAGGCGCCGGCCTATTAGCCAGCCTAGCGACTTTTGGTGTTGGGATGGTAGTGCGCCCTATCGGAGCTGCCATATTTGGCTCTATGGGCGATAGTATTGGCCGTAAGCCTGTATTTATGATCACCATTGCCCTCATGGGGCTAGCCACTATTTGCGTAGGTTTTTTACCCACCTACGCCCAAGTAGGTATCTGGGCCCCGATTTGCCTTGTTAGCTTGCGCCTGCTCCAAGGCTTATCTGCTGGCGGAGAAATTGGTGGCAGTGCCGTATACCTGGCTGAACATGCAGGGAGCGCATACAGGGGCTTCAAGACCAGTTTTCTGCAACTGATGGGGCCTCTTGGGATTTTGTTTTCCACCTTACAAATCGCTCTTCTCAGAATTTATCTTTCTCCAGAAGAATTTGAATCATGGGGCTGGCGAGTGCCATTTTGGATCTCAATCATCTTATTAATCATCGCATTTAAAGCTCGCATGGCTTTGGAAGAAACGCCTGTGTTTTTAGAGCTCAGTAAAAGCAATCAAAAAACTGATCATCCTTTGCTCAGTAATTTTCGAGACCCCCAAACACGCAAGCGAATGTTTTTACTTTTCTTCTGCATCTCCGCAGGCGGAGCAGTGCTCTTTTTCTGTGTGCAGGTTTATACCTCCATCTTTCTGAAGGTCTCTGTCAAACTAGCGCCAGCAGTTGTTGATCAACTCAGTGTTTATGCGACCTTAGCACTGTTTCCACTAACCCTATTTGCTGGCTGGCTATCAGATAAAGTTGGTCGTAAGCCTGTTGTGATTGGCGGTCTTTTATTGGGGGCTATTTTTATACAGCCTGCATTCCAAATACTTCAAGACTTGGGACAACAGTACCTACAGGCACCAAATGCCACTAGTCCGCTGATATTGATTGGGCTACTTTTAACTGCTCTATCCCTATCTCTTGCCTTAGTGGTTGGCCCTCAAACAGCGCTCTTAGCTGAGCTATTTCCTGCCAAGACCCGCAATAGTGCTGCAACTCTTCCACACAACCTAGCGGCAGGATGGATAGGCGGACTTTTACCACTCATCGTGACTTGGCTAAACCAACAATGGGGAAATGATCTTGCTGGACTTTGGTACCCAACAGTCTTTTTAGCTAGCGCTGCAGTGATCGCGGTTTTATATTTACCAGAGACAAACAAGGTTAATCTCAATCTCTAGCAGAGCAACAAAAGAAAAAAGCTTCTAAGGCATTTAACTTAGAAGCTTTGGAATATTTGGTGCCCCTTGTCCGACTCGAACAGACCACCTACTGATTACAAATCAGTTGCTCTACCAGATGAGCTAAAGGGGCAATGGTGATATTTTAGCCTATTTCGCAATCTCCAAGGGTGCCAAAGGGCCGCATCTAAGCGACTCGCTTACACAAGCTCGATCAACTCTTCGGAACATTCACAGCCTATAAAGGTCTTTTAAGAAATCCAAAATGGGTGCTGAGGAATTTGCGCCACAGTGATGAGGCAAAGCCCCAAAGTAGAAATGGTTGAGGTGTCGCTTAAAAACGACATGAGAAGCGCAATTCATTTAACAAATCTTCATTCCTTAGTCTTTGGAGATTTAAAGAATGAAAAAATCGCTATTAGCAGTTGCAGCTATGACAGCTTTTGCTGGCGCAGCTCAAGCTCAGTCCTCAGTGACTGTTTACGGAATTATGGATGTTGGTTATACCAATGGTAGTGCTAGCTTCACTAGTGCCACCGCCACTAACAAGCAAAACGTTAGCCGTATCAGCAACAGTATGGAATCTGGCAGCCGTATTGGTTTCCGTGGCACTGAAGATCTTGGTGGCGGTACTTCAGCAAACTTTGTATATGAGTTAGGTATCCAACCTGCCGGTAATGCTGGTTCGAACGCTTCTGGCGAAACAATTGCAGCTCCTACAGCTAGTTCAGGTTCAAACGCTGGATCACCAAATCAGGTTTTCAACACTCGTCAAGCATATGTTGGTTTAGTTAAAAAAGGTTTGGTTGATGTACGTATTGGTACACAAAACACCTTTAACTGGGAACAAGCTGGTAGTAACACTACTGGTCAGTTGAATCAAACTTTAGGTAGCATGTTAGCTCCTACAACTGACGGCGCTTTCTTTAATAGTGCCTCTGTTCCTTCCACTGCTACTGCAGCACTTAACGGTTCTGCTTATGGCGCATTTACCAATAGAACCACAAACACGATTACCGCTCGTTCCGATAGAATGGCTGGCGTACAAGCTAAACTTGGCGCTGTCTTGAGTAATCAAGATTCCACTAGAACATCTGCTACTAATGGTGGAAACTCTAACCAGTTTGGCTGGATGGGTGCTTTGGATTGGAATATTCAAAAAGCAAATATCCAGGCTTCATACCAAGTGTTCCATTCCGAGGCTCCAGTAGGTGGCGCAGCAACCTATACAACTACCCCAGCAGCTTGGGGATCAGGTACACAGGGTAATAACGTTATTGATGGACAAGCTTTGATCACAGGAAGCTATGACTTTGGTATTTTGAAGGCCTACGCTGGTTGGGTAAACCGCAAAGTTCAGGCGGACAACAATCCTAGCCTATTCCTTAAGCGTTCAGCTCAAGAAATTGGTGTACGTAGCTTCATTACACCAACCATTGAAGGTTGGGCATCTGTTGGTAACGGTCGCTACACTTCATATGGAGTTGGCGCACCTACTGCTAACATTATTGGCTATCAGTTAGGTGGAAATTACTGGCTAAGCAAGCGTACAAACTTGTACACAATCTATGG